>RAYE01000152.1 GCA_003612285.1 bacterium D16-51 | reverse complement strand
TGATTATTTCGCTGTTTTTGATTTTATGGTGGATAGCCTTGTGGCAGATATTTTTGAGTAAAGGAGATTTTTATGACAGAATTTGAGTACAAAACGATAGTAATTGACAGCAAGGAAACAGAACATTCCGAAAAGTCGCTGTCTGATAAACTGAACCATTACGGTAAGGACGGCTGGGAACTGGTTACTTGTTTTGCCTATCCGTGCATAGGCAGCTCCCAATATTCCCTTATCGGAATCGCACAGAAAGCAACTCTGATATTTAAAAGGCGGCTATGCCCCGAAAAGGGGGCGAGCGAATGACAAATGCGGTCGAAGTCCGGCATTTATCAAAATCCATAGAGGGCTGCCCCATACTGAATGATATTTGCATGAA
The DNA here is from genome assembly GCA_003612285.1 of bacterium D16-51. Classification (GTDB taxonomy): domain Bacteria; phylum Bacillota; class Clostridia; order Lachnospirales; family Lachnospiraceae; genus Butyribacter. Next base: position 1,399 of record RAYE01000152.1, on the reverse strand, counting down.
TGTAAGGCAAGGGGAAGTATACGGATTTCTGGGCGCAAACGGCGCAGGAAAAACTTCGCTGATGAAAACACTGTACCACATCATTTTCCCCGATACAGGTACGGTATGTTTATTAGGCGAAACTATCAACAAGGGGAACAATCCCGTTTTCTCCCGTATCGGCAGCATTATTGAAAGCCCTGTTTTTTACAGCCATTTAAGCGCATACGAGAACATGGAACTCCATTGCCGGTACATGGGCGCAGGCTATGAAAACATCATGGAAACGCTGTCATTGTTGGGGATTGCAGAAACGGGCAATAAAGCCGTAGGGAAATTCTCTTTGGGAATGAAACAGCGGCTTGCGCTTGCAAGGGCAATGCTCACAAAGCCGGATTTGCTCATTTTAGACGAACCTATAAACGGCTTAGACCCACAGGGAATTATCGAAGTGCGAGAGCTGTTGCTGCGAATCAACCATGAATACCACACAAGCATTTTAATATCCAGCCATATCCTTGACGAGCTATCTAAAATTGCCGACACAATCGGAATTATTGACCACGGGGCTATGCTTGCGGAAGTATCTATGAAAGAACTCACGGCGAAAGGGATAGACCTTGAATCCTATTATTTAGGCTTATTGGGAGGAGGTGGAAAAAATGTGGAATCTTATCCGCATGGAAATTAAGAAAGTACCGTTGAAGCCGCATATCGCCGGATTGTTAATCGCTAACTTTATCATTTTTCTGCTTTCCGCCTTTACGTCCAGCCTTTTAACTGCAAGCGGCAATATATCCACGCTTCCGGGATTTGCCCCAGTCCAGTTAGATACGGTTACGTTAGCGGCAATGCTTGTAAGGGCTACTCTGATTGTATGGGAAGCGGTACTGATTTCCGTATTTGTGATTGAAGAATATAGAAACAAGACAATCGGCTTGCTTTTTACTTACCCGATCAGCCGCACGAAACTGATTACGGCAAAACTCATTTTGATATGCTGCATTAGTTTTACGTTCCATGTGCTGTCAAATATCTTCCAATATGCCACAATCTTTCTTGCGGCAAAATGTTTTGATTTTGTCACGTTCAGCTTTGGAAACATACTGGCACAGGCAGTTACAACAATATCCGCTATCCTGTTGGGGCTTCTCCCACTGTATGTTGGAATGATAAAGAAGTCAACGATTGCAACCGTTGTTTCGTCTATCATCATTGTTGCCATAGCGTCAAACTCACAGGGAAGCAATGCAGGATTGATGTCAATTCCCGTTGCGGCAATTATTTTCGGTATCATAGGAATCATTTTTTCAGTAGTCGCAATGAGAAAAATGATTTTATCAGATTTGAGCAATTAAAAGAAAGGGGGCGATAACATGAATTTTCCAATTCCCGATTTTGTACCCGTTCCAAGTGCGGA
>RAYE01000151.1 GCA_003612285.1 bacterium D16-51 | reverse complement strand
TGTGTGCAGCCATTGTGAAATCAATTTATGCGGTGTAGTAAGGATAGAATTCCGTATTAACCATGAGCCGGTGGAGGGTAAATATCTTCTATACTGTTTTGGTAAAGGGAGTGTCAGGAGATTGAAGCCAGATGTATTTGATTCTTTGGATGGGGCTAAATCTGCCGCATACAGGATATACAGCCATGAGATGGAGAGGATAAAGAAGGCAGTTGATTATCTAAACAGAGAGAAAATATTGACCTTATGATAAGCAATATCACGCTGAATAAGTTTAAAGAATTGTGTCCGCAGGCTGATAAAAATATCAAGTATGCAAAAGATACATTCCTTATGATGCTTTCTATTGCAAGGAATAATGTCTACAGTGAGAAATTCTCTAATGATGATGGAGAAATCGTGTTCTTTGTGACCAATAAGAAGTTAGCTGATTATCTGGGGAAAGGTAACAGCCAGAAGAAGATTGATAAAGTTAGCAAATATATAAAGATGCTGATTTATCATGATTTGATCCGTATTCTTGATGATGATAAGATTCCAAAGGAATTACTTTTCAAAGCAATCAAGTATTCTGGTACTGATAATAGGACAGGAAAACACGTTAATTTCTATGCTGTCCCATCATGGGTAATTCAACAGTTAAGCACGATTGAAAATAATGGTGTCAGATGGAAGGAAAAAGGCTACAGGATTGCCGGAGTATCATTTGATATGTTCTACCGTTCTGAAGGATTCGATGTGGCAGCTTCCATATATCCGCAGTATAAGAAAAAGAAAAATGAATATGGTGAGATTGTAGACCGTTCTACCACAAAAGCTAGTGATGAGCGTACTTTGAAGATTTCCGAGATTATATTACAGTGTATCCAGCGAAAAGGATATTGTACTGAAAAGGAAGTTGTCTATATTTTAGGCAGTCAATATAAATATGAGGTCACAGAAACACAGATAAAACGCTGCCTAAATGAGATTATGGATATATATTTACTCAAAAAGGTTAAGGCAAATAAGATATTGAAAGAAAAATATCACATTAAATCAAATGGCTATCCCAATATTATCATAGAAGATATTAATTGAATAGATGGATATAGAGGTAAAAGGGTAGGGTTATATAACTAAGATATATATGTTATATAACCCACCCCTTTTACCCCGTTGTTTACAGAGGGTGATAAAATTGGTGAACCGAAAGTTTCGGCTGACAAAGAGCCTGACCCAAATTATTTGGGTGAAGCAGATAATGATACACATAGTGAATGTAATCATGAGTTATTTAGCGTTACTGGAAAAGATTCAGATGGTATTGATATGGATGATCTGTATTGATGATATAATTACTTATGTAATATGTCTACACAAAATATGAAACAGTCCTTTTTGTGTAGTTTTATTGTTAGAAGTATCCTTGTGGAACTATGCAGGTGGGGGATGTTTTGTATCCTACTGAAAATATGGAAGGTGCGTCAAATTTGACGCAGCTTATAAGGGTAGTGCCTAAAAAAGACACCACTTATATGGGTACTGGCTTTTAAAGGACACTGTAATATATTGATCTCGACAGCCAGATATGGCGAGTGAAAATCCAATTATCAAGTTACAATTATTACCACTTGATTTAGGTGATGCCCATTTGGGCTTCTCCTAAAAATTCACATCCAACATGTACCAGAAAGTACGGCTTCGACAGAATTGACGGAGCGAAAAGTACATGAGTAAAGGTGTAGACGTTTCACCGATACCTTGTGGAGATAAGATATGGGATATCAAAATGCTATTCTATAATCAAAATAAGTGCGA
>RAYE01000150.1 GCA_003612285.1 bacterium D16-51 | reverse complement strand
AATGAATGGCTGTTGGATGATTCGCCAGACAGTCCATATATCGAAAATGACATTGCTTTATTTGGAAATGGTGAACTGGTACAGATAGTGTTTGACACCAAGGGGACTAAAACGGTGGCGGATGATGAAATTATGGAAGTCAGGAGTATTGATTGGAGATATAAATAGTGTAGTGAAATATTTTATGATAAGTGTTAGACTGTGTTGTGTAAAATTTGAAAGCCTACCCCATTTTGAAGGTTAGGCTTTCTTTTTTTGTTCTATTTTGCTCTGTTTCTGTGTTTAGGGTGAGAAGTACTGTGATTCTGGAAATTATATCTAATTTATTGTGATATATGGTATATTTCACTGATGTGTAGTAAAATATATTGCTATCGCCACTAATATATGACATGTTGTTATGCAAAGGCACGTTGTATAGTTACATATGCCCCCGGTGGGTTTACATTATAAAACGGTGGCCGCTGTCTGGGAGGGGGCGTATCTGTTCTTTCCATGCATTACCTTTAATTTTTAAACTCGAACGAACCGAAGATATAGGGACGGGGGTAGGTTTCAATTTCTGTATATAAAGCCTATATATGGGTATACCCCCTGCAAAAGCAGCTCCCTTTACATATGGTTTTTCGGCAAATTTGCGTTAAGATATGTCAGCTATACAACTGACCACCTAATACCTTTTAACACAATTTGGCAGTTTTGTTGTTTGGTTACTACTTACAACAATCTACTATTTAGTTTTCTTTCATTTTAACCATCCTTTGTTGTATGTTTTCAAAACAACGTCTAAATGCCATAATATTTTCACTTCTGCTATTTAAATAGAATTTGTAATCTACATCTTTTATATATAACTCAGCTACAAGCACTTCTCCAAATCTAATCACCAAAACTTTATTAATCACCAAATAATATTTCCCACTAAATTCTTTTTCGCACACACTTGTGTTAGAATAATTTATAATCATATTATCTATAACTATCCCTTTTGAATCAGTCATATGTACATTATCTTGATTAGGCTCGATGCCATAAACACTATTAAAATTACCGGCACAATGACCATTAACATACCCTAAATAATATTGATAATCTCCTTTAATCTCTCTATAAGTATCTATAGAAATTGCATATGTATAGATACGAATATGATCTTGTTTATTATCTCCATAATAAAATAATACATCACAAGATTTCGTTTTGTTAGAATAATCTATATATTTCATATTTTTGTGCTGCACCTTAATATAATCATTCAGATAAACCGTAGAGTTGTCCTTAATTTTCTGCATAACAAACATTAATAATAAAACAATTACTATAATAATAACACATAAAACAACTCCTATTTTTTTTGAAGAAACCAAATACAATACTATTGCTATTGCTGTACTTCCTAAAAATGGAACATATATTTCCTGCAATTTGTTCATAGTTTTCTCCATAAATTACTTAATAACATCAATTTCTTAACAAAAACATTTTGATTATACTACTAATACAATTCCTATGCAACTCTGTAAAAAAAAATAAGGCACACCAGACTTTTACATCCGATATGCCTTACATCATTTTATCACCAATAACCACTAATCTTAATACGGCTCCACCTCTACTTCCAGAAGTTTCTTATAAATATATCCTGGAATTCTCCCCTTATACTCAGCAGCCACCCTCAATATGTCAGCCTGCTTCATCCTTTTGTATTCCGCAAATGCTTCCTCCGGCGTATCCCAGTCAGATAATGGTATTGTCCTTTCCGCACCAGTAAATGTAATCTCACCATAATATTTCTTCCTTCT
>RAYE01000149.1 GCA_003612285.1 bacterium D16-51 | reverse complement strand
ACAGTGTCTTATCAATGTAAAATATATTATTTTCAATTAATTCCTGATAACTCTGATATCCAATGCCTACTGTTCTTGCCATAGCATAGCCCCCTTATATAAATTATTGATTTCCACAAAAAAGTAACATAATTTTATGTCTACCCAATCAGCACATTTTTCCCCTCAAATGCAAATCCATATGTTCTAATCCGTTCTGCCGGGATTCCTTTTGCTTCTAAATCCACCGCATAACGTTTTTCCTCAATCTGCAAAAGCGCCGCCTCAACAGTATCTTTTAATGTTTTTTCATCTTCTTTGTCATGAACTTTAAATTCCATAATAATGGCGTTATTGGTTTTATTGCCTGGTAATGGTTCCAGCATTACATCATAACGCCCGAAGCCGCTTTCACGGTTGGATGTGATGACATACCGGTCTGTAAGTTCCACCATGAGCCCCAGTGCAAATCCATGGTAAAACCGTTCCGGTTCCGCATCTTCGGACGGTTTTTTACCAGTATCGAAACTGCTGAATGTAGCAAGGGCAACTTTATTCATATAATAGTTCATTGCTTTTTTGTCATCAAGCAGCAACGCTTTAATAAAGTCATTATACGCAGGTGAATACTGCTTAAACCAGCCTTCAATCATCTTTCGGAACATCAGCTGTACTTCTTTATTCGTAAGCTTTAAATCATATTCCTCAATTCCTTCTTCCAGGGTATATTTTTCTACCTTTAAATAGCCGCTTGCAAGCAGAAGGCTCCAGATAGCAGATTCGTTGTAGTCAATCTGGTTAAAGACAATCTGCTCGTCGATCCTTGTATGGAGAGTGCCGCCGTTTATTAAATCTTCCATAATAACTTTGACATCTTTACTGCCTTCCCGGACGAGTTTACCTACAAGGCTGTTGCTGCTGGTATTTGCCCAGTAAGTCGATAATTTTTTCTTTTCCAGGAAATTTATGATTGACCATGGATTATAAATATCTGCTATGTTCCCAAAAGTAAAGCCGTCATACCAGTCTTTTACGCAGCTTTCCATATCTTCCAGTCCAAATTCCTTTAGCGCTTCCGATACCTCTTCCTGAGTAAATCCAAAAGTGTCTGAATATTTATTGGAAGTGGTTGTCACCACTTCAAGGTTATTTAAATCTGAAAAAATACTTTCTTTGCTGACCCTTGTAATCCCTGTCATAATCGCTCTGTCCAGATAAGGGTTTGTTTTAAATGTGGAATTAAACAGGTTTCTCATAAATGACACAACTTCATCCCAGTATCCATTTACATAGGCCTCCTGCATGGGCGTGTCATACTCATCTAATAAAATAATAACTTTTTTCCCATAATACCGCATCAGAAGCCGGGAAAGCATATTCAGTGACATTGCTGCAATATGATCCGGCATTTCCCAGGACACGGCATAAAAAAGCTCCTTTTCTTTTTCCTCCATCAGCCCTTCTGCCTTTAACAGAAAGTTATATTTATTATACTGTTCATAAATCAGGCGGCACATCATTTTGCGCATTTCGCCAAAATCCTTAGTTTCTTTTACCCCTGCAAAGCTCAGGCTGATGACCGGAAAATTTCCCTGCATGCTGTGGTATTTTGCATCCTCCCACAGCTTCATGCCCTCAAACAAATCCTCCCGGCCTGCATAGTCATAGGAAAAAAATTGTTCGACCATGCTTATATTGAGTGTTTTTCCAAAACGCCTTGGCCGTGTAATCAGCGTTACCTTATCAAAATTTTCCCACCACTCCTTAATAAACAGTGTCTTATCAATGTAAAATATATTATTTTCAATTAATTCCTGATAACTCTGATATCCAATGCC
>RAYE01000148.1 GCA_003612285.1 bacterium D16-51 | reverse complement strand
ATGATAGCCTCTCGGATTCTCCAGCCCTTATTTTCTGCGGCTTTCAAATCCAGTTTTATAAAAATCCCCCACTTTTTTGTCAAAAGCACTTGACAAAAAAGTCAAAAAATGCGGCGCTTCGCGCCTCTTAATTAAAAAAGTACTTTTCATTCCGGCGCAGCCGGTAAGCATTTTTTGATTGGAGGCGATTTTTATGTTACCTGTTAATTATGGCGGCCATGCCGCTTATCAGGATACCTTCGTGTCCCGGTTCCCTGCATTATTTCCTGATCCCTTTGCCCTGCCAAAAAAAACATGGGATATCATTGTAAAATTCTGGTATCTTGATCTTTCGGAAACGGATACCATCATGCTGGAATTTTATTCCCTGCCTGGCAAACCCGCCACCCGTTTCCCTTCCTGCCTGTTACGTTCCTATCTTCTGTCAATTGTACTTGGGGTAACTTCCATTACCCAATGGTGCAGGCTGCTTAAAATAACCCCTTTGTATGCCATCCTCAGCGGTTTTTCCATTGATGACACCCCTGGCATCGGGACTTTTTACGACTTTTTTAACCGGTTATGGCAGTCTGACAAAGACAACTACGTCAACCAGGTGAAGCATAAAAAACCAAAACCCGAAAAAGGTAAAAAACGTGGTGACAAAACCCCATGTGATACCGAAAGCGCCGCTGCTAAACTCCTTCCCCTTATGCAGCGCATCCACCTTCCAAACAATAATCCTTTCTATCTTATCTTCCGGCTATATAAAGCACAGTTCCTTGATGTATCTGTCTGCAAAGGGCTGCTAACCCCCGGGCATCTTTCCCTTGCTGGTGACGGGACGCCACTTGAAACTGCCAGGCTGGAACGCTCCAAAAGAATCTGCGGCTGTCCAAAGGGCTCAGATTGTGGCTGCAAACGCAAGTTTTCACAGCCCGACTGCAGCTGGGGGTGGGATTCTTCCAGGAATAAATATTTTTTTGGATACCACCTCTATATGTTTGTCGCTGCGGATTCTGAAAACGACCTGCCGGTTTTCCCGATGCTTGAGCGCGCATCCAGGCATGACATGCTGTCATTCCTGCATACTTTTTTCTCCATGAAATCCTATCTTCCTGAGTTTCATATTGAAAAACTCCTGCTGGATTCCGCCCATGACGCTTACCCACTTTATGAATACTGCAAAACAAACGGCATCACTCCTTTTATTGACCTCAATCCCGGCCATACAGGGCACTTCAAATACAAAGATGACTTTACCATAGGTGAAGATGGTGTCCCTGTCTGTAAACTGGGCTTACGCATGCACCACGATGGCGTGGAAAAATCAAAACACCGGGAAAAGTACCGGTGTCCCCGTGCCAGCCGAAAAAGAGGATGTTTCTGTGAACACCCCTGCTCAGATTCAAAATACGGCAGGACCGTACATGTCCAGCAAAAGGACAATCCAAGGCTTTTTAACATACCGCCAAGGGACAGTGGGGAATGGAAATCGGAATACAACAGACGGACTTCCGTGGAAAGATCAAATAAACGTGAAAAAATAGATTACAAATTAGAAGACGGCAGACACCGCTCTTCTAAGATGTGGTACTGCCGCCTCTATGCAATCATGATGCTCCAACATCTTGATGCATGGAAAATGCCAACCCGTGTTGATACCATTTTTGCATTTACACGGATTGCAAACGCAGATTAAGCATACCACAATTTCAAAAAAAATCCTATTTTTTCCAAGGGGAAAGTGCGCCCTTTTTTCAGAACCCATCTGATTTTTCCAAAATTCCGCAATATTTAGTTGTCAAAATTCAAACTTCAACCTATTTGGTGAGAATCCGAGAGCCTAT
>RAYE01000147.1 GCA_003612285.1 bacterium D16-51 | reverse complement strand
TACTGTGACAGGAATACGGCATATTGATTTGATATTAGACCGTATTACTGAAAATATTGCGTTGAATAGTAAATTGAGGCAGGAGGAGGAATTGATTGAAGTGGGCAGGAGTCAAAATGTGGAGAAAAGATTTATTCATAAGGGCAGACGTTAACTGTATATATGAGGGAAAGCCATTCAGATGTGTAATGATATTTGGATGGTTTTTTATTTTTATGTTTTATTATTATTCACCACTTTACAACATTTTTATTAACCCATTTGTTTTACACATAGCTGTTTCAAGGCTTTGATAATGATATTTGATTTTATGTGGGTTTCGATGTTTTGCACCAAATTGGCATAAAATACCTGCTGGCGTATCCGTTCACTTAGGATGAAGAGGAATTCCTGTACACTGGCATTCCTGTATTTTGAGAATGGATCTTCCAGGTATGGAAGCAGTTTCATTGCGCAGTAGCTAATATTAATAAGGTTGACCAGCATTTCGATCCCTTTACGGCTGCGTACCATGTAACTGCACAATGACCAGAAGGATTTCTGCCCATAACAGTTTACTTCAATGTTCCACCGGAATAAGTAAAGGAACAGCGGGGTGTACTGCATCCAGCTGCTCCCTGTCTGGTTTAAGGGTGCCTTCTTCTGCCACGCGCAGAATATCTGCAGCTGGCTGGGAAAGACAGTGCTGAACAACAGGCTTCTGCCCCCGCCATCTTTACTGGGAGATGTCACATAAGCCATGACCTGCCTTGCCCCGAAGATGTTTGTCAGGACACGGCGGCAGCCTGTATAGTAATCCCCAGCCTTTTTGTCTGAAAGACTGAAATCCTTATGGATGGACAGACGCCGCCCATGCTTTGCCGGCCTTCCCCTTTTCCCGGTCTTTGCAGGAGGAAGGCCATATATGACGGAGTCAGACCTTGCACTGCCTATAAGGTCAAGGTTCGGGTATTCATCCACGACACATACGAGATCCTGTTTCACATACCAGCTGTCGCAGAGGATGATGACATTCCTTTTGCCGCTGAATTCAGGCATCACCCTGCGCACCATGGAGGCGGCAGGCTGGAGTTTTGACTCTTTCTTCTGCCACATGCGGTATCCAAGGGGGACAGCAAGATAGGAGATCTTCTGCTTGTTCCAGACGGGGACGCAGAGCATGGCGCTGACGAAACAGTGCCCGTTCAGGTAATTGGATCCGTTGTGGGCTGCATGGTCAAAAAGTTTTGACACATCCTCGAATTTTTTTCCAAATTTTTTTTGGGGGGCCATGGTGTCATCAATGCAGAGGAAAATTGGCTGTTCATCCAGGGAGTCGGGGATCAACCGCAGGGCAAGCCTGGCTGTGACGTTCATAAAAACAGCATAGTCAGCCTTCGCATAAGAGCAGGCATAATAAAAGGCATTCAGGGATTTCAAGGTTATGCCGGATAAAAAGCGCCTGTAAAGGGAGCGGATGGAATCTGCGGATTCCATGGCCAGCATGGAGAACACGAGCAGGAACAGGGGTTCAGCAGTCGGAGCCGGGAATGTGGAAAAATATTTATTTAGCCTACCAATTATGTGTTTGTCGTTGTATAATAAGTTTGTCGTATGAGATCACTTTTTTCGTATAATTTGATGTGCAAACTTATTATACACCAAAGTGACTCATACGACATTTTTTATTCAAAAACTTGTAAAGTGGTGTTAAAGGGCCGCAATAATATTAAATATATGGCGTCCTCAAATCAGGGGCTGATGTCTACTAATGTCATTGTCATCCTGGATGAAAACTGGAATGTGGTTAGGTAAACCTGGGGGTAAGAATAATGTATATGTTTGAATATACTCAAAAGAGGAAATTCAATGAGCTTAGTGGGGAACAGAAAGTATT
>RAYE01000146.1 GCA_003612285.1 bacterium D16-51 | reverse complement strand
GGTAGTGTCAAGTGATTTATGAAAAATCAAAAGATTAAAAAAATAATTCAATATCTAAAAATATAACAGATATTTTACGCTTTAAAGTTTGTTAAGCGGCAGCTTGAGCCTTTCAGTTTATACTCTGGAAAGCCGCCGCCACCCTTGACAGCATACAGAATAAACGCTGTCCGTGTTTCACCGACGGCGAAGAACTAGAGAACAGTCAGTTTTTCCGCCGCCGGTCCAGGCAGTGTAGCGTTTATTCTGTATGCTGTCAAGGGCAGGCCAGAATCGGAGATTCCGGTGGCTGGGTATTTACCTCCGGCTCAGAATCCCAGAACAGTCAGGCGGCGCCGCAGTCCTGCTTTTGAAGGTTTAGGACTGTCTGCTGGCCAAGGGCAATGAGGAGCTGCCACTTACCCGGCATTGTTCCGGCGTTTTCCAGGTTTTCCACTTTGTTGAGGACGTCAAAACCGGCGTGTTTGTGCGGGCGCAGGAAGTTGTAATAGGCCACCCATAAGGCGAGGTCATAATTGGCCCCGTCAAAACTGTCAAAGCCGTTTGTGGGCCGGTAGGACGCCTTGTAGGTGCGGTTAACCCGTTCAATCATCTGTTTGTATGGGCGGAATTCAGTGGATACTGCATCATCGTTTGTAAGGCCTATGACCTGGGTAACCTCAAATTTAAAACCATCGCCGTATTCATTGTAAAACTGCTGTGCGGCAAGCGGGTATGCACTGTATCCATCGGCAATAAACCGGAAGTTTTCCGGCAGTTTTTTCAGGCTGCGGAAGGCCATCCGCATAGCCAGGATGCATGGGCCAACGCCGCGGTTGTCAGAAGCCTGGTAACCGATGATGGAACGCTTCGCAGCGTCCATAATGAGCCAGACATAGCCTTTGATGCCGCGGACTTTGATATAGGTTTCATCAGCAGTGAAAACGCTGCCAGCCTTATAGTCATAATGGTCAACAAAAGGCTTTACGCACATGGCCGCCGTCTTGCAGTAATTGGCGATCTGCTGGTGTGAAATGCGGATGCCGTAAAGGTCTTTTAAGGCCTGTGATGTTTTGCGCAGTGATAGTCCAAGGTTGACGCGCAGCGTCAGACACAGGGACATGATGTGTGCGCTGTGTTTCGTGAATTTAAGCGAAGAAGCGTTCTTTGGCAGGGAATTTAAGTCCATGCGGAAAAAATCTACAGTAAATTCACGGTAGATGTAATGGAGTTTATATTTATTTTTGCCATAGTCTTCTTTGAGGTCCTCCTTATCCACTTTTTTAAGGTTATGGAGATAATACGGGCATTTCGGATTCACGCATTTATGGACGGCAAACTGCTTACGCTCTTTCTTGCGTACAAGGGCGCGGGAACAGTATGGGCATCTGAGCGTAAATGGCTTTGTGAACCTGTTTTCTTCGGGTGAAAAGGCAGTGGAGCACACCTTGCACAGGATCTGGCCTTTTGCCCCGTTGTTTTTATACAGGTATGGTTTAGGGGCATTGCAGCGCGGGCATGTGCAATCATCCGGGATATCGCATTCCTTACGGCGGGCAACAGGCTTTATCTTTTTTCCGTAGCGCCATTCCAGGTAAGGGATGTAATCCCTGTAATCCCACTTTTCGTAATAGAGGATTTTAGGGAGCCTGTCCACTTTGAATTTCTGGTATTTCGGGGAATGGGAATCATCGTGTGCCCACTGTTTGAGCGGAATATACCTGCAGATAAACAGAAGCAGCCATCGGTTCATATCATAAAGGTATTGAATTATATTTAACAGGTATTGTATAATATCCATGAGCAATGTCTCCTTTGGTGATGGTGTTTGTGGTGAACTCATTATACCAAAAAAGGGAGGTCATTGCTCATTTTTTTGCAAACTCCCTGAAATTAAGGCTTTTAATAAGAAAATCAGATAGTAGACTTGACACTACC
>RAYE01000145.1 GCA_003612285.1 bacterium D16-51 | reverse complement strand
CTATCTTATTCTTGGCAATCTTTGTCTTAACACGGCATCCAGCTGGCACACCGTCATTCTTTATTATCTCACCCCTGCGCACAAGCCATCCTGTACAGCGGATTCCCTGCAATTTTCCGTTCCTGTTCTGCCTTCTTCCGTTCCTTTTCCTTCACACGCCCCATATATGCAAGCTTCTTATCCATTTCAATATAATCTTCCATCTGTGACGGTGTAAGGCTTCCATAAGGCGTTTTCAGCGTTGTGTCTATAATGTCTGTCCCATCCGGGCAGGCAATAATCCTGAAATTAAACATTTTTCTTCCTCCTTCCTGTCCGATTCCTCCAAATACTCCATTGCAAGGGTATATTCAATCACCCTGAACATTTTTTTGATGAACCCTAACGCCTGCGGGCATGTCCTGCCCGTGTCTTCAATCTGCACCCTTTTAAACTCCCCATACTCTTCCGCTGACATATCCTTTATTGCCATCACCATTTCCGTCATCTGTGGTATGCATCTGATAATTAATTCCCTCTCTGACATTAGTTACTGCTTCCCTTCCGGCTTACCTGCCTATACTGCCTTCGCATCTGCATGGAAAAACGCACCATAATGCTTTGCTGTTTCATCCAGCCTTTTCCTTACTGCGTCCTTCTTTGCCGACCCACTCCCCGCACAGTCATTATAAACACTGCTGATGGATGCTGACTTTTTCCCTGCAAAGAATGCGGAAACCCAGCCTGCAAACTCTTTTTCCGTCCTGCCTTCCTCAATTGACTGCCATACAACAGGCACAATGCTTACTAAATGTGTCCTTGTAAGTATTCTCCTTGCCGCCTTCTTATCTTCCACCAGCCCATGCACCGCAAGAATCCTGTCATAAATTTCCATAAGCTGCACCTGGTCTTCCTCTGTAAGCTCCACTTCTGCCATATACGGGCGTATGTACTTTGTTTCCAGTGACGGTTCTTTTTCATGGAGTACTGCATAACTCTTAATCACGATATCTTCATTGGTGTACCGTTCAAACGCCTTTTCCGTCAGTGCGGATCTGAATAAATCATGTTTCCCCAACTCCTGGATGGCATCCATAGATTTTGCCTTTACCCTTGTAAGCTCTATGGCAGATAACGCCTTCCCATTATTCAGCCTGAAAAACATTTCCGCTGTTTCTTCATCCGTGGCATTTTCAAAATAATATACGGTAAAGGCATATGCCGACAGTTCATCCCTGAGTGATTCCTCCATTTCGTCAAAATACAGTGTATTAATGTCTGCCATGTCCGTGCTGCCGTCTTCGTTCTCTGCCTCCACTTCTGGAATCCCTTCCAGTTCAAACTTCCCTTCCATAAAATCAACAACCGCATTGATGCGCTGTTTCCCATCCAGCATGTCATAACAGCCGCCATCCTTTACCGCATAGAAAGGCGGTATTGGGTAGCCTGACAGCATGGAATGGATCAGCAGTGATTTCCTCTGTGCATCCCACACAAGCCCGCGCTGTACCGCATTGTCAAACTTAATTTCTTTTTTCTGCACCAGCCTGCATAACTGCCTTGCATTCCAGTCAAGGTTTGCCTTCTTCAACATTTTATTTTCCTCCATCAAATTAATTATTTTTTAGGCAGACAGAGTTGCCATCATGTGGCAGCCCCATCCCCTGCCCTTATTCCTGCACCTTTTTAAGCCTGTCTTCATACCACTTTACAGTACCGTCACCGTTAATCAGTACAGCAACCCTTGCCCCTGATTCATACTCAGCCACCTGTAACAGTTTCCCATTTTCACTTTTGATAAATATTTTTACTTTCCGCATCCTTACTGCCTCCATTTGGTTGGATTAATTATTTTCTGTACTGCCCCTGCCCTAGCTGACCCTCAGCACATTATAATAGCTTACCGTGCTTACTTTCTGGTAATCCTTATCGCTAAGCAGCCCCTTAACTTTTGCCTTGTCCACTGTT
>RAYE01000144.1 GCA_003612285.1 bacterium D16-51 | reverse complement strand
ATCTCCCCTGTGCCGGCACAATTATTTTACAGGCCATTGCCAGTCTTGAGGCTTGTCGGCACTGTCAAGTCGTAGTGTCTGTACTTTTTGGCACTCCTGGTTTGTGTGTACTCCTGCCAACCGCCACAGTCAATTGTTTTGCGTTGTTGATCCGACAACGTATTGCACCTATAAGGACTTATTGCTGTGATGCCTATATAGGGTTTTTGTGGGATGTTGAGCTATCCCGACTCCCGGTTGTGGGAATTCCGCCACCTTCCAGTGGTATTCGTCAGGGGGTTATTTTACCGTATTTCAGCAATGACTTCATACCTGCCGCCAAAGACCTGCCTCAATAAAATAACAATTACCCCTTCCCCTTTTTTTGACAGCCCGTATTGAACTGCCTCTTCCTCTGTATCAAACCCGTCCCCGCATTCATCTTCCATATGGAGTGTTTTAACCCTGTATTTTTTCATGCCGCATTACCTCGCTTTCTGTATCTTATTTTAATCTCTGCATTTCTTTGCTTAATCAAGCAACCCGTAATTCATATTCATTACTGTCCAGGAATACAGCTTCTTCATTACGGTTATCAGTGATTAGAACAAAAGCTGTTCCATCATAATGAATATCTCTAATATTCCAAAAAGTGTCATAAAGCCTTTTGAAATTACTGCCTTTAAAGAATGCTTCTATAGTCATTTATCTTTTACCCCACTTTCATATTGATACTTTCAACGCTTTGGCTTGCCATCATCAGACTGTAGGTTGCCATCCTGTCAGTGACGGCCACTGCTGACCGTTTCGGCTTACGCTGCCATATACTCATAAACTGCCATGTTGTGGTAATGCTTAGCTTCATTCTTATAAGGTTCTTCATGGCAATAAACTTCATCACCAAAGTTATCAAAAACCATTGTTTCCCATTTCCCGTCAATTTTTATTGTGCTTACCTTGTAACCGTTCGGTAATTCTGTAACCAAATGCTCTTTCGTTCCTTTACCTGTTGTCATAGCTTTGTACCTCCTGTATTTGATTCCTGTATTTGGATTTGTTGTTACTGCATTATGCAAATGCTTCATTTGGTGCCGTTGATAATGCGTATACATCATCTGCACCAATGCCAAATACTTCCCATGATTTTAATTCTGCATCTAATATGCTGTTTGCTTTCAGCTCTCCGATAAATTCATTTGTATACTGGTTATAGATATAATATATTTTCATAGTTTTTTACCTCGCTTTCATGTTGCTGTATTTGTTTTGTTGTTTGCTTTGTTTGATGTTGTAATCGTATTGTACACCAATTAGTTTATATATTCAATATTAAAATTCACCAAAAAGTGTACATCTATTTTGTGAATTTTCACCAATTAGTGTACATCATCTCTTTTTCTTATTTCATTAATAAGTTTACTTGAAAAAAGTCTATTATCTGGTATAATTAGTAAAAAAGCATAGAGGTGATAACATGTCAGCAGCAGAAGCAATAAAAAAAATATTAAAAGATAAATCCTTAACCCAAACAGAGTTAGCAGAAAAAATACACATAACAAGACAAAATTTAAGTAATAAAATGAATAGAGACAATTTTTCTGCATTAGAATTAGTAGAAATTGCAGATGCTTTGGAATCAGAACTACTATTAAGAAATAAATCTAACCAAAATGAATACTTAATAGACTATCCAGAAGAAATCAAAGGAAAACCAAAACGAAAGAATAAATAAACTCTAGGTATTTATATTATTTCATTCATTCGATTCCAGGCCATCAGATTAATTTTTATTGGTACTTTTTATTTCCATTTCAAATTCTTCATACAAATATAACAAACCTTTTAAATGTACATTATTTAGTGAAATTGCATGAAAATTCGCACACTATTTAGTGTACTTTTCCTATTGTTATTTTACACTTATTAGTGTACAATAATCTCAACAAATCAAAAAGCAAACAAATCAAACACAACAAAGCACCTTGATAATTGAATAGACTTTACAC
>RAYE01000143.1 GCA_003612285.1 bacterium D16-51 | reverse complement strand
TCTTTCCATAGCGTTCCACTATCATCCTTATAAACAGGCCTGTCCCACGAATCCATTCCTACAAATTTCAAGTGAAGCACCTTAGAATCACACATAAAGCTCTCCTTCCGTTTGTTTTATCATAAAAATAAGGGCATCCCATACAACTTCATGGAATACCCTATTTCTCGTTTCATATATTTAGTTGTCTTCTTGCTATAGATAATGCTTGTAATTCGGATGAAAGATGAGTGCTATTCTGTTATCAGGATGAATTATGTTCCCTTCCTCGCCCTTAATAACATAATCACTTTCTTCTTCCGCTATTACTGAATTATCAAATATTATCGCTTTGTCTTTTCTACGTTTCTTTCTCATCTTTTTGAACAGAGAAGTTTTCCCCACCCATTTACTTCCTTTATGCTCCATAAATCAATCTCCGCCTATCTGCTGACTCCTATACAGCCATTATTCCGGCTTTCTCTTGTCTTAATTCAACAATCGTTACCTGCCTTATCCGTTTTATTTTTATGACAAATAGCTGTCTTGCTGTCTTATCAGGACATTTGTTCTGTCCTGATTTACTGTCTTTCAAAATAGAGCACAAAATAAGACACTCCAAACTAAAATCCAGAGTATCTTATATATCTTTTTGAGTAAGTTACACATTTGCATACAAAGCATTTTCAGCTTTTTCAATCTCTTCCTCTGAATAACCAAATAAGATTATCTGCTCCTTTGTCGCATCAGCTTTAAGCATTCTCTTTATAGTTTCAATTCGCTCCCTTTTTGCAGCTCTTTCCTCAACCAGTTCAGATAAATTACACATTTTTTGCATCCTCCCCCCTCAAACATACATGATACATTCTTCATCATAAGCGGAAAGCAATGAATCATGTGTAAGGAATTTCATTCCTTCTGTTTTTGACTGGCAAATCAAAAGACGGTCAAAGGGATCATTGTGTTTGGTTGCATCATCTGGGCGTTGCAAAGAATCCAGTCCAAAAGTATGACGGTTAAAAATTGGAAGAACCTTATAACCGTTATCTTCACAGCCTTTTTCAAAAAGCCTCCCATCCACTATCATATCATCTGGTCTGATACTATGCTTTATCGCAACTTCCCAAACAGATACCGTACTATAATATATTTCATTATTTTCATCCATAAGAATTTTCTCTGCTTCTTTCGGCATCTTTGGGTCATCCATCAATGCCCAAAGTGCTATATGCGTATCAATCAAGACTTTCATCATCATTCTACTCCAAACATTTTTGCGATTTCATCGTTGCTTTCATCTATATCATATCCCTCTGCAATAAGCCTCTGCCCTTTCAGGCTGCCCATCCTGCGTGGTTTGCTCTGGTGTTCAGACGAACTTCCGACACTCTCCTTATGATCCAATGGAAGCACAACCTGCTTTACCACTTCTAACAAAATCCGCATAGTGTCATCTGATAACCCTTCTATGGTTTCCATGAATTCCATTTGTAATGTTGACATCATATCACCTCATTCCTGACTTTAATTTTTATGAATATGTCGAACCCAGCAGTTTCTATACATTATAAACCATATTTTTTACCTATTTTCTAACAAGTAAAAATGTTTCTTCATTACAAATACCTTTCAAATCTACAACCTCATCATATCATATTCAGCATTTTCCCTCAACCGCAAAATTTCCTGCTGTCCCAAAACATTAGCGATGCCCTGAATCACAACAACGAATCAGCGAATTAAAATCCTTCCTGCAGATTTTTCATTCTATGACACCGCTTTTCCCTTACACGAATTTTGGTTACTCGGTCTGTCTGTCCGCATAGTCCATGCAAACTCAATTACGATATAATCGGCTACCTGTTCCATAGAATGTGGATTTACTTTTAACGATTTGACAATCCTCTTTTTTCTCACATCATAGAGAAATTTTTGAATTTTTTGTTTGGGTGTATGTTTTGAATTATTTTTTCCTACTATAAAAAAGGATGTTGGTTTACCATCCCTAATCATACTTACAGAACTTACTTCTTTACTTCCAAATCTCTTTGATTCATTCTCCAACACCTCTATAAGCTAAA
>RAYE01000014.1 GCA_003612285.1 bacterium D16-51 | reverse complement strand
CCGTTAAGCAAAGGATATCTGCGGCTGTTTTCGGCAGTGTTGCAGAACTCATTCCGATTTGCAGTATTTCCCAAACGCTATATCACGATTAATCCTATGCAGTATGTGGTTATGCGTGTGAAAAAAGAAAATGTGGAACTCTTTGCAGAAAATTCCACAGAAGAAAATCCGACACCGACCATAACCCATGAGCAGTATCTGGAATTGCTGGAATATCTCCGCAAAAAGAAAAATCCTGCCATTCTACCTATACAGATAGCTTATTATACGGGGCTCCGCATCGGGGAGGCATGCGGGCTGACGTGGCAGGACATCAACCTTGAGGAACAGTATTTAACCGTCCGCCGGAGTCTGCGGTACAACAACACCAGACACAAGTATGAAATCGGTGCAACCAAGAGGAAAAAGGTGCGGATTGTGGACTTCTATGATACCCTTGCGGAGATACTGAAAAAAGCGAAAAGGGAACAGCACCGCCAACGTTTTCAGTATGGAAAGCTTTACCACTGCAATTATTACAAACAGGTAACAGATAAGGGAAGAATGTATTATGAGGTTTACACCTTGCAGAATACAGAAAATGTTCCAGAGGATTATGAGGAAATCTCATTTGTCTGTTAAAGACCAGACGGTGCAGTGGAATATCCTACAACAGTTTCAATCGTATGCAGGACTGCAAGAAAAAAGGTAAAGGGATTGGAAGATTTTCATTTCCACATGTTACGGCACACTTATACCAGCAACCTGCTGTCAAACGGAGCTGCCCCCAAAGACGTACAGGAACTTCTTGGACACGCAGATGTGAGTACCACAATGAATGTATATGCCCATGCAACCAGAGAGGCAAAACGGACTTCCGCAAGGCTCTTGGATAAGGTTGTGGGTGGTAATTAAAAAGTTTCCCTTGTTTCAACCTCATAAGGGAAGAAATAAGGGAAAATAGTTGATTTTCTGATATAAAAGGTTTGGGAAACCTTGAAAAATAAGGAAAGTTGAGAGTATAATTATATAAATGGGAATTGTCTAGTCTTCCTTTAACTCCTCTTTGATATGATACCCGAAATAACAATAACAGTAATCGAAAACACAAGTATAGACCATAAATCGAAATTTGCCACCGCATTGAATATATGTAAATCATATGCGTACAACACGCTATTTAATAATGCATGCAATAGTACGCTCAATCCCAAATATAATATTTTTTCTTTTGATATGAAAAATAGTCTATCTTAGTTAATTCCATCATTGCCACAAAGCAAAATGTCCTTGACACAACAGCAAAAACAAATACCCATATATTTGAAAATGCAATAATAATTGTTGCCACATCATATAAAGTATGCAGCGTGCTTCTGCCTAACCCAAACCAAAAAGGCATATTTTCGGGCGGTTCGTTTTTTATATGTTTTAAGACAAAATAATATCCACATTCTTCCGATATACCTTGTATTAACCCAACATATTCCCGAAAGCGTTTCAATTTATTGCAAATGCGGAAGACGCATTAAGCCAAAACCTAACTTTCCCATTGTAAACCTCCATTCTGTTTCTTTTCACATTTACATAATTCTAAAAACCTGTTAGGAACTGTAGAAAAATAAGTGATGCAAATTGCGCAGAATATTTCTTCGAGAATACAGTGCAAAAAACGCAGGCGCAGCGGACTACTTTTTTGCCTGTTCAATGCAGGTATTGTAATCCGCTGCATATTTTAAGATTAAACCGGTTTTAACGGACCATAAAAATAATTTGTCGTTGCCCCTCCATCACACAGAAAATCCGTTCCGGTAATAAACGCCCCTTTTTCACTCATCAGAAGTTCTGCCACATTTGCCACTTCATCAGCTGTTCCCGGCCTGCCTGCCGGACATTTTGCAAACATATTTTTATAGAAATCCCCGCGTGGCCCGTTGAATTCATCCAGTGCAAGAGGGGTAACGATAATTCCCGATGAAATGGAATTGATTCTTGCACCTTTTTCTCCCCACCTGACAGCCTCATACATTACCCGCTTTTCATTACAGCGTTTTGCCATCTGATAAGCATGAAGTGTATCTTTTATATTTTCGGGCTGTAAAATATTAAGCGACAATAATTCTTCCACCGGCGTACAGGCAAGCAGTTCATCCTCTGACGCAGACAGCTGTTGCATGCGGTGCCCTGACTGACTGGATATTGTTACCCCGGTTCCTCCTTCCTTAATAATTTTTCCCACTTCCTCCAAAAGCACTGCCGTGCCATATAAATCCACTTTCAGTATCGTTTCAATGGATGCCTGCGAAGGCGATACGCCTGCAGCATTAATAAGCATGGACACTTCACCATATGACCGCCCTATTTCAATGAAATTTAATATAGATGTTTTATCTGACAGATCCATTTGGGCAGGGATAACATCAAATCCTGCCTCATTCATAAGTTTGCAGCTGATTCTGCATTTTCTAATTTCTTATCACCCACAACAATCTTTTTCCCCGTGCCAATGCGTCTTGCAACCGCCATTCCAATCTGGCCGGCGCCGGCCCATAAAATTACATCTTTTCCCATTTAAAAGCCCTCCTGCTTTTCTACTAAAACACTTTTATAATTAAATCACCACAAAATAACCATAACAAAGGAGTGTTTTTGCATGATTAATTATAACAGACTGGGATATGAAATTAAAAAGGATTTTACAAACTTTTCCGTAAAAATTTCACAGAAGTTAAAACGTCCACAACAGAAGTTTGTCCATCAGATGGTTTATGGCATACTTGCAGGAAACAAACTGCATCTGAGTGAAATCGCCCGCTCCCTAACCTTGACCATGGGTTTGATGCCAATGACTATTACCGCTATTTCCTAAAGCGGGGGAGCGTTTCGTCATCCGTGCCAAAAAGAACCGGAACGTCATCTATAATGGGAAGACATGTAACATCATGGATGTGGCGCGGAAGTATAAAGAGGCTTACCGCATGGATTTCCAAGATAAAAGCGGCAGGGCCGTCCAATGCAAAATGAGCTGTATCCCCATACGGCTCTGTGAATTTCCAGACAAAGAGCTGGTGCTGGCGGCAGTGTATGGTTTTGGGGAAGAGCCTATGCTCCTGCTCTCCGGTTTGAAAATGCAGGAAAGAAAAAAGCTGTGCCACATCATCACCAAAGTATATCTGCTCCGGTGGCGGATTGAGGAATATTTCAAGTTCAAGAAACAGCAGTTTGAACTAGAGGATCTGCGGGTAATGTCCCTGCAGCCTATCCGCATCCTGAATTTTTTTGCGACCCTTGCAACAGGGTATATCGGTCTGACATCGTCCGTCCACAGGAAAAGTATTTTCCTGGAAGAATTAAAGGAATGTTCCAAGCGTATTTATGAGGTTCCCAAGTTCATTTTTTATGCGCTGGGCTATGCAATAGAGCGCGTTCTGAGCATGAGCCGGACAGGCATAGGGGGATTTCTTGTGAAAAAAGTCAGATCACAACAGCTAAACCTGTTTGAGCACTTTAAAATAGAGGATGCCGGGGCTTTGGTATTTTAAAAATGTGGAAACTCAAAACACGGATAATTATGTCAATCCGCTTGATATGGACGTATGGAGTCTTGATTTGAACGACAGAAAGGGCATGATAAGGGAAAAGGCGAATTTATGCCCGGACTGTGTGAACAGTGTATGGGGGAAAGCCTTAATTCAAGGCAGAAGTCCATCATTGACCGCTGTGTGCGCAAGCTCTACATTGAGATTACTGCAAAACTACACGGCGACTACCATGCTTGCCAACTCGGAATTCGTGGCACTCTTAAAGCAGGCGAATACGGACAGTTCACGCATGGCAGAGCTCATTGGCGTGTCGGAGGCGCAGCTGCGCTTTGTAACCAACACGTCAAGCGGCATGGGGCTTATGAAATGCGAGAACGTGGTAATCCCTTTTGACAATACCATTGAGAAAGGGACAGACCTCTATAATTTATACAACACAAATATCCATGAGAAAATCCAGATGCAGAAAATGGCGGAAAAAAGCAGGAATGCGGTTGACAATGCGTCAGGGGCATGATAGATTATAAGTAATGAAAAGCTTCAGTGCTTTTGCGGCGACAGAGAGGAGCTACCCGTCCCGGCTTTGCGGGCAATACAAATACAAAGGTCGTCTCTGCCTATGGAGTATCATAGGCCTGCTCCCAGAATTGCAATTCAAAAAAAGAAATTTAATGCCTGAGCCTAACCGCTTAGGCAATTTCTTTATACGTTGGGAGGAAACATGAAGGACACAAGGCTTTTGCAGATATTCCAAAGTGTAAAGGACACGATCTGCAAATATGATTATTATATCCATACTTCCAAAAAGATTATCCATCTGTCCAACACAGAAGATAAGATACCCCATCTGATGGGACTCCAGTATGCAGGCAGACCAAAGCAGTACACAGGTGATTTTGGGGCATATGCGATAAAAAAGGAAGAATTACGATGCAGTCGCTGGAAAAGCTGGTGCAGAAGTATTACAGGATAGAGGAAAAGCAGCGCAGAATTTTGGAGGTCATTCACTTGAAACTGGATAACCTGTCTTTCCTGCCGGAGATGTTTGCATCTTATTCAAAATTGTATTTATATGATTTAGGAAAACGTAAGGATTACGACTTTGACAGCGATTATCTTATGGTGCATGAAATGGAGGACAGAACTCTACACCTGGGAATTATAAAAAGGACAGGCAGGATAAAAATCTGTGCCAGTGCAATTCTTTTATGACAACGTATAAGAAGGATAAAAACAGCGATTCATTTTATCGTGGTTTGGAGCATTGTTATGAAATCAACAGAATTGTCCGTGAGGACAAAATGACAAAGAGGGCAGAGACACTCTACCTAAGCAGCATGGCAGAGTGCAGGGAACGAACGGGGATTGAATAAATGCTTCAGGCATGCGGTATCGGGGCAGATGAAAAACTGGTTACGGAAATTGTAAAAGTAAACCTCAAATTCGGCATATACCACACAATGGCTATGTTAAATGACGGGGCAGGGCTGCCTGCGAAATGCGTGGATAAGAGGGAGAAAGCCCTTGTGTCGGATTTCCTTGCACTATGGAAGGAAAGAAGAAATGGCATATAAGCAGGAACTGTGGGATGAGGCAAAGAAAAAATGCCGTATCGGGGATGAAGAAATCCGCATGGCAAAAGAAATGGGACTGAACCCTAAAAGCCTTATAAAAAATATCCCAAACAAAAACGAGATGTGGAAAACCCCTGTAAAGGACTGGATACACAATATGTACGATAAAAGGCAGAGAAAATCCAAACGAAAGGCGGTACTTCTTAAATGTGTATAAGAATGGGGCAAAAATACTTGAGATAACATCAACCACCCGGTTGAATACCCCCACTTTATTCTTAGCACCGTCCCCTGCATTTTCATCTACTGTAATCAGTTCCATGACAAACCCAAAAGCATCTTTCACATGGTTTCCGATTACTACCTGATACTGCCCTCCTGCCTGCACAGTTGTAATCATTCCCGGTATTTTTGTTACCTTTGCAGAATCCACAACCGACTCGTCTTTCAGAATAAACCTAAGTCTTGTAGCACAATGGGAAACATTTACGATATTATTGTCACCGCCCAATTTTTCTACCAGCTCTTTTGCTGTGATTCGATAATCAATAGCCATATCTGATACTCCTTCTTTCTAAACGTTTTTAAGCACTGGTTGCCTTGTGATTATCATTATACATTCTTTTCTTTTTTATTCTAGTGTTTAAGGACGTTTAGAAACTTATACCGCATGGATGGAACATATTTTCTGAAAGAAACACAGTGTTTTCCCAAACATCGGAAAAAGGGCAGGAGTAACCCTGCCCGGCTATGACAGACGACTTCCTATTGTTTCCAACAAATATAAAACCGATACTTGCGTGGTAATATTATATTCATCCTGAACTAAATGCTTTGATACAAAATAACATAAATTGTAACCCGACATTTTTGTCAATGTGGAGGAAGAGCCATTTGTAATACTGAAAATTATGCAATTTTCTAAAGAACTGCGAAAAAATACCGCTCAATCAAGCAAAAGACCTCTCCTCAATTCTTTATCGCTTGGTATAAACCACTATTATCAGACATTGCAAAATATGTATGACGACAAACTACAACATATTGAAAAGCTAAAAAGCAATATAGTATTTCAAACAAGGGAACTACGAGCGAGTTCCCTTTATTTTGTCTATACATAATTTTTTTCTTCAACATAAAATACTATTACAATTCTTCTTTGGACGTGTGCCAAAGAATTTATTATAATTAAGCAAAGGGAGTCACGAGCGGACTCCCTATTTTTAATTTATTTTAGAGCCACAAGCCATTCTCAATGAAATTCCGGCGAGTAGCTTTTCCTTCTATCCGTTATTATTTTTAGGTATTAAGAAACCGCAACCCCTTGATTTCTCAAAGGATTGCGGTGCTTATTTTTATTATTTGGCTCTAATCACAAGATTACTCAATAATCTTAGCAACCTTGCCGGAACCTACTGTCCTGCCACCCTCACGGATAGCGAAGTTAAGACCCTGCTCCATAGCGATTGGATGAATCAATTCAATTGACATCTCTACGTTATCACCAGGCATGCACATTTCTGTGCCATCTGGAAGATTGCAAACGCCGGTTACGTCTGTTGTCCTGAAATAAAACTGTGGACGGTAGTTATTGAAGAATGGTGTATGACGTCCACCTTCATCTTTTGTCAGTACATAAACCTGAGCTGTAAATTTCTTATGGCAGGTTGTTGTTCCAGGAGCTGTTAAAACCTGTCCTCTTTCAATTTCTTCTCTCTTAATACCACGAAGAAGAGCACCAATGTTATCACCAGCCTGAGCCTCATCAAGAAGCTTACGGAACATCTCAATACCTGTTACAGTAGTCTTAGAAGTCTCTTCTTTAATACCAACAATTTCAACTTCCTCATTTACATGAAGCACACCACGCTCTACCCTGCCAGTTGCTACAGTACCACGGCCTGTAATGGTAAAGATATCCTCGATAGGCATAAGGAATGGCTGGTCTGTTGCACGCTGTGGATCTGGAATGAAGCTGTCAACAGCATCCATAAGTTCCATAATCTTGTCGCCCCATTCTCCACTTGGATCTTCCAGAGCTTTCAGAGCAGAACCCTTAATAATTGGGCAGCCTTCAAAACCATACTCTTCAAGATTTTCTGTAACTTCCATTTCTACTAATTCAATCAGCTCTTCATCATCAACCATATCACACTTGTTCAGGAATACAACGATATAAGGTACGTTAACCTGACGTGAAAGCAGGATATGCTCTTTTGTCTGAGCCATAACACCGTCTGTAGCAGCTACTACAAGGATAGCGCCATCCATCTGTGCTGCACCAGTAATCATGTTCTTTACATAGTCAGCATGGCCCGGGCAGTCAACGTGTGCATAATGCCTCTTCTCTGTCTCATACTCAACGTGAGCTGTAGAAATTGTGATACCACGCTCCCTCTCTTCTGGAGCTTTATCAATATTCTCAAAATCTACGGCAGCATTACCTGCAACTCTTTCAGAAAGAGTTTTTGTGATAGCAGCTGTTAATGTTGTTTTACCATGATCTACGTGACCAATGGTACCAATGTTGCAATGGGGTTTGGTTCTTTCAAACTTTTCTTTAGCCATTTTTAATTATCCTCCTTTAATTCATAGGCAATGCGCCTAATACACCATTTCACTGGTTACACTTCTGGTAACCTTCGGTTCAAATCACATTATGGGCACTATTATATTGCAATTCAGGCTGTTTTTCAAGTGTTTTTCCCATATTATGCTATTTTCTTGTTTCTATTGTTACTATTCACCTTTCTTTGCAGCAAGCACTTTGTCCTGTACATTCTTAGGGCACTGTGCATATCTTTCAAAGAACATAGAATAGTTTCCACGTCCCTGTGTTGCAGAACGAAGCTCTGTGGAATAACCAAACATCTCTGCTAACGGTACAAATGCTTTTACCATCTTGCCGCCGCCGATATCTTCCATTCCCTCTATCTGTCCACGCTTTGCATTCAGGCTTCCGATAACGTCACCCATATATTCTTCCGGCATTGTCACTTCAACCTTCATAATTGGCTCAAGAAGCACTGGGTTTCCCTTCTTCATAGCATCTTTAAACGCCATAGAACCAGCAATATGGAATGCCATTTCACTGGAATCGACTTCATGGTAAGAACCATCCCATACGGTAGCATGTACGCCAAGGACAGGATAGCCGCCAAGAATACCGGCCTTTGCTGCTTCTTCAATACCTTCACCTACTGCCGGGATATATTCCTTCGGAATTGCACCACCGACTACGGTAGATTCAAACTTAAAGGTTTCCTCACCATTCGGATCCATCGGCTCAAACTTAACTTTACAGTGTCCATACTGTCCGCGTCCACCAGACTGTTTTGCATACTTGCTGTCCACATCAACCGGTGAAGTAAATGTTTCTTTATAAGAAACCTGTGGGGCGCCGACATTTGCCTCTACCTTAAATTCCCTTAACAGACGGTCAACAATGATTTCCAGATGAAGCTCGCCCATACCTGCAATAATTGTCTGGCCTGTCTCTGAATTTGTATGCGCACGGAATGTTGGATCTTCTTCTGCAAGCTTTGCAAGCGCCTCGCCCATCTTGCCCTGGCCGTCTTTTGTCTTAGGCTCAATCGCAAGCTCGATAACCGGCTCTGGAAATTCCATAGATTCCAGAATAACCGGATGCTGCTCGTCACAGATTGTATCACCTGTTGTAGTTGCCTTAAATCCAACTGCTGCAGCAATATCACCCGAATAAACCTTTGAAAGTTCTTCCCTCTTATTTGCATGCATCTGCAAAATACGCCCGACACGCTCTTTCTTATTCTTCGTAGCATTTAATACGTAAGAACCTGAATTTAACGTACCAGAATATACCCTGAAGAATGCAAGCTTACCAACAAATGGGTCTGCCATAATCTTAAATGCAAGTGCTGAAAATGGCTCATCATCTGAAGAACGGCGGGTAACTTCATTTCCTTCATCATCCACGCCTGTAATGTCAGGAATATCTGTTGGAGCCGGCATATACTCTAAAATTGCATCCAGAAGCTTCTGTACACCTTTGTTCTTATAAGCAGAACCACAGCATACAGGTACTGCTGTACACTCACAGGTGCCTTTGCGGAGAGCCTTCTTCATATCCTCAACAGACGGTTCTTCCCCTTCCAGGTAAACCATCATCAGCTCGTCATCCAAGTCACAGATCTTTTCTACAAGCTCTGTATGGTATTCCTCTGCCTGCTCTTTCATATCTTCCGGAATCTCTGTAACGGTGATATCCTCACCCTTATCATCATTGTAGATATATGCTTCCATCTCAAACAAATCAATGATTCCCTTAAATTCGTCCTCTTTACCAATTGGAAGCTGGAGAACGATCGCATTTTTTCCTAATCTCTCACGGATCTGGTCAACAGCTCCAAAGAAATTAGCGCCAAGGATGTCCATTTTATTAATAAATGCCATTCTTGGTACGTTGTATGTGTCAGCCTGACGCCATACATTTTCTGACTGTGGCTCAACGCCGCCCTTAGCACAGAATACACCAACTGCACCATCCAATACACGGAGGGAACGCTCAACTTCTACTGTGAAGTCAACGTGTCCCGGCGTATCAATAATATTGATACGATGCTCTAACGCATCCTTTTTTGGCTTTGCATGGTCTTCTATTGTCCAATGGCAAGTAGTAGCCGCAGATGTTATTGTAATACCTCTTTCCTGTTCCTGCTCCATCCAGTCCATGGTAGCAGTACCTTCATGAGTATCACCAATCTTATAATTAACACCGGTATAGTATAAGATACGCTCTGTAAGCGTTGTCTTACCCGCATCAATATGCGCCATAATACCGATATTCCTTGTTCTGTCAAGTGGATATTCTCTTCCAGCCAAGACCTTTACCTCCTAATTTAATTTTTGATATGCCATATTAAAAATTTGCTTTGCAAACTTTATAAACGAAACTATAATATTTCTTGATTCTGCAAAACAAAATCTTAGAAATACTTTTCGTTTTACCAACGGTAGTGTGCGAAAGCTTTATTAGCCTCTGCCATCTTATGCATATCTTCTTTTCTCTTAACCGCTGCGCCTGTATTGTTCGCAGCATCTAAAATCTCATTAGCAAGTCTGTCTTTCATGGTCTTCTCGCCTCTCTTACGAGAGAAAAGAGTAAGCCAGCGAAGAGCCAGGGCCTGTCTTCTGTCAGGCCTTACTTCGATCGGCACCTGATACGTTGCCCCACCAATACGTCTTGCTTTTACTTCGAGCTGAGGCATAATGTTATTCATTGCCTCTTCAAATACTTCCAACGCATCCTTGCCAGATTTCTCTGCTACCTGGTCAAATGCATCATAAACGATTTTCTGGGCAACCCCCTTCTTACCATCTAACATAATATTGTTAATCAGCTTAGTGACAACTTTATTCTGGTAAACAGGATCTGCTAATACGTCTCTTTTCTGTATATGTCCTTTACGTGGCACGTTCCTTCCCTCCTTAACATTATTTAGCGGTAAACGCCCTGCCGCTATCCATTAAATCATCGGTACTCACGATACTTCAGTGTCCGCACCAGGTTAATCGGTAAAATTAATCCGGCACTTCCCCAAATTAGTGAATCACAGTGGTTTCCTATTTCTTAGGTCTCTTTGCCCCATATTTGGAACGCCCCTGCTTCCTATTTGCAACACCTGCTGTATCAAGTGTACCACGTACAATATGGTATCTTGTACCTGGCAAATCCTTAACCCTGCCGCCACGGATTAAAACAACGCTATGCTCCTGTAAGTTATGTCCCTCGCCTGGAATATAGCTCGTCACTTCAATACCGTTAGAAAGACGGACTCTGGCAGTTTTTCTAAGAGCTGAATTAGGCTTCTTAGGTGTAGCCGTACGGACTGCAGTACATACGCCTCTCTTCTGTGGAGAGCTCTGTTCAACAACCTTCTTGTTCAAAGAGTTGTAAGAGTACTGTAATGCAGGAGAATTAGACTTCTTTGTAGAAACCTTTCTTCCCTTCCTTACTAACTGGTTAAATGTTGGCATCAATTTCACCTCCTGTAATTTAGAATAATATATTTCATAAAATTTATGCACAAAAATGCGCACTTCGACAGTATAACGCCGGGATGTGCGCTTGTCAAGCAAAAAAAATCCTGCATTCCTCTGTTACCCTCTGCCAGACTTCCCAATAAACTGCATTTTGCTCCCTGCAGATTTTCCGGATGCTCTCATACTCAGGATAAACACGTTTCGTCCCATCCGGGAATGTACATATTTTAACGCTAACTTTTCCATAAGTAGTTTCACACTCTTTTACCTGCCTGGACAATACATTTCTCTGTACCGGGAATCTGCGGACTCCAATTGTTGTAGTATTCTCAAAAATAATTTTTTCGAGCAACGGTATTTTATCCCCTGCACATATTACTGCCAACAAATACGACGGCCTGTTTTTCTTCATAAATATCGGGGTATAATAAACATCAGCCGCCCCATTTTCCATCAGAAGCTCCGCTGTAAACCCCAGCGCCTCCCCTGTACTGTCATCTATGTTGCTCTCCAGTTTCCAGACCTGCCCATCCCCCTCCGTTTGAACAGATTCCTGCTCTTTCAAAAGCATCCCCCGCAAAATACTTGAACGCGCATAGTTCCTCTTTCCTGCACCCATCCCGGTCGAAAGAACCTGATACTGCTGCGGAAGCCTGTCCTTTGTCCTTACTGCCGCAGCAATTGCCGCACCAGTAGGCGTGACAAACTCCCCTTCCTCCCCAATCGGCCGGATAGGAAGGCTGCAGTTTTTTATAATATTTGTAACCGCCGGAACTGGGACAGGCATCACCCCATGCTGGCAGCGGACCATTCCGCTCCCCTCACATAAATACGGAACAATTACCTCTGTCACATCCAAATCATCCAGGCAGACTGCTGCCGCCACAATATCTATAATAGAATCAACCGCTCCGACCTCATGGAAATGCACTTCATTTTCCGGGACTCCATGCGCCTCTGCCTCTGCTTTTGCAAGAACCCTAAAAATTCGGAGGGCTGTATCCCTTGCCCGCGATGAAATCTCAGCCCTGCAGATAATCTCATTAATTTCCGAAAGCCCGCGGTGGGCATGTGTGTGATGCGCATCTCTGCCGCCACTTTCATGGCTATGGTTATAGATAGCATGATGATTTTCCTCATGTCCATGGCTATGACTGGAAAAATGGTTTTCCTCATGGCTGTGGCTTGCCAACCCCCCATGCAGATACTCCATATCGTGGTCATGGTTCTCATGCTCCCCATCCAATAAAACAGCAAAATCACACACATCAAGCCCTGCTTTTTTCACACGCGATATTTTAACCTGATATCCTTCCAAACCTAAGCTTTGCAGGGCTTTTTCCAGCTTTTCCCTGTCCGCCCCCAAATCAAGCAGGCAGCCTGTTACCATATCGCCGCTGATTCCTGCAAAACAATCCAAATATAATGTTTGTCCCATTTTTCCTCCAATCTAAGGAACCATAAACCAACAACCCCATTCACTGCATCAGGGCAAGTTCTATATTATCCTCTGCACTACAGATTGCACTGCAGATACGGTTATATACCAAATTGCAGACTTCTTTAGAAGACATTTCCTGATAATCTTCATAATACAAAGGCTTTAAATAAAGAACCTTTGTCTCTACCTTCCGCAGCGACCATAAGTCAAATACCTTCCAGGAATCAATCAGCGCCACCGGCACAATCGGAGCCTTCGCCCTCATAGCGCTTTTAAAACTCCCCGGCTTAAATGGGTCCACATAATTCCCATTTCTATGCTTATACCCGCCCGAAGGAAAAATAATAAACTTCCTCCCCTGCTTCACTTCCTTTGAAACTTCCCGGATAATACTGGCAGACTGGCGTAAATCATCAAGTTTCAGGCGTTTTCCCTGCACCAAATCAATAAACTGCTTTACCAGCGGGAAATTCGACCTTGCCTCATCCATCACAATAGAACATGGCTTGTCATGGGAAAGCATAATGCCAAGCGCATCATATTTTCCCTGATGGTTGGCAAACATCACATATCCTCCCTCTTTTGGCAGGACGTCCATACCATATGCCGTTGTCCTTATCCGTCCGGTATGGTTCATAAGCCGAATTGCATACCTGTCATATTCATAACGGAACTCTTCCGAATATTTCTCTGCATGCCTTGCATAATATCCCATCTTAGGGATCATCCATGCCCGATGCAGATTTCCTACTATAACGTATATAAAGCGTAACACAACCTTCACCTTTTCTTTCTGTAATCAGGAACAGTTGAAACAACCACTTCCCAAAACCCTACTACAATGTATCATACAATATTCTTTTTTACAAGCAGATAAGCCGGGCAGCCAAAGCGTGTTACTGTTACCTGCCTCCAATCAGCACCTTTTTCCCCTGAAATGCAAATCCATAATTTCTGATACGCCCTTCTAGAACTCCCCTTGCCTCCAAAGCAGCGCCATATCTTTTTTCCAATGCCAACCGTCCTTGCCATATCATAATACTCCCTGACTTTCCGTTTTCTTAATACTAACATAAAAGGCGTCCAAACTGAACACCTTTTTCCTGTAACTTATTGTCAATATTTTGGTTATCTGTTCACTCTGTCCCCTGCAACAACAGCGTTTACAGCACCAGAAGCATGTATCTGGCAAGAAACATACAAAAAAACAAAGTTACTAATATGTAGTGACTTTGTTTTTTTGTTATATGACTTTTGATCAATTGGAATTAAAAATAAGGAAACCCAAAAATTCAGCCATATAAACAGCCGTGTTATAAATGTAAAACATTTTTTACCTGTCCTTCTGGGACATCCAGTTTTTGGCAGATTTCTGCTATAGAGTAATCCAACTCATATAATAATTCTATTTTGCCTTCAAGTTTACCTTCAAGCCTGCCTTTACGTATACCTTCTGATATCAATGCGTCAGCTACTGCACACATGGTGGCTACACCTCCTTTTTCTTCTAGGTTTTCTAAATATTGCACACTGTCGGAGTATCTTGTGTCCTGTGTAAATACAGATATAAATTCCATGATTTCCCGTGGGTGTGACAATTTATTATAGCTGTCAAGTGGGTTCAGTCCCAGTCTTTTTTTCTTAAAAAATTTAGCAACTTCCTTAAAATCGCTTGTAAAAGAATTAATTATCTTATCATCCAGGAAAGCGATGTCAAATACGTGGATTTTATAGTCCTGCACATAATCTGCCAGCTGCTTATCTATAGACAGCAGTTCATGGAGGCTTTTCGCAGCATTCCATTTTTGGTCTGCCATATTCAATACGATAGTAATGGCTGGGATAATAGGCCTTGTTTTATCTTTTAGCTGCTGCTTGTATGTGCCAGCATCATACCCCATGATACGGATGGGCATATATTTGTCTATAGATGCCTGGTTTTCTATCCCCAGGAAGCTAATGGCTAAATGGGCGTTATTTTGGTATTTTTTTAGTATATCCCTATTTTGCAGGTTTAAGTCCTGGGTGTCTGTTTTATAAATAGACTCTGTTGGGGCTGCTTCTAACTGCTCTGGGATAATGGTTGGCGACTGGAACAGCAGTGTGTTATATATATCTGCAAATACATCATTGTAATCTTCCAGTTTTTTACTGATTAAGTCTTTTTTTGCCATAGCAGTTTTCTCCATGTGGTATCCTATGTTTTTGTAGTTCTATTATATGCCTTGGCAAAAGAATTTGCAATATTACTTTTATTTGCCCTGCCCGTACCGCCATACAGTAAAAACTCATCTCTACGCTTGCCAGGGAGCTATCTTCCCATTTTCTACATGGTACATATGTCGCACCCTTCTATTGTCGTCAGCCTGTGTGCAATAATGACCATTGTCTTCAAAAGCTTGACTGCTGCCATCACAAATGCTGACAAAGAAGACAGGAGCGAATCTATCTCATACCCCGCTACAATCATAATTCCAAGTACTATCAACATTGAACATATAAAAACAAGTTCAATCAAATTCCTTGAAATATCTTGTAGAGTATTACTCCAACGCGAAGCATTCACCATTTTTTCCATACTTAATAAAATTTTCCAAGAAAAATCCCTCTGTCTAAGATGCTTTCACTTCCTTAATTCCAGAAATAGACTGTAAAAACCATTTATTTGTCTCATCATAAGATTTCTGATAAATTTCTCCCTCCATCCTTAAAAATGGACGAAGGAATTTTGAAATAAACCCCAACAAAAGAAGCAAAGTTACTGCAACAAAAACTGTCATAAATGGATTAATCACAAAAATTGTAATAATAACCACAGCAGTAACAACAGCTTCCGTTGCAAAACTGAGAATTACTATTAGCATGTCAAATGAGTTTCTTGCATCTTCCTGCACAATTCTTACAGTCTCCCCAGATTGCGCTGAAAGAAAATATTCATATGGCCTCTGAAGATAAGCCTCTAAAAGCCTTGACTGCGTTAGAAAACGAATGTAAAAAACAAAACGGTACTGGATAGAATATTCAAATGTCAGATAAACCGATATCCTCTCTGCTTAAATTTTTTTACCCAATAGCTTAAAGGCCGTTCATTAACAGGTTCTGTCCCTCCCTGCCCAGGGATTGCGGCAGAAAATAACACAAAATCGGAATGCCTGTATTTTCATTTGAGGCGCAAACGCAAAGGGTGAAAGATGTGTGTTTGCATTTTATCCTTTATCGCCCGCCTAATAAATCCGGCCTTTGTATGTCCCTTTTCTTTACAATATCTATCTAGTACATCGTTCAATAATTAACACATAGTTTGACTTGTCTATTTTCTTTAATATATTACTAAGGCGGTTAAATGTCGATGTTTTTACTTGCCTAAATTTTTATCTGCTGCGTTTGTCTACGCTCCGCTACGGTCCATGCTTAACAGATGTCCACCGGACATCTAGCACCATCAATCGCTGTAGCACTCGCTACAGCTCAATCTTCCGCCTTGCAGATAGAAATTTATTCTGCGTAAAATCCATTCGATATTTAACCGCCTTAGTAATATTTATCATTCGCTTTTCTTTGCGCTTTTGATAATGTAATTTTTATCACCTTCCTTTCTATTGAAATTAAAAATAATTAAGTTATAATGATTCTTATGAAACAGAAAAGATATTAAAAACGTAACATAGGTTTATTACATATTAAAAATAGTAAAAATAAATCTAATAAGCATATTAAAAGAGGTTGTAAAGGTAAAGATTGCGTTTATTTTAATAACGATAAATTAGCATGTAACAATAAATACAATTCAAAATATAATACTTTTTGTATATCTGATAATTGTCCATCATTCAAACAAAAATAGTTGTTCCGGCCACATCACAAACAGTTTTAATTTGTTCTTGTACTGTAATCTTTACCGCCCCTATTCAATATTCAAGATCTACTTCTGCAAATAATTCATCAAAAGTAATTTCCAAGTTCGGAAAATGAATTATTTTCAGTTCGTTTTTGTTCTCTTCTTTAATTATATTCCATAAATAATATTGTGGTTCGCCATTTTTGTCATAATCCAAGTTATATATTTCAACCTGTTTTTTGTTCCAATCTGCGATCCAATATTCATCAATTTCTTGTTGCCTGTATAACTCTTTCTTTTCTCCCCGATCATAATTTTCTGTTGATGGGCTTAATACTTCCATAACAAAACGTGGAATATCTAGAAAAGTATTTCCTTTTCTTACTTTCGTTCTGCAATTAATGGATGCATCTGGAATCACTGTTTTTTCTTCTCCGTCTTCTGTTTTCCATCTGTACTGCACATTGTCAGAAAAAACAAAACAAGTGCTATTTAATAATTGTTTCCGTATTGCAGAAACAAAATTTACAATAACAGTTGAATGCTCTGGCCTTGCCCCTGCCATGTCTAAAATTTGCAAATCCATTCTCTTTACCTCCTGTTACATATCCCTATTATACCAAATTGTATAATTTTTTCAAGTTCTGTTCCGCTCTTGCTCATTCAGTGTCGGACTTTAAAAAAGACAGCCAAAAGAAGATATTGATATCAATAATAATCCCAGTTTATAATTCATCTCAATACCTGGAAAAATGCCTTACTGACTTATATGCAAAATTGGGGAAATTTGAAAAATACTCCGAAGTAATCTGTGTTGATGACTACAGTACAGATGCATCAGAATACCAGTATATTCTTTCTAACTTTTCTGATAAAACCAATCTGCATTTTTATTATTCTAAAAAACAAGCACGCATTTTAAAACAGATAATTTAAAACTTTTATGTGGAATTCCTTTAATTATTGATATGGAATCCGGCATTGGCATAGATAGGTTTTATCCATTTATAAATACGTTCAAAGATATTTTTGAAAGCCATGTGGAGCGCACCTCTTTTAATGTTACTATAATTTCTGAAAATCAGGAAGGCATACAAAAAGAAAAGCAAAATCACATAAAACGAGGAACATACAGCAGCAATAATAATACCGCAAAATAAAATACACACAGAAGCACCAGCCATTTGTCCTTTAACAAAACCTCCACAGGGTCACCATCGCTCCTTCCATTATGTAATATCATCAAATACCTTAGACAAATCATAAACACAACCGGTACACTCCAAAGCAGGTTTACCCCAGCCTTCGCTACCGCAGTATCCATATCTGCACAGCTCAATGAATAAAATACAATAGTCGTTGTCATAGACATCAGGCATGCCTGGTCTAAAAACCCCAGCGTATAGCGTTTCAGGTTTGCCCTCCCCGTATCGCCATACAGCAAAAACTCATTCCTCCGCTTGCCAAACCCCAGAAAAAATGCCGCTGCTGTGACAGTAAGAAACATCCAGGCTGATACCCCCGTTCCAATCAAAATCCCCCCATACACCAGCCGGAGCACATACCCGGACATCAGAATAAACACATCTATCAATGGATATTCCTTTAACTTCATGCTGTATGCAATATTCACCACAAAATACAGAAGCGGCACCAGTATATATTTAAGGGAAAAACCTCTGTTTACCCCCCCCAGGCAAAAATAACCCCCAGCACTAAAATAAATACCAGGCACTTTGCCGCCCGCACCGATATTTCCCCGGAAGCAAGCGGACGGCTGCATTTGACAGGATGCTGCCTGTCCGATTCCACATCCCTGATATCATTTACCACATAAATAACAGAAGATACCATAGAAAAAATGGCAATCCCAATGGCAGACTCAAAAAACGCCTCCCCGCAGAATAACTGCTGTGTTAATACAGCAGGCAGTAAAATCAGAATATTTTTCATATAATGTTTTACCCTGATCAGCTTCAGATATTTTTTCATTGGTACACATCCCTCCTGTTATTTTCCACTTCAACCCATGCCCTTGGGCAGAAAGGCTATAAACTCATTTTGTTATAAATCCTTTCTGGCATTAATTTTAAACCCCACATAATAAGACGCCAGATTTTCTTTGTATATACTGTCCCACTCCTGCCACTTTCTATTTTCTGCAGTATGCTGGTCGCCGCCTCTGACGGCTCTGCCGCTAAAACAGATTTGTATGCTTTCCTATTACTGATCAGCATTTTACTTCTTATATATCCTGGCTTTATATCAATGACCTGGATGCCAGTTTTTTCCCCTTCCTGCATTAACGCCTGTAAATAGCAGGAAAATGCTGCTTTTGTGGAGGAATACAATTTATTAGACATTTTGCCTCTGTCTGCTGCTACAGAAGTTATCCCGGTAATGCATCCCTTCCCTTTGTCTGCCATCCCTTTCCAAACCTTTTCAATTATCCTGATACACGCAACGTAATTGCACTGCACCATTTCATCCAGGTAATCCCCTACATTGCTGCCTGTCTCCAGCTTCCCCTGCGAAAAAATAACGATATCCGGCTGTTGCATAGAAAAAAGAAATGACTCCAGATTATCTTTGTTGCAAACATCAAGTTCCACTGCCACAGCCCTTCTTATTTTTTTCTTTTTTATAAAATCCTTTACAGCACAATAATTCCTGGACGCCGCCACTATACTGTACTTTCCATCCATCTGGAGCATCAGCTCTTTCGCCACATCTGAATTTGCACCAATCAGCCATACCTTTTTCATCGCCTTCCCCCCTAACCCCTTCTGTTAAAACCAGCAGGAAAAATCAGGTTCTTTACCAGCCGCAGCCCATATTTCATGTAATTTTTCAGTACCACCGGCCTTTTTATGCTGTAAAGAGCCTTCCTTATAATATAGGATGGACGCAAATAAAACCGAAGCATTATCTTTTTTCTGATTTCTGCCAGTTCCTCCATAGGGACATATTTTGTCCCGGATGTACTTGAGTGGAAATAATCGCTCCCCCACACATTTTCCTCCAGAACCCGTTCTTTCTTACACTCTTCATATAACCCTGTCCCATAATACGGAAGGGCAATATGAATTTCCATAAAATCCGGATCCAGTTCAAAAATATGCTTCCCTGTCAGCGCAATATCCCTCCTGGTTTCCCATGGAAACCCTATCATAAAGAACCCATAGACTGGAAGTTTTAATTCTTTCGCCCACTGCACCGCCTGTATATTCTGCTTTGTCGTAGTGCCCTTCCGGATTTTTTTCAAAGTTTCATCGCTCCCGCTCTCAAAGCCAAATGCAGCTGCAAAACATCCCGCTTTCTTCATAATGGCAAGCACCTCCCTGCTGAGTGGGTTTACCCTCGAATTTGCCGTAAATTCAATTTTCCTGTAAAGCTCTGACTGGATAATCAGCCGGCAGAGCGCAGTAACCCACCCGGCATCTATCGTAAAGGTATCCGCTTTAAAAAAGAAATCTCTGATTCCATATTTAAAATAACATTCCCTGATTTCATCAAAAACGTTCTGCGGACTCCTTTTACGGATTTTCCTGCCGGAAATGTCTGGAGACAGGCAGTAAATACAGGAAGCCGGGCATCCCCTTGCCGCCTGGATGGTAGCCATCGGCTTTCCTGTATCAGGCCGCACATAAAGCTCATTTTTCATTAAATGCCTTGCCGGGAACGGAATGCTGTCCAAATCTTCCACCCATACATGGAACCGTGTCTTCACCCATTCCCCGTCCTTATCCTTATATAATATGTTATCCACACCACTATACTCCTGGCTGCCATAAAGCCTGTCTACAATATCCCCAACTGCAAAATCAATTTCCCCGCCAATCAGGAAATCTACATTCCCCAAATCAAGCAAATCCAGCATCCTCATTTCCGGGTTATAGAAAATAGACCCTTTCAAAATAACATGCAGGCCGGGGAAATATTTCTTTATTTTATTGACAGCTTCAATATCTTTATAAACGGTTGCATTTGTCGTACTGAGACACAGGACGTCCAGTTTTTCCCGCCTCAAATCCAGAACCACATCCCGCAGGCTGCATTTTTCCGTCTGGAAATCCCGCAGAAAAACCTCATACCCCTTTTCTAAAAGCACAGCTGCCGCGTACCCCAAATCATTACAGGCACGCATTGCCGTAGCTGAGGAATCCTCTATATTCCCCTGGGAACGGTCCTCCCCTCTCTGGTACATCTTCCCCGGTGGGTAAACCAGCCCTATCTTCCTTTTCCCTTTTTCCCTGTCCATATCCTTCTCCTTTCTTTCTGATCCGTGTTGAACAGACACCGCCTGGATGTCTGGCACCGCTGTCTGGCAATTTCCAAAATCACTCTGCAATGCACCTGCCCTGAACCGAAAACGTAGTATAGCCGCTGTCTAGCGTATCTGCATGAATACATTGTGAAAAAAAATCCACAACCGACCTGGTATATGCCTGCGGGCTGTTTATTACAATCCCTTTCAGCGCCTCATTGCTGACAGAAATATATTTCTGCCCAGCATACCTAGCAAAAACATCCCCTATCTCATCTTCCGGCCTGATTGTTTCCGCCGTATAGCTGATATCTGTCCTTATCCCAAACAGGCGGTAGTCTCCAGCAAACCCCAGTATCAGAGATTCCGGCGGCACAGAGCCGTATTCTTCCTGTATTTGTGCTGTAAACTCTGCAAACGCAGTATTTGACGCATCATACTTTTGGCAGTTAAACGCCAGCGTCCCAATACATACCGCAAGCACAAAAAGAGCTGCCGGGTAAACCAGCCGGATATGCCTGTTTATGCCATCTTTTAAAAAACCAATTATCCCAGCCGCCACCAAAATGCTGCCTGGGACAAAAAAACGGTAGCCAAACTCATCCATTGAGGAATGGAAACGGATAAATATAAACGCTGCATCATATAAAATCCCGGTTAAAATAAAGATAAACCTGTAATCCACCTTAGCTGCCTTTTTCCACCCAAAGTAAATGACAACACCCACAAACAACAAGACAATGGCCGCCCTGCCATCTATGCCTGCCAGCGAAAATACTGCAGGCATTGCCAGATGGGCAGCACTGCATATTTCCTGGAGCAGCGCATCATAGAGGTTTACTGCCAGCTGATAATAGTCATCCTTCCAGAACGACCTGTCCTGCCCTGTAAAAGAACCTGCCATCCTGTAATTCATATACAGGTAAGAACATACTGCCACAGTTGACGCTGCCTCTGCCCAGAACAGCCCGGCAATCTTCCCCCTGGTTTCTTTTGTGTTAAATTTCGGGACCAGCAGGTATAACACAGTATACCCCGCTAAAAAAACGGCGGCTATCATCACGGTAACTGCACCAAAATACCTCATTAAAAATGACAAAACACAGCTAAGGCATAAAAATACATACCACCGCTTTTTTACATGGCTTCCTGTAATAATTTTTGTAAGCACCAGTGCAAAAATAACAAAAGCCGGTATAAATGGGGTTTCGCTCCATGTAAATTTGTAGATGGACAAAAATCCCAGGTTAACAAGGCAGAAACTATAGATCCATGCATCCTTTTTAAAACTGCAGTGCAGCAGTATAAGAAGAACCCCCGCTAAAAGTACAGACAAAATTTTTGACGCCAGGTATACATTTCTTTGAAAAATAAATGCCGTACAGGCAACCAGGAACGGATACCCAATTGGCCATGTAGCAAACCAGGCATCCCTGTCGCCAGAATGCGCCATATAATAAAACCCATTGCCGCGCAGAATCGAATCCGCCGCACGCATATAGTTCGATGAATCCGGGGAAATATGTATTTCTGCACAATATGCATAGTAAAAAATAAATAATGCCATAAACAGAAATATCCCTGCAAGGAATACTTCACTATAAAATTTCCTGATAAAACAGGAAATTTTATAAATTGCCCTGCCAAATTTCCCATCTGCCCCACTGCATTTTTTCCGCACCAGCACAAATAGAAACAATCCCAAAAGAACAGGGATAAAAAAACGGAAAACGTCCTTCCACCTCATCATCTCCAAATCCTGGTATCCATAGCCGGAAAGCACAGTCTCCCCTTCTGTCCCCATACAGAGTATGCCGTCCGGCAGATCCCTGAAATCAGCCAGTAAAATACGCATACTTCCCGTATTTACTATTACATTGCAGCTTACAGAATATGTTTCCCCTTCCAGCAGATGCTCTGCAACATCAAATGTCCTGGTTTCCATAACATCCGATGTCCGGTCAAGGGCAAAAGACCTCCAGAATACACTTTCCCCTTCCCCATCCGAAACAGAAAAGACCAGTGTCCCTGAAAAACCTTCATCCGGGGCGCAGTAAGAAACAGAAATATCTTTCAGCATAATGTTTTTGGAAACAGATGCCGCCGTCTGGACTGCATGGCTGTCTGTAATTACTATCTGCCCTGATTCTGCCCCGTTTACGGCCACCACCTCATTCTCCTTTGGGCTGTACCCAAGCTCTGTCCTGCCAAAAAGCACAATTAAGAAACCTATCGCAGCCGCCAGTATAATCAACAGCCGCCTATATGCGGCTGTGCTTAATTTTTCCTTTAACATGCAATCACCCCTTTGCCCTGAAAACATAGCTGTTCTGTATCCGGTAACTGATAAAGAACAAAACAATATCCACCGCTATCTTCACTACAACTTCTTCCAGCATATAAAATATATGGATGCCTGCAGTCACAAGCAAAGCGCTCATGCACATCTGTATGGCAGCAAGGGTAAAATATTTTATGGCAGACCTCCGGTGCTTTTCCCTGCTTCGGAATACTATTTTATAATTCACCAAGTAATTATAGAGTGCCGACACAGCCCTTGCCAGGGCTGTTGCAGCCGCCGCATACCACAAAGGGGCAGCCGCTTCCAGCACAGGGCAGAGCAGCAAAAAAAGAAGGATGTCCAAAATACTGGATGAGAAGGAAGAAACCAAAAACCGAAAAAATACGCCCCCAAATATCCTATAAATCCGTATGGAATCCCTGACTGGGTCAAAATGCGTCTTATGCCCTGTCCTGGAATCATAGACTGTTTCAATCATAACCTCCGCAATTTCAAACCGCCCCTTACTCTCCAAAAGCATATTGGTCTCAAATTCAAACCGCTCCCCGCTGGTATTTAAAAGATACCCCATAAATTCTTTCGGGACTGCCCTAAGACCTGTCTGCGTATCTGACACCGCAATGCCGCACAGCCCTTTACAGACTTTCTGTGTCAGCTTATTCCCAAACCTGCTTTTAAATGGGACGTCCGGCTGGTCAAAATCCCTGCACCCCAAAATAAAACGGTTATGCCCCTGTTCCAAAGCCTCCATGCATTTCAGGATATCCTTAACCGTATGCTGTCCGTCAGAATCTGCCGTGACACAGCCAATCAGGTCCTCCCTTTCATTCAGCAAAAAGTTAAACGCATCCTTTAACGCACGCCCCTTCCCCATATTCACGGCATGCCTCAGCACAACACCGCGGCACTCTTCCTGCACTGCCTTAAAAACAGGCTGGTACTCTTCCCCGCTTCCATCATCAACCACCACAATATCCCCTATGCCGCTTTCCACCAAAGACCTGCACAAATCCAATAATTTCCCATCCGGCTCATATGCCGGGATCACAACCGGTATCCCCATCCTACTGCCCCTCCGTTTTGATAACTGGCTTCCCGGCCTGCGCAGGGTACTGCGTCCTGACCCAGCCCTCCAGGATTTCGTTGCCGCTGTCATAGAGGAAGACATAATTAAAATTCTGCAGGTCTTCTGTCTGTCCTTCCCCCGCCACTGTCCTTACTGAAATATTGGATGAAAATAAAAGATATTTACAAAGATAATACGCATACCCCGAATCGTCTGCCGGGATGCAGACTACATAGGACTGACTTGTCCCTACGGCATTCTCGCGGACTGCCTGTTCAAACCAAAGCCGCTCACTGGCGTCATACGGCGCAAAAATGGTTGTAAACTGTCCAAACTGCGTCCTCCAGAGGATGGCAAGCGAAAGCGCCACAGCGGCGCTGTATACCCCCCCCCCGGTAATTTTTCCCTATATCCGGGATATACTGTAATACCATAACGGAAGCAAAATAATAAATGGCAATAAAAATAGTCTTACGGTATCTGTCTGAACCTGCAAGCATTTCTGCCTCCCCGCCCGGCATGGAAAACAGGTACATAAAAAGCATACCAGCCATATATGTAAGATAAAGGAAAACAGACGCCCCCAAAAAGCAGGCATATTTTTTCCACACGCCCTTCCCCAGGAAAAAAATAACCGTCCCGGCAAACACCAGAAAGCCAGCCAGGCAGTATAAATCCTTTCCTGAAACAAAAAAATGAAACATCTTTTGTACAATCAGCCTGATATCCCCGGCAGATTTTTCAGAATAAACCTGCCCATAATTTTCCGCCGTCATCGCATGCTTGGAAACATCCGCCCCCGCAAACACGTAGCTGCAATGGGCTTTCCAGAAATATAGAGAGAAAAACGGGGCGGCCGCCGTAACCAGGTACTTCCATGCCCCCTGCCCTTTCGCCTTAAAACACCTGTAAAAAACAAGGATGCACCCTGCTGCCACAAAATAGATGCCAGAATTTTTAACCTGCATAGCCATGCAGAAAAAAGGGATGGCATAAAGCACTGAAACGCCCCCATCCGCTGCCTTGCCATATAGCTGGCACTCCGAATAAAGAAACAGCAGTAAAGCCGCCCCCTGCAATGGTAGTAGCGTGTCCACCAAAAGGTCATTTATCCCCGTGTTATAACAGAAAATATAATTCGTAAACAAAACCATATATGCCAAGGCAGCCCATTTCTGCTTCCTTACATATTTAAAAACAGGAAGCAGGAAACTTATCATCATATAAGCCTGCGCAAGCATCTGTATGTTCTCTGCCCTTGAAACCGCCTTACTAAAGTAATAGATAAACGATGCGCTCCCAAGTGGATATTCCTGGAACGTTACCAAAGTATCCCGAAAATTCGGGTATCTGTCAGACTGCAGCATATTCCTTACCACCAATGCCCAGTGGGAAAAATTGTCATAATGCACAAAGATACGCCCCCTGACTGCAAGCAGAACTATCCCTAAAGCAGCAAAAAAGTACAGATAACCGACATTACAGTAGCCCCAGAAAAAAGCCAGAGCATCCCCCTTGGCTCTGCTGTGCTTCCAAAAATCCCCCATCCCATAAAAAACTGCCAACAGCATCCCTGTTACAAACAGCCAAAAAGCGGCTTCTGCCAAGCAGTTTAACAGCCCGGCCACAAACAGCGCCGTAACCTGGCAGGACACCGTAAATGCCGGCAGGAAATAAAGGGTTATCTTTGTTTTTCTCCTGAAAACTTCCCAGTACCCTATGCTGGAAACAAAAAAAAGTAAAAGCCTGGCAATCGTTAACCACATTCAACCATACCTCCATAAATATAATGCCAAAACCAGAACATGCTTTAAGGCAGCCT
The DNA here is from genome assembly GCA_003612285.1 of bacterium D16-51. Lineage (GTDB taxonomy): Bacteria > Bacillota > Clostridia > Lachnospirales > Lachnospiraceae > Butyribacter. The sequence goes on along the minus strand of RAYE01000014.1, from coordinate 70,090 downwards.
GTAAACATTCACCTGATTAAATGGTATCTTTGCATCATGGTAATACCCGTCATTTAATACATAAAGTTCATTACCAATCAGGGTAATCCCTTCAATTGCATAAGAGTCCTTTAATACATAGCACAATGTTATCTGGCCTGTAGTTAAATCCGCTGTATAAATATAACTATCCCCATAATAATTATCCCCTGCTGAAATATATAATTTCTGATGGACAGAATCTAAAAATAACTGATCCTGTCCTTCCTTCTCCATAGGTATCTTTTTTAATACCTCTCCTTTTTTCGTATAATGAATCAGATATTTATTTGTCAAAACCCACAGTGTACCATCCTCATTATCACATGCAATCCCTGACGGGGCATCTACTGGAAATTCACTTATTGGCCTGCCTCTTCTGTCAATCTGCCTAACTAGATTTTCTGCATAAGAACATATCCAGATTCTCCCTTCCCTATCCATGCAGACCCCTTGTATATCTCCCATATTTTTAAATACTTTATAACATTCAATACTTTCTGAAACACAAGAAAAATTCCGGTCAACAATCTCTATAGATGCATGGAACTCTGTTCTCCCCGGCCTCTCTTTTCCAATATTCCCAATATAAAATTGCTTTTGTTTTTCATCATAAAATAATCCCGTACAGGTAAAGCCATGCTCCTTCCCATCTTTCCCCGGAATGGCATAGACCTTGTCCGCATATAAAGAAGGGCATTTACCCATCTCATATTTTTCCTGGAAAAACGCTGCTGTCGGACAAAATAACACTGCCGCCAGAACAGCAAGCAATGTAATACATACCGGTCTGACCTTTTTCCTTTTATATGGCATAATTTGTTTTCCCTTTATGCCAACAAACAGCCCAGCAATGGTTATAACCACTGCTATCCCACAACGTAAGAACACTGTTTTGTATAAAAACATCATAGAAAATGCAAGGGCAAGAGAAGCCAGCAAAACTGCCATCTGAAACGGAGTATCAAAAAAAATCTCCATTTCTATCCCTTCCCTCCTGCATTCTTTTTTTACAATTACAAAATAAAACGACATGACAAATAAATAGCTTACCATTGATGTATAACCAGCGGCGGTATAGCCAAATGCCGGAATAAAAATAGCATTCATGCCAATATTGCATAACGCACTGGCAACAGAAGCAATTAAAATCCATTTGGTTTTCCCAAAATAAAACAACACATTCAAATACTGCTGGTAGATATACATTACAATGACGCATATAACAAGCGGCGGCACTACCCATACTGCTTCTGTATACTTCTTCCCACCAAATACTGCAATCAACTCAGGCGCCAAAATCATTTCCAATGCAGAGAAAAATGCAACGGTAACGGTTCCTGCTTTTATCATCCTGCTTTTATCTTTCCTGTTGTCATTTTCTTTTAGTGCTTTTAACATCCATGCCTGAAGCGACAGATTTATCGCACCACTAACTACAAAAACCATCATGGAAACACTATATGCCACACTGTATACCGCCGCCTCTTCATATCCTTTCATTTTTTGTATCATTAAGCGGTCAGAATGGTTCAATAAGACCATAGACAAATAATAGGGCATCAGCGGAATATTAAATTTTAAAGCCTCTGCCGTATACCTTTTATCCCACTTAGCTGATGAACCTTTATAATTTGATGCAAAAAAAGGGATGGCCACAAATAACTGGATAGCTGTCCTAATAAAAATGACATAAAATACTGGATTTTTAAAATTACAGAAAACAGATAATGCCCCGGTCACAGGTCCTGCTAAGCCATATAAAACCGAAACAGCAAATATCCTTTTATAGTGGTTCTGCATACGCTGCCTTGCAGACCACAACCCATAGCCAGCCGTCCCCAAAAAAGAACAAATCATTAAAATGCCCAGCGGCATGCTGATTTCTGTAAAAGCATCTATCCATCTGTGAAAAAGCAAATATATGATAAGCCAGGCTGCAGTCAACACAAAACACAAAGACTGCATTGAAGCAGTATATAAATTGCCGTCTTCTTCATGATGTACCAGCCCCGTAAGGTATCCGTTACTGTAAATCCGAAGCGTTACAACGATTTCCATAATCTCCAGCCATGACATAAATGTTGTATAAACACCATACTCCTTTGTTGCCAGATAATGCGTCAATATAAACATCACCAGCCAGGGAGCTGCCTTTTGTACAATATTGCCAACAGCATACCAAATTGACGCTTTCAGCTCATCCGGGGTTTCTCTGTACCGTCCTGTCACTTTATTCAACATCATCTTCATTGGGCAACCTCCTACCCATCCCATTGCTTTTATCCTCCTGCCCGTGGCATGCCCATCTGATACTGCCTGCCACTCCCAAAAAAGAATACTGCAATAAATATAGTTGACAGATAGTGAATCCAGATACTGGAGCCTGTCATCCCTATTAACAGATAAGAAAACAACAGAAAACACAGAAAACGCCTGCACTCCCTGGTCGCTGCTTTCCTCAAAAAACAAAAACGCGATTTCATCATCCCCAACACCAAAATGCTCCCCCCGATACCAAACGATACCAAAAACTGCAGTATAATATTATGGGTATAATAATATTTCCCGGAAGTAATAAACAACGGGACTCCAAACCCTCCCGGCAAACCTCCCCTTCCTTCTATATATTCAATGCACGAAGAATACAATACATCCCGTCCTGTCACATACACCCCTTTGCCTGCTAATTGCCCAATCAGCAGGGTAACGCTTCTTGAATAAATCCCATATTCTTTAAATTTACTGTTTATCCAAAATAATATTTCATATAAATTATAAAAAATCAGAACTGACAAAACAAAAATAGATACCAGCAAAATAATCTTCTTCCCGAAACTGACCCTTGCTGAAAGCAAAAAGGCAAACAACAGCATACATACCGAAGCAATGCCCGACATTCTTCCTCCCAGGAATAAAACAAGCAAAATATTTATAAAAACATTTACATATATCCACACCCTATTTGCCGTACTTTCCAATAACATATAAGATAAAATAAACACATTTGGCACACATATTTCCGTAAAAATGGAATAATCCGCCAGCCCTGTCTTTACCAGGATAACTGCCACCAGACATAGTGGCATGCTGAATAGTGCGAATTGATACCATTTCATAAGAAATTTTTCTATATCAAAGAGCCTGTTTGCTATACAAATACAGGGAATAGCAATACCAATTAAAGCCTGCAGCCCCTCCACTAAAACATAATGATGGTATGAAACCGCCAAAAAGTTAATGGAAATGGTACAAATAAGCCCTGCCAAAAAAATACAGCCCTTTCTGTTTACCCTTATAATACAAATCAGCATACAGACAGCAACCACCATATAGAACAGATATTCATATAAAAACGATACTGTAAACGTATGGTTTAATATATTTCCCAAAAATGGGATATAAATATAAACCACAAGCAATAAAGCAAGCAAATCAACTTTATCTGCATTGTAAGCCCTTACCTTTTTTATTTTAAAATTAACCACAGCCATACCATCCTATCTGAACCTTCTTATTAGCACCTTTTCAAAAATCTCTTTCCAATCATAAAATACTGCGCCAATAAAGTGAAAAAGATACTTAACCTCATACAACATTCTTTTCTTACTGCCCCATATTTCATTATTATCAGATAATTTTTGCGAAAAAGCTTCTTTAACGCAAGGCGACAGCCACTCCCTCCCATCGCTGCATACCCTGTTCCTTATGTCTGCATAAGAAGGGGTATTTAATTCCGGTACAACACCTAATGCTAAAAAAGCATGTCCATTGTAACAATACGGCTGCCTGCAATGCTTCCCAACCGGCTGAAACTTAATTGGGGCATCTATATTTTTAAATATATTTTGGTTACTTAACTGCCCATAACACGGCTTTGCAGCCCCTGTCCCCAAATCTATATAAAGCGTCCACGCCCCGGCATAGCAAAAATTTTTTATCCTTTTTTGGAAAACAGCTAATTTAAACCCAAACATCGTAGATTGAAACCGCCCCCATGCTTCCTTATATTCCGTCTCCGTCATATCTGTCAGCAATTCTTTACTTTTTGTCAAATCATTCCGCCCAACCGTTACCTGGCATGCCGCGCCAAGCTCTTTCTCACAAAGCGCAAGTATTGTATCAATTTCTGCTGCAAGACTGTCATATGGCATTAATTCAACAGTAAAAGAACAGCCATGTTCCCTCATACTTTTTACATTGTCAAAAAACCTGTCCAGCCATCCCCGCTTCTTTAACTCCGCATAATGAAAAGAAAATTTAAATTCCAGATGTCTTAACAATTTCTCAGGGAACTGGGCAATCGTACGAAACCTTTCTGTTAATGTCCCATTTGTCACGACTTCTAAATAATGTCCTTGTAACAGCAAATGATAAATATACTGAGGCATCTCTTTTGGTATAAGCGTTTCCCCATTCCCAGTCAGGTTAATAATACAAGTACCGCCCAAACGCTTTTTAGACAAACACTTCCCCACATATTCCGGTGGATACTTGAATTTTGCCGCCCCTTTCTGGGATTGGCCAAGCGCCGAAATATAACAATATTTACAACTTAAATTACAATTCCTAATTGGCACATTTATAAGCAACAGCCTCTTTATTTCCATCATTATCCCTTTCGTATTCTCTCTGCCATCTTTTCAAAATAAGGCGATAGCTGCAATTCACTAAAAGCTGTATCTCCAGAGGTTAAACATTCCATAACATATCCAGCCGCCTGTTTAACCGTAGTTGCCTTCCTGACCATGCCTGTGCCTTCCAGCCACTTTGCCACGCCAAAAACTTTCCCCGTCCTGTTATCCATAACAATACATGGCGTCCCATTTATAACAGAAAACAGCATTGCATGCAGGCGATCCGTAATTGTAAGGTCTGCCTCCCTAAACTCCCTCCAGGAGCGGTGCAATGCATTCTTTCTTTGGCTTAACGCCACAGGAGCCTTTATTACGGTAGATACTGTATTTACCACAAACTTTTCTTTCAATTTCCTTATAAAATATTTTGTATTATCCTGCACAGCTTCACAGTCATCCCGAAAACAGACGTTAATTATTTTATTCCTGTTATGTTTTACTCCCTTTTGTATCATTCTTTCCCCATATAAAACCATATCAGGAGCCAATTCTACAAATGATTTCCCTTTTAACAATAGTTTTTCCTTCATAAAAAGATAAGAGTTCTCTTCCCTCATAAAAATGCATAAATCTTTATGTTTCTCAAATATTTTCTTAGTGATCCCAAACTCTATTTTTCCCTTCCTGTCTCTGGTATAATAAATTGTCTGTGGAAGTATTACAATCTTGTTTTTTGGATAGCCTGCAACAATCTCCCTAATTACCTTTTCATTTTCCAGCCAGAGATTTCCCATCCATCCTCCGCCAGATATCGCAATGATATCCTCAGAAACAGCCAATTGCTTTATCTTTCTTTTCTCTGTATGGTACATAGGCATCAATATCTCAAATAATTCATATTCTGGAAAATATTTTATTAAAAATTCTTTCTCCTTTTCGGCAATTGCATGATCTCCAAGATTTCCATGCACAGGAGTTCCAACTAAAAATATCCTTGGTTTTTTTGACTTTTTAATCCTGTCCATTTCCCGATGCCAGGCCGGATAGGCCAGATAAAGCTTAACTTTTTCTTTTACTGTATTCATAATATCCCTTAAAAAAATCCTTGAAATTGTTTTCTTTTTTTACTATGAAATCCCTGGCAAGTACGCAAAGCGAAACTACAAGATTAAAATTTTTCCTATATAATACGCCTTTTGCAGCCACTTGCTGACAACTGCTTTTACAATCCTTTTTAGCATGGTATACTGTTATTGTTGGAATATATAGATATTCTTTTTTCCAAAAATTCCTTAACAGGAAATCTATTTCCTCCCCACATACAAATTCAGCTCCAAGCCCTAACCGTTCATCAAAACCAGCACTTCTTATCCCTTTTTTCCTATATGCAATTTCAATAGAAGATTTAGACATAAGCTGGAGCTTATTAGAAATATAACATTTTTTAGCAGGATAAGATTTGTATAAAACCTCCCTCTCTTTATCATATATCTGTGTTAAAACCACTTTTACGGATGGTTCTTTCTGAAAAATAACTGCAATTTTTTCCAACGCATCTTTAGGATACCAGCAATCATCATCCGAAAGAACCACAATATCCCCCGCTGTCTCTTTTAATCCTGCATTCCTTGCTTTTGACAAGCCCTTTTCCTGCAAATAAACCTTTCTGATTGCAAGGCTGCAAAAAGAACTTGCAATTTTTTCTACAGCCAGATAATTTCCCTGCACAACTAAAACCACTTCAAAATTTTTATATAATTGCTGATGCAGGCTGTAAAACAACCGTTTCAGTTCTCTTTCCCTTGTTCCAAGTGTCGGCACTAAAACTGATATTTTCATAATGACCTCTATTTAATCTTCAATACTTTTATCATGCACCAGTACCCAATATGGAATAAACTCCTTATTACGCCTAAATGTTCTATCCTTCTGTATAAAATCCAATGATATTTTATTAACGCAAATTTATTGCTGGATATCGAATTCTGGCGGATACGGTATTTCATCAAAACATCTTTCATCCCATAAATATATTTTTCCTTTTTTAGCATCTTGAGCCAGAGCGCATCATCATTTCTTTTTCTGATATCCGGCACCTGAAACTTGCCCATTTTACCTACATTGTATACAACCGTTGAATTTCCTACCGGACAGTCTAAAAGAATGCGGTTATAGCCTGCCCTTGGCAATGCCCGGATGGTTTTTCCAACCGTTTCCCCTTCCTCATCAATCTGCCCGTAAGATGTACAGCTAATTGCCAGGTTATGCCTTCGCATAAAGCCAATCTGTTTTTCCAGCTTCCGTTCCATCCACAAATCATCCGAATCCAAAAAAGCCATATATTCACCTTCTGCCAATTTCATTGCCATTGTACGGGCGGCGGCTGCGCCAGAATTTTTCCCCAGGCAGCAATAATGGATTCTTGTATCGTTCTCCATATAACGGCGTACAATTTCCTTTGTATCATCTGACGAACAATCGTCCACTATTATCATTTCCCAGTGCCTATATGTCTGTGCCTGGACAGATTCTATTGTCTCTGCAATAAACCCGGCGCAGTTAAATGTCGGCATAATTACCGATACGAGTCCTCTTTCCATTTTTTTATCCCTTGATTATCTCACTACTGCCAGAACGGTTTTTAATATTGTCCCTATTTCTCTGTACAGCGTAAATTTTTGTATGCTTTCAAGATTATATTTCATCTTCTCTGGCAAGACTTTATTCAGATATACCATATCTGCATCTTCTGCAGTCGCCAGTAATTCTGACTCATCTTTATAACGGATGCTCGCCTCGGAGGTAAGCCCGGCTGGCAGCAAAAGTGTTGCAAACATTTCAGGATTATATTTTTTAACATAATATGTACTCTCTGGACGCGTCCCACAAAAACTCATATCCCCCATAATTATGTTTATCAGCTGGGGAAACTCATCCAAACGGTATTTCCTTAATACCCTGCCTATTTTTGTAACCCTGCAGTCATTTAACAATGTGACCGGAGATCCTTTCCCATTTTTATCAACTGTCATTGTACGGAACTTAATAATCCTGAATTTCCTCCCATACTGTGTAATTCTTTCCTGGCAAAAAAACACACTGCCTTTCGTATCTTTGACAATCAAAAAAGAAATAATAAGCATTACTGGAGAAAGAAGAAACAACAAGATTGCTGCAGCAAAAAAGTCAAAAATACGTTTTACCACTAAAGCATTCTTCTTTTTCCTGATTCTCTCATAATAAGGCCGCACCGCCTCCGTCTTCATATATCCTGGCAACTCTTCCCATTCCCTGAACATATTCCCCTCCTGTTTGGAACTGCCTATAAACTGCTGTTTTATCTCTAATCCGTATCCGAAAATTGTATTTCTATATATATTCCTTCACAATCTGGCTATAATTTTTTATAATATAGCCTACCTCTTCATCAGACAGCTTTGTATGGAGCGGGAGAGTAATTTCATTTACAAACATCCCATACGCATTCGGATAATCTGCAATGTTAAACCCCAGCTTTTTATATGCAGTCATCATCGGGAGCGGTTTATAATGTACATTACAGGCAATCCCCGCTTCCGCCATCCTTGTTATGATTTCCTGCCTCTGGCTTGACGTCGCACCAGGAATCCTTGTCAAATATAAATGCCCTGAAGACTGGTATTTGTCCGTATAATGCTCCGGCACTTCAACCCCAAGCTCTGTAAACGCCCTGTCATATCTTTGGATAATCTCTTTCCTCCTTGCCAGCCTCTCCTGGTAGCCCTCTAACTGTGCCAGCCCAATTCCTGCAGCAATATCTGTCATGTTGCATTTAAAAGCCAGCTCCAGGATATCATACTCCCATGCGCCACACTGCGTTTTTGCAAGGGCGTCCTTTGACTGCCCATGCAGGGAAAGGATCTGATACCTGTTGTAAATATCCTGATCCTCTATCCCATTTATCCCTTTCCATACTACTGCCCCGCCTTCCGCAGTTGTAAGATTTTTTACGGCATGGAAGCTGAAATTGCTGAAATCGGCAATACTGCCCACAGGCTTCCCATCCCACACTGCGCCAAATGCATGGGCGGCATCCGCCATGACCACCACCCTCCCGATTGCCTCCTGCAGCTCATTGGCAGGATGGAACAGATACTTCTTATCTTCCACTACAGAAAATACAGCCCCATAATCACAGGGAATCCCAGCTAAGTCAACAGGGATAACTACTTTGGTGTTTTCGTCGATTACATCCCAAAGCCTGTTATAGTCCATTTCATAGGAATCTCTCTGTGTGTCTATAAGAACCAGCCCAGCGCCGACATGGCATGCCACAGATGCACTGGCCGTATAAGTATAGGCAGAAGTAATGACTTCATCACCCGCAGACACCCCAAGAATTCTTAATGTCATCTCTGCACATGCTGTCTGAGAATTCAGGCAGACAGCCCTCTCTGTCCCACAATATGCTGCGATTTCTTTTTCAAGCCTCTTTGTCCTTGGTCCGGTCGTAATCCAGCCAGACTCCATGGTTTCCGCTACCTGTCCTAGTTCTGCCCTTCCGACATCCGGCGGGGAAAACGGTATCCTCATCATGCCTCCTGCACGTCCTTTCCTGCCACCCCAATATATGGGTATATCTAATGTATTCTTTTGAGCTGTGCAGACACACTTTCAGACGCATCCCAGCCTCCTAAGCCTTTCTGCCTGCTCCCCTGTCAGCTTCCCATCCTTCTTTTTCTTCCTCTGGCGGCACACCCAGCCTCCCAAGCGGTAGCCGTCTGGCATTGCATAACTCTTTGGCACGCCCGCCCCCGGGTATCTGGCAGAATATTCTTCCAGTGCCCTGCATCCCTTATCAAATGCAAGCTCTCCGGCAGACTTCCAGCAAATTCCGACCTCCTCCAGTTTTTCCTTTTTCCAGTCCTCAAGGACACCCTTTTTATACTGCATCCTCTGTATGTAAAGCCACTTCCCAAGCCAAATTCCATCCTGTGTCACATACTGCTGGGAAATCTCAAGATTGCCATATTTTTTAAAATACTCCCCTGCTAATTGGCAGCGGTATTCCCAGGAATCCTTTTTTTCCAAAGCCATGCCAGTCCGGCTCTCAAAACTGCTTTCTGCCTTCCCCTCCCAGCAGATGCCAAGGCTCTCCAGCTTCTGCACCTGTTCTTTTGTAAGCCCTTGTTCTCCGCCATTTTTCGGAACCGGGGCAGTTTCTGCACATTCGCTTCCAGTGCCTGTGAGGCTTTTCCCATACTTTTTCCGATAACAGCTTTTCTGGTTATTCAGCCATACACCAAGCTTCTTTCCGTCTTCTGTAATATAGCCGGCCGGAATTTCCAGATTTCCATAGCTCCCTTTATACTCCTCTGCCGCCTGAAAATACATCTCCCAGCGGTATGCACCGGCATCCCAGACCATTCCGGCTTTTTCCAGCTTTTTAACAGCTTCCCCTTCCAGGCAGCCATTTTTATATTTTGTACGCATATTGCCAAGCCACTTCCCAAGCGGGAAGCCATCGCCTGCCACATACTTTGAGCCCGCGTCCCCATTCCCATTTTCTGCTGTAAATGCCGTTAAGGCCGCAAGCCCTTCCTCAAACTGCCTTATTTTTTTGTCCTCCCAGCGCATCCCAATGGCATCCAGCCTCTTTATCCGCGTCTCGCTTAAATTCCCTGCCACTGTCCCAGCACGCACCCTGCGCTGTGTCAGAACCCATGAACCAAGGTTCAGGCCGCTTTCCGTAACATACCGTTTCTTTACCTCAAGATGCCCTTCCCTTTTATAAAACGCTTCCGCCTCCCGATAATAGGCATCCCATGGCGAGGAAAGATTCCGGCAGATGGCCCTGAAAAGCTTCCGGCAGTCTAACAGTTCATCTATTACCCGGAAACACCCCTGGCAACCTGCTTTCCTTTCCCCAGCATCCCCCGCCAAAGCAAGCGCCTGTTCAAACTCCCCCTGCAAAGAATCAATGGAGGAAAGACTTTCAAAATTATTGACGATATCAAAAATTACCGGTTGCCCCCTCTTTTCCTTACCCGCTGCAAGGCCGCGCCCAATCTGCTGCAGATAAAGTGCCGGCGAAACGGTCGGCCGCAAAAGGATTACACCGTCCACGCCATCCACATGGACGCCCTCATTCAGCATATCAATACAGAATAAAAGCTTTAAATGGCAGCTTCCATCCTCCTGGAACGCTTCAAACTGCTTCCCTGCATCAGAAGCATCGTGCGTAACCTGGTAAATATGGGGCTTTCTGTCTACAAGACAGAACCATTCCCCGGCATGGGAGACCATTTCCTCCATATGGTGTTTCCCTGAACAAAAGACAATATATTTCCCTCTCCTGTTCTCCATATGCCTTGCAAAAACTTTTTCCAGCCCGTCTGCATGCTCCAGGCTTCTGCGCAGCTTTTCCAGCAGTTCTTCATTTTGTTTCCTTATAGAAAAATCCCTGCCATTTTTGACTCTTTCTTTTAACCGTTCCAGCTCCTTTTGGTAAGAATACATAGAAACTACGTAAAGGGGTGCTGGCAGAATATTTTCTGCCACAGCCTCGCCAAGCGTCATTTTTGAAGCAATGCAGCCATGAAAAATCTCCTCCGCCATATCCCGCTGCCCATCCAGATAACGCACATTTGTGGCAGAAAGCCCCAGAACCTTTGCTTTTGGGTACTCTAAAAGAAGCTTCTGCACTCCCTTCCCCCACTCCGTGGCGCCACAGCGGTGAAATTCATCCAAAATAATATAATCTAGCCTTTTCCCTGAAAAAGAACCCGGACAGCGCATCAGCCTAGAATACGTCATAAACTCCAGCTGTGCTTCCATCTGCCCCAAAGACATTTCCCTTTCCTGACCCAAACCAGACAGGCTTTTTTTGAAGTTTTCCACCTGCGTCCGAAAAATATATTCACTTGGGGACAACCATAGGACTGCTGCCTGCGGATTGTCCATCACAAGCCGGAACGCAATAAAAGACTTCCCAGTCCCAGTAGGGTGGATAACCGCTGCCTTCCCCACGCTTTCTAAAAAACGGCAGACCATGTCATATGCACGTTGGTTATGCGGAAACAGCTCAAGAACAATATTTCCCAATCTGACCACCAGCTTTCTTTCTGTTAAAACTGCGGAATGTGCCTTCCAAAAAGTTCCCTTATCCGCATTTTTCTGTAAGGGGCTGTTAACCTCCCAGAAATGGAGCCGCACCCCGGCTGCGCATGCCAACACAGCCGACTGCATTCCCCATACAACATAATGATTATTATGTAACAGGAAAACCTGCTGCCTCTGTTTAAAAATAACCCCCAAAAGCGCACCGCCATCGCTGGTGCCTCTTGTGTACTGCCACAATAACAGCAATTTCCTATAATACAAAAAAGCCGGGTATAATATCCCGGCAATTGGCAGAAAAGCATTTTGAATAGATTCACAAACTTCCATTAAAAATGGCAGCACAGAAAGACATTTTTAAAAACAGGCTTTGGCTGGCATACCTTGCCCTGCTGTAAAAACGCCTAAAAGAGAAATAACAGAAAAAATCCTTGAAATAGAAAGGATTCCATGTTACAATGGCATATGTATTTGGATAACATAATAATCATTATGTTGTAAAAACTGTATGCATTTGCATGCAGTTTTTTTACTTAAAAAAAATTTGTGCTGTAATACACTGCATCTGTACAGCCATCAACACAGGCGGTGCCCCTATTGCTCCCGGCACACCAGAACCAATCCCATCTGGTCAAGCTGTTTCCTGTGTTCCCTGCTCGTTGTCTTTGTATAAATCCTCGTTGTATCTATACTGCTGTGTCCCAGTATGTCAGCCAGTTTTACAATATCCTTTTTTATCCCATAAAAACACTGCGCAAACAGATGGCGCAGGTTATGCGGGAACACCTTACATTCCTCAACACCTGCCTCTTTGCAAAGTTCTTTCATTTCCCTCCAGACGTTGCTACGGTCAACTGCCTTTCCTGAAGAAGTACAAAAGACAATCCCTTTCTTAATCCCCTTCCTGCTGATATAATAAAGAAGTTCCTTTCTCAGGCTGTCTGGGAGCAAAACTGTACGTACTTTCCCTTTATTATGGACAACAACCGAATCCCCTTTTACAGCTTCCACTGTAACAGCCCCCAATTCACTAACACGGATGCCTGTAGCACAGATTGTCTGCAAAATCATCGCAAGCCGTCCCTTTCCCCGCCTTTTTGCTTCCTTCACAAGACGGAAATATTCTTCTTTAGAAAGGCATTTGTTTTCCGGATAAAAAGCTTCCTGCTGCACCTTATAAGCCTTGACCTTCAAATCATGCCAGCCCATATATCCAAAAAAGCAGTTTGCCGCTGCCAGGAAAGAATTAATACTGCTAACTTTATATCCATCTTCTTCAAGTAGTTTTTCTTTATAAGAAAGTACCAGTCCCTTATCCACTTCCCTGCCCCTTGCATAATTCATCAATTTCCTTATGTCGCACAGGTACTTACTTATAGTTGCCTGGCTTTTCTCCCCAGTCCTTAAAAAAGTTTCAAACCTCCCCAGCATTTTTTCCTTAACCATCCGTTTCATAATTTGCACCAAGCCTCAAACGAAAATACCTGCATTTTCATTTGAGGCGCAAACACAAAAAGGTGAAAGTACCTGTGTTTGCATATTATCCTTTCCTCTTTTTTCTTTCACCCTTTTCATCATGCTGCCTGTGGTAAACCTGTAACAAAATGTGATATCTGTTCTTTTATAATCTCACATTTAATAATATATTTCTATTCATTATCTCACAAAAATAATTTACTATACACGGCCAAACTTAATCAAACAGAAGTTACTGCTCACTACCTGCCTAAAGCGTGTTTGAAAATGCTATATTGCAAATTGAAGTGTCAGGGCATATAATAGTACCACATAAGCCAAGAGGAATTTTAGGCCAAAATACTGTTGACTATCCATATATAAAACAAATAGCAAAGATTTAAAACTGCCAAACAGGGATATACTAAAAAAATATCACAGCAGAACAAATCCGGCCATCAATCCCTTAGGGATAGAAAACCAGACATCCGCAGACAAAAATATGCCAATCTGTACCATGGGGTACGATGCCAGTACATATCAATAGAAGGCCAAAACAAAGAATCACCAATTATCACCATAGTATTGTATTTTACGTATAAGAGGTTAAGGGTGAAAGAAAAAAAGAAGAAAGGGTAAAATGCAAACACACATCTTTCACCCTTTGTGTTTGCGCCTCAAATGAAAATGCAGGCATTTTCATTTGAGGCTTGGTGCAAACTATGAAACTTTCACAAAAAAATTTATCAACTACACAAATTATTGCCCTTGGTTTCTTCGGGGCAATCATTATAGGCACATTGCTCTTGGCGCTTCCCATTTCTTCAGCCGCCGGAACAATAACTTCCCCTGTTGACGCACTTTTTACCGCTACAACTTCGGTCTGTGTAACTGGCCTTGTTGTTGTCCCTACTTACCTGCACTGGAGCCTTTTTGGTAAAATTATCATTTTAATACTGATACAGCTTGGAGGCTTAGGCATTATTTCTTTTACTACCGGCATTATGATGCTAATCGGCAGGAAAATCACTCTGCGTGACCGGCTTTTGCTGGAAGATGCGTTAAATCTGGACACTTTAAGCGGCTTGGTTGCTTTTTTACGGAAAATTTTCCGCAGGACTTTTATAGTAGAAGGAATCGGTGCAGTCTGTTATGCCTTTGTATTTGTCCCGGAATACGGCTTCCTGTGCGGCATATGGTACTCTGTCTTCCACAGCATCTCTGCCTTTTGCAACGCAGGCATTGACTTACTTGGAGATACCAGCCTGGCGCCATACCTGACGAATCCTTGGATGAACCTTGTTACAATGGTTCTGATTATCCTTGGCGGGGCAGGCTACATTGTATGGGATGATTTGCTCCGAATTATTTCTGAAATCAGGCAAAACAGAATACGTCCTTCACAATGCTTCCAGAAACTGCATCTCCACACAAAACTCGCCCTTCTGACTACCGGGTTTTTAATTTTATTTGGGACAATTTGTGTTTTCTGCCTGGAGTATACCAACAAGGGTACAATCGGCAGTTTGAATTTTTTTGAAAAATTCCAGGCCAGCATGTTCCAGTCTGTCACAACAAGAACCGCCGGCTTTTTAACCTTTTCCCAGGCAAACATGCGCGGCACCACCGTGATCGTCTGTATGTTCCTGATGTTTATCGGCGGCTCTTCCATCGGGACAGCAGGAGGAATTAAAACAACTACTTTTGCAATCCTGGCATTAAGCACCCTCTCCACAGTAAAAGGGCAGAAGCATTTGGTTGCATTCCATAAAACAGTCCCACATAAAACAGTCCAGAAAGCATTGGCAGTTACATCCGTCAGCTTTCTGGTCCTGTGTACTGCCATATTGGCGCTTGCTGTTGCTGAAACCGGCTCCCTGACAGATATTGCCTATGAAGCCACCAGCGCCATTGCAACGGTCGGCCTTTCAAGGGATTATACTGCTAAACTGGATCTTGCTGGAAAAATTATAATTATCCTATGTATGTACCTTGGCCGGATTGGCCCAATTTCTATGGCAATTGCCATCAGCAGCCATGAAAAGCCATCCTTACTTTCCTACCCACATGAAGACGTTACAGTTGGGTAAAAATTAATACAACGATTTCCTATAGCAGAAAAATGTCCGCTTTCAAAGAGTAAAAATATTCTTTAGAAGTGGACATTTTACCTTTCTCAGTTGTATTTATATTGAAAGGAGGTAATCAATGTATGCGTGCGCAGGAGGAAACATTACAGATGTATCAGACATATGGAGAAATGGTATTCCGCATCTGCCTGATTCACCTGAAAAATCAACAGGATGCCTATGATGCCGTACAGGAAACATTTCTCAAACTAATGCAGAGTGAAAAAATATTTGAAAGTGAAAATCATGCAAAAGCATGGCTGATTACAGTCGCCGGGAACATCTGTAAAAACATGTTAAAATCATTTTGGCATAAAAACAGGGTAAGCAATGATGCGTTATTACTGCCAGCAGATGATAATGCCGAAAAAAGCGAAGAGTTCAGCGATGTAATGGAAGCAGTTTTTAACCTGCCTGAAAAATACAAAGATTTAGTATATCTGCATTATTACGAAGGATATTCTATAGAAGAAATCGCAGGGATTATAGGGAAAAAACCATCTACTCTGCGCTCCAGGCTCAGCAAAGCAAAGGCACTTCTAAAAAAGTATCTGCAAGAGGAATAGCTGTTTAGATAAAATGCACGCCTGCCAGCAGGTACAGCTATTCAGTAAAGGGGGTAAAATGATGAACAAAATATATCATTCTATACAAAAAATCCATATGGAGGAAGATAAAAAAAAATTGATACAGGCAAATATCATAAAGGAATATGAACGAACCAAAGACAGGCCTGCTAGAGAACCTGAAAAAATATCATGGGCTAAAACGGCTGCAGTTGTCCTTGGGGCATTGATTTTATTATGCAGCACAGCAGCAATTGCAGAAGCAGTATTCCACTTCAGCCAGAACAGGGATTTTCAGGCTTTCTGGGGACTTGATGAAGAAATGGATGAAAAATTAGAAGAGCAGCAGGTAATTCAATCCACCATGATTCATGATGAACACGATGGCTTTCAGGTAGAAGCTGAAAAAGTCATTTCAACTGGGACACAATGTTTTGTCTGGCTAAAAATTACAGCCCCTGAAAATATGCGGCCTTTGGAAAATCCTGTTTCATTTAAAAAATACGGCCTTTTCCACCAGGGTAAAGAAATAGAGGGCTGGTCTATTTCTTATATTTATAAAGAAGAGCTTGCAAATAAAACAGCAGACGAAACTTCCGAAAAAACTTCCGGTACATGGGATACTATCGCATGGAAACCAGAACAGGGAATCACCTATATGCAGTTTATATTAGAACGGGCAGACGGGGAAATAACATGGGATAACACCAATTTACAAATGAAGCTCTCTGAACTTTACTGCGGGGATGAAACAATAGATACCAGCAATATTTGGAATCTTGAAGTACCTGTGGGTTCTTCCGAAAAATCATCTTTTGTTTACGATATGCAGTATAAATGTCCTCTGAAAGATAAACATGCAAAAAGAAGCACAAAACAGGATAGTATTTTAATCACTAAAGTAACCGTACAGCCATTTAGCATCGGCCTGCAATTTAAACGGCCAACAGCATGGAAAAACAGCGCTGGTTCTATTTACGAAATTATTGGCAATATCACCGGCTACGAAACAAATGACGGCTCTGTAGTTTCATTTAAAACTGAAAAAGATAGTTATCCTATTGTTAAGTTAGTAGATGACGACACCTGCGAAATATACGATATGTACAACTATATGGATGCAGAAAAAATTGTGGCAGTTTATCTGGATAGCGAAAGAATTCCACTGAAGAAATAACTGTTATCTTGCTATTTCTTCAAATAAGTGTATAATAACCCTTTGTAGAAACGATAAAAAGAATAGGAATACTTCTGTATTTTGCATAAAACCACAAATCACTTTTTTGTTATACGGAGGGAAATGAAATGAAGAAATCATTTGTTGTATTTGGACTTGGAAAATTTGGGAACAGCGTGGCTGCAGAACTTTCAAATGCAGGTGCAGATGTCCTTGCAATTGATATTGACAAAGAACGCGTCCAGGCGCTTGCGGATATTGCCACCTGCGCCGTTTGTGCTGATATCCGTGACAACGATACAATGGCAACGCTTGGCATTTCCAATATGGATGCCGCAATCGTTGCCATTACCAACAGCCTGGATGCCAGCATCCTTGCCACAATTTTTTGTAAGGAAGCCGGCGTCCCCCTTGTTTTTGCAAAATCCAAAAACGACACCCATACTAAAATTTTGAAAAAAGTCGGTGCTGATAAAATTGTAACACCTGAACATGAGTCCGGCATACGGATTGCCAGGCACCTGGTGACCGGCAACATCCTGGATTTCATTGAAATCTCTAAAAATATCCGTATGGTAGAAATTGCCGTCCGACCAGAATGGGCAAACCATACTTTGCGGGAACTGAACCTGCGGCAGACGGAAAATATCAATGTCATCGCCATGAGGCAGGGGGAAAACCTGCTTGTCAATATAGACCCGGATGAAAATATCACAGCAGAAAGCACACTTTTGATTATTGTAGACCAAAAAGACCTTCAGAAATTAATCGGGCGGAATTAAGGAACTGTACAAAAATACACCAACAAAGTAAAATATGCTTTGTTGGTGTATTTTGTATGCCATAGAAAATTACGCTGTAACATAGTGGTCATCGACAAGAATTGCTTCGCAATTCTTGCTAGGGCACCAGCGCTGGCGGTGCCCTTTTCTACATATAAAACATGAAAAGTTTTTGTGCTTCCTGCTCCTGCTGCCTTCTCTGCATCATAAAACGGTATGACCGCATTACCTCTTCTTTGTCTTTATCCAATACTGCTTTCTCAATATCGGTATCCTCCATGCGGCTGGTTGCTGCTGTCAGGTTGTATGCAGTCTGTGTATTGTACCCAATTGTATAATCCAGCGAATTACTCTGCGCACCTACGCTGCTTCGGTTTGATGATACCATTTTTAATGCATCATCAATCGTCTTCACAGAAAAGTCCTTTGTCACATCAAAGTCTTCAATACCGAGAGCCTTCAAAGTTGCATCTCCTGTATTAAGGGAAGGCCCGGAACCATCTGGCCCTGCAGCAATATGCATATCCGTATTGGACCCGTCCAGAAGCTTCTTTGTATTAAATTCTGTATTTTGTGCTATATCAGAAATCCCCTGCTTTAACTGGCTGATTTCATCTTGTATTGCTTTCCTTTCGTCATTAGACATTAATGCAGAATTCGATGCCTGGACTGCCAGTTCACGCATTCTCTGCAGGCTTTCGCTAATACCTCCTAAAGCAGCATCTGCTACATTTAAAACAGATTTTCCGTCCTCTGCATTACGCGTTCCAACATTATAGCCGGAAATCTGGGACTTTTCCCCTTCAACAATCCCCAGCTCTGCCGGACCGTCTGCAGCGCTCTGAAGCTTTGAACCACTTGCAATTTGGCTATAGTAGTTACTTCCACTGTTTGAAACACCTTGTATCATTTTTCTTCCTCCCTTCTTTCAAATATGTAATAGCAATAACACTATTCTTATTTTATACTACCATATTTTACCGAAAAATGGAAGTTGCTTATTCATAAAACTGCCAATCCCATACATGCAGCGTTGCCTTTTTCCTGACTAGGTAACATCACTTTACTTTCACCTTCATTGTCTTCTTATCAAAACCGCTCTTTGCCTGGAAGAGTTTTTTATAAGCGTTTAAATTTTTACCGCTGCATGTAATAATGGCATTTTTATGGATTCCTTTCACTGCATTTTGCCCCACCTTTTTTAATACAGTTGATTTGATAATGAGCTTCTTTAGCTTCCGGCATCCTTTAAAAGCTTCCCTGCCAATTGTTTTTACATTCTTCCCAACCGTAACGGATTTTAAAGCTTTGCATTTCACAAATGCCCTGCTGCTGATTTCCGTTACTTTACAGGTAATACTTTTGCCATTCTTTGTTATTGTTACCGTATCAGGTACTACTGCTGCAGCAATACTTGTTTTCAAAGGCTTCAGATAGGCAGCCTGCTTTTTCGATGCATCCACCACTTTAAAACTAGCCTTCCCTGCCTCGAAAACCTCGCCTTTTTTCAGTTCTGACGCCGGCTTTTCCGGCTCTTCTGGAACATATGGCATCACCTCATATGCATCGCCAAGCTCAGACAAAGCGCCAAGGATGCCCACCATATCAACGGAAAGCGTCCCTTCCAAAACCTCCAATGTTACAGTATGCTGCCCATAATCAAGACCTTTTAAAGAATAAACCATATTCATATCACTGGCCGGCTGCGTTTCTGCTTTTTCAGAAACTATGGTTCCATCTGCCGTAACACGGAGCGCTGCGGTCTTTTTCGTACCTGCCAGAATTTCCAGCCCGGTTCCTGAAAAAGTGTATGTCAGCTTTGCGCCTGTACTCTTACTTTCTGACATGCTGCGCTGGTAAACATTCATCCCTTTTCCATTTTCATGGCTCCACTCCCCATCATAGGATAGTTTCATATTTTTTTCAGGCGTCAAATCATATGTTTCCATATTATCAAGCAACTCTGCATAATACGGCGCCTTCCCCTTTACCTTCATAACTTTTAAGTTATCAAAACATGTGAAAGTATATGCGCTTCCAAGGCCAATACGGCCTGCTGTAATTGGATTACTGTCCTCAAAAGATGCAACCTGCTTTTCATTAATAAATGCATGGACAGCATTTCCATCCCCTACAAGCTTAATATTGTTCCATGCACCTGCCCCGGACTTAAAACCATCCTTTGCAGTTACTTTACCAGAACGCACCTCTTCCCTCTGGCGGTGCACCGTCCATTTCCCATCTGGATATAATTTTAAGGTATACCCGGAACTATTTAATAAATGATGGGACGCCCCTGTCTGCCGGATGCCAATAGCAGCATATGGCTCTTCTTCTGTATGCTCAAAATACACATCGACAGAGGCAGCATAATTTGTCCAGCGGAAATCCCCTGCCAGCGCTACCGGGTCGCCATTATTCCATGCGCTCCCAACTCCATGCTCCTTCTTATCTAACTGCTGACGCAGGACATGGCTGCCGGAATCTGTTTTGTATACTTCAAAAGCGCCATTTAAAGTATGGATATATCTTGCCATCGCACCGGTATCTCCACCACGCGCAGCAATATAACTTTCTTTTTCTCCCGTAAAGCCGCCTTTTCCATCCAAAACCGGAACTGTCTTCCCAGCATACTCAAAATCATCTGCATACAAATAAACATCAGAAGTTTCCTGCCTGCCGCCTGTACTGTCTGTATCCAATACCGTCCGCTCCCCTTCTACCGGCAATACTTTTGTATGTTCCGCACTTTCTGAAACATCAAGCGTCGTCACTGTCACTACAGAATATGGTTTCACAGAAACTGTGTACGCCCCCTCTGCATTGCCTTTTACGTTCTCCCTGAATTTCATGTAATTTTCATTAAAAGCACCGTCATCTGCCGCCCTTGTTTCCCAAATGCCCAGCTCCTGGCTTTCCTTTAAATCCATGTTCTTTGTATTAACAGTATATGTAATTGAATATTCACTGTCATTGACAATAATCGTCGAAAAATTATTTTTTTCCGGCGAAGCAAGCGTCATATAATTCCTTCCACCATTCCGTCCGTTAACCGGATTCGTCCCCTCCGCAGCAGATTCGCTTGCTTCAGGAATTGCCCGCCAGATTCCTGCTGTATTTTCCTCATTTTCCCAGCCCGTCTTTGCAAACTTACTAAGGTGCGCCAGCACAAGAAGGCCTGCATCATAATGAACCCAGCCAGACCAAGGGTCTCTTGCGCTCACCAGCTCTTTAAAAGAATACTGGCTTCCTTCATAGAAAGAACCAATTGCCGGCTGATAAATTACATGGGAGCGGCGTGATTCTACAAACCCTTTAATAAATGTATTGCCCATTTCCAGCGCGCTGCCTGTACCGCCAATCCCTGTCCCTTCCACAGAAGGATCTTTCACATTATTAGAAGGTCGGAATGCAGAATTAGAAAACGTCGCCTGTGCTTCGCTGTTCCATACTTCTTTATCACAATATTCTGCCAGCCATTTCATTCCCCCTTCCTCGTCGTCAAGAGGGCTGTAATGATATCCCACAACATCCACACAGTTATAAAAATCCCTGTCCTCCTTTAGCTTTTGCGCTACAGATGCTGAAACAGTGCCGGATTCATCAGAAACTACCAGTTTAATCTTCTTAAACAGCTTCCTTGCTGTTTCATCCGGGATTGTCTCTTCGTTTTCGGAAGCAATCCA
Source organism: bacterium D16-51 (assembly GCA_003612285.1). GTDB lineage: Bacteria > Bacillota > Clostridia > Lachnospirales > Lachnospiraceae > Butyribacter. Next base: position 48,602 of record RAYE01000014.1, on the reverse strand, counting down.
GCCGGCAAAAGATTTTGTAAACGCTGCATCCCGGTCATTTCCCCAATATTCATTTGTATTTGGATTGATATAATCCACCATATATCCATATTGATTATATGCCTCTAAAATTGTTTCCTTATACCAGTTATAAATATCCTTATCTGTCTTTACCCATGCCGGCTTATTCCAGCGTAAAATACTGACTTTTAAATCAGGGTTAATCTTTTTTGCATCTGCTGCCAGCTGCCATCCCGGATTGCGGAGTACATTTGCCTTTTCTGTACTGGTGCGTTTTGTCGCTGACTCTGAACCGGTCGAATTATTCCTGTCATTCCCCATTTCCAGTTTTACATGGTTCATAATCGGATACTCCCCGCCAAAAAGATACTGCATCAATTCTGCATATGCCTCAGGGCTTTCCGCCTTATAATCCATCAAAAGGTCACTGGTGGAATTTCCACTCAACAAACCAAACCCCTTAAACGTAAGCCCATTGACATTTTTTGTCCGAATCTGGTTTCCATCTACCGTAATTACATTTTCCTCCCCGGTATTTCCACCCGCTTTTGTCTCTTCTGTCTCTGCTGCAGATGCCTTTAACTGCATTCCATATGGCATACAGCCCGCCATAAGAGAACAAACCATCATCCCGGCAAATAAACGCTTTGCCATTTTCTGCTTTTTAAATTTTCTCATTAATTCTTCCATCCTTTCTGTCATCAACAACCTTTAACTTCCTTTAATTATATGATTATGGCACGCCTGATTCAATCTGAAAAAATTCTCATACTCCAAAAATATGAACATTTATAGTTATTACTAAAGCGGTTAAATATCTATTCACGCTAATTATGCTTCGCTGAAAAGCATGGAATAACAAAACAACAGTACAAAGGCATATGGAATAGTCAAATCCCCCGCTGCTCTGCAGCGGGGGATTTGACTATTCCATATGCCTTTTGACATTCATAATGAGAAATAATAAGCGATAACCCCCAACCTAATTTCGCAGGGCAGACACATACTGCTCCGACCTCCTCTCGTATATATCAACAATGGAAGGATTTTTCTTTACCGCACTGATATACCAATCTGACAGGTACTTCAGAGCATCCAGCGCCCCGTCTTTCCTGCTGCCAATTTTTTGAAATTCTTCATATGCACTGCTGTCCATTCTCCGCATCATGTCTACTGTATTTGTAGTATAAACCAAACTGCTTCCATGCCCCAAATAACTTGGTTTATTCACACCATAGTCCATATTTCCATTACTGTCAGACTTCCCTGCCCTTGCCAGTTTTGCAATAGATTCCATTGCTGTCAAAAAGGATTTTCTGTTGCCATCTGATATGAAGTTTTCCGCTGCATATTCTGCTTTTTCCATCCCCAATGAAATATTTGCCTGACGTTCCTCTTCTGTCATGGAACTGCTGTTTTCAATAAGGAAATTCTGCCGGATAATATTATATACATATGCCTGTTCTTTCTTGCTGGATTTTTCTACAGCAGCTGCGACTGCTTTATCTGCACTGAAAATGCCGGAATATTCCGGCAAATAGCTCACCGATCTGTCAAAATGTATGATATCTTTCTGAAATGCAGCATCTTTCGCCGCTTTTTCCTCCAACTCTTCTTGAGATAAAGGCCTATCCATTATCCCTTTTTTAAAATCTGCCAATGCCGCCAGGCCATCGCCAGAAAATTCCACGATTACATTATCGCCATACTGTGCTGTAATATCGTTCATCACCTGTATGGTTTCCTCTTTGGACATTTTATCCATAACCTTGTTTCCATCTTTGTCTGTAGTACTAAATTCATATTTTACCAAAGTATCCTTCTTTAATGCCATATCAGAACCATAGTTTTGAATCTGCTGTGTGCCTTGGTAAAACTGATTGTAATTTAAACTAATATTCATTGACATACCTCTTCCTCACTTTCATTTTCATAATTAAATGCCTAATAGTCTGCAGACATATTATCCAAAAACTCATCTCTAACCAGTTCAAAAAAATCAGATCACTGCAAAAACCAGTTTTTGCTATTATTATATCGGCATTTTTTCAGCTATATCTTAAATTAAATGGTATAAAGATAAATTATCCCCAAAAAACGAACAAACCCATTGTACTAACACATAAGAGGCTGCTCGTTCTTTGAAATCAGCCGTAAATAGTAACCTTTTTTGTTGACCTCCGACATATATTATTTTATAATTACACTTGAGAGGAAGAAAAATTATTAAATGAACGTTTAATAAATTAAGAGCGGAAGCGGCCTTCTGGAAATCCATTTTTCAAAGATACTCTATGACAACGCAGCAGATAGAAATTTAGACAAGTAAAAACATCAATATTTAACCACCTTAGTAATATATATAACTTTTGTTAATGGAGAAAATTAAAAAACATACAATTGTCAGCCATTAAGGAGGTACAATTTGACAGACTTTTTAATGAAACCAAAAATTGATTTCGCTTTTAAAGAAATCATGACAGATGAAAAAGCCCGGATAGGATTCCTGTCCGCCATGCTTAAATTAGATCCGAAGGATATCAAAGAAACCATACTTATAAACACCCATCTTCGAAAAACATACGAAGATGACAAGCTAGTACAGCGTTTCCTTAATCCCCATATACTTAGTGCTTGCTATTTTTGTCAGCGCAAGGCGGAGGAAGGAGGCAATGCGGTGGCATTGTTGACTGACGGTGCTGTGTGCCAGTGGCACACGTTTAGCACGGACCGAAACGGAGTGTAGACCAACGCAGCGATGGCGGAAATAGAAAGTACTAAGTGTATGAGGGACTAAGAAACGCTGTACTAGGCATTCTTGATGTCAGGGTGCTGCTAAACGACGACACGGAAATTGATATTGAAGTCCAGCTTTCCGAACTATCCGTTTGGGCGGAACGTTCCCTGTTCTACCTCTCAAAAATGTATGCAGGGCAAATCAACGCAGGTGACAGCTACAACAAATTCAAAAAATGTGTCAGCATCAGCATTCTTGACTTTAAACTTTTCGATGAAACAGAAGACTTCTATTCCTGTTTCCATATTGCAGAGGATAACCGCCATACATTATATACAGATAAAATGGAATTCCATGTTCTGGAACTTCCAAAACTTCCCAAGAAGTTAAAAGATGACAGTGACAATATCATGTTATGGGCAAAATTTATTAACGCTGAACAAAAGGAGGAGTTTGACATGGTTGCTATAAAAGACCCCTACATTGAAAGTGCATACAAAACACTGCAGGTTATCAGCCAGGACCAACAAAAACGCCTGGAGTATGAGGCACGTGAAAAGGCCATCCGGGACCATAATCAATTTATATTGGAAGCCAGACGGAAAGGCAGAGCAGAAGGAAAAACAGAAGAAAGATTGGAAATTGCTAAAAACCTTATCAAGTCAGGGTATCCGACAGAAGAAATCATACAGATTACAGGCCTCCCTGAAAGCCAAATTGATAAATTACGCTAATTGCCATCAGCATCAAAAACACTGCCCCCTGTACTGGAGTACAGGAACGGCAGCCATGTTCCAATGTGAAACACTTAACTTAGCAGTTCATATTTGTATCACATTGGAACACTTTTTCAAGCAGGTTGTTTTTATACTCATGGACTGCTGCCATTGAACACCCCTAATCAGCTGCTATGCCGCACGGAGAAAAGCTCTGGAAGAACCGTCCAAATGCAATGCCTGAACCCTCGTCCCAACCCCAAACGAACTATATTCTTAATCCCTTTGGATTGATACTCCCGGAATGATATCTCCAATGTCATCTAAGTAACTATCTTCGGAATCTTCTTCCTCTTCTTCGTCAATTGCTTCTGAAAAGAATTGATTGAAAACAGAGGCTACAATTTCATGCTCTTCTGCATCCTCCAGTGACTCAAATACTGGATTGCCCTCCTCATCTTCTGAATACACAAAAATGAGCGCCTCCATTTCATCAGATTCATCTTCCTGAATATCTAATGGCAATACAGCAGCATATTCTTTGCCCAGTTCTTCAATTTCAATTACGGCAAGAATCTGCGCCTCCACATCATTCCCATCTTCATCTGTTAAAGTAATTGCTACCGCAGCTTCATTGTCTTCATTAAAAAACAAATCACGATTTCTATCGTTCATAAAAACCCTCATTTCTGCACACGTTCTTTGTACATATCAAATTTGTGGCAAGTGTGCGCTGACACAAATCTGCGTGCGAAAAAAATTTTTTCACACTAATCCACATGCCGCGCTCTTTGCGGCACAAATAGCGATGAAAAACGCTGCTTTTGCGTTTTTCCATGATTGAAACCGTATTCATTCTTAGGATGCGTTTTGTGCAGTCTTAGAATGATTTTTCAATCTAACCTCCATTCTTAGGAATTATAGAAAAATAAGTAATACCGTGTCAGTTATTTTCCTACAATTTCTTATTCAACCCGTGAATCTTAAATATCATCACAAACCCACCCTGTCCCTATTACCAAAAACATCTTTTATCACTATTGATAGTAACATTGTAGTAACTGCTTGTCAAATTTTATTTAACAAATCTTCTGCCATAATGAGAACTCCTGTTTCTATTCATGGTCTTGCTTTCAATTGACAAAAATTATAGAAAACTGCCATCAAAAAGACTTAATATAAATGTAATATTTCTGATACAATTACTTCACCACTTCTGATTATAATAGTTAAGGTCTGTAAACGGCTTTTCCTGCATAGTATACAAGCAGGGGGAAGCCCCATCATATTATAAGTTAAAGAAAGGCAAATAAGGAACTGTAGGAAATAGCTGGCACAGTATCACCTATTTTTCTACAGTTCCTAATAAAAAGAAAATGAAAAAGCGAAACAGAAAACCAAAACAACTTGAAAACAACGCAGAAAATACATCAGGTAATTTTACAGCAAGCACAGCAGAAGCAATAAACACTGGAACGCCCTGGCTGGAAGATGCCCCAGGGCAGCCAGGCGATAAAGACGAGGATAGTTTTTCTGGAATTACACCTAAGAAAAAAAGACGTGTCCATAAAATCCTCCTTGGATTCCTTGGCGTCACCCTGTTTGCAGCAATCGGGCTGATTACGGCTGCCATTGCCTACCAAAAGATTTATTATGGAAACCGCTGGTATCAAGGTACTTCCATTGACGGCATAGATGTATCCGGACAGACATTAGAAGATTCTAAAATGAAATTAAGGAAAAAATACAGTGATTATGCATTGGTTATTAAAGGAAGAGAAAATGGAAGCCTGACAATTAATGGAGATGATATTGGCTATCAATTCGATATCAGTTCTAACTACGACCAGCTCTATGAAACACAGCACCAGGCATTCCGGCTCTTTCCAGCAACAAACCATTATACTCTGGATTTTGCAGTTTCCTATGACAAAGATAAATTATCCGAAGTAATTTTACAATCCGATTTTGTTTTAGGCAGCGACAGTTATAAAATTAATCTGCCAGAAGCTGCCACCGTAAAATTTTCTAAAGAAAAACAGCAATATATTTATGTAGATGAAGTAAAAGGAAATAAAATTATTCCAGATAAATTGTTAGACGCCATTGATGAATGCCTGCGTCAGGCGCAGACAACCCTGGATATTACAGATGAAAACAAATACCCTGATTTATATGAAACAGCAACTTCCAATACAGACAAGGCAGAGTTGGATAAAATGCTCAAAACCTGCAATAATGCAGCGCTCCGCTATATTACATGGACAATGGAAAATGGGGGGAAGGAAGAGATTACCCCTGCTAAAATCTCTAAATGGATTACTTACAAGAATGGTAAAATCAAGTATAAAAAGAAAGCAATTGAGAAATGGGTTGAAAACTTCTGTCTGAAATACAAAACAGTCGGAATTGACCGAAAAGTCAAAACACACAATAAAAAAACAATAACCATAAAAGGCGGGGATTATGGCTGGCAGCTAGATTATGATAAAACATTAAAACAGGCAAACAAAGCTTTAAAAGCCGCCATTGAACCATCTGTAACAAATTCATTTATTGAGAATCCTTCAAAGAGCAACAAAAAAGCCCTGACCTTCCGGAATAAAGTAAACTATCTGAATACCGCCTATCAGATGGATACAGAAAACCCGGAAAACGACTGGGATAGGAAAAATTATACGGAAATATCTTTAAAAGACCAGAAAGTATATGTCTACCGAAAAGGAAAGCGTGTATTTTCCTGCCGCTGTATTACCGGCAGGCCGGTAGAAGGCAGAAAGACGCCAACAGGCGCTTTCTTTATCAAGGAACACCGTGAACAATATACGCTGACAGGCGCAGACTACAAAACACCTGTTACCAACTGGGTACGGATTACCTGGTCGGGAACCGGCTTCCATCCCGCAACATGGCAGCCATGGTCCCGCTGGACAAAAGACCTTTACCTGACAAAAGGCTCCCACGGATGTATTAACCTGGAACCTAAAGATGCAGCAAAAATTTACCAGCTTACCAAATATAGGGAATTTGTGTTTATTTATTAAAAAAGGGCACCGCAAATGCTGGTGCCCTTGACCACTACGATACAGCTCAATTTCCTATCGCATAAAAAGGGGAATGCCGGCGCATTCCCCTTTTCTAATCCTTCTATTTTTTGTAGTTTATTTTAAGACCGATAATCTCCATTGATTTTAACATAATCATATGTTAAATCACAGCCCCATGCCTTTGCACTGGCATCTCCCTGCTGTAAGTCGATATTAATATAAATTTCATCCTCTGCCAGGACTTTAGCCGCAAATTCTTCTGAATACTCTATTGCAACACCACCTCTATACGTAGCCACTGCCCCTGCCGGGGAAGCCAATTCTACATTGACTTTTTCTACGTCAAATTCTGCGTCTGCATACCCAATGGCACAGAGAACACGCCCGCAATTGGCATCCTCCCCAAACACCATACACTTTATCAAATTGGAGCGTACAACGCTTTTTGCAACCGCAGCTGCGGTCTCCCTGTCTTTTGCCCCAGAGCAGGTACACTCCAGGAATTTAGAGGCGCCTTCTCCATCTGCTGCAAGCATTTTCGTCATATTTAACATTACTATATATAATGCCTGTTTAAATATCCTGTAATCTTCATTTTCCTCACATATTTCATTGTTTCCCGCCAAACCGTTTGCCATAACGCTTACCATGTCATTTGTAGAGGTGTCCCCATCAACGGAAAGGCAGTTGTATGTGACCTGGACAATTTCTCCCAATGCTTTTTTCAGCATCTCTGTTGAAACCGCTGCATCTGTCGTAATAAAATTTAAAGTCGTTGCCATATTGGGATGAATCATCCCGCTGCCCTTTGCCATGCCGCCCAGACGGCATTTTTTTCCCTGGATTATAAATTCTACTGCAACCTCTTTTTTCACAGTATCCGTCGTCATAATCGCTTTTGCCGCCTCTTCATGCCCTTCTCTGGATAACCCTTTTACCAGTTTCGGAATCCCGGAGGCAAACGGCCCTATTTCCATCGGCATGCCGATTACGCCAGTAGATGCAACAATCACCTCATCTGCCGTAATCCCTATTTCTTTTGCCAAAAGCTCACAAGTCGCTTCTGCCACTTCTATGCCATTTGCATTGCATGTATTGGCATTCTTAGAATTAACAATTACTGCCTTTGCCTTCCCATTTGTCTTTTCCAAATGCTTCTGCGTTACCAGTATCGGCGCTCCTTTTACTTTATTCTGTGTATATACCGCCGCTGCATTACATGATGCTTCACTATAAACCATGCCTAAATCATTTTTTTCCCTGTCTGGATTAATACCGCAGTTCAACCCATTGGCAACAAATCCTTCCGCTGCGCAGATTCCGCCTTCCAAATAAGAATAACCTTCAAATTTTTCCATAGTCATAACCAGTTCCGCCTTTCTATTTTCTTCCCTTTAGACACGCCCTGGTATACACCAAAATCAATTTTTATGGTACAGCACACGGATAGAATTTAATACACAGAGCATGGCAACACCTGAGTCTGCAAAAACTGCCATCCACATAGATGCAATTCCGCAAAGCCCCAGAACCATAACTGCCGCCTTGACTGCAAGGGCAAAAACCACATTTTCCTTTGCAATACGGTTCGTTACTTTCGCTATTTTAAAACTTTCTACCAGAGCTGTCAACCGTGAAGTCATAAAAACCACATCTGCCGCTTCAATTGCAGCGTCCGCACCGCTTCCCATCGCAGCGCCCACATCCGCTCCGGCAAGTACAGGCGCATCATTTATCCCATCTCCAATGAACATAACAGAACCATAGCTGTCCCTTATCTTCCCAAGGTTTTTCAGCTTATCCTCCGGCATCTGACGTGCAAATACTTCCTGGATTCCCGTCTGCTTCTGGACAGCCTGTGCATTTTTTTCTGTATCTCCCGTAAGCATCGCAGTATACAGCCCCTGCTTTTTCATTTCCTGTACAGCATCTTTTGAATCTGGCTTTATCCTGTCATTAATCACCAGGCATCCGGCATATTTCTGGTTATATGCCACAAAAACTTCCGTCCCTGCATTTTCCAAATCCCCAGATGGGACTTTAACAGCATGGCGCAGCATCAGTTTCCTGTTACCGCATAAAATCTTTCCATCCCCTGTAACTGCTTCTATACCTTCCCCCGAAATCTCCTGGATTTCTTCTGCATTTCCTGCCAAAATCCCCCTGGACACAGCTTCTTCCCGGATACTGTCAGCAATCGGATGGCTTGAACTGCTTTCTGCGCAGGCTGCCCAGGCAATCACCTGCTCTCCTGTAAAACCTTCTTCGGCTTTTACTGACTCCACCATAAAGTTCCCTTCTGTAATCGTCCCCGTCTTATCCATTATGACAGCCTTCACTTCTGCAAGCATCTCTAAAGACACCCCGCCCTTAAAAAGGATTCCCAGTTTTGAACCTGCCCCAATCCCGGCAAAAAAAGCTAATGGCACACTAAGCACAAGAGCACATGGGCAGCTTATAATCAGAAAAGACAATGCCGTGTAAATCCATTTTTGCCATTCCCCCGTTATCAGGGAAGGAAGAACTGCTGTCCCTGCAGCAAGCAAAACAACAAATGGCGTATATATCCTTGCAAACTTTGTAATAAAACGGTCCATTTTCGGTTTTGAAGCAGCGGCATTTTCTACCGCTTCTAAAATCCTTGTAACCATAGAATCTTCCAGCACTTTATCCACCCGCAGGTAAATCACGCCAGAAGTGTTGACACAGCCCGAAAAAATCTGGCTTCCCTCCTTTACTGCCACAGGAACAGGCTCTCCAGTAACTGCAGAAGTATCAATCCGGCTCTCTCCCTTTAAGACTGTACCATCCAAAGGAATCCTGTCTCCAGGACGGATTTCAATGCAGTCCCCAACAAAAACTTCTTCCGGACTTACCTCTGTTACTTTTCCTTCTTTATAAATACGCACTGTTTCCGGGCGCATGTCAACAGCATCCATAATCTGTTTCCTGCTTCTGTCCACTGCAATTTCCTCAAAAAACTCCCCAATCCTGTAAAACAGCATCACACCTACAGCCTCTGCAAAATCTCCAATCACAAATGCACCTGCCGTTGCAATTGTCATCAGAAAATTCTCGTCAAATACTTTGCCACGGAATAAATTCCTGACAGCCGTTAATACAATCTGCCCCCCTAAAACAATATATGCTGCTAAAAAACAGATTGTCCCTGCATATGGAACCCCTTTTATAAAGTTCTCCAAAAGAATGGCGGCCCCAAATAAAACAGCGCCTGATAAAAGAGTAACCGCATCTGTATTTTTCCACCAGGCATCCTTTCCGCTAACTGCCAATTCCTGTTTTCCCACAGACTTCTCTTCCTCATGCTCATGATGATGTTCCTGCCCACATCTGCATTCTTTTCCATGCCCATGGTGGTGTTCCTGCCCACAGTTACATTCTTCCCCATGCTCATGGTGGTGTTCATGACCACAGTTACATTCTTCCCCATGCTCATGATGGTGTTCATGACCACAGCCGCACTCTTTTCCATGCTCATGGTGGTGTTCATGACCACAGTTACATTCTTCCCCATGCTCATGGTGATGCCCATGATGCTGCCCATGCTCTGCACTGACATTTTTTCTGCGGCTTAACGGCCCGATCTTCGTTCCCGGCTCTACCCTGTCTGCAATTTCCTGAAGAGCTGGAATCACTTCGTCCGGGTTCTCTGCCACAACAAGGAGCTGCTGTGTCGCAAATGTCAGTATAACTTCTTCCACCTGCGGAAGCCCATTCATTTTGCTTTCTAACTTCGCTGCACAATTTGCACAGTCAATCCCTGTAATAGAATATTTCTTTCTCATAATAATAACCATGCCCTTCCCACAACCTGCCAATTGCTATAATTTCCAATATGACTGTTGTTAATCCTTGAATCAGCTTTAATTTCAGCGAAAAATCATCTGTTCATATGAACAGTTATTCATATGAATGGTATAAATATACCACATTACAACAAAAAAAGCAATCACTTTTTTATGAAGAATGTGGCAGCTACTCTTAGTTGTTACTATTCACGACGTTCTGTGTTCCTCAAGCATCTGCGCGCGGTACTCCTTCGGCGATGTACCTGTCTGCCGCATAAAATCTCTGGAAAAATGCTGCGGATTATCCCGATATCCGACCTTAGATGCCACTTGCTTGATTTTCATATGGGAATTTTCCAGATAATCCTTGGCGCATTCCATACGGCATTGAAGCAGATAGGCAGAAAACGACATCCCCATGTGTTCCCGGAATAATTTCCCAAAACTGCTATAGCTGACTGCCATTTTCTGCGCCATCTCCGATGCGTTCAGCTTCTCTCCCAAATGCTGCCCGATATAATCAACCACATCTTTCATCTGAAACACGCCATTATTATTCTCCGATTCGGTGGTTTTCTCCGGGCAAAAAGCCTCTTTTTCCGCAAGCATTTTTTCTGTAAGTTTCTCCACGCACTTTTTAAGTTCGGAAAATGCAATTGGCTTTAAAATATAATCCCATGCGCCCATCATGAATGCGTTCCTCACATATTCATAATCATCATAAGCGCTGAGAACCAAAAGGGCGCAGCCGGGATTGTCTTTATGGATTTCAGATACTAAAATCAAGCCAGAACCTCCCGGCATATTGATATCAGTGATTACGAGTTCCGGCTCTTCGCCGTAATAAATCTCCCGTGCCAGGGCCACCGACTGCGCAGTATACACTTCATATTCCCATGGATGCCCCATCCGCTTAAAGTCCGCTTTTATGCTCTCACAAATGAACGGCTCATCATCAACAATTAATACTTTCATCTTTTCTATTCCTTCTATTTTTGTTATACTGAATATAGACCATCTAACAATTCTATGTCTGCGGAAAAGGAGGATTTATACTTATGAAAACAAATTCTTTCTGGGATTCCATTTATATGAAACTCTTGCTTGAACTCCTCTTCCTTGCTTTCATTCCAATTGTACTCATTATCAGTGTTTTTTTCTATCTGAACCAGCAGAACAATGCTGATATTAAATATGAATTAAATGACCGTGTGACAAATTCCATCATTGCAAATATCAACAACAATACAGAATTTACCTCGCGGACGACACAATCCCTTTTATCGAGCAACGAATTGATTTCTTTCCTAAATAACGACTATTCCATGGAGATGGACTATAATAATTATACTTCCTCCATCCAAAGCTATATCCAGGCAACAATCAACGCAGACCCCCGTTCTGCAATTTATATTTATATGGACAATCCCACAATTCCCATGAGCATGGACGTCTTTTACCATCTGTCCGACATTTCAGCTGAGGCACCCATTGCCGATTTTCTTAACAGCAGTCTGGTAGAACAGTGGTTTTGCGAATCTGACTTTGCCGGAATCTCCAATCCCTACCTGTTCCCTGCAGAAAAATGCTTTATATATTTGCGCAAGGCATATGATTTCCGAAAAAATTTCCTCGGTGTGATTGCCTTTTCCATCCCGGAAAAATATTTCCTGTCTTTTGAAAACGAAGGAGATGAAACGGTCATTTCCTCAGGCTGCTTCCGCATTATCAATCTGAGTGGAAACACTTTATCGGAAGATACTTTATCCACCATCCAGTCCTCTGGACAATCCTATGCGCAGATGAACGGTTTCCTCGTCACTTTAAGCCAGCCTGAGGATTTTCCCATCAGCATTATCACCGTGACGAAAAATTCAAATTATGGGCAGCTCATCGGCGTCTTCCTGCTTCTCTTAGGGCTGTTTGCCATCCTCTCTATCCTGCTCTGCCTGCGGAGCCTCCAGCAAATGGAACGGCAGATGAATGAATGTCTCTCTGCTATGGATATATCCATCATCAACAATTATAAGACACGGATTCCAGTCAGCGGAAATAATGAGATTTCTCATATCTGCCGCCGCATCAATCTTCTGCTTACGCAGGCGGCGGAACTGTCCAGGCAGAATATTCTGAAAGAAACTTCCAACAAAGAAAGCCGCCTGATTGCCTTACAACACCAGATTAATCCCCACTTCATCTACAACACCATGGAAGTTTTTTCATCCAAGATGAAACTGTATGGACACTATGAGGAATCCGACTGTCTTGTTGCTTTTGCAAATATTTTCCGATACAACATTTCCACCAACGATGCTTTGGTGGAAGTGCACATAGAATTAGAACAGCTTCGCAACTATCTCCGCATCCAAAAGCTCCGCTACCCGATGATTTCTTTTGTAAGTAATATACCAGACAGGCTTATGACGGCATTACTCCCAAAATTCACGCTGCAGCCCATCATAGAAAATGCAATTTCCCACGGTATCTCTGACAGCAGCCATGCACTGTTTATCACTGTCTCTGTCAATCAAAAAGGAGAACGCCTTCTGTTCTGCCTGAAAGATAATGGCACAGGTATCTCTCCTGAAAAACTTTCGGCATTAAACCACACATTACACAATACTGGACATGCATCAGATATCGCTTCAGATGGGCATTCGGTAGGGTTAAAGAATGTCAATACCCGCCTGGAACTGTACTTCGGCAAGGAAAGCCGCCTTTCCGTAGCAAGCATTCCAGGACAGGAAACATGTGTAAGTTTTGAAATCCCATACCGGCTGCCAGAACTGTAGGAATTTTTTCAGGAACTGTTCAAAAATAACTTTTATTACTAAGGCGGTTAAATATCGAATGGATTTTACGCAGAATAAATTTCTATCTGCAAGGCGGAAGATTGAGCTGTAGCGAGTGCTACAGCGATTGATGACAACGCAGCAGATAAAAATTTAGGCAAGTAAAAACATCGACATTTAACCGCCTTAGTAATATTGTTGCTTGTCTTTTTCTCCGAAAAATTCTATAAACTATCGGTAAGTTATTCCTTAACAGTTCCTAATTTCTTTTTAGCTTCGTAATACTGCCGCATTTCATATGCTTCCCACTCTTCTAGTCCCATTTCCTCCATCCGGGCAATTGTCTCATAGTATTTCTTTGTACAGTTTTCCAAAGAATTACTGGTAAGAATCTCAATCTCCGCATTGTTATAAAAACTTTCTATGTCTTCCTTTATCTCCTGCATTGGGCTGTCCGTATTAACATCTTCCGCAGCATCCACTGCCTTACTGTCATAAATAACAAAATTATTGTATTCTTCATTTGCCTCTGTCCGTTCTGACACTGGCTGATATTTCTGCACAATCGTCCAGTCCACAAAAAATTCGATGTTCAAATAGTACTTTTGGGCTGCCTTTTCATAATTTTCACGAAATTCTTGTTTGACAGAATCCCTGATGACATAATGTCCATTCACAATGTCATAGGTATCCGTTCCGATTGTCGGCGCTGCGTCTAAAGTTGCTTCCTCCTGAGTCATATAGGAAATAAACCTTGCGATTTCTCTTTTATGCACCGTTTCCGCACTGACCAATGTAGCCGTCCATCCCTCAGAGGGGACAGATTTCAGGTTCGGCCTGTTACTTTCATCTCCCTGTATATGTCCAGCATATACCATCTGCGCATTTCTGTCATTACTATGCAAAATGTCCTGCGCGTCCTGCACACTGGAATATCCGCTGCACAAAAAAATCCTCCCAGACTGTATCTGCTTCTTCCTCTGACCCAGACTCTCCGTGAACTCCTCCGGCAGCATCAATCCTTCCCTGTACATCTGATTGCCAAACTGCAATGCCTCAAGCCATTCCGGCTGACGGTATTTTGACAGATACTTTCCTTTTTCATCTTCTGTCTGCATACCAAACTGCTCTGCAATATTCTGCGTCCACCAGCCGGAAAAAGGAATTATCTCCTGATTCTTATATGTCAGCTTTTTCGCCGCCCGCAGCGCCTCAAGGACGCCTTTCTTTGTATTTAATTCTTCCATGGACATACCAATCTGTTCTAAAAGATCTTTGCGCACATAATTATTATTGTGTGTAACCTGATAACCCCCAAACTCTGGATTTACCCGTTCTGCACCATAATAGTAGCTGGCAATGGAATACCAGTTTCCATCCTCATTCCGGTACCATTCCTTCATAGAATCCGGGATATTCACATCCGGCGCATATTTCTCAAATAATGGTTCCAAAGGCTCTGCCATCCCAGAATTCTCTAACAAAAACCGTTCCACAGTTCTCGACTCCATAGTAATCAGATCCGGCAGGGAATCTGTAGCAATCAGCGCATCCAAATCTTTCAGGCTTCCCGATTTAATTTCCAAATTTATGCCAGTTTCTCGAAAAATTTTTGCATCGGCAGCATTCTTCTGTGGATTCCAGACTTTAGAATAACTATCCAGCGCCACAAACCATGTGATTGTAACGGGTTCTTCCTGCCCTTTCCCTGACTTCTTAGCCGGCAGATCCGCCGAACACCCTGACAGAAATAAAAAAAATCCCAATAAAATCACCAACCCCGTCTGAAGCTTCTTCAAATCCATCCCCCCTCTATAAATCTGTCGAGTGCTGCTGCAAAACAGAACGGCTTATATGGTTACTTTTCACGGCCGTTCTAAACATCATGCGAAAATTCCAAATTCGGGAAAAAGAGGTCTCCCATGAGACCTCTCTCCTATATCCTGTAGTAAGTTACTATTCACGGTCAATTTCTGAAAAGACTGAAATCGTTGTGCTTGCACAAAAGATTTTAGCTCTTTTCCAGAAATTGACTGTATAGGCTGTTCTTTTTACAAGGAACTGCCCTATATATAGGCAGTTCCTTTAAGATAGACAAAACTGCATAGCAGCGACCTATGCCGAAGGCAGAGGGTCTATCGAATGAAAAAAGAATGGCCGTGAATAGTAACTGTAGTAACTAAAAATGCTGTAGTTTTATTTCTTTATCTTGACAGAAGCTGCCGGGCTATTTGCTCCAAAAACCTTCTTGCCCGCACTATCTGTTTTGTATGCGCAGACTCTTACATAATACGTGTTACCTTTTTTCAGTTTCTTGATTATTTTGCTCAATTTTGTAGAAGTTACTGTCTTTACCGTACCTTTCTTAAAATTCCTGGACGTAGAATAAGAAATCTGATAACCATCCGCTCCCTTTACTTTCTTAAAGGAAACTGTTATTGTCTTCTTTGCAGAATTCTTAACAGCAGGTTTCTTTGTCTTTCCCGGCTTGGCCACCTTCTTCCACTGTGCATATATCGTTGTGTCACCATTCACCCTGCTGTCTGCTGTAATCTTTGTCCCGTCCACTTTTGCCGTATACCAGCCTTTGAATAGATAACCAGCACGTTTCGGAGACGGAAGCGAGCCATATTTGCTTCCCACATTGTATGTCTTCGTGTCTGCCGCTAATTTCTGACCACCGTTTACATCATAAGTAACCTGGCATTTTTTAGGCTGCGCAGAATTTCCCTGCCACATCAGGCTGATGTCATCCACCGTAACCCATGCGCCTTCGCCCTTTGAGGATTTGCAGACAACTCTGGTTCCCACTTTTACACTCTGCGTATTTTCATCTACCACAATATCTGCCAGTGTTCCCTGATAGAAATCTTTCCACGTGTTATTGATTTTCACGTCATCTGATTCATATCTCTTCTCTTTGCCGTTTTTATCGGTTACGACTGCATACAGCATAGAACCCTCGGTGCTGTCTATCCTGACTCCCATAAACCATGCCTGCAATGTATACAATCCGGCAGGAAGGTTTTTAGAAATCTCCTGCTCCAGTTCAAAATCAACTCCTGCACTGTTTGCTGCTGCCCATAAGTCATAGTAGGCAGTACCGGATTTTGCATTTGCCGAATTTGTCATCCCTACATGCGCACTTGTTGCGTCATTATTCTTTTTAGATGTCCATCCAATGGCATCTTCCCCATTTTCGCCACGGTTATTCTCAAAACTGCCGTTTGACACATAATCCACTCCGGCAACCTGTACCACACAGGTTACGTCATATGCGCCTTCCTCCTTCTTGACATCTCCTGTTCCAGTATTGGTATCTTCATAAGAAAATGCCCCTGTTTTACCCGAAATCCTGTACTCTCCAAAGGCAGCCGACTTTAATGTTTCTACCTCCTGCTGATTCCAGGTAACCGGAACGGATATTGTCTTTCCATCACTTAAATGCGCTGTAACCTCTTTCGGAAGATTTGGCGTCTTCTTATAATCCATTGTATAAACCGCAGTATCTATCATACCCACACTTGTAGGCGCAATAGAACCCGTATATACATATTTGTATACATTGAGTGAATCCAGCATCTTTCCGTTAAAATCAAAATATGCCTGGTTATCCCATGTTCCGCCGTTTTCATCGTCTACTACTTCAGGGTCTACCTCAGCCGCATAAATGGATGCCCAGCCGGAACCATATTTCCGCCATGCACTCATGTTCTTTTTGAAGGCTTCCTCATAACCATCCATACCTTCCCGGCATACATTTGCCGGAATCCACGCCGGCTCCCAGTAAAAGGTGCCAATTCCATTATCTCCAACTCCCGCCACTGCTGCAATAGTATCACGGATTACCGTCGCCTGGCCTTCTACACTGATTGGATAATCAAACGTCTGGTCTGCTTTCCCCGAGGTGACCATGTCCGGATAACCGTCGCCATCCTCATTGGTCCATGGATAGGAAATTTCTGCAACCATGACTTTCTTATCATAAGTATCTGCAAGTTTTTTCAGCTTTGCTGTCAATTCCTGTGGTTTCCGATGCCAGAACGGATAATAGGAAGTTGCAAACACATCATAATCTACGTTTTGGTCTTTCAATGCCTGTGCCTTTTCCATCTGGAAATCAGAATCATGTGGGTCTGTGTAATGCACGGCAATCAAAATATCTTTGTTTCTATCCTGACTCACTTCACGTACCGCCTTGCTTCCGGCTCTCAGCAGCGCATGCGGATTTTCTTTTTCCCCTGCCAGGCCATTATTAATCTCATTTCCAATCTGTACCATGCCTACATCAACACCCGCATCAAGCAAGGTATTCAATTCACTCTTCGTGTACTCATAAAGCGCATCTGCTTTATCATCAAGGGGCATATCCTTTCCCCAAACCCTCGGCACGCTCCACTTATTTGGGTCTGCCCAAAAATCAGAATAGTGGAAATCAATCAGGACTTTCATGCCATGATCCGTTGCAATCTTACCAATCGTCTTTACCGTATCAATTCCACAATTACCAGCCCCAAAGCCTTCCGGATATACCTGTGTATCGCCGATAAAATATTCTGCCCATTCCTTTCCAGAACCTTCTCCTTTGTCTGCAAACGAAAGAGGCTGCTTTATCGTCAGCGTACCGGCTATTTTTTCTTCGCCATTTTTATCCTTGTACTTATAAGTCTGCCCTTCACCTGTTGTGTATTTTTTTACATTCGAAGCCACCTTATTGGTTCCATCTTCATTCTTTCCCTGGTCTGCAGTATAATATTCCGTCTCCTGTCCCGGCTCAGCATTGTCCACATACCGCCAGCATCCGTTATAATCCACAGCATAAGGGCAGTTCCACAAACGAAGGCGCACATAATTAACTCCCGCACCTTTTAATAAATCAAACAGCCCTTTCTCATCGCCCTCCATATCCTGAAATGCCACGCCGCTTTGCGCTTCACTCAGATACATGGATAAATCCACACCATGGATGAAGTCTTCTGAAAGGCCGTCTATCTTCTTTATGGTAATGGTTGCCGGTACTGCTCCCGTTGAGTCATTTTCTGATGTTTCTAATTTTACATTTGTAATATTATACCAATTCCCTTTGTTGATTGTTCCGCTGATGACAACCGTTACTTTGTCGCCTTCCGCAACTTCAATAGATTTCGTAGAAAAATTCATCTTCTCTTCCGTTTTCCAATTATCATTCCATCCCGTTGCAGTAAGTTCCACGCTTTCCTGGCTGCCTTTGGTTTCATTTTTGACAGTCAGTGTCAGATTGTTCCCTTCTCCTACTATGGCCGCTTTTGCCACATAAAGCCCGGCTTTCATGTTGGAAACTGTCTGGCTTACTTCTAACGTGGAAGTTTCCGAGTCCGTACTGTCATCTCCCCCATACACATCCAGATAATCATTTCCACTTGCCGCCTCTACCTTAGGACAATTTCCCGATATCGTCCAGCCATCCGTACCCTTGGAAAATTCCCCATTCTGCAGTGTGCCGTTCTCCGCTGCCATGACGCTGCCAGCTAATAGACCGTCAATGGGAATCACAGAAAGCATGAGACACAAAGCAAGAAAAATTCCAACTGTTTTTCTCCATCTTTTACTCATTCGATTCTCCTCCTTATCTTCCTGCCTGCGCAGGTTTTTGCGTTTTACTTAAAAACTGTTCTTGTTCATTTAATTTCTTAACAGTTCCTTATTTATGATAAGAAGATTCCCATCGAAAAAAAATACCTTTTTTAGCAAAAAAATACCAAATTTAATTTTTTTGTTCTTTTCATAGTTATTACTAAGGCGGTTAAATGTCGATGTTTTTACTTGCCTAAATTTTTATCTGCTGCGTTGGTCTACGCTCCGCTACGGTCCGTGCTTAACAGATGTCCACCGGACATCTAGCACCATCAATCGCTGTAGCACTCGCTACAGCTCAATCTTCCGCCTTGCAGATAGAAATTTATTCTGCGTAAAATCCATTCGATATTTAACCGCCTTAGTAATACAAATCCAGTTCTGAAAAATCAAGGCAGAAGCCATCATATATATTAACTTTAACTTTATCATAGAAAGTGTATTGCCGGACATTAAAGTGATTGTCTTCAAAAAAGTATACAAGAATGTTCTGTTCCATAGGGTTTACAATCCAATATTCCCGTACACCTGCATCCATATATAAATTCAGTTTGCGTACATAATCATGTCCTGGATTTGACGGCGATACAATCTCAATAATCCAGTCTGGCGCACCGGTACATCCTTTATCTGTAAGTTTGTTTTTGTCGCATATTACGCTTATATCAGGTTCCACAATATTTTCCTCATCACGAAACAGCTTGACGGCGAAGGGAGCCGGGTAAACTTCACAGAAGCCATTTTGGGATTTGATATATTCCCGAATATTTCCAGCAAGTTCCATAAGTATTTTTTGGTGTATCCGGCCAGGTGCAGACATATTATAAAACTGCCCGCCAATCAATTCTGCCCGGACATTCTCTGGCAATTTATAATAATCCTCCTCTGTATAAGATGTTGTTTGCTGCCGTGGCATACCATACTCTCCTTTCATAAAGCAGTTCCTCA
The DNA here is from genome assembly GCA_003612285.1 of bacterium D16-51. Taxonomy (GTDB): domain Bacteria; phylum Bacillota; class Clostridia; order Lachnospirales; family Lachnospiraceae; genus Butyribacter. The sequence goes on along the minus strand of RAYE01000014.1, from coordinate 28,940 downwards.
GTCATACCGCAAAGCCTTGAAAAACAAAGAAAATTAAGACAGTCAATGGATAAACAGGCATTTACAAAACAAACATAATCCATAAAATTGGATATGCTTTTCTAATATCTCTATTGACTAAAAGATATACGCTTCCAAATGCCATGCCTGAAATAACAGTTACAATCCCCGTTAAAATATCTTTGGTAAAAAAGTGTCCAATTCCCCATGTAATTGCGACAATAATCCCACCGTAAGGAATATTCTGTTTATGAAACCACTTCTCAAAAGCATTTTGTCCAAACACCAAAATAAGAGTTACTAACACCGTTTCAAAAATATAATATATGTATTGAAACACAAACTTTATAGGACCATTTGCATAAAATTCTTTTATTACCTTGCTTCCATTCCAATCGAAGTAAGAAAGAACTAAACTTCCAATAATAAATACAGCGACTAACGCCCATTGCCAGGCAGACATTTTATTTCCTTTTTGGAACAGGTCAAAATTATATATTTTTTTTGCAAAGTGAATGATGCACCAACTTGCAGCGCCCCATAGACTGCACGTAACCACCCAATGAATGATAACTTGCAAATCTGTCCATTCATTCATTGGAGAACCATATATCATTGGTTCTATTAAGAATGCTAATAATACTTCCAATCCAATACTTGCAAATGCCAACATAGCTAAGCTAAGATAATTTATTCCTGACGCTTTTTTCATGTAAAAATCCTCCCCCAAATTCTGATTGTGATTTAATGAATTAAAAAAAACAAAATCCTTATTCCTCCACGTGTTCCATGCCCTGGCTCAATATTGTAAAAACATGTTCATCTGCCAGCGTATACAAAGCAGTCTTTCCTTCTTTACGGTATTTTACCAGCCGGTTCTGCTTTAAGACACGGAGCTGGTGTGAGATTGCGCTCTGTGTCATATTCAGAAGGTTTGCAATATCATAGACGCACATCTCATTTTCATACAGCACATATAAAATCTTAATCCTTGTAGAATCCCCAAATACCTTAAAAAGGTCTGCCAGTTCATAAAGTTCATCCTCCATTGGCATTTTATCTTCTATTTCCTTCGCAGTATCTGCATCAATTGTCATAAAATCATTTGTCTTATCCAAAACTATTCCCTTTCCTTGCAGCCTGCTTCCCCGCTGCACCGCCTCAGCCCTTCCTGCGGTATATTTTGCGAAGTTCTGATATCCAGGATACTTTCTGTCTCCGTTGCGGCATTCTGATACCAGATGGCTGCTTCTTCCAAATCGTTATTCTCCTCATAAAATGTCCCCAGCTCACAGCAGATTTCAGCGCAGGAAGTTGTTACCGCATCCTTTAAAGCAAACCCAAAAAACTTTGGAAGGTCACCTGCAATACGGTATGCCTTTGCCAGCACGCACATAGCCTCTTTTACTTCATCCATGCTTCTGCCATCTTCTGAAAGCGTCTTTTCAAACACCGGAACCGCATTTATAAAATCCCTGTCCCCTCCCGAACGATAAAGTTCCATCGCATACATATGGTGCAGCTTTTTAGAAAAACGTTCCTCGCGCATCCCTGCCTGCAAAAGAGCCTGCAAATCCCGCCCGGCATGGCTGCTTTCCGGGCAGTGGATGACCTCAATCTGACTGTCATAAACAATAGGATCTGTCCGCAGCGTTTCATGAATTGGGTCAATCCATGTAAACGGCCGGAGCCGACGGTACAGTTTCGGCCGATACTCCTTTTCAAAATTGTAAACCGTATTAAATTCCCCTGTTGTACAATAAAGCATCTGTACAATTTCAACTTCAGGCAGAAGGATCGACTTGAGCTGCAAAAGCTTTTCCTGGTTTTCCCGGTCAAGATATTCATCTGCATCCGCAGTATATATATACTCCTTTGTAGCTTTTGCAGATGCAAAATTCCTGGCATCTGCAAAGCTCCCTGTCCATACAAAATCATATACCCGCTTCGTATACCTTTGGGCAATTTCCTTAGTAGAATCCGAAGAACCTGTGTCTACAATAATAATTTCATCTACAGCAGGCGCCAGGCTATCCAGGCATCGTGCAAGCACCCCTTCTTCGTTTTTTACAATCATGCACAAACTTATGCTTATCATAATGCAGCCCCTTTCCCGGCCTGTAAAACAGCACTTATTCCTCTAGTTCCTCCCCAGAATCATCATTATTATCTGGCACGTCGTCCGGTATGTCATCCGGGTCATTATTATCTGGTATATCATCTGGAGTATCATCACCAGGATCATCAATTACCGGCTCTTCTGTCGGCTCTGGCGTCTCAACCGGCTTCTCTGTCGGCTCTGGTGTCTCTGTTGCCAAATCCTGCGGTTCCTCTGTATACTCTGGTTCTTCTGTTGGTATCTCTGTTGGCGTTCCCAAATCAACATTATCTTTCTTTCCTGGCAAATCCTCATATCCAGAAAATTCTTTACGCTCCAGGTTTTGATGGATTTCTTCCATAAAAGTGCGCCAAATTGTCAAAGGATACGTGTTTCCATATAAGTTACTCAGTGTCTTAGGGGTATCATAACCAACCCATACCGCCATTGTATAATATGGCGTAAAACCGCAGAACCATCCATCCTTTTTATCACTTGTCGTCCCAGTCTTTCCAGCACATGGCATATTCGTCAGCCCTCTGCCCGCTGCCGTCCCCCTAATCAACACGCCTGTTAAAATATCGGTCATAGTACGTGCTGCATTCTCTTCATAAATCTGCCGTTTATCGCGCTCTGACTGGTTGCTGATAACAACATTCTCATTTCCATCTAAAATTTTCCTGATACAAGTTGGTTCTCTGTAAACGCCATCATTTTCAATCGTTGCATAACCTGATGCCATTTCGACAGTACTTGCCCCATTTGTAAGGCCTCCCAGGGAAGCTGCAGGATAATAGTCATTTTTTACTATCTGGCTGAATCCCATTTTCTTTACATAGGAAAGCCCAACCGTCGGCGACAATTCCTCAAAAAGCTTCCAGGCAACAACATTTTTGGATTTTTCTACTGCTGTCCGCAAAGGTATCTTCCCTGCATATGTTCCATCAGAGTTCCTTGGCCCGCCTTCAAAATACGTGTCGTCTACAATTGTGTTTGGCGTATAACCGCGTTCTAACTGCGGTGTATAAACAACCAGCGGCTTAAAAGAACTACCCGGCTGGCGATAACTCTGGAACGCACGGTTTAAGGTATATCCCGTTGTACTGTTCTGTTTCCTTCCGCCAACAATTGCCACAACAAATCCTGTCTCATTGTCAATACAGGTTGCAGCTCCCTGCAATGTATAAATCCCTTCTTTTGTCTTTTCCTTAAATTCTGATAAAGCCTGGTTTACTGCCTTCTGCAGTTTCTTCTGCTTTGCTGCGCTTAATGTCGTATAAATCTGGTATCCGCCTGTATAAAGGGAACTATGGCACTCTTCATATATCGTATTATATTCCTCATTATACTGTTTTTCATCTTCATCAGAAGCAAATTCATACCGGAACTCAAAACCCTTTTTCTTCATTAATTCTTTTGTTGCACAACTAATGGCATAAGTTGTCATATAGTCCTGTGTCTTAATTGCTTCTGCCGGTTTCAAATCAATATTTTCATAAACTGCATCACTATACTCGGCTGCCTCAATCTTGCCTGCCTCCAGAAGCTGGTTTAAGATACGCTCTTTCCTGCTCTGCGTATGGTCAAAATGCCTTAGCGGGTCATAATATGTCGGGATATTTGGTATTGCACACAAAAATGCAATTTCCGGCAAATTCAGTTCTTTTACGGACTTGCTAAAATAAGCTTTGCTTGCCGCCTCAATCCCAAAATGTCCATTGGCAAAACAAATATTATTCAGATAAAATTCCATAATCTCATCTTTCGTATACTTCCGTTCCATTTCAATTGCAATAAACATTTCACGGATTTTACGCTCTTCTGTCTGCTCATTCGACAAAAAGACATTTTTTGCAAGCTGCTGTGTAATTGTACTGCCGCCCCGCGTTATGCTGTCATCCCCCATCAGCTTCCCTTTTACATAAAGAAAACCAGCCTTCGCAGTAGAAAGGAAATTAATGCCAGAATGTTCATAAAAATCCCTGTCCTCCGTCACTACCATGCAGTCAATAGCTTCCTGTGGAATATCAGCAAAATTAATATAATCTGTATCCTTATCCCCCCGCAGCTTCGCAATTGGCTTCTTATTTGCCGCATAAATAAAACTCGTTTCAGAAGAACGGAAAGTATTCCTGTTCGATTCCTCTACTAACTGTTTAGCTTCCTTTTTCCAGCGGAGTAAATCATCCCCAAATTTAAAATAAAAAACAACCAGTCCGCCAAGGACTGCTAACAACAAAATTAACAGGAATATCTTTAAAAACAACCGAAACTTTCTAAATTTTTTAGGTTTTTTCTCCTTCTTCCTCCTTTTTTTGCCATTCCCGGCAGCCGGCTCTGCGATTCCCTGTTTATTATCTACCGCTGCTGGATCCAAGCCCTTACGTCCTGCTGTATTTCCTGAACGCCTCCCTGCTGCACTTCGTCCTGCTGCATTTCCCGGGCGCTGCCCTGCTGCACTTCGCCCTGCTGCATTTCCTGGGCGCTGCCCTGCTGCACCCCGTCCTGCTGTATTCCCTAAACGCTGCCCTGCTGCATTCCCCGAACGCTGGCTGGTGCTGCGCTGCGCTGTACCGGCTGCACTGCGGTTTCTCTGCGCAGCCGCATTCTGGCTGCGGCTTGTATTGGAACGTCCTGCCGTACTTCTCTGTCCGGCACCAGACTTCGCCCTTTTATTATTTTCCTGTGATTCTTTCCACTGCCTATCTAACTCTTCCATACTTGGAATATTATACATTGGTTCAAATCTGTTTTTATCGTCACTCATGATAATACCTCCATAACCCACAAATTCCACCCATACTCTACCGTACCATATCATAGCATATTTTTCTCTAAACTGGCAATACTGTCAAATGTAAAGAAATAATGAAATGTTACTATTCGTTACTATCCACGGCTAATTTCAGAAAAAGGCAGACTCGTCGTGCCTGCTATTCACAGCTGATTAAAAAGGCAGACCCGTCGTGCCTGCACGTAAAACGAAGTAACAGCCAACGCGAAAGGAGTACATATGTACAAAAAAACAATCTCTGAAAAAAAGAATACTGCATCCCAAAGACGCTGGGTATTATTAGAACGGATTCCTACTATACTGACACCGCGTGTTTTATTACTATTCTTCCTCTATTCAGTAGCGTTTACACTTTTTTTAATCGGGCTGAAACTCTTTTTTTTAGAACAGAAAGCTGCAGGACAGGCCTCCTCACCAGCAGTACAATCTTCCAACAGAAATAGCACACAGGAAATATTATATTCCAATGAAGACAATATGCAACTCCAAAAAAATATTGCCAAAAATATTATCCGGCTTCATGTAATCGCCAACAGCGACTCAGATACTGACCAGGCTTTAAAACTCGCTGTACGTGACGAAATTATCGGCTCTTTGCAGGAAGCATTAAAAAATACTGACTCGATAGAACAGGCAGAGAATATCATTCTATCCCATAAAGAAGAAATATACTCTTCTGCTAAAAAAGTGCTTGACGCAAACAACCACCCGGCTAAGGTTACTGTCACTCTAAAATCCCGGTATTTCCCAGTGAAACAATATGGAGACTTAACCTTCCCTGCCGGTATTTACCAGGCGCTTTGCATCGAAATCGGCAAAGCAGAAGGCCGGAACTGGTGGTGCGTCCTTTTTCCAAGCCTCTGTTTTGTTGACGAAACCACAGCTGCCGTCCCAGAAGAATCAAAGGACAAGCTAAAAGAAAACCTGTCAGAAGAAGAATATAATGCTTTGTCCTCCCCAGAACCTTCCGATGAATCGTCCAAACCAGAACTGCATTTTGGTATTCTGGATTGGCTGAAAGGATTGTAGAAATCCCTTCCCAATGGTATAATAAAAAAGGGCACCGCCAGTGCTGGTGTACTAGCAAGAATTGCTTTGCAATTCTTGTCAACACCCACTACGTCACAGTAATTTCCTATAAAACACGGAGGATCCATGAAGAAGACAGAAAACAGCCAGAGGACTGAAATCAGGATATACAGCACACAGCATGATATATCTGAAGAAAGAGTTGAAAATATCTATATCGGAGAATACCGCTTTCTTGCCGGAACCCATGTCATTACCTATGAAGAATTTTTTCAAAACGAAGGCAACATTCCGGCAAAAAGTACCAGCCTGATTAAAATTGGCGAAAACTTTATACATATTGCGAAAAAGGGCGCTGTCACCACACAGATGCATTTTGAACCCCGGAAAAAATATCATGGAACCTATCAGACTCCTTTTGGCAGCTTTGATATGGTAATTGAGACAGAATACGCTGCCTCCTGCTGGCAGGAACATGAAATATCCGCCAAACTCCGTTATTTTCTCAGTTTAAACAATTGCCCCATTTCAAAATATACAGTACAGATTGCCATTATTTTATGAAATATGGGTTAAACCAGATAGGGATAAAAATAGATATGTATCGGCAGGAGCATAGATTTTCTCCTGCCACGCCTTATATTTAGGCGGTTTGACATTTGGTACGCTGCATATATTCCTGTTCCATTTCCCGCATTTCCTCGTCCATGCGGACTTTAATTTTTCGCCTAGTTTGTCCTCACTTATTCCACGGGCGTTTTTTATCAAGCCAGCCATTTATTTTCCAATATTCTGTTTCTTCGGAAGAAGAACCCATTCCTTTGTTTTGCATCATACGCATGATACCAAACATAAATTTTGTTTTGATACCCACACGGGGACTTCTGGTTATTGCGATTTTATTTGCTAATTTCTCAATATCCTGCTTTATGTGTTCCTTTTTCTTATCTGAAACCTGTTCCCAACACATTGCCTGAACTGCAACACCATATTCTTTAATATAAGGTACACCCCAGTAGAACAACGCATTTTGAATATCTTTTGTAGCTGATTTCGCTCCTGCTCCAGCAGCTGTTGATATAACTACAGCCTTTTTAGAAAACATACATTTTCTCGGTTTGTGGGACATCCAATAAGTAAATGTAAGGTCTATAAATGATTTCATTGGGGCAGACGCTCTCATACCGTATGTAGGCGTTGTGAATACCAGCAAATCAGCCTGTTCCACTTCATCCATAATTTGTTTCTTCTCTGTATAGAATGGCCATTTTTCCTCATTCTTAATACAGGTATAACAGCCTACACAAAAATGTTCTAAATCCTTTGGTAAGAAAAATTCGATAATTTTACTTTCGGGAAATTGCTCCGCAAGCATTCTGCCAATATGATAGGAACTGCCCTTATGATTTTGTCCGTTTATCAATACTATTTTCATCTTTTATTCTCCCTTAAATAAACGCAGTTAAATTGTTTAATGTGTTCCTCAAGCATTTTTAATGCTTCACTTTCTCTGTCGGGATGTCTGTCGCAAAGCGTAAGCAGGGTATAAATGGGTGAGTAAAAGTGTAAAGCCATAATATCAGCATTTTTATCCTTAAAAATTCCTTTGCCAATCAGCAAAGAAAATAAGTCACGCTGATATTTCAATGGGTCATCAAAATATTGCCTTGAATATAGTTCGGAAAGCTCCGTGTTGTGAAACTGTTCAATCGTGAGCATTTTTCTAAATAACTTCGCATATTCATCGTGTAAAAAATAGAGAAATAGACCTTTTCCCATTTCAACAAAAGACTTTTCGTTGACTTCCGCATATATATCGGCGTCAGCCTGCGTATTGTTTCCGTTGATATGAAGCATTTCTGCCTGCTGAATATAGCTCTGTTTCAACTTTTCAAGAATAGCATTAAATATCTCCTGTTTGCTCTTGAAATGCTTGTATAAAGACGGAGCCTTTATACCAACTGCCTGTGCTATATCATTTACATACACATCGTTGTAGCCTCTTTCAGCAAATAAAGCTAATGCTTCTTTAATAATTTTTTGCTTCGTATTCATAAACACCTCCAAGGCTAATCAAAATTAGCTTTCTCTATTATAAGCTAATTCTGATTAGCTGTCAATCCATCTGAATAAAAGTTTACAGACAAAAATGAGCCGGTAAACTGTGATTTCTCACTTGCTTATCAGCTCTGCGTCTGTGGTCCGGCTCTTTGATAACGGTTATATGCAACCTCGTTTTACTTCCGCAAATAGGGCAGCATACCCATTCTGTTTTTCTCATTATAGACCTCATTCCCTGCAATTAGAAAAATGCAAAAAGGATAAAATACTGATAGGGCAAAAATATAAACACCAAAATTCTAATACCGCTGCGCCCACCCATGCTGGACTATTCGCTTTAAACAATCTGAGCATCGGAGCAATCAGACAAGATATAAAAAACACCCCATGTATCATAAGCAGACATTTTAACCATCGGTCTGCTTTCGTCCTTGATGTTACTGTCAATCCTGCAAAAAATGCAGCTGATGACATGACGGCATAACCTAACAGGTCATAGTTGAACAGCAGTCCACACTGCTGAAAATCAAGAAGTTTGGCAGCTTGCTGTGTCAATTCATCTAGTCGAACAGTCGTTAGCTGTGCAAAATATACTAATAATATGATGACTGTATATATTGCGGAAAAAGCTATTGAAACATAGCCCGCTAATTTTGTTTCTTTTTCGGCAAAAAAAGCATATCCACACATCATTAGCACAAAGCTAAATGCAATGAACATAGAAGAAAAATAACTGCCATAATCAAAACCAAATAACATAGACAGGGCAAAGCAGACTACCGCAATAAAATTAACAGCAGAACCATACACTCCTATTTTCTTATTCATCAATCCGTCCCTTCCCTTCAAAAAGAATGCCTACTATTTTTTTGATATATGCAGCTCTATCCTCTGTTTCCGTAAAATCATAGCCAAGTATTTGTTTAACGGTTTTGCTTCCCAAAAAAGCCACTTGCATCGCCGCCGTAAGAATAAACACAATAATAGATTTATTCTTGTTTGAAGTATCATTTCCTAAAGAAAGTGAAAATCCTTGTTGCGTAAGAACAGAATTGCAATTCTCTGTATAGTTTTGTAAATCGTCTAAAATAGAAATACGACAAATTGCGGAATGATTGAATAGAAAATCGAAAACATAAGTTGCACAAACTGTTAAGCGTTCTTTATCTGTTTCATAATTTCCTGTCATTTGAAATTCTGTAACCACTTTTCCAATAATACGTTGGACACATTCATTTATTAGAGTTTCTTTACTTCCAAAGTGATAGTTAATTAATCCTAATCCAATATCTGCTTTTTCTGCAATCATACGGGCTGTTATGCTCTTTGTATTACCATTATACTTCTCAATTAGTTCCGTGGTAACTTTTATAATTCGACTTTTCACGTCTTCATTTTTATCCATTAAATATTTCCTCCTTGAACGTTGTTCAACTATATTGTATTGAACAACGTTCAAAAAGTCAAGTACATGTATATATTTTTAGAAAAGTTCTTCCATTTAGCATTCATACATCTTATAACAAAAAATTATATATCCTATGGCAAGAGATTTTATTATACTAATCATGACTCCCCGAAAGGAAAAGCGACAGAACAGTTGAAATCCGAAAATCAATTCTTATAGATTCAAAAGATGAATAACATTTTGGCGTGTATAAGGGAAGTTGTTGAAAATGATATCATTTATTCATAGGTGAATGACAGCGTTTCCGTAATAAGTGACAATACCATTCAAACTTAAGCAACGACAGTTTTTGAATTGAAAAATTCCATATTTTTGTGTATAATAGGAAAAAAGCCAAATTGAGAAATCCGGATTTTACGCATGTGCCTTATGCAGTAAAACAGGAAGGTGACTGGAGAAATTAAAATGGATGATTGGAAGAATACAGAATGGCAAAAGAAATTGAAAAACAAGCCTTTAAAGTATTGGATACGTGATGAAATAGAGGAAATCATTAAAGAAGAAAATATAGACAGAAAACGATTTAGTGAATACTCTAAATTCAAATATGAGGATGTAGTTAAACGTTTTTATTATACATTTGTGGATTATGAAAAGTTTCCAAAGATTGAGATGTCTTACTGTTGGTTAAAATTTCGCAGTTCCTTGCAGAAAGGAAACGATATTTATGTGAATGGCGAGTGGAAATACTTTTTGTATCAAGTCGGGATGCTAATTAAAGGAAGAAAAGATACAAAGCTCTATATGATTTTATCAGAGGGCTGGGTATATGAAGGTTACATAAAAGAAATATTGGATGTATTAGGAGAAACAGACGGTCTGCTTGAAGATTTTTATATTGTTTCACCAGCGTTTGACTGGATAATTGCTTATTGTGATGATGGCGAAAGTGCGGCATTGTATAAAGTGTAACATTGACTTTTGGTGAAGTACAGGAATATATATCAGAGCGATAACTTCCCAATTTGTAAAGGCGATTACCATGTCAGTCAATATAAAGAAGCATTTGAATTTGGAGGGGATTGTTATGACGGAAACGATGGGTGCTGCGATTGGAATAGGTGTATTTGCACTTGTTTTTATATATCTTGGTTTTTTGATGTGGAAAAAGGAAAAAATCACTTTGCTTCATAGTTATCATTATGACAAAGTGTCTCCAAGTGATAAAAAGGCTTTTTGTAAAATATCAGGTTGGGGTGTTATCTTTATTGGAATTGGTCTTTGGGTGACTGCTATAATAATCGGTATAACAGATTCAGCATTAAGTTTTATCGCTTTTGCATTGGGATTTGTTGTGGGATTGGCGTCGCTGATTTATGCAGGAGCAAAATATAACCACTAATAGAGAAGAAAAATTTCGTTCACCGGGAAGTCAAGAATAATTCATACCTGCCGATTATCATAGTCCACTTATGGTTAAAGCATATTCCTTCGTCCGTTTGATATGGCTGAAAACCAGTTTTGCTCCTGCCCTCTATGCCGTTCCTTTCTTCGGAACGAAAAACTCCGACATATTCACTTTTTCCAGTGTAAGCAGCTTTACTTTTTTATCAATTCCGCCTGCATATCCCGTCAAACTTCCATTCGTGCCGACGACACGGTGGCAGGGGACAATCAATGAGATTGAATTGTGTCCTACTGCACCGCCGACAGCCTGGGCAGACATTTTAGGAAGCCCTTTCTGCTTTGCTATTTCTTTTGCAATTTCTCCATAAGTCATTGTTCTTCCATAAGGAATTGTGAGCATAATCTTCCATACTGCTTTACGGAATGGGGTTGTTTCCATTGAAAGCGGTGGTGTAAAATTGGGAGATTTGCCACTAAAATAAATATCAAGCCAACGGGCAGTTTCCTCAAATATTGGCAGCTTCTTTTCCTCATATACTTCTCCCAACGTATCTCCAAAATATTTTTGCCCGTCAAACCACAAGCCTGTAAGTTCTGTTCCGTTGCTTGAAAGCGTGATGCCGCCCAAAGGCGAATAATAACGATAAATATAGCTCATAGCATTATCCCCCCCCCGAAATTTTTTACAATATTCCTTATAGGCTGCTGCCCTTTGCAGCGGATTTTTCTATTTTTTCTTCTTTTTATTTTTTTCTGCTGCCTCTTCACTTTTCTTTAAATCATCCATTTTCCGCCGTATTTTCTCAGAAAATTTCATCTTTGTCTGCCTCGCTTCCAAATTACTGCGAAGCCCTTTTACTCCCATAATGTAAATACCGCTGATAACAGCCTTTACTTCTTTCCTGACAGGGATTACATCAAAAATCTTTTCATCACAAATCAACGGCATAATCCTTGGGCCAATTTTCGCCTTTACGATAGGCACCTTTCGTCCACGCATATATTTTGGCGTCTGCTCCAATACAATCTGTGGCAGCCCTGATTCACTTAATTTCATTCGTTTTTTGTCAATTACAAGCAGCGATACACTTTGGGATGCATTTTCCAGCTCCCTCTGGGATGCTTCCTGCTTGTCCTGCAGCTTTTTGCCATAAATACTCAGCGCAACAAGCGCTGCTATCAAGATAACCGCAATCACAATCATTACAACAACTACCGTACTGATTCCCATAACAGGCACTAAATTATAACTGTTCCTCATACAACCTACAATCTCCCTTTCGTTACTATTAGGGACTGCTGCGGGCCAACACCCCAGTTTCTCTGCCCGCAAGCCCCTTAACAAAAACAGGCTTTAAACCTCTGCCTGATTTGCCTTTATCTTCTCTGTCAGAATATCGCGTACAATCCTGCCAATTGCCTTTTTTTGTGAACGCTCCATCTGTTCCATATAAACCGGCTCACAATATTCAATTATAACATGCGCCTTATGAATCCACGGAAGATGACGCTCAAACACTGCATCCGTATTATTTAAAGCGACTGGCACAATCGGGCATTTGGACTTCTCTGCAAGTTTAAAACTCGCCTCATGAAACTCCAGCAGTTCTTCCCCGGAATTACGCTTTCCCTCTGGTGCAATATAAATAGAAGTCCCTTCCTTTAGCAGTTCAATCCCTCTTAGAATAGTCTGCAGACCCTGGCGGATATCCTCCCTGTCCAAAAACAGGCAGTTCATAAATTTCATCCAGCGGGATACCATAGGCACCCCGGCAATTTCTTTCTTTGACACAAATGCTGTTGGATAAGGCGCCGTCGTATACCCTGCAAGGATATCAAAAAAACCTCTGTGGTTAAATACATATAATGCCGCCTGATCTTTTAGGATATTCTCCCTTCCCTTCACTGTCAGCCTGACGCCTGACAAAAACAAAATTGGGCGGAATCCCAAATTATTTACAATCTTCTGCGCCATAACTGCTTTCTTTTTCAAATCTGCTTTCCCCACAACAAACAGTACCAAATAAAGCGGAATACTAATTATTGTATAAAATATCAGGTAAATTGCAACTAATATTAACCGCATGCTTCTTTCATCCTCCGCTTTTTGTTAGGAACTGTGAAAAAAATACTTTAGCACATTACTTTTTATTTATTCACAGATCCTTATAATTCTCCTGCCCTTTACTCCTCATCCAGTTCCTCGGGAACCTGGTCGTCTACAGGCGGTTCCGTTACGATTGGTTCCGGCTCTTCTGTCACGACTGGTTTCTTTGTCGGTTTTGGCGTCTTCACTGGCTCCTGCGTTACCTCAGCAGGTTTTTTTGTTGGCTTTGGCGTTTTCGCAGGCTTTGGTTCTTTTGTCGGCGCCTCTGTAGGCGTTTTTGTCGGTTTCGGCGTTTTTACCGCTGCCGGCTTCACATTCTCCGGTTTCTTTGCCGCAGCTGGCGGCTTCGTATAAGAAGGTTTCTTAGTTGGCACAATAGTCGGCTTTGGCGTCGGAGCCGCTGTCATCTGTGGCTCATCTGCCCAGTCAGTATCTGTATCAACCGTGTCCTTCTGTACCTGGTTTTCAACCGTTGTAAGCTTATAATATTCTTCCAGCGTCATCTTATTTTTCTTCAGATATTTCGCCAGATTCTTCCCAACATAACGTAAATGCCAAGGCTCATAAGAATATCCTGTAATCTTCGTCTTGTTTTTCGGATAACGGATAATAAAACCATATTTATGGCAGTTTTTCTTTAGCCACTTCCCTTCTGAAGTCTGCCCAAAAGATAATTCCAATGCACAGCCAACAGAATTGCAGGATACATCAATCGCAAGTCCTGTCTGATGCTCGCTGCTCCCCGGTTTTGCAGAAACTTTGTTTGTCTTATTCGTTCCCTTCGTATTTACATTATTATTATAAATCTGTGTCTGCCTCTCATAAGAACGGTATGCTGATACCGCTTTCAGCATATACCCTTCCTCCTGCGCACCTGCAAACAGCTTTTCAAGCGCCCTTGCTGCCTGTTTGCGCACATAGCTTTTTTCATATGTGCCATAAAAACTAAATGCTACATTCGGCACCACCAAATCAGCCGGCACATAATCCTTAGAAATTGGATATTCACGGTTTACTAATACCGTATAACTGTCTGGTTCAGTATCTACTTCAATATATTGCTGCTGCGGCTCTTTCACCTTAGTAGAAGATTTTGGTTCTTCCACATCCCATTCCTCCGGGCTCGCTGTATTATAATAATCATATGCGCGCTCTTCCTTGTCCGATACATCTACATCTGACCCTGCCCTGTAATGTCCCATACGTGCAGACAGCGCCCCCACAAAAAGAATAACACAAGTCCCCAATACAATTGCTTTCTTTCTCATCCAAAAACCCCTTTATCAATTGTTCATTCTGCAACTTCTTATGAATCTAACAGCCAGTAAAGCCATTTTCTGGATTATACCACATACTGGAAAAAAGTGCAAAAGAAGAAATATAAAAATTTGACTGTTTTTTAACTGATTTTTGTGCATAAAGACAAGAAGTTACTATTCACGGCCATTCATTTTATCATGCGACAGCCCCTCGGCCTGCGGCATAGGCCGTTGCTTTTGCAGCTTTGTCTATCTTATGATGGAATGGACAGCCATAATTTTACTGCCACTTGCAAGCTCTCTATATCAGTGGTATTCTTTCATTAAAAGGAGGAGAACTATGATAAATCAAGTTAATGTAAAAGCACCCGCCAAAATAAACCTCACGCTGGATGTAATTGGCTGCCGCCCTGACGGCTACCATGATTTAAAAATGATTATGCAGACAATTGATATTTATGACGAACTGACAATAACACAGACTGGTTCCCCACAAATCAGCCTGTCTATGGATACTGAACTTCCAGACAATCTTCCGCCAGAAGAAAATCTGGTCTATAAAGCAGCGGAACTTATGCAGAAGAAATTTTCACTGCCCTATGGATTCCAGATTGATTTAAAAAAAAGAATCCCCGCCGCCGCCGGACTTGCCGGAGGCAGTTCTGACTGTGCGGCAGCCCTGCTCGGCATTAATAAATTATGCGGCTTGTCATTAAGCAAAGATGAATTATGCAAAATCGGCCTGGTACTGGGCGCTGACGTCCCATTCTGCATAAAGCGGGGTACTATGCTTTCGGAAGGGATTGGGGAAATCCTGACTCCCCTTCCTGCACTGCCGCCTTTATGGGCACTTCTCATTAAACCAGATTTTTCCCTTAGCACAGGCTATGTTTACAGCCATCTTGAAGTAAACCGCCTGCACTGCCACCCTGACACAGAAAAAGCAGTAGACGCCCTCACGCGGCATGACGCTGTCACATTAGGGCAATGCCTTTTAAACGTATTAGAAACTGTGGCATTTGCAGATTACCCTGTCCTAAAAGAACTCAAAGAATTTTTTATGCAAAACGGATCAATCGGCGCATTAATGAGCGGAAGCGGCCCAACTATCTATGGCCTGTACCAGGATGAAATCCTGGCCCGCATTGCCTGCCAGGCAGCAAAAAGAAAATATCCAGATTATGAGGTTTATCTCTGCCAGGCAAAACTTCCATAGAATTTACCTTAAAAGCATTCTTTATGAAAAAATAACAAAATTCTACGATTACTGTTAAAAGTTTCCACAAAGCAGCCGATATATCTAGTACAACAAATAGTTATTTCCAAAGAACAATTTACAGGTAACAGCAGATTAGAAATGGTTCACGGACGAACCGGCCTGGATGGAAATTAATAGCAAAGGGAGCAAAGTAGTTGTCCCTGAGGAAATGTGAAGATTTATTTCCTAAACATTCTTTAAGCATTCACAGAAAAAGGAGGTTCTTACAATGGACAATATGACAGTCAATAACAATGTGGGCACATATGCAGCAAATAATACTGCTTCTTCAAAAGCAGCTGACACTTCTGCAAAGGCAGAAGCAGAAAAGAAAACAGAAGACAGCGCTGCTGTATTCGAGAAATCAAAAAACACAAAAAGGAGCAGTACAAACCAGATTTATAACAGGGACGCCATTGTCGGCAAACTGAAAGCTGACCAGCAGAACCGTATTGCATCCATGCAGTCACTGGTTGAAAAAGTATTAGGCCAGCAGAAAGGTACATTTGACCTGGCGAATGGGAAAAACCTTGCAGATACCTTCCGCAAAGTAGCAGGATTAGCAAGCGCAGACGATATTGCAAATGCCAAAGCAAGCATTGCGGAAGACGGATACTGGGGTGTAGAGCAGACATCTGACAGACTTGTCAGCATGGCAATCGCTTTAAGCGGCGGAGATACTGAAAAAGCGGATGAATTAAAAGATGCCATTACAAAAGGATTTAAGAAGGCAACTGCTGCCTGGGGTGAAGAACTCCCACAGATTTGCCAGGATACTTATGATACCACAATGAAAAAAATGGACGATTGGAAAAACGGCGTAACAACTGCCGAAGATTATTCAAAATATCTCTCCTAATCTTCTTGGAACAAAGGATGGGGCACTTGCTGCATAGCAGGTGCCCTGTCTTTTTTCTTAATAAGATATGTTCCTTTCCCCGCCGCCTTGGGACGGCAGCACATTTTGACACTATTTCTTCCTGATTTTTATCATTACATACTCAGAATGCTTCCCCGTACGCAGCGGATATCCCCATCCGGCAATCCCGGAAGTAACAATCGCCTGGAAATTCCCCTGTTTCCGATATCCATAATTTAATTCCACCATCCGGAATAATGTTGTAAGCGGCCCGACTGGCCACATCTGCCCGGCATGTGTATGCCCGGAAAGCTGGAGGTCATAACCTGCATCCGCATTCTCTTTTAACCCTACTGGCTGATGGTCTAACAAAAGCAGAAAATCATCTTCATCCACTCCCTGCAGTAATTCCTCTGATGCCTTCCTGCCTGCTGCAGATCTGTCATCCCTCCCGATAATTGTAAATTCATTATTCAAGGCTTCTGCCCTGTCTTTTAATACTGTAATTCCCGTATCTTCAACCGCATGCTGCAGCTCTTCTTCTGTAAACGGCGGACTATTGGAATAATGTGCCCTGTCATGGTTTCCATACACATAATAAACGCCATATTCTGACTGAATGCCAGAAAGAATCCGAAAAGCTTCCTCCATCTGCGCCTTTGTGCTCCTCTCATCCACAATATCCCCACATAACACAACTGCATCCACCTCTTTTTTGCTAATTTCAGTACAATATGCCTCTAATTTAGACGCATCCATTGTTGTCGGAAAATGCAAATCTGATATCAGGCAGATTCCATACCCCTGGTCACGGATTTCTTTTTCTGTATAAACTGTATAATCTGTCACCCTGACATCTTTCATATTCCAGTAACTGTATCCAATCACAATTGCTGTTGCCAAGACCGGAAAAAGCCCGCTCCGATATACCTTTTCCCATCGTTTTTTCTCCCCAGGCAGCTTTTTGGCAATTATCTGGATTATATCTAACAACAGGGCAAACCCTGCTATATGTAAAACTACTAAAGCCCAGATTCCAAAAAGGTTAACAACAGGGACGGCAATCACTGCTGTTACTATGGCTAAAACCCTTTTCCATCCTTTGCCCTGTTCCGGCAGTCCCCAGAAAATTGCCGCCCTCTTAAAAAAGAAATAAAGAAAAAATCCCGCCACAGCTGCAATAACTGCCGCAAAACCAATAAATACTGCCAATGTACCTTCCCCCTGATTTGATAATTGTATTATCGGCCGTTACCATAAAAAGCATAACCACGGATAATAACTGCAAGATTAGCCGTAATACTACTATATTATAACAAATCCAGAGCATAAGTAAAACATAAACTGTCAGTTTTGCAGCAGCTAAACCTGCCGTGCCGGAAACTATTTACTGTTCTTTATTCTCTTTTACTTTAAAGCTGATATCTGCAAATTTTCCCCCATCGCCATTCTTATCTGTAACTTGTAACCTAAAATTTTCTCCTCCGCAGTCAAGCAGTGTGATATAGGATATCCTGCTTCCATCCTTTTTCTCTGCCATATAACCCCCAAGCCACTTTATATCTTTTCCATCTTCACCCTGTATGAAAATATCAGGATCATTATATGGGTCATTATACGGCGCTTTGGTATAATTTGGCTCTTCTATTACTAGATGCAGGGTTGCCTTTGTCCTGGTTGCCTCAATAATCTTAATCCCATTTTCCTCTTTCCCTATCTTTTCTGTATGGTTAGAAGACGTGTCTACTATAACAGGGAACGAAAGCTTCCAGCTGCCATCTACTGGCTTTGTACTCATATATTCTCCATCCTTATTATGCTTATCATAGTCATAACCATGGAATTTATTAATATCAATCTCCACCGGAATCCTGTCACCATCCTTGTATTCTTTCGGATTATCAGAGGTATACAGGCTGTAATTCTGTACAGATGCAAACGTGCCGTCAGCCTGCTTCTGGAAGCCAATTGGAAATTGATCCTCTTCCCCGTCAATCGTTATGCAGCACGCGGGTACTGTAGACGGATTTTTCTTATCAGAGACAGAAAAGGTAGAAATGCCATCTATTTCCTTATTAGCTAATTCCTTATGATCTGTTTCCAGTACAAGCGTATAATACAGCATATACCCGTCACAGTATATATCAGACACCTGCATTTTTATGCCGGAAGATTCTGCCTTCAAAATGCTTGTATCATCCTCCGCTTTCGCAGGGACAGATTTTTCACCAATCTTTGTATAAACCTCCTTTAATTCATCACCATTCTTCTCCCCTTCCACTCCTGAAATAATTTTCTGGAATGTTTCACTAAGGAGCTCCCTTGCAGCAACAGGATTGCTCCCTATCGCTGCAACAGAAACTGCCACACACGCCGCCGCTGCAATCCCAGCGATTTTCCATCCCTTTTTCATCCTGCCTTTATGGTTATTATTCCTCATATTCCTTACCTCCCTCAACACTCTCTCCTGAACCTGCTTCTTCTCTTCTGGAGACAAATCCTGTGTATCATATTCGTCAAGATTTACTTGCACATCATTTAACAAATCAAAAATCTTTTCTTCCATCCCTCATGCCTCCCTTTCACTTAGATACTGCTTTCTGACACGCCGCTTTCCACGGGAAACCCGGTTATAAATCACTGCCTTTTTCATTCCTGTCTCCCGGCTGACTTCCTCCATTGGCTTTTCCTCTACGTACAATTTCCAGAAAAGACTTCGGTCGCTTTCACTCAAACAGCTAAGCAAACTCTCCATCTCCTCTGAAATTTCCTCCTGAACCAGGCGTTCCAGCATAACATCTTCCTGCGGCAGCAAGACATCTTCAATATTTACCTGCTGCAGTTCCTGCCGGTATTTCCGCAAATAGTCAACTGCACGGTACTTCGCAACTGCTGCCGCCCAGTTCTTAAATGTGCTCCTGTTTTCATCAAAAGAAGATATATTTTCCCAGATATTAAGCAGCACATCATCTAAACACTCATCTATTTTATCAGGCATGGCAAAAAGATGCTTTGAAATAACTGATTTTATTAATCCGCCGTAGACGTCAATGACATAAAGCAGAGCCTCTTCATTGTGTAAGCATAATTGCTCAATATAGTTGTCCTCTCTTATTCTCATATATCATCCTACTTTCCTTAGAAACCGTTAAGAATTAATTTCTTAACAGTTCCTTACCTTTACTGTCCAATTTTTGAAAAGTAACTCCCGACAATTCCATTCCCATGGGAAATATTATTTGTATATACATCTATTACTACGCTTTCCAGACAGGATTTCTATCACTTTACAACATTTTTAAAAAAATATCTATTATATGATACTAATCACAGTCCATATTATCATAAATTGCAGTATCTCTGAAACAGGCATTGGCGGCTTGTTTAGCTCAATCTGCTGACAAGCGGCCGACTGAATGAATACCTTATGAGTATAGACGAACAGCCAGAGGATATGTTTTCTCGGCTGATAAAAGAATATGCCGACAGGCAGAGAGTAATTGAAAAAGCCTATGCTTTCGTGTATAATCAATAAGAAAAGTCAGAATGAGAGACAGTTTTTGGAGGATCGATATGAAATATACAAGTGCAGCTTTTGATATGGCGGATGATATTCAAAATGTTTTACATACGGCTATTGAAACCATATATCCGAAATATTATCCAAAGGAAGTAGTGAATTTCTTTTGCAGACATCATAGTAAAGAACACATTATAAACGGAATAGCATCGGGAAATATGGGAGTGCTGGTGTATAACGACGTGATTGTCGGAACGGGTTGTTTTGATGATAATCATATTACAGGAGTATATGTATTGCCCGTTTATCAACATCAAGGCTGTGGCTCGTATATTATGAATTGTTTGGAAAAGGAAATCTCCAAAACATATGATACGGTTATTTTGGACGCTTCGCTTCCGGCAGCGTGTTTATATGAGCATAGAGGCTATAAAACAGTGGGGCATGGGATATACGAATTGGAAAATGATGTGAAATTGGTTTATGAAATCATGGAAAAAAAACTGAAAGATAATTGAAAATGTGGATTGAGAGGACTTGTAAAAATGAAATGCAGAATAAGAAAATGGGAACTATCAGACGCAAAAGACTTGCGAATATGTTTTTGCTAATAGCGATATTACCCGTATCTACGCAGAGCCGTTTGCTTATAATATAGCGTCTTGCAGGGTTCTTGAAAAAGCAGGGTTTCAATATGAGGGTACATTGAGAAGCAACGCCGTGAAGAATGGTAAGGTGCTTGATATGAAAATGTACTCTTTGCTAAAAGAGGAATGAAATGATAACTAAATTAAAGTATGGAAACACAAGTACTTATTTCGTGCATGGTGTAAATGGCGGTCTGCTGATTGATACAGATTATGCTGGAACTATGCAGTCTTTTTATAAAGCCTTAAAGAAAAGTGGTATATCAATACCCGATATTACTTATATTTTGGCAACCCACTATCATCCAGACCATATCGGACTTGTTAGTGAACTGCAGAAAATGGGAATAAAATTGTTACTCATAGATACTCAATGCGACTCTGTGCATTTTGCTGACGCTATATTTAAGCGTGAAAAATATTTGCGATATGAGCCTATTGATGAAAAAAATACTACTATAATTGGTTGTGACGAAAGCAGAGGTTTTCTTGCTGATTTAGGGATTGCAGGAGAAATCATTCAAACCGCAAGTCATAGCGAGGACAGTATATCCGTTATTCTGGATAGTGGGGAATGTGTAGTGGGCGATTTAGAGCCAATGGAATATCTTGCCGCTTATGAAGAAAATATCGCTTTGCAAAATAATTGGAAACTTGTAATGAGTTACCATCCGAAAGTCATATATTACGCCCATGCAAATGAAAACATTTTGCGTGATAGTGGTTGAGCGGAGAAAGGGTGAAAGAAAAAAGAAGAAAGGGTAAAATGCAAACACACATCTTTCACCCTTTGTGTTTGCGCCTCAAATGAAAATGCAGGCATTTTCGCTTGAGGCTTGGTGCAAATTATGAACTATAAAATACGAGAAATCAAAGAGAGTGAGTATCCAGTATTGTCTGACTTTTTGTATGAAGCGATTTTTATTCCAGAGGGAATGGAAAAGCCTCCAAAATCTATTATTGAACAGCCAGAGCTTCAAGTATATATCGCTGATTTTGGAAAAGCAGATGATTGGTGCTTAGCTGCGGAAGTAAAAGAAAAGATTGTGGGCGCAGTATGGGTGCGTATTATGAATGATTACGGACATATTGATGATGAAACGCCTTCGCTTGCCATATCGCTGTATGAAGAATACAGGCACTTAGGGTTAGGCACAGCACTTATGAGAGAAATGCTGCAATTTCTGAAAGACAAGGGATATCAGCAGACATCTTTATCCGTTCAGAAGGCGAATTATGCCGTTAATATGTATCAGAAAACAGGCTTTGAAGTGGTAAAAGAAAATGAAGAGGAGTATATAATGGTTTGTCAGTTGCAACATGGCAGAAGGAGATAATGAGAAATATAGTAACTATTTTATGCTTTCCATCCATTTTTTCTTTATAAAGATTACAAATGATATCCCCAGCCGTACACATTCTTCCAAGGACAATACAAAATATACATAGGTTATTGGAAGCTTCCATATAAAAGCTGACAAAAGCCCTAATGGCACCCCAAATCCCCATGTCCCAATCATATCAACCCACATAATATAATTTGTTTTTCCTCCGCTCCGGATAACGCCGCCGCCCAAAATCATATTTAAAACCTTGATTGGCGCAAGAATGGCAAGCACGGTTAAAAGGCCTTCCGTTGTCTTCTGCACCACCCGCTCAACATTGTATATTTTTACATAAAATGGGCTGGCTGCTATCAATAGCACAGATAAAAGGACGGAAGCAATAAAACCATATTTCATCAGTTTTTTCGAATCCTCATAAGCAGCCTTAAAATTTCTGGCGCCAAGGGATTTTCCGATTAAAATGCCGGACGCCTGCGACAAGCCGCTTAACGCTCCAAAAATCAGCGTCTGGACTGGTATTGTCATCGTCATGGCCGCACAGGCGTCCGTCCCTATATTTCCATATATCCCTGTATAGACATTTTCACCCAGGCTCCACAAAAATTCACATACCACAATAGGACCAAGTATTTTCAGGTATTGCTTTCTGTATTCTCTCTTCGCTTCCAGTTCCTGTTCTGGCAGATGCCTCTTTTTATGGCACTCCATACCCAATTTCAGCTTCGGCATATCTTTATGTAATTTATAAAAAAACAGAATAATCCCACAAGATATCACCTGTGCTGCAACGCTGGCCACTGCAGCGCCTTCCACCCCCATTTCAGGGAAACCCCATTTTCCAAAAATCAGCAAATAATTTAAACCTGTATTGAGCACCAGGGAAAAAATACTGGCATATAACGGCAATGCTGCAGCCTCCATGCAGCGGAACATCGTCGTTACAACAGAACTGACTGCCATTGGCAGAAAAGAAACTGCCAGGATACGGAGATATTTTACAGCTAATGCCCTGGTAACCTTATCTTTTGTATAAGCCGCCATAATCATTTTCGGGAATGCCGTGCAAAGCACCATAAACAAAACCGCCAACACAGCAGAAAGCGCCATACTGGTATAAAAACTCTTATTCACGGATTTTTTATCTTTTTTTCCAATATATTGCGAAATAGTAATCCCTGCGGCAGATGCAATAGCCGCAAGGACTACAGAATAAAGGGAAGCAAACTTCCCTCCCAGGCCAATCCCGGCAATACTGCTGCTGCCAAGCTGGCCAATCATAACCTGGTCAATCACGCTAAAAGACGACTGCAATAATGACTGTATTGTAACAGGCAGCGCAATCCTGATAACAGTTTTTCCAAAAGCTTCATTTCTTTCCATAGTAATTCCTCCATGCCGCCTTTGGCGGCTCAAATAGTGATGAAAAATGCTGATTTCGCACTATCTCCATTCCGCTGCCCTTTGCCGGCAGCACAAAAAGTCTTCTATTAGTATAATAAACCAATACCACTTTTTCAAAGGTTAATCGCATAACCTGCTCCAAAAAATAAGGCCCTGTTTTATGAAAATTGCACAAACCAGTTTGGGCAGCTATGGCAGACTTTCCTAAAAAAACAAAAAAGACACCCCTTTCGGAATGCCTATCCATATGTTACTGTCTTTAATTTCCCACCAATATGCCCAATATAACATTTTGAATTTTGAATATCAGGAAAAAAGAAAATTCTCCCAGCCATATTTCCCGTAAATCTCATATGCCATGAAAAAACCTGATATTGTCCATCAGGAAGCTGAAATGTATGCTCCCTGCTATAATACTGTAGCGTAATATCACTTTCTGGCGTAGCATGATTCAACTGATTTTTATCAAATACCTTCGGCCTAGCTGCAAAATATTCCTGAAGTTCCAGCAATCTTTTGCATATCTGCCTGACAGAAACAGGGTCTTTTAGCTGTCTTAGCTGCCGTTCTGCCGTCCTGCAAAAAATTAGGCTTGAAAACACTTGCGCTGCATTTTTTAATATATCCTCTCCTACAACTATTTTTTCTCTCAAATCATCTGCCAATTTGTCAAAATATTTCTGTTCAAAACTACATACCGTATCCTCATCTACTATATTGGGCAGTTTAATATATTTTTCTTCTACATCTTCCTCTCCCAGCCATAGCAACTTTGCATAAATTGTGTCTGTTTTCCACTTATTATTTGTATCAAAGCTAATCAGGCAGTCTTCATTTAGATATGCAAGCAATGCCCCTTTGGAATCTTGTCCATCAATATGAACTTCCTCTTCCTCCACATCCTCCTTGTGATAAACTAGAGACCTATTAATTAAGGAACGGAACAATCTTTTTTCATCCATATCCACTGACGGGTCATTACGCCATTTTGAAATATTATATCCAGATGCCAGATAAATACCATTATAATTTGTATCCAATAATATCCTGTCGTTTTTTAAGATTTTCTTTATCAAACGATATGTACATAAAAACCGCGTCATAACACGTTTTCCCTCATATTCATCTTCTAAAGGAAATTCCACTGACAATTCATTTAATACTAACTGCACTATTTATCCTCCCTAAAACAATTCATCAATCGCTTTATCCCATTCGTCGAAAAAACCGTCCGGCCATGAACTGATACGCCCATCGCTTAAAATCAACGGATTAACAATCTCTTTTTTTCCATTTTCTTGATTATTTTTGAAAAAATATACCTTCACCTTATCCTGCCCAATCTCATTCTTTCTAACACTAAGCCTCACTCCGTTTAGCAAATGGTCACTGTGTGTTTCTAATATGACTTGCACACCACCATTAGCAACCCTTGCAATCAATTCCCCCATTTTACGTTGCCCCTTAGGATGCAGATGTGCCTCTGGATTTTCAACAATAAGCAAATCACCTTGCTTTGCAGCCAGCAAAGACAATACAACCGGCAAAACACAGGTGAGACCAAATCCTATATTTCTAACAGAAAAATAATCTGCTGTGCACTCATCATTATTCATCTGCCTTACCCTCATGCTCATTTTATTTGCCCTGCCATAATCTTCAAAGTCAATACGAATCCCAGGGCTAATCTCACTCATCCATTTTTCTGTCTGCCGCAAAAGAAATGGATTATCCTCGTCAGGATGAAGTACAGACTTATTCTCTATTTTTTCCTCCTGGTTATCATACAAAAAATGAACTGCATATTCTCCATGATTCCCCATTCTCCTTCTCTCATGAACCTCATAGTAAGATTTATCATAACTCAACTGCGGTCCTAAACGTTCTGCGGAAATATATGAAAAACCCCTTTTAAATAAATTCAATTCACCACGAACAGACGCCTGTCCAGTATTCTTTAAATAATCCGCTGATGCCTGATAACCATATTTTCCTATAAACTCTCCCTCATCTCCTGACAAATGAATCTCTATCACTTCGTTTTCTGCATTACTATATAACAAATCTCTCCCTGTACCCACAGAAGCATATTCCCCATTTAGGTAGATCCCTTTGCCAAGCGCATCATTTTCCAACGCCTGCCTAAGCAACAGAAGCGACTGCAGTACCGTTGATTTCCCCATACTGTTTATTCCTGTAAAAATATTCAAACCTCCAAGTTCCAACTCTATTTCTGCAAAACACTTGAAATTTCTAAGATATATCTTTTTTAACAACTGTAATCTCCTTTTCAATTAATTCCTTTACACAACTTACCCTATAATTAAAATCCCTTTTCCGGCTATGTTTTAATGCCGCTTGAAACTCACTATCCTCACATAATAAACAAAATGCTTTTTGTACCTCCTGTTTATTTTTTATAAGAACCGCAAGTTCCAAATCAGAACAATTTCCAAGGCAATAACACCAGCTTTCATAAATTGCCTTGTTAATCGGCCTCCGCATACCATCCCTTGCTATTTTCCTAAATGCGTGCTTTTCAAGAATTGCCCTTGCATTCCTCATAACATTTTGAAAATGAATATCTATCTCATCCACTTGCCTGTCATCAATACCGTTCAAATATTTCATTGTATCATTTAAAAATTCTTCTGAAGTAGTTTGAAACTTATCAATACCATAATGACACACCGCAATATATCTTAAAACAAATTCCTGATCCTGCATCCTATCTGATTTAATGCTTTTTGATGTTGTTTCTTTAAATTCTGTTTCTGTAGACAATTTCTTTAATATTGACACAGACTTTCCAAAAAAAATCGCATGTCTGATTTCCTGAAAACTTAATTCCAGCCCCCCTGTATTAATTCTCTTAAAAATATTAAACTTCACATTTTCCGGTGTGCCTTCCCTGATATTAAAAGCAATCAGATTCGTTTCTTCTATTCTCCTTATAAAGGCTCTTGGCAAATCATCAAATCCTATCCCATCCAAATCGGAAAAAAACTCTAACCCCTTCAGTTTCAATGTTTTATCCACAATAAATTCTTTCAAAGCCGTCAGCCGCTGCAAGCCATCTATAATCAGCCAGCTATCCTCTTTACTCTCATCAAAATAAAATGCCGGCAGGGGAATTTTCAATAAAAGTGATTCGATCAACTGGCTTTTTTGTACCTCATTCCACAAGCCGGATTTTCTCTGGAATGCTGTTTCCATATTTATCTCTTCATTTTTTATTCTTTTTACGATAGAATCCAACGTGATTGGCCTCATAACAATATCTATGCGGGAAGGATTAAACGGTTTTACATCCTCAAACCGTATACCAATCTCTTCATTTTCTATTTCAACATCCTCAGAAATAATTTCTATCCCCTGAGAAAACAAGTAATCCTGCATTTCAAATATAATGTCTTCCTGCTTACTTTCTCCGGGCATCGCAACAATAACATTGTAAAACAACATAGAATTCAATTTATTGCCATTATCTTTCGCTATATTAACCAATGCATTTAACTCTGCCATTTGTTTTTCACTTAACATGAATAATTTCTCCTTATCTGTGTATACTATAAATAAATTCCAAGGAGCAGCGCCCTATGAAAATTCCAAATTCATACTTAATTGAAGTTTATTTAACATCAGAGAAATCACAAAATAAAAATCTCCCCTTTTTCTGGTGTATTCTAAAATGTGAAAATGGTAACTACTCAAATGAAGGCTCTGGCTGGGCAGAAACACCAAAAATGGCATATCAGGAAGCATACAATTACTATGAAACAATAATCCGCCCCATTGATATGACCTTTATAAATTCCATGTAACCCCTTCAACGCATCCTTATATTCCATACTCCCCATACTTCTATTATATCTGTTTTATCCATTTTATCAACTAATATATTCCAAGCAATTGTTTCGCACGGTTTATAGGTGTTTCATCATCATTATCCAAAATATAATTGACTGTATTGGAAAACTCTTCTTCTTCCAATGACCTTATTTCCTGACAGACACCGTTATCTATTATGCCGTAAATAGATTCCAACACCCCTAAAACTCCATTCTTTTTAGCATGTATTTCAATACCGCCTGTTAAAGTGATATTTAATCTTTTAATTGCATCATACATAGCTAC
Organism: bacterium D16-51; assembly: GCA_003612285.1. Lineage (GTDB taxonomy): Bacteria > Bacillota > Clostridia > Lachnospirales > Lachnospiraceae > Butyribacter. The sequence continues at coordinate 1,609 of RAYE01000014.1, read as the reverse complement.
CAAAGCTGCCATATCTTCCAGCGATAAAATTGTCTTTGAACCCTCTGTTTCCAATATGTTTAATTTTCCATCCATTCGCATAACCTACCTTTCTAATAATTCTTACAAAGTAATATAACTATGATACCACTTATATGCCATTTTAGAAACTATTTTATGCCATTTTGGATAGAATTTTCTTTAAAACGGAGGAAACCAGATGGCAGAAAGAGTAAACCAACATAAAAATCCGATTATCGGAGGAAACATTAAACGTTTGCGAAAAGAGCAGAAAATGAAATCCATAGATGTAATTGCGAAGTTACAGTTACGTGGAATGAACATAAATATTGGGACATTTTCAAAAATAGAAAACGGTTACAATAACCCATCTGTGGATTTGCTAATTGCTTTAACCGATATATTTAACTGTGATTTCAATGCATTTTTTGATAGCAAAGAATAACCTTCTACACCAATTTAGCATTTTGTTTTTCAAAAAGTTTATATATTCTCCAACCCCCTGCAAGACTACGCATGGCAGAAAGCGTACAGGGGAAAATAATATATTTCACTACGATTGGCTTTAAATAATAACAGGCAGAGAAAATCTATAAGAAATATAAACCCTGACACAGGATGTCAGTATATATGTGGTACAATTTTCCTGTAAATTTTATTTGAGAAAGCGAGAAGTGAAAATGAAACATGAATGGAAAAAACAGGAGAAAGAAATATATGGCGTAAAAACAAAACCTTGCATAATTGATGTTCCTGCACAGAACTACATCATTCTATCCGGCAATGGAAATCCTAATGATGAAATCTTTTCAGTTAAGGTCGCCGCCCTGTTTTCGGCTGCTTATAAAATTAAAATGATGTATAAAACGCATGCTGAAAAAAGCATTGAAATAACAGACTACGCCGTATACCCTTTAGAGGGAATATGGAGCACGGCTTCTGAAAAAGAAAATTTGGTAAAAGAAGAATTGCAATATCGCATCATGATACGTCAGCCAGACTTTATTACCAGAAAAATGTTTAATAATGCATTAGAGGCAGTTAAGAGCAAAAAAGACAATCCGTTTCTTACAGATATTTCTTTTGAAATACTATATGATGGCAGGTGTATTCAAGTATTGCACAAAGGAGCGTTTGATGATGAACCTGCATCATTTGAGATTATGGATAAATATTGTATGGAACACGGATACAAACGTATGGGAAAAGAGCATCGTGAAATTTATTTGAATGATGCCAGCCGTACAGAAACGGCCAATTTAAAAACAATACTAAGATACAAAGTCACGGATATGGAAAAATAACAGCGTACTGCTTTAAAGCAGAGCCAAAGCGCCGTGACTGCTCACTTATAATTGTTTGGCTCTGCACCTAAAGCATACCTGGTACATCGTTCAATAATTAACACATAGTTTGACTGCGTGAAACTATGAGAAATTAATTTAACGATATACTATATTCGGTGTTTGAATATCGCCAACTATATTTATAAGCACAATCTGTCAATAACAGTTTGTGGTATGGTATTTATCCAATCAATAAATTTCGCAACAGCCGCTTTAATTTCATCCCTGCAGCTAAAGAAAACGTTGTTAATCACGGAATTTTT
>RAYE01000142.1 GCA_003612285.1 bacterium D16-51 | reverse complement strand
TCAGCTAGGGCAGGGGCAGTGTTGCCCCAAAGCCTTCAATATATATAGGAAAGGCAGTAAGATGGAACAGATAATAAATTCATATTATGCAGATAATGCAAAAAAACTCCACAGGATTGTGGACAGGATACTTTTGAAATTTGGTGGGTTATCTGACAAGGATAAGGACGATTTTTATTCTTTGGCGAATGAGGTGTTCGTGGATGCATTAGGGCGGTACGACGGAGTACAGCCATTTGATGGTTTCCTGTATGTATGCCTGTCAAATAAGATAATGTCAGAGATTACAAAAAGGAACTGCTATAAGCGGAAGGCGGACAGGATGGCGGTATCCATTGATGCCCCAGCCGGTGCAGATAATGATTGTACAATAGGGGATATGCTGACGGATGGCTTTGATATGGAAAAGGAAATATTCGGGGACATCAGTGCAGTGACATTTAAGCTGGAAAAGTACCTTGTTCAGCTGCCAGAACGGCAGAAAGATGTTTTAAAACTGCTTTCCTGCTGTTATGGGGCTATGGAAATCCAGAACATACTGCATATGTCACCAAAGGAATATGAGGACGCATTGGGCAATATACGTTCCTATGAGAATATAAAAATATTATTATGATGTGGAGGTTATATCATGGCAAAGCCAAGGAAACAGACATATACACTGGACATGTATTTAAATAAAATGAAAGATGCGGATATCCGTTCTGACCAGGATGTACAGCGTCTGTCAGGGCAGTGGGACAGGAGTACAATAAATGAACTGATCGCCACGGTATTGACGGACAACTATATCCCTCCAATTATCCTAGGGGAAGAAAATAACTCCCAGTTATGGATTATTGATGGATTGCAGAGAAGTTCCTCGCTTATGCTGTTTCGGTATGGAAATTACAGGATTACATCCAGTGTGGAAGAGCCGGTTATTTTGTACAGTGCAAAGGCAAGGGATGAAAACGGAAATATTAAGATGGATGGCAATGGTGATATTGTATGGGAAGATGCAGAATTCAATATCAAAAATAAAACCTATGACAGCCTTCCTGGGGAACTGAAAAAGAGGTTCAATGAATACCAGGTTGAAACGGTAATCCATGAGGGCTATTGCATGAAACAGATATCAAAGCTGGTAAGGCTGTACAAAAACCAGAAATCCATGAATGTGGCACAGAAAACATTTACTTATGTTGACAATTTCGCACGTGAGATAAGGAATATTTTAGGCAGTCCGTTCTTTATTGACTGTACAGCTTACACGAAGGGTGCCAAGAAAAACGGTATACTGGAAAGGGTTGTTATGGAAACGGTTATGTGTATGTTCCATTTTGACGACTGGAAAAGGCAGAGCAGGCAGATGGGGGCATATCTGAATGAAAATGCAACATTGGAAGAGTTTAAGGCTTTCGGTGAAGATTTGCACAGGCTGGAAAACATTCTTACAGACGGCCTGTACAGTATCTTTACCATTAAAGATTCATTTATATGGTTTACCTTATTCCATAAATTTACCAATTTGGGGCTGGCTGACTGTAAGTTTGCGGAATTTTTGGAGGCATTCAGGGACGGGCTTTCATCTGTGGAAATAAATGGGATGGCATTTGACACCGTGGATAAAGACCGTTCAACGAAGGAAAGATCCGTCATTGTGGACAAGCTGGATATATTGGAAACCATGATGTGTGGTTATCTGCACATTGGAAGGGAAAGGCTGGCCGGAATCAATATATTGGAGTTCGTCAGGGAAAATGTCAGCCAGGATGTGACCAGCGATGACATTGGGCTTTACTCGGATATGTTAAATGATTTTGCCCGGAAGACGGATGGAAACAGCGGACTTCTAAATAAACGGAACCGGGCTTCGCTGGTTGCCGTTATTGCTTATGCATGCAGAAGGGATATTCAGATGGATGAATGGATTATGGGGTATTTTAATAAGAATGATTCATTCCTTAGTGACCAGGCAGAGAACTTCCAATATATGAAATGTGATTTAAAAGAATTTTTGGAATTGTCGGAAGTTGCATAAAATAAAGGGTTTATTGGGTGGCCAGGCAAAAAGTCTGACCACC
>RAYE01000141.1 GCA_003612285.1 bacterium D16-51 | reverse complement strand
TACTGTGACAGGAATACGGCATATTGATTTGATATTAGACCGTATTACTGAAAATATTGCGTTGAATAGTATATAACCGGCGTTTTTTATTATTATTTATTTTGCCAGCTAAAAGTGGAGAAATGGGGGATTTTTATGAAAATTAATATATGTTATGAGATTAAGGAAGGAACAGTGCAAAGCAATGGTTCTGGATCAAAAGTTAAAACTGTTATAGTAATAATTGCACTTATAGCAGCGTTTATAATAGGCGGGCATATTTATCGTTTTATTAGGAGCTTTGGGAGGGGTTCTTTTACAGATTTCCCCTCTGGTATAGAGGTAGATGATTTTGATAAATTTATGGAGACTTAAAAAAATGTAGCATCTGATATTGATGGATTGTCCCAATATGACAAATACAAAATGGGATTAGATTACAGGGATGGTTCAGATTCAGACAATGATGGTTTGACTGATAAAGAAGAAATTGAGAAATATAAAACAGATCCGTTAAAAGAGTCAACTGCAGGCGACTTATACACAGATGGTTATAAAGTAAAGAAAAAGATGGATCTATTTTCTGCCTGTGAGTATACAGGAAAGATTTTATTCAAGAAGAACCGCTGCAGGGAAGTGAAGTTAGAAGCAGATGAACCTTCAGACCTCAATGCTGTAATTGATGACTATACAAGCAGATATTCACTGGAGTGTTATGGGATTAACAAAATATATAAGGGATATTGGATGTATAATTATGGGGGGACTGTAAAGATTGACCTTACATCCATATTAAAGAAAAATGATATTGATTATGATGATATTAAGGTATGGGTAATCCAGGGAGCTTTTGTTGTGAATGGCTTATCTGAGTTAGAAAAGTGTGGTTATAAAAGGGATGGCAGTGTTATTACATTAGAATATGATTTTGAGAAAAATAATGAGTATTATATTTACTTAACAGAAAATAAAAAAATAAGCATAGGTGGAGCACTGTCTACTACTGCAGAAACATCAGGGACTGGGTTTATCTATGGGTTTCCTGTTATAGAGCAGCTGTTTGGAAAAGGCATGCATGTAGATTATTCTAAGATGGAAACAAAGAAAAAATCAAAGAGTTTAGCGAAGCATTCTGTCAATTATTGCAATGCCTATCTGGGTTCAAAGATTAAGTATTCTGATAAAGAAAAAGTTAAGGAAAAAAGTAAGTTTTCCGTTAATTTAAAGAGTAAAATATTTTCCTTGTTGCTGCCTGTTTTTGAGTATAACCCAAGGGAGGGTGAAAATTTTTTTAATTACATATTTTCGTATATGCCTTATTCTGATTCTGGATATGATATTGGCGCAGTGCCGCCATATTCTAATGAAAGAGAGGATGATAAGGTAGAAAGTAGTGTGGAAGGATTTAATATATATGGAGATGAACTTCCATTCCAAAATTTTGAATCAGAAATTGGGGAAGGCGGAAATTGTGTAGGGATTGCCCATTTAACTTCTTATCTGTATAATAGAAAGAAATTCCCTTCTTCTGGGGCTTACAAATGTAAGGTAAATGGTAAAAAGAAAAAAATTAAGTGGAATTTGAAAAAAGATCCAGAAAATAAGACGCTTATGGATGCAGGCCTTTATGATTATAAGAATAGTTTGTTTGTAGACGAACATTCAGGGAATGGCACTAATTATCTTAACAGGAAATTATCAAAAGGGGAGAAGCAATTTAAAAAAATGGTTGGCTGTTATTGGACAAAGGGGAATAAAAAAATTAACCTGAATGATTATGCAAATACCAATGGCAGGCGTGACAATTATACTATGATTGAAAAAATGGTTGATTATCTTGACAGGGGGAAAATAGTTGATGTATATATGCTTATGAAAGCCGGTTATGGGCATGCAGTCAATGTATATAAATATGAATATCTGGATGATAATGAATTAACGTTTTACGTGTATGATAGTAACCTGCCCCAGGATAAGCGCCCAGGGTTTGAGCTGAACTTTTCAATTTGTGCATTGCAGGTAAAGAAAATGGAGTATCCCAATGGTGAAGAAAAATTTGAATATCTTTACTATCCGTTAAAGGGCCGCGATAATATTAAATATATGGCATCCTCAAATCAGGGGCTGATGTCTACTAATGCCATTGTCATCCTGGATGAAAACTGGAATGTGGTTAGGTAAACCTGGGGGTGAGAATAATGTATATGTTTGAATATACTCAAAAGAGGAAATTCAATGAGCTTAGTGGGGAACAGAAAGTATT
>RAYE01000140.1 GCA_003612285.1 bacterium D16-51 | reverse complement strand
ACTTTTCGGCACTGTCCATAAAACTGATGCTTTCACGCAGCTGCTTTTTCAGGAAATTTTCTGCTGATTCTGTATCCCCGGATAAAATGGCATGGTATAGGCCGGAAAAATCCGCAGCCCTGGTTTTTTGCTGAAACCATTCCTGGATGGTATTTTCATAAATATACATCACTTCTTCGTTTGGTATTTTCATTTTTATAAAAATAGTACGGCCTTCAAAGCGTTTCCTGACGGTTTTCAGATACCCGGTAAAAAACAGGAAGTTCCAGAGGTTATCCTCTGACTGGTGTATGTCCCCATAAGTGATATCCTCATGGACCGGCTTTTCTATGGCCTCCCCCATAAGCAGGTGTTCAATTTCCTGCACAGTGCAGCTGCCTGCCCTTACAACCAGCTCGTGGATAATACTGTTGGAGGAAGTGTTTGACCAGTACGGTTTAGGGAATTCCGTATTATGTGAAAGTATGTCCTCCACATAATTCAGTATGCTCCATGGGTTATATACTTCTGTGTGCCCGAACAGGTATCCGTCATACCATTCTTTTACCTCATCTTCCTTTTGGCTTATGCCGTAAAAGGAAAGGAGGCTGTCAACTTCATCCTGCATAAACCCGAAATATTCCGAATAGCTTTCATCCAGGACAGAATTTATCTTCAGGTTGTTCAGCCCGGTAAAGATGCTTTCCCTGCTGATGCGCAGGCAGCCTGTGATGACGGCAAACTGCAGGGAGTCATTGGTTTTTAAGGCAGACTCCAGCAGGGAGCGCATAAAATCAACCATCTGGCTGTAAAACCCTTTAAAATAAGCATTTTCTAGAGGTACATCGTATTCGTCAATCAATATAATTGTTTTCCGGCGGTGGTATTTCTCCAGACAATCTGACAGGAAGGCAAGGGACTTCGCATAAGCTGCTCTTCCAGCTTTCCCTGCCAGGATGGCAGAATACCGCTCCTTAATATCTTCCGCTATCCTTCCACTTCTGAGGAGATATCTGTGGCGGTCAAATTCCCTTATGATTTCGTCAAGCAGGCTGTCACAGGCCATTTCAAAGTCTGGCTGCTTCGCGGATTTCATGGACAGGGAAACAACAGGGTACTTCCCCATATGCCCTGTGTACTGCGCACCCGCATCCAGGATCTTTTTCCCTGTAAAATACGCAGAATTATCCACAGTATTGCCATCTGCATCAATCTCTTCCTCAAAAAAGGTGCGGAGCATGCTCTGTGTAAGTGTTTTCCCAAAGCGTCTTGGGCGGGTGAACAGGGTGACAGCACTTCTGTATTCCAATAATTCCCGGATAAGAAGAGTTTTGTCAACATAATAATAGCTGCCGCTGATTATTTTTTTATATGATTCAATCCCTATGGGTATCGCTGTTTTAATATCCATGCAAAATACCTCCATTAAATTCCTGTTTTTCCAGCCATTCTCACCATGCAGCTTTTTTTGCAGAAGCAGACCCCGTACTTCAAAATTATGGGATACCCTTCTTCTATGAGGGCATCTGCATAATTTTTTTCATCTATCTGGCGCAGCGCTTCCCGGCAGAGGTTTTCCATTTCAGTGAACTTTTCTGCACGTTTCAGTTCCAATATGACAGCCGGCTGCTGCTCGTCATATGGCATAAGGGTAATGTCATACCTTCCACTGCCGCTTTCCAGGTTAGATTTTTTTCTGTAGTCCTGCAGTCCGCCAAGCAGGCCGAGCAGAAAACCATGGTAGAACTTTTCAGCACTATCCATAAAACTGATGCTTTCACGCAGCTGCTTTTTTAGGAGATTTTCCGTTGTTTCTGTGTCTCCGGATAAAATGGCATGGTATAAGTCGGAAAAATCCATAGCCCTGATTTTTTGATGAAACCACTCCCAGATGGTATTTTCATAAATATACATCACTTCTTCATTTGGTATTTTCATTTCCAAAAAGGTAGTACGGTTTTCAAAGCGTTTCCCGATAGATTTTAGGTATCCGGTAAAAAACAGGAAATTCCAGAGGTTGTTTTTTGACTGGTGGATGTCCCCATAAGTGATATCCTCATGAGCAGGCTTTTCAATAGAGTCCCCTGCGAGCAGACATTCGATTTCCTGTACGGTGCTGTCGTCCGCCTTTACAACCAGCTCATGGATAATACTGTTGGAGGAAGTGTTTGACCAGTACGGCTTTGGAAATTCCGTATTGTGTGAAATTATGTCATCCACATAATTCAGTATACTCCATGGGTTATATACTTCTGTGTGCCCGAACAGGTATCCGTCATACCATTCTTTTACCTCATCTTCCTT
>RAYE01000139.1 GCA_003612285.1 bacterium D16-51 | reverse complement strand
GCGTGGCAGGAAGCCACGAAGGTTCCGGGTACTCCATTACCTACAATGACAGCGGCGGGCTGATGAATTATGTCATCAACCAGAAAGTGGCGCTTACCAAAGTCAGGTTTACGCCAACTTATGGTTACCTGGCTTCCACACAGGTAAGCACAGGGCAGTGGGCACTGCTTGCCCCGGAGGTTAACAATGTGTCGGCTGTATACGCACTTGATTTTGTGGATGTCAAAGTACACTCGAAAACAGGCAAGATATACCCCAACAGGCCATTGGTATGGTGCTGGAATGACAGCAGCATAAGTTTTAAAATCCAGACGGGCCCAAGCTCCTACACAACCCACACAGGGAGCGGCAGGCTGGCCATGAGGCAGCCGGTGGCCATAAACGGGGATGACTGTAACTGTTCGGTAAATTTTGTGGATGCATGGTGCCAGCTGGGATAAAAAAGGAAGGGGATAACATGGCGTTAAAAACAATACAGATAGCAGACAAGCCGACACTGGATGGCGCAAGGGGCACTGCATCATCCAATGGGGCGAAACTGGATGAAATAACTAACTTTTTAGAATCGGGGGGGGGTATTAAGCAGCCCGGATTATGGGCTTGGGGCGGTAAAGGCAGGTTTGGATGATGTAAAAAAATCAGTGGCCGACGGCAAGGGTAAGGTAGCCGGCGCTGTCAGCGCAAAAGGGATTGCAACGGCCGCAGATGCGGCATTTGATACAATAGCGGCAAATGTGGGCAGGATAATAACATTACTGGAAGGCACGCAGGATGCCACGGCAGGGGCGGAGCAGATGTTAAGCGGTTATACAGCTTATGCCAAAGGCGGCAGAGTTACAGGCACTATTCCATCACAGGGGGCGCAGACAATTATGCCCGGCACATCCGCACAGACGATAGCTGCCGGGAGATACCTGTCAGGACAGCAGACGATTGCAGGGGACGGAAACCTTATCCCGGCAAACATCAAAAAAGGTGTGTCAATCTTTGGTGTGGCCGGGAGCTTGGAAGCAGGGAACTTTTACTGTAAAAAACTATTGTCAGATGCAGATTCTTCCAGCGTTATACCGCATGAAAACATATATTTAAACTTTGAGCCGTCCATAGCGGCTGTCATCCGCATATGTAAATGCCAGTACAGCCAGTACGGAATCGGAAATGGGATTGCGGTAAAAGCAATTATACCTACATCCCTTAATAAAAATTTCAGGGACACTACAGACAAATATTTTGCAAGCGGTGTGAATAACGTTGCCCCTGGTTATAACGTATCCGGTATCTCACTCCCAATTAATTTATACATGGCGAAACAAAATAAGAATGTCTGGCTGGGTACGGGCGACAATAACAATGGCGATTTGATATCAACAACTGCCTTGGGGGCTGCAAATAATAATGTCTGGCTTATTGTCATGTAAGTTTATAAAATGACAGGAGGAGATAGAGAATGAAAAGTAGACCAGAGATAACGGCACTTCTGTCGTTGTCAATTCAGAAATACATATCGCCACACAATGATCCAAGGGTTTATTGGGCGAGGGAGGTAACATTTGATTACGCCACCAACAAAGCGGTGAGAGTGGACTACATGAAGTTTAAACCGGTAAATAATACGGTATCTGGAATTGAGAAAGGTGATTTTTATTGCTATGAAGTGAAGTCTTCAGTTGAGGACTTCCACTCAAAGAATGGACATAATTTCTTGGGGGATTACAACTATTATGTGATGCCAGGGGAAGTATATGAGAAAGTCGAGGGTGAGATACCATATGGGGTAGGTGTATTGGTTCCGGGACAAAAGCATTACCGGGGTTGGTGGTATGAATTAAAATCTGTAAAAAAGGCGGCTCGGCGAGACAGATCCAGGCCGGTTTCAGAAATGCTGTTGATGATGTTCCGTTCTGCAGCAAGGGAAAGGAACGATTAGGGTGAAATTGGCGGTTATCATGCGGGAAAGAACAGGGAAAAATTTAGTATTGTTAAGTGATTTAAGAAGTAAATAGTTGAGGTGAGTCAATGAAGAAATGTAATCAATGGATGTTTGAAAAAGTACGCTGTAAAGGGTACATGAAAAAAGTCAGGGATGGCAGGTGCATTATTAAACGCAAGAAGGAAGAAATGCCTGACAACCAGGAGCATTACTTCTATGAGTACGGAGAGATAGGAACAGAAATAAAAGAGATAGATTTGGACAATGAGTGTGGAGGTCTGGGATTGTTGAAAACCTACTATGAATATACGGCAAAGGATTTTGACGGAGTAGTTGTAGGGATGAAGATGGTAGAAGTATCGGCAT
>RAYE01000138.1 GCA_003612285.1 bacterium D16-51 | reverse complement strand
GCTGTCTGCTTTTTTCTTATATTTGGATGCGGCTTTCTCCTGTGCGTTCAGCAGCCGTGTGGTTTCCCGTACCTGTTTGGACAGGTTGTTTTTCTGCCTCTTGAAGGAGAACAGGTTCTCAAGCTTTGCCTTTGTCAGGTCTATTTTGTCCTGCAATACATCCAGTTTGCGTTCAATCCAGTCAATAACCTGTGAGGAGTCCTTCTTTTTATTTTTGGAGGACTTTTTAGATGATTTTTTAGACTTGGAGGATTTCTTGGTGGAATTTGTCTTTGGGGTGCCGTCTTTATATTTGTCAAAATTAATGAGGCCATTTGAAAAGGCATTCCCAAATGTACCCCTGGAATGGGCAAACCTGCCACGGTTGTCAGAAGACGTAATTTTACCGTTCTTTAATAACTGCCTTGTCTGTAAATGGTTGAATACAATATCACCTTTCTTTAGTTCAGTGAATTGTGCGCCTCCTTTTACAGTGAACCACTTTCCGTCACGGACAATCAGTTCCTCGCCCAATTCATTCACTAATGCAGTCTGGTTCTTTGGGATATTGATATTGCCGGAGGCATTGGCAAAGCCCCCTGCCGCAAGCGTCCCCTTTAAGGAATTGAAGGTGCCGTCTGCTTTGCTGCTTTTGGCTTCCTTGCTTTTTTCTATGCCGACCTTTTTGGCCTTTGTGTCTTTATTTTTGGTTTTCTTGTCTTTCTCCTTAACCCCGCTGTCATCCACCTCAACTTTTGCCTTGATGGTCTTCTCCAGTGTTTTGTTCATAAATTCATTGACAGCGGTGTCGTTTAATTCAGTCTCGACCTCAATTTTCTTCTTTTCTTTTTCCTTCTTGTAGTCATCGACTTCTTTGTGGTTGACAATGGCATTTGCTATTACTTCGATATCTTCCGGGAGAAGGGAAGTAAGCTCTTTTTTTGCTGACTCTATGCTGTCAAGGCTGATATGGACATTGGCAAGCTCTTCCCCATAGTCTGCTTTTACTGCCTTAATGTCTTCTTTTATTTTCTTTTCGGTCTCTGTTGTGTCTGCACCGACTTTCACCTGCACATCATAGGTGTTGATTTCCTGCTGTATCCTCTGGAGCATGGATACAACACCGGCGGCTTTCCCGCTTAACTGGCTGGTGTCTACTTTTAAGATGGCAGGCTTTTCAATTTCCTGTTTTTCCGTCATCAGCTTGGAAAGGATAACCTGTGCTTCCTTCGCGCCTTTTATATTGACATCCACGTTCCCGTCTTTGTCACGGAACTCATTCAATACATCTTCCGCATCCTTAATCTGCGTGTTTACTCTGCCGATATCGCCCGTGTCAAACTTAAATTTTATGTTTTTGCCGATTTTGCCCAGCTTTTTCAGTTTTCTGTATGCCTTGTCGGCTTCTTTGCCCATCATTGCAACGGAGTCAAAATCAAAGTCGATATTTATGCTTTCGTCATATTCGCTCATTTTCCTGAGGATTATCTGTAAAGCTTCCACATCAATGCCGAGTGCTTCTGCAACATCTTTATCGCCGCCAACACCAAAGTCAAATTTCCATGTGCCGTCTTTCTGCATATATGCCCACTCAGAATTTGCTTTGTGGACATCTTTCAGGAAATTCTCAAGCCCTTTTTCGCCTTCCGTGAAATATCTTTTGATTTTGCCGATGGAATTTGAATATGCTTTTTCAACCTCTGCCTGGCTGGCACCGGACAAATCCTTGTAAGATATTAAATCAGCAAATGCCCTGAATTTGCCATTGTTTGTCTTGCCAGATTTCCATAACTCGTCCATCTCTTTGATCTTGCCCTGTATTGTGTCATACATGTCGCCTTCATCAGCGGTCGATAGTGCATTCTGCCACTGGTTATAAGCAGAGGCAAGGCCTACATACTGGTCTGCAAGCTGTGCCGCCTGCTGGTACTGGTCATGCAGGCTGTCAATGACGGACTGTTCCTCACCGTTCATCAATGCTGTCTGCCATGCGTTATAGGCATCCTCGACATCATTATAAAACTCTTTTGCAGTGTTGTCGTCATATTCCTTCTTGAGTTTCTCAAGTTCCCTCGTGTTAAGGCGTAACCCATTGGCTGTCTTGTCAAGAAGCTTATCTTCATCATATCCTTTGAGGTCACTGAACATGGAAGTGACAGCATCAACAGAATCAGAGGACAAGCCTGTGCCGGAAACGGATTCTGACATGGCAGTAGTGAGGGAGGTAATGTCCTCGGATGCTGACTCATAAGATTTTTTAAGTTCTTCAAGCATCTGGCTGCCCTTGTTCACAATGCTGTCTACACCCTGCCCTGCGGCTTCCATGCCATTTTTCCATGCCTCAGCATATGCTTTTCCGTATTCCTCTGCCGTTTTATAATCATTGCGGTCTGGAAGTGGAAAATCAAAGTCATAATCATAGTATCCATCCAAATCCTTTTCTGGTATGTATTTTAATAC
>RAYE01000137.1 GCA_003612285.1 bacterium D16-51 | reverse complement strand
TATAAGCGGATCATTTCATCCCTGAAATATTCCAGGTCGCTTACCGCATTTTCTATATTTCCTTCAGATGCTATTTCCTTCTCATACCTTGCAATATAAAACGGAATGTAAGGGAACAGCCTCTTTTCCACAATGTATTCCTTCGTAAATTCCTCAATGATTACATTTTCTGATTCATAATTCACTTCCTGTTCGTCCGGAAACTTGAAAGTAATGGTTGTGCTTTTCGGTGTTCTTTCCGTCCGCTTAACATAGATTACGGAAAACCTCGGCATGGGAATGGTCGCATGCCCGATATCCCACGTTGCGAACTGCCTGGCGACGATGAAAGCATATTCCGCAATCCGGATCGCCATAGAGCCATCATCATAACTCTGGCACTCCAATAAGTAAACTTCACTTCCTATTTTAATCAGAAAATCTGAAATTTGCTCCTCAATCTCTTTGCTTCCGTCTGCCGTTTCGCTCTCAGTCAGGTACCCTTCTGACGGCAAAACCTCTACTTTTGCATCCAACGGATATTCTTTACCAAAAATGTCATTGATTACAGATATGAATAATCTCTTGTGTTTACTCTTCATGGTCTTAAACACATTATCGTAATCAGGTGTCTTTTTCTGCATGTTCTTTTATCCTTTCACAATATTTTTCCAGTCTGACAGCAGGGAAATCAGTCAGACTTCCATTATCATCCTACCCCTAAACATTTCCGCAATTTTATCATTGCAGACATCAAAATCATCCGTCATTACCATTTTTCTTTTCAGAATACCGGGCTTTCTGATGCAGCCATCCTTACTTATTTCTTTAGAGTATGCTTTTCCCTCTGTGGTTTCTTTTAAAAGACAAAATTTCGGCAAATTAAATAACCTGAATAACTTTATCCGCAGGTAAACGACCTATAACATCAATAGTTTTTTGCTGAAGCGTCACAGCCATCACATCCTTTCTTTATTTCCTATTATAACGCCAAGCCCTAATTATTACAACCAAAACGATCTTTCCATCCTGTCACTTTCCCTTACACGAATTTTGGTTACTCTATCTGCCTGTCCGCATAGTCCGTATGGCTTCAAATCGTCCACTTCCATACTATATACAGATCCTTTTGCTCTCATTTCATACCATATATAGTACCATTGATATTTAATCGTTGTAGGACACAAAATACTCCACCGCGTTCTCAGGGAAGAACTCCTTGAACTCCCCGTATAATTGCGCCGCCAGTGTTTTATTGTGCGCTATTACCAAAGTGGGCTTGTTAAGCTGCTGGATGACGTTCGCCATCGTGAAGGTCTTTCCCGAACCCGTAACCCCTAGTAAAGTCTGGAATTGATTGCCTTCCTGAAAGCCTTTTACAAGAGCTTCAATAGCCTGTGGCTGGTCGCCTGTAGGCTGGTATTCCGAGTGAAGTTTGAAAAGTTTTTGTTTATTTTGCACAAAAGCACCTCCATAAAATCCAATTTGAATGCACCATTCACATAGTAAAAAAGTTCGCCTATTGGTCAGAAATTCGTCGAGCCACATCTTCCGTTTTTGGAAAAATGGGCTTTCGACGAATTCTGTTCACCGATTCCATTTTTACAGACTAAATAAAAGCCCGAAAACAACATGGACTTAGTAACACAAAAGTGGATTATATTATATCATGTATCTGCCAAGCTGTACAGATTCCAGAAACATTCGTTCTGTTATTTTTTACTCTGTCCTTTCTGGCAAATACTTTTCAACTTCTGTTACAGCATCCAGCACATTATCTTCCATCCTATATTGCTCTTTTGGCATAACATCTTCCATATAAGTTAGCAGTTCAGGGATTTCCTCTGGAATAATATTCTGATTATCTCCATATACATCTATCGTAACCAGCTCTCTTGCGTGCCCCATCAGTTTAGATACTGCTTTTGGATTAAAATTGCTTTTTAACAACAACGTGCAATAAGTACTTCGCAAATCATGCCACCTTATATCAGGCAATCCTGCACTTTTCAAAAGCTCTTTATAATGCCTCCAATGAAAATCCTTGCTGCGTGGCTTTCCATCATTAGAACAACAGATATAGTCGGAATCCCAAAAACGTGACTTTCTTCGGCTTCTGTTCTTTTCATAAACCTTTCGTTCCTCCAGAATCGCTTCAAATACATAATCGGGAATAGGCAACACTCTTTTACTTGATGATGACTTTAATGGTAATTCTCTCTTCGTCATTGGTTTATCATCAATACCATTCGGATTCCGGTTTAGTTCTTTCCCTAACTGACGCTCCACAGACAAAGTACGATTAATATAATCTACATCAGAATACTTTAGGCCGTTAATTTCTTGCCGTCTCAATCCCATAAGCACATTAAAAAGCACCCGCATATGAATAGGCGTTTCCCTGCTGGCTTCTATCAAATAAAGTGCCCCATTTTGTCAAGACAGTTTTTTGATTGATTTATCGTTAGGTGGCGAATGTATGTTCCAGCA
>RAYE01000136.1 GCA_003612285.1 bacterium D16-51 | reverse complement strand
ACAGTGTCTTATCAATGTAAAATATATTATTTTCAATTAATTCCTGATAACTCTGATATCCAATGCCTACTATTCTTGCCATAGCATAGCCCTCCTGATGAATTAATTGGTTCTGTTAAGAATTCTAACAAATTTATAAATAATTACTTTATTCTCACATACCCTGCAGCCTGTTACTGCATGTATGGCTGATTCGAATCCGAGTATATAGAATAATTCATCTCTTCGTTATTAGTTATAAGCGTTCCTATTGTCCTCTCAAGAAAATCAAAATATCCATCTGCCCCATTTCTTTTCAACATCGTTTTTACTGATTCTTGTATTCTTAAGATGCACAAGACGGGCTCTTTATAATAATTTTCAAGTTCTTTTTTATCATGAAAATCAATTTTCTCCATATGCTCCAAAACATCGCAGATTTCCCTATTGGTGAATGGGTCGAATGCTTGCATCAAAGCATTCTTGAGCCGAATATTTTCTTGCCCTTCAAAACATCTGACATCTATCTGTTCTCCTGTGATATGCATCTCTACTTCATGCAATGCAAGAAGAATTGCTTCTTCAAGCCTTCGGCTGTTTGCGTCTGGATATTTTCTATGTATTTTCAGGAGATTACTCTCCATGGGAAATAACAGCATGCTGTGTTTTTCTTCTTCTCCCTTCCTTATTTTTCCATATCTTCTTTCCATGCGTTTTGCAATCTGTTCAAACTGATACTGATTCATTTATTTTTCCCCCCTTAAAATAATCCGCCATACTGCACCTTTTACAACCCAAATAGTGATGAAAAACACAAAGATTTATTTCTTAACAATTTCTTAGATAGGCTAATTATACCCATTCCCGAATACTTTTGCAATGGTGCCATATGGGATTTGGTGTGTCTTTGAGTTCGAGTGTTATTATTCACGGCCATTCTTTTTTCATGCGATAGACCCTCTGCCTTCGGCATAGGTCGCTGCTATGCAGCTTTGACACTTAATTTTTATCGTAAAAAAACTCCCATTTTATTTAAAAATGCGAGATGAGTTAAACCAGATAGGGATAAAAATAGATATGTATCGGCAGGAGTACAAATTTTCTTCTGCCACGCCTGTATTTAGATGATTTGACGTGTAATGTGCTCATATATTCCTGTTCCATTTTCCGCATTCCCTCGTCTGTGAAGATGTCTACAATCCCGACATAGGAATAGTGTAGATGTCGATTTTCTGTGTTCGTTTCCCATCTTTTTTCTTACGCTCATGGACTACGATTTTATCCACAAATGCGTTTAAGACTTTGGACGTTAGCTCGTCAATACGGGTATATTTCTTGGTGATGGCTATTAGCTTGGCGACATTGGCCGCTTCTGTGTCGGCCTCGTTAACCTCGGCTGTCAAGGCTTCGATTTCCTGTTTTAGCTGTTCCTGCTCGGCTTCATATCCGTCCGACAGCTTATAAAAGCGTTCGTCATTCAGCTTTCCGTTGACATTATCCTCGTAGATTTTACGGAACAGGCGGTCAAGCTCCTTTATCCGCTTTTCGTTCTTTTCTATCTGTTTGGACCCATAAGCGGCGTGAATTGGGATTGTTTCTGACACAATCCGATGCTCGCTATCTCTGCGGACAACGCCGCAGAGCATTTTTCTGTGCAGCCGACATTCTTTCATCTATGTTTTTATTTGATTTTCAATTTTCCAATTCCCTCATTAGTAGTTCGAAATACCATAGCGGCTATATCTGTGTCAAGATTTTGGGCAAACTTTTTAGTATTCCCTGTGGACGGAAATTTTAAACGATGGGCAGATTGAATAATATACATAAATTTGTTAAACTATTACTATTCATAGATAATTTTAGAAAGCATGGGAAACCAACTCATTTAAAGGAGGACTTCACTATGGCAAGAACAGTGGGCATTGGACACCAAAATTACCAGGAAATCATAGAAAATAACATATTTTACATTGATAAAACACTGTTTATTAAGGAATGGTGGGAAAACCTTGACAAGGTAACCCTGATAACGCGTCCAAGGAGATTTGGAAAAACACTCAACATGAGCATGGTGGAACAGTTTTTTTCTACAGATTATGAAGGATGCAGCGCCCTGTTTGAAAATATGAATATCTGGAAGGAAGAAAAATTCCGCAGCCTGCAGGGAAAATTCCCGGTAATCAGCCTGAGTTTTGCAAATGTAAAAGAAACAACATTTGAAACGGCAAAAACAAGAATCTGCCAGATTCTTTCTGATCTGTACAATAAAAGGGAATTTTTAAAAGACAGCAGTATCCTTACCAAAAATGACTTAAACTATTTCAACAGGGTGTCAGAATCCATGTCAGAAACTGACGCCGCAATTTCCCTGCATAAGCTATGCGACTTTATGCAGCGCTATTATAAACAAAAAATAATTATCCTGCTGGATGAATATGACACCCCAATGCAGGAGGCATATGTGAACGGGTACTGGGATGAAATTGTATCATTTATGAGGAATCTGTTCAATTCAACCTTTAAGACAAACCCATATCTTGGCAAAGCA
>RAYE01000135.1 GCA_003612285.1 bacterium D16-51 | reverse complement strand
GAGGAACAGGTGCGCCCAGCAAGGGCGTGAATAGAAGTAGACTTGGTACTACCCTGTAGGATAACGCAGGAAACAGCCTGTCTAACCGAAAGGCGAAAGCTGAACGGAACAATAGCATGGCAGGAAAGCGGTAAGTCACCTGAAGACACCTTGGTGCGACTGAACCGCAATGTTAAGCAGATATGAGGCTGAAAATGTATTTTTTTTTAAATGTGAGTTTCAAGTTCCCTTTTCGATAGGGCAGGGGTAACGTGTCTGTAACCCCTGGCATGGCGCAGTTATATATTTTGTTCGTATAACTGGTTATCCCAAATGCCATGAAACATGCTGGAGAACCAGTGGTAAAGAAACGAAAGCACACGTCCGACAATCTGCAACCAACTATTCACGCAAACTGGGGATTGCCTAAACAGGAACGTCCGAAAGGGCTATGTGTAATGCCGTAAGGTGAGAAATTTCAAGTCTTTGACAAGAAAGATGACACTGAATATCCTGCAAGGCAACGGAGCTTCCATAGTAGTCCGGGAACCCTGAATCGACAGGGAAGGCTGTAAAAACAGATGCGGGAAACCCGTTCACATGGCGAAGGGAAGCAGTTATTGTGTGCCAAAATGTAAAATTGATTAGGGAGGAAAACCTCAAATGAAACCAACGATTGAAATTTTGGAGAGAATGAAGGAAAACTCTGAAAAGAACAAAGAAGAAGTGTTTACAAGGCTCTACCGGTATTTACTCCGACCGGATTTATATTTTATCGCTTACCAGAAATTATATTCCAATAATGGTGCGGCAACCGAAGGAATTGACAGGGACACGGCAGATGGTTTCAGTGAAGCAAAAGTTGAAAAACTGATTGCTTCTTTGGCAGATGAAAGTTACTGCCCAAAACCGTCACGCAGAATTTACCTAAAAAAGCCGAATGGCAAACGCCGCCCATTGGGAATCCCTTCTTTTAGTGACAAGCTGGTACAGGAAGTATTGCGCATGGTGCTGGAAGCTGTTTATGAACCGATATTTTCGGAAACCTCACATGGATTCCGACCGGGAAAAAGCTGCCATACCGCACTCTGTTACGCACGGTATAACCTGAACGGCACAAGATGGTTTATTGAAGGGGACATAAAAGGCTGTTTTGACAACATCAACCATGAAGTCCTGATACGGTGCATCCAGAAGAAAATCAAAGATGCAAGGCTGATGAAACTGATACACAAGTTTCTGAAAGCAGGTTATCTGGAAGATTTTGTTTACCATAACACATACAGCGGCTGTCCGCAGGGCGGCATCATTTCACCGATTCTTGCAAATATCTACCTGCATGAGCTGGATTTATATGTGGCAGAATTGAGCAAAGGCTTCCAAAAACCGTACAAAAGCCGTATCACAGCGGAATATTCCAGACTGTCGGGCAGAATGACGAGAGTGAAGCAGAAAATCAAAAAGGCAGGGGAAGCTGGCAACATGGCGGAAAAAGAAAGATTGTTGAAAGAATTAAAGAAACTCCGTTCCCAGCTTTTGAAAACCCCCTGTAAATCACAGACGGACAAAGAAATCAAGTACGTCCGGTATGCAGATGATTTTATCATAGGAGTCAGGGGAAGCCGGGAGGACTGCGAAGAAATCAAGCGGAAACTGTCCTGTTTTATCCGGGACAGCCTGAAAATGGAGCTAAGCGAAGAAAAGACGCTGATTACGCACAGCAATACTTATGCAAGGTTTTTAGGCTATGATATGCGCATAAGGCGTTCCAATGTCATAAAGCCAAACGGCAGGGGGACGACACAGAGAACCATGTCAAACCACATGGAGCTAGCTGTCCCGCTGGGAGATAAAATTCAGCCGTTCTTATTTAAGCATGGAGTGGTAAAGCAGAAGGAAAATGGAGAATTAGAGCCGGTACACAGAAATGATTTATTGCGCCTCACAGACCTTGAAATCGTATCTGCCTATGATGCGGAACTCAGGGGCATCTGTAACTTTTATTATCTGGCAGGGAATTTCTATAAACTGCATTACTTGAGTTACCTTATGGAATACAGCTGCCTGAAAACGCTTGCGTTCAAGCACAGATGCACGATTGGGAAAATCAAGAAGAAATTCAGTGACAAAAAAGGCGGCTGGTGTATCCCGTATGAAACCAAAAAGGGAATGAAATACCTGTATCTGTCAAAGCATTCGGATTGTGCAAAAGGCAAAGAAGCAAGCGACACGATTCCCGGCATGACAATGATACATAAACACACCAGAAGTACATTGGAAAGCAGGCTGAAAGCAAAGACCTGTGAACTATGTGGCTGTACGGAAAGCAGACAGTTTGAGATTCATCATGTAAACAAGCTCAAAAACCTGAAAGGAAAAGAGCCGTGGGAAGTGATGATGATTGCAAAACGCAGGAAAACAATGGTTGTCTGCTATGAATGCCACAAGAAAATCCACAATCAGAGTTTTGAAATTGAACAATAATGGAGAGCCGTGTGCATCGAGAGGTGCAAGCACGGTTCGAGAGAGGGGGCTGTGCAGACCTGCTTTAGAAATAAAGTAAGGCGGCACTTCACCTACTCTACAA
>RAYE01000134.1 GCA_003612285.1 bacterium D16-51 | reverse complement strand
GAGGATGCAAAACATCCACCACAGCCATTATGTACCATTACGCATTCTGCGCAGTGGAAACGTACCAGCCGAAATATCTATGGAATCGTTGTTTCCGTAAGAACTTTAGTTCTTTTCAGACAGTTGTCCGTGCGCGCGCATAGGCTGGAAGCTTAAAAAGCAAAGCAATTCTAAAAGAGCTAAATTGTCCTGTGGAAAGCAATGTCTTTCTAAATTTTTGTCAGGCTGTAATTTACAGCAAACTTTAGTTATTTTGCAGAAAATCAGGACGGCTTCTGCTTTCTCATACTGCATAATATGGAAAATACATCCATATGGAAAATCATTTTTTATTTGTTTCTACAATTTATGATACCATTGACTGTGAATAGTAACAAATAAAACATTTGATTATGCACATTATTGACCGTTTTGGTATAGAGAGAATACAAATGTTTTTCATTTCCTTCATTGGTATCAAGATAGAAACAAAAATATCGTTAATTTTCAGTATGAGTAAATAAGATGTTGACAAAACGGAGAAAATGTATTATTGTATTATCCAAGTAATACAATAATACAGATAAGGAGGAATTTTATGGAGTGGAAGTTTACGGATGATGCCCCGATTTACCAGCAGATTATGGATATGCTGAAACAGGAGATTGCAAGTGGTGAACTTGCAGCGGGCCAAAAGCTTCCATCAGTAAGGGAACTTGCATTGGAGGCCGGGGTAAACCCGAATACAATGCAGAAAGCTCTAGCGGAACTGGAGAGAGAAGGGCTGTTATATTCCCAGAGGACTGCTGGAAGGTTTGTTGCTGACCAGAAGGAAATCAGGGATGGTTTGCAGGAGGAATTAATGATGGAATATATAGAAGTATTTTTGAAAAAAATGAAAAAACTGGGTTACAGCATAGATGAAGTGATTGTGCTGCTGCAAAAATTTGAACAGAAGGGGGAGGATTAAATATGGCATTGATAAAATGTGAAGGTTTAGTAAAAAAATACGGGAATATGACGGCATTATCTGATTTTTCAATTGAGATACCGGCAGGGAGGATTATTGGGATTTTGGGTCCAAATGGAAGCGGAAAGACAACGTTTATTAAATCCCTATCTGGCGTATTGACACCGGAAGCCGGGACAATCAGGATAGATGGGAAGGAGGTAGGGACAGAAAGCAAGAAAATTGTATCGTATCTGCCAGAACGCCCATATTTTTCCAGCGCGGTTAGGGTGAAGGAGACATTAGATTTTTTTGAGGACTTTTATGAAGATTTTGATAGGAAGACAGCGATTCATATGCTCTCTACATTGCAGATTGATTTAAAAAGTAAGATTGGTTCTTTGTCAAAAGGGACAAGAGAAAAGCTGCAGCTTGTGCTTGTAATGAGCAGGAGGGCAAAGGTCTATCTGCTGGATGAGCCAATGGGCGGGGTAGACCCGGCAGCACGGGATTTTATCTTGAAAACAATATTGACAAATTACAGTGAAGATGCAAGCGTGCTGATTTCTACACATTTAATCAGCGATGTGGAGAAGGTGTTAGATGACGTAGTGTTCATTAAACATGGAAAGCTGGCTTTGCATAAATCGGTGGATGATATCAGGATGGATGAAAAGAAATCAGTTGATATGTTATTTCGGGAGGTGTTCGCATGTTAGGAAAATTAATTCGGTATGACAGTAAAATACAAATCAGGTTTCTGTGTGGGATTTATGTTGTGGCAGCATTGCTCTCCGGACTTTCCGGCCTGTTTCTGGGCTTAAAAAGGTGTTTTCCCAATGTAATGATATTTGGGCTGATGCGTGGTTTTTCCTGGCTCATCTGCTGCCTGTCGGTACTTGCGGTTTTTCTGGGCACGATGGTTTATGCTGTTTTATATTTCAGGCGGAATCTGCTGCGTGATGAAGGTTATCTTATGCATACGCTGCCAGTTACCAGCCTGCAGCTATATGGAAGTAAACTGTTAACAGGGACTCTTTTTATGTATCTGTCAATTCTTGTGGGGTATTTTTGCTTTGGCTTGGGGAATCTCCAGTTCCGGTATCCGGTTTTTGACATTTTAAGAGAGGGCGGGATGGATGACGGGGCATTCTGGCTGGCTGGAATTACGCTGCTTACGGTTCTGCCGCTGACGTTATGCCAATTTTTCTTCAGCCTGGTGCTTGGTTATACCTGGAAGATGAATTCTGCAGTGTCTGTAAACAGGGATCTGCTGTCTGTCCTATCTTATATTATTGTTTACATGGTGCAGCAGGTAATCGCACTTGTTGGTTTGCTCGCTTACTTTTTTATAAAATTTGGGAGCCCGTTTGCGTCAGATTTTATAAAACGTATTACAGAGCTTGCTGATAATGAAGCGGCTGTCCAGGCAGGAGTGGCAGGATATGTGAATGGGCTTTTGCGGGTATCCCTGGCGTCTTCCATTTTGTTTGGCGCTGTCTTGTTCATCTTGTCTGTCCGCAGGCTGAACCGGCACTTAAACTTGGAGTAAGTTACTATTCATGGCCAGTTGTATCTTAACAACAGATAATATATAGTTCCCTGTTATATCTTTCTTGGAATTCCTTATGGGAAAATAATTTTTATCAAATTTTCTGCAAAAAGGCGGAAGTTTTCTGTAAATTGCAAGCTGACAAAAATTTAGAATGACATTGCTTTCCGCAGGACAATTTAGCTCTTCTAGAATTGCTTTGCTTTTTAAGCTTCCGGCATATGCGCGCGCACGTACAACTGTCTGAGCCGGAACAACAGAGTTTCATGGATATTCCGGGCGGTACGCTCCCGCTGCACAGAATAC
>RAYE01000133.1 GCA_003612285.1 bacterium D16-51 | reverse complement strand
TTTTCGTCAAAGCCTTCCAGGATGATTTCACTTTCCTTTTCCACCGTGCGGAAATATTTCCCAAGCACTTCATCACATACTTTTGAGCCGTCCGGTTCCGGCATGATGCCGGGGATGACATGGTTATGCCAGAATGATTTTTCCACCTCAATTAAATGCCGGATTAACGCATCATCCCAGACAAGCTTCCTGCAGACAAATTCCCTGCCAAGGATAACAGCCGCTATATACCATGTCTTCTTCCCTGTCACTGCCATATAATGGTAACACTGCAGGGCATAATGGGGCGGTATTTCCCCGTCCTTCCATTTGTCCGCATTATAGGCGCTTGCCGTCTTGCATTCCAGCCCCGCATCCTCACCGACAACCAGGCGGTCAACATCCGCAATCATGAAAGGGTGTTCTTCACTACAGTACATGGCATTGGAACGGCGCACTTTCTTTCCCGTTGCTTCCATAAAACGCTGTGCCACATAATCCTCCAGGTCATTTCCCTGGCGGACAGCTTCGTTGTCAATTTCCTCTGTTCCATCACTTGTTTTGTCACGGAATACCTTCATTGGGCTGCTGTACGGGTTCACTCCGCAGACCGCGCCTGCGTCGCTCCCTCCAATCCCCTGCTTCCTGAGCTTCAGCCATTCTTCCCTTGGCATGTCCTTTGTCTTTGCTATAATCTTACACATAATCCTTCCTCCCCTGCCATGCATAATTTCTGTTCCTTCCTGTCATAGAAATAAACACTGTCAGAAACAATCTCTTCCTCTGCCACACATGATGCATTGACTTCCCTGACTATTCCAGCCAGCCGGGATGCCCCTGCAAATGAGCCTGCCGGTACAAGGACTGCCTCATGCACCGAGGACGGCATCACATACAAATCCTCCCCGGCCATGTCTGCAGCATCCTTTAAAGCCCCTGGGTAAAGGACTGCGGCAAAGCCGTTCAGCCCCTTCCTGTTTGTCATGATAAATATTCCCGGAATTCTCCCCGTATCAGAAAAAATGCCGGAAAACTCTTCTGGCTCCCCAATATTCCCTATGGTTTCCTGACGGCCATCCGGGCTGTCTGTAGATTCTCCCAAAACCTGCTTTAGGACAGACTGCATTGTGCTGACCGCCACAGGCAGTATCTTTGGTGCATTGGCACATGCCTGTTCCATGACATCTTCCGCTGGAATCCCCCAGCATCCTGCCATGCTGCTGCTTACCATAATGGAACTTGCCCCTTCCCCTGTCTCTTTTACCAGCAGGTACGGGATAAGTGATAAATCCAGCACTTCACGGTGCGGGACTTCCCCCAGCAGGTGGCGGTTCCTTTCCGTCCCGACCAGACGGAAATACAGCCTGCCCCTGCAGCTTTCATAGCTGCTGATGTCCGGCATGGATTCCATGGCATCCTGTGCGCTTTCCATTCCCTTGTAGTACATTGCGGCAGCCGTTTCTGCAATTTCCTGCATCCCCGCCCCCTCCTTATATTCATGGTAAAGCGGCTCCAGGTAAATATTGGGGCTGATGCTGTCCCTGGTGTTTTCCTTGCCAAAAACTGCCATGGCATCCCGTACCCCTGCATTTGCTTTCCTGATGCTGCGGATGCCCACCCGGTAGCTGCCCCCTATCTCCTGTTCCATATATCCAACAAGTTCTTCTTTGAACCTTTCATAACTTAACATTTTTATACCCTGCCTTTCTTAATTTTGAATGCTTTTCTCAAAATTGGAGAAACATTAATGAATCGTTTGAAAGAAACTCCCAAACTTTCCTCCATATCCACTACGCAGATTCCTCCCCATGCATATCCTGCATATTTTAGCTTCATCTTTTTAAACAAAATATTTCCCTACATGGCAGCAAAAATCCCCCTGCACTATTGCAAGGGGATTCCATTCCCTGTTACGCTGCCATTAACCGGTATGCCTTATCAATCATTGGGTTTCCTTCCATTGTTTTCAGGAAAAGGTTCTCCTTATAGCCTGCCGTTTCCCGGAGCGGTTTCGCATGGGTGGCGAAATCCGACACTGCATTGATGAAACGGTAGCCGTTTTTCCCAACCTCCAGCAAATCCGGCGCATTGTAATACCGCTTCCTCAAATCTTCCCGGAGCTTCTTCACGTTCTTTTCCGTAACCTCGGTTGCGTCCGTTGGAATCGGGAGCAGCAGTTTAATACACTCCCCCACTTCTGCATCGCTGACCTTCCTCCTGCTCAGTTTCCCGGCTTCTTTGGAAAGCTCATTCATGTAATTTTCTGCCATGAACAGGGTCATCCCAGCATCCTCTAACTTGTTCCCCATGTCCCCTGTATGGCTTGCCGTCCAGATGCGGTCTGCCCTCTGCAGGGCAAGGTTTAAGGTGTTGTTGCATACAACACGCACCGGGGTCATGGCAGCTTTGACAGCCCCGGAGCCGTCATGGCTGTTGCTGAATACCAGGTACGGCATTACCTTGTCCTCTGCCAGGCGGTATGCCTTCGGCAGCCTTGCAAGAATCCATGTTTTCCTGCCTTCCCGTAAAGAGCCTGCCGTTTCATATTTCACACCTTTCCCAAGCAGCCCGTCCGTAAATGCAAACGCTTCCCTGTTCTGCACAATTTTGTAGCGGTTTGTCACAACCCCCAGCACCTTATTGTCACTGTCCCTTACATTGGCGTAAAACCCCGGGACGCAGTACCCATCCTCTGTATAAAGTTTTTCCTGCACCACGTCCCAGTTTAACCCAGCGGCATCCAGGGCTTCTTCGGAAGACACTGCCCCCTCCACCCTTGTGCCTAACCCATGCCAGGGCGTTTCCCTGGCATAAAACATCGTCTCAACCTCTGCTGGCATAATTTAATCCTCCCTGCTTTTTTCACTAAGTGCTTCTGCACACACTGTTACTACCGCAGTAATTACGGCTAAAAT
>RAYE01000013.1 GCA_003612285.1 bacterium D16-51 | reverse complement strand
TTTTATTCACAAACAGGTGACTAATCATGGAATTTATTTTGAGAATGTGGAATTTACTTTGAAAATTGACCTTTTTGTTACTATTCACGGCCGTTCTAATCACCATGCGTAAAACCTGGCTGTGAATAATAACTCTGTTCTATCCTGCACTGGTGTTTTTTAGTCCCTGCATCATAGTTAATCCCAACTAGCAGCAGTTTCCCCCTGTAATTTTCTAATGCTTTTGCATATCGCCTCTCCTTCATCTGTGTAATTGCTCCCTCTGCTGACTTATTATATTTCAGCTCTATAATCATTGCCGGTTTATCAGAAAACTTTTTCGGCAAAAATACAATGTCAGCATACCCTTTACCTGCTGGCATTTCCCGAATCAGCGTATACTCATTCAGCGCATTATAGTACGCAAGCGTAATCACACAGCTAAGAGAGTTTTCATCATTATAAGATAAAATAGACGTATTTGCCATGTGCACTTCCTCAATTCCATTTGCTACCGCCGCTTCATTTCCCTGCCAAGTATCCAACAGCAGATGTTCAGAAGCTGAAATTGCATCAATTACCGTATCCCACCCAGCGCCTTCAATAGCATTTTGAAATTCATATAATATCTCCTCATTTGGTATATACGTCTCTTTTGTCTCAAAATCATATGCCAGATACCCTAAATGAATTAAAAGCACTAGTATATCATCTTTACTTTGAAAAGAGGTCATATCATTTTGGAACTTGTGTACATTTACCTTGCATCGGCCGCCCGACAGCATCTGAACAACTGCTTCTTTTAGTCCATCAAAATCCATAATAATATAATCCCGTAGTAATTCATAAGTCTCCGTCCGTGTCCAATAACTGTCAAATTCACCATAAAACATTGCTTTCACAACAGAATTCGGATTATAAATATGCTGAACCCTGCGAAAAGAATAACCATCATACCAGCTTTGTACTTTATCAAAATCCATCTTATACTGCCGGCACAATGTTTTCACTTCCCCCTCTGTAAACCCTACATATTCAGAAAGAACCAGAGGATTAATCATAGTAAATTCATCAAAATTATTTAAAGCCGATTGTGTTCCATACTTTTTTATTGGCAAAATTCCAGTAATATAAGCCAGCGCAATAAAATTTTTTGATGTTGCATTTTTAAAAAGCCCACGGAAAAGCTCAATATATTCTTTTTGGACCGCAGTATCCAGCTTATCCTCACGGAAAAAAACATCCCACTCATCAATTATTATAATGAATTTTTCTTTATATTTTTTATTTACTTTTACCAAAGCTAATGGTAAATCATATTCCGCCTCTATCCCTGCATCCGGAAATTCTTCTATTAACTCTTTAATTATTTCTTTCTGGAATAAGCGGATTGCAGCTTTGGCGGATATCACATTTCCGCTTTCTGCATCCCTTCGAAAACGGAAATCATTCATATCTGCCTGAATTACACTATATTTATTTAAAAACCTCTCAAATTTGTCTTTTTCTTTTGCAATCACATAATTTTGAAACAACTCCTTTGAATTACAGCTGTTGTCATAATAAGCCGCTATCATATCCGCAGTAATAGATTTCCCAAAGCGTCTTGGACGGCTGACACAGATATAGCACTGTTCTGTTTCCAGAACAGAATTTAAATTTGCCAGCATCCCAGTTTTATCTACATATATTTCAGAAGAGATTACCCTTAAAAATTTTTCATTTCCTGGATTCAAATAAATCCCCATACTATCCTATCCCCTTTCCCCGTTAAATTACTATCCCTTTGCCTGTGCTTCTATTTTCCTGATACATATCAGACAGGCAGGAAGGATATAAATACAGCCGGAAAGCCATGCCGCCTGGTCTGCAAAGCAAATAGCATTAAAACCATAAAGCGGGACAAAAACGAAACTTACAAATATCCTGGCAATCATTTCAGCAACACCCGAAAATATGGTTCTCCCAGAATACCCAAGCCCCTGCGTTGTCATCCGGCATACATTTAAAATACCCAGGCTCCAAAAAAAGAAACCAAGGCAGAACAAATATTTTGCAGAAGCATCTAAAACTTCTGCAGAATCCCGGCTGACAAAAAGCATAGAAAGAACTCTTCCGCCAAAAATCAGGACTACGCCAGCAGCCACACCATAGCCAACCCCTAAAAAGACGCCTTCCCGGATTCCTTTTTTTATCCTTTCAATTTTACGTGCCCCCAGATTCTGCCCACAAAAAACAGAAACTGCCGTAGCAATTGCATCAAATGGGCACATTAAAAACTGCTTAATCCTCATTGCTGCCGTAAATCCCGAAACATAAACGCTTCCCAGCCCATTGTTTGCCGACTGCATTACCATGCTTCCAATTGCCGTAACGGAATACTGCAGCCCCATCGGAATTCCCATCAGCAATAAGCTTTTTAAAAATTTCCCTTTTACCATACAGTCCTGGCGGGACAGACGGAGTATCTGAAAGCGCCGGTAAATATACAGGAAACACAAAATCCCACTGACAGCCTGTGCTGTTACTGTCGCAATTGCCGCACCGGCACATCCCCATTTCAAAACAAGAATGCAAAACAAATCTAACCCTATATTCAATACAGTAGAAAGAGCCAGGAACATAAACGGCGTTTTACTGTCCCCTACCGCCCTTAAAATTCCAGATAGCAGGTTGTATAATAACGTAAATGGAATCCCCAGGAAAATCACCAGCAGATACTGGTAAGCCCCCTGGTAAATATCCTCTGGCGTTGTCAAAATATTTAATATCTGCGGACATAATAATGCACATGCCACTGTCAACACAACCGCAAATACTCCCGTTAAAAATATTGCATGAAATATGTACTTTCGCATCTGGCCATAGTCCCCAGCGCCAAAGCTTTTTGCCACCGGAATCCCAAAGCCGCAGCAGATGCCAATGCAAAAACCAAGCACCAAAAACTGGACACTGCTTGACGCCCCAACGCTTGCCAGTGCATCCGTCCCCAACACTTTACCCACAATCGCCGCATCAATTATATTATACGTCTGCTGCAATAAGTTTCCAATTAATAAAGGCAGTGCAAACTGTAAAATTAATTTTACCGAACTGCCTTCTGTCATACTCTTTGCCATAGCTATTCATTTCCCTTTACTCCATGTTGTGCTTCATATGCCTCCCTGCAAGCCTTCGCAAGCTGGTCTGCACAAGATGTTTTTTTCCAGCCGCAAGTAATCCCCGCCAATTTCCCTTCAATCTCTTCTACAGTACATCCATCCACCAATGCTGGAATCGCCTTTAAATTTCCGTTACAGCCCCCTGTAAAAGAAACATCCGTAACCCGTTCCCCTTCAATATTTAGCCTGATTTCTGTAGAGCAAGTGCCCTTTGTCTTATATGTATATTGCATAGTAATCCTCCTTTCTGCACACGTTTTTTGTGCATAACAAATTTGTGGCAAGTGTGCGCAGACACAAATTTCCAAGTTGGGAAAATGCAGTTTCAACCCTTCGACGGAACCGGAATAGCAAACGCCTAGTACAGCGTTTCCTTAATCTCCATATACTTAGCGCTTGATATTTTTGTCAGCGCAAGGCGGAGGAAGGAGGCAATGCGGTGGCATTGTTGACTGACGACAACGCGGCGATGGCGTAAATAGCGAGCGCTAAGTGTATGAGAGACTAAGAAATGCTGTACTAGTTTCTCCGGGCCAGTTTGTTTTGTAATTGTATGGTTTACAATTAGGATAGCATATTTTGTTGAAGTTTTGTTATATTAACTAGCACAACAGGTTAATTTAAGCAGCCTTTTTGCTTCATATTACTCATTATCCATAATTTCCCAGTGTCCGCTAAAACCACGTCCAATATAATTTACATTATCCATTTCTTTTAGATGTCGCTTAATTGTTTTAGAACTTACGCCCAATGCAATCGCCATTTTCTCTGTACTAATTTTGCTGTCCCTACAAATCAAGTCCATAATCCGAGCATCCAATTTGTCTTGAGGGACACCTTGGGGGACACCTTGGGGGACATCTTGGGGGACATTATAATTCAGGTTTGACATCACAGCAGTAAACTGATATCTGTCTGAACGGAATGACGGTCTTTTGTTTTCATTATAATTGATTTGAACCTCATACCCACTAATAATCTTTCCAAATCCGCTACCTTTTCGCTCCATATATCCGAGCCTATTAAGTACATCTGCAAGTACCGGATTTCTTCTGGTTGAAGGTACCGTAAGCGGGTCTCTATCCTGAATCATGGAACCATCGGGCATTCCTCCCGGAGAATAAATTTCCATTCTGTCATCATATATGTCAATATGGACTTCACTGCCATTGACCAGATAGTCGCGGTGTGCCAAAGCATTTACAAGCGCCTCGTGATAACTCCGTTCTACATATTCCGGCATCTCCTCTCTTGAATTTGCAGTCTTACGCCATTTCATTTTGCAATTACGTTTGATAAACGCTTCTCCATTTTCAATCAGAAAAATAATACTACCTGAATACTCTGCATCATCTAACGCATCAACTGCACCACCACTTTTGTTCAGCCCATTCCATCTTGTACAAAATAATCTTGAACAAAGAATTGGACTTTCATCAGCAAGTAATGCCCCTGCATTAGTTAATTCACCTTGTTCATTTACCAGTCCAAATGAAATCAAGTCTTTGTCGTCAAAGCTATTCCCAGTCCATTTCTTATACCTTTCCTTGAGCTTTGAGAAAGCAAAATTCTCCACCTTATAAGTAGAATTCTGTGAATCATAAGTTGTATTCTTTCCTCTAAGAACAAGACGCTTTAATTCAGCTGCAGCTGCCTTTACACTTTCATTTCCAACACGAACAAAAGCTTCCAGCACACCATCTCCCGAATAATAATATGGTGTCTCGTCCCCTTTATATACTTCAAGTATAATCAAAACCTTTTTATCATCAGCTTTATGAAACCTGAGCTTAAATTCCGGAATTGGATCCAATCTTGATTTTACTGCTTCACTCATTTTTTCTGCATCTTCTTCAGGATTATCAAGCCCAACAATATGCCCATCATCAGAAATACCAAAAATCAAAGCCCCACCAAAGGTATTCGCAAATGCACTTACGCTTTTACACCAGCTTTTGGGTTTCTTTTCTTCCAACGCAAGCTTTTTGTCATATTCAGTTGCTTCACCTATTAAATCTTTTATATCCATAGCAAACATCCTTTTTTCCATCCCAGCTAATCTTATTCCCAAGTACACCAATCGCCTGTGCAATGGAAATAAATTCACTTTTACTCATGCCCTTTCTATTATACCAATAAACTGATACTTATACCACATTCCTTGAAAAAAAAGTTCTGTTTTCTTTGTATCATTGCATTTCCTTGTTCCAAAAACCTATATATTCATCTTCCTCACCTGCCATAAATCATAATATTCCGAATTCAAGAAAATTGCATCCGAATATGGTATAAGTGAAAGTAAAGTAAAAATGTCTTTATTTCGTTCATGAAACAAATTATAAAATTTGTTAAAGAATACAAACCGCCCTGCTTTGCCGGCACAGATACCAGCAAAACAGGGCGGCACTTTTTCCCTATCCTTTTCCTGTTATTCCAATTTTAAGCAAATCTCAATTCTAATCTTAATTTGCAGTGGAAGCAATGATCACTAATTCACCCTCTATACGGACTTCGCCATAGTTTGCAGGTATTATAAAGTGGTCTCCTTTTCTGATAGATACACCATCAATCAGCCCATTTCCTTCCAGAACGCTCATATTCAGAAAGCTTTCATGGTTTGGCACCAGGCATCTCCCTGACACAACCAGCTTATAAACATTATAATACTGGCACGAAATCAGCTGGTTCATCTGGTTTTTAGGCAAGTCCAGCGTCCCCATAACGGAATCTTTAGCGGACTTTGCCGGAACCTGTATTACATCAAGGCTCTGCTTAATATGGAGTTCCCTAAGCTTCCCATCTACCTTGCGGCCATAGTCATAAAGGCGGTATGTAATGTCACTATTCTGCTGTGTCTCTAAAATCAGGCACCCGGCTGTAATTGCATGGACTGTCCCTGGGTCAATCTGGATAAAATCACCTTTTTTAATCGGCACTTTCCGAATCAGTTCATCCCATTTCCCCTCCTGCACCATTTCTTCCAGTTCTTCTTTTGTCTTTGCATTATGCCCGACTACAAGGACTGCATCTTCTGGACAGTCAATAATATACCAGCACTCCATTTTCCCAAGGGAACCATTTTCTTCCCTTGCTGCATAGGCATCATCAGGATGCACCTGGATACTCAAATCACTTTTTGCATCAATTATCTTGATAAGAAGCGGGAACTGCGCTGTGTCATAATCCCCAAAAAGCTTTGGCTCTTTTTTCCAAAGAGCAGATAACGTCAGGTTTGAAAACCTCTCATGAAATTTTTCGCAATTAATTGAGGAATCCCCATTTGGATGTGCTGCAATCCCCCAGCATTCCCCAACATTATCTGCATCTGTTTCATACCCAAAAACTTCATGCAGGCGTGAACCGCCCCACACCATCTGCTTTAAAACAGGTTTTAAAAAAAGGATAGGGGATTTTGTAACATCATTCATATAAAATCCCCTTTATTTAATTAAATTTAACCTATTTTACTGTTACTTTCTTTACAGCAGAGTACTTGCCATATACTGTCTTGCCAGAAGCTGTCTTATAGGCGCGTACTTTAAAGTAATAAGTCTTCTTGCTCTTTAATTTACCTGTTGTGAAGCTTACTTTGCTGTTCTTTTTCAGTGTTTTTACCAGTTTATACTTCCCATTCTTTCCAGTCTTCATATAAACTTTATAACCTGTAGCCTCTTTCACCTTTTTCCACTTCAAAACTACTTTCTTAGAAGACTTAGATTTCTGTTTTGCACTGGTCAGGCTGACTTTCTTTGGTGCCTTCACCTTTCCTGGTTCTGGTGTTACAACAGGAGGCTGCTCCCCTGAACCTGTCAATGCCGTATCTGTAATAATTAAACCATTCGCATCTACTTTTGCCAAATCTGTATCGCTGATTTTTACTGCACGGATATCATCAAACAGGATTGTGCCGGACACTGTATAATTCCCGTCTGCATCCTTCTGCCCTGTATAATTTTCTGGGACAGAATTACACCAGAATTTAAAGTTTGTAATGTTTTTCGGATCTACAGAAACTGTATCACCCTTCTTAATAAAGCTGGTAAATGGAATCGTTACATACTGTGCCTTTGTCCCTTTCACAAACTCTGTCAGATATGCTTCATAGTCATCATTAATCTGTGCAACCAGCTTCTGTCCATTGCCGTCCGGTTTTACCCACATAGAAACAGCGTTAAATTCAGAAAGGTCTGTCTTATCTGCATCAAATACACGTCCAAGTCCGCCAGTCCATACTTCAGAACCTTTATAGGAAAGTGTGTAATTAAAGGCTCCGCTGTAATCACCTTCCACTTTCTCTGCACTGTTCAGGGAGAAAGAAGAATTGCAGTTTGCAGCAGAATTGTGCGCGCCATACTTGCTCTGCAAAAGCGCATCATTTCCATAATAGTATTCAAAGTTGTCAAACATCCCTTTTTCCAAGACGTCAACATCCTTATTGAAGTTAATGAACTTAGCGCTGCCCAGTTCCTTCCCGTCTGCCACAAGTGTCACAATCCCGGTACTTGTCTTGCCTACTTTCTCTAACAATTCCTTTGTCAGATTTGCCGTATAGATATTCCCCTCTTTCTGGGTTGGCACAGCAACTGCTTCGGCGTCTTCTTTTGCCTTTACCTGGAACTCTACCTTTTCTGCATTTTTAACATATGCCTTAAAATCACGCGGTTCTTTGATTACTTCATAATTTTTCGGTGAAATCATATATCCATTCACTTCTGTGCTGTAACCGGTTAAAGTAACATTTCCTGCTTTTCCGGCTGCACTGTCTGCTGCCGCACTATCGCCTGCTGCATAGAAGTTCGTGCCGCTGCCGAATATAGATTTCTCATTGTTATATGCGCTAATAAACTCATTAATCAGTTCCTGCCCCTGTGTATCAGAAACCTTATATGGCACGAAGAAATTGCCCTCACCAAAGTTTGCCCACAGCAGGAAATATGGAATCTTATGTGCAGATGCAGTATTTACAACTTTGTTATACCAGTCTTTTCCTTTTACTGGGTTTCCTGATACCATCAGGCTATCTTTCCCAGCGCCAGTAATACGGATTCCTGCTTCTGCAATTGCAGGGATTTTATCCTTTTTTTCTGCAAGGCTTGCTACTACATCACAGCTTGATGCAAGGGCAGAAAAGAAGGTATCGCCTGTATATACATTTGCATCTGAATAATCATCATAATAATCAAATCCCAAAACATCTACATAAGCATCCCCCGGGAAACGCTCCAGATATTCTGCTTCACTAGATATCGGTCCATTTGGTGAATATACATATAAGAAATTATGTACACCCTTGTCCTCCAGATAGTGAACCATGTAACGCCACATTGCCTGATATGACTCTACGCTTGTAGAAGAACCCCACCAGAACCAGCCGCCGCTGTTTTCATGGAACGGACGGAACAGTACCGGGATATTCTCCTTCTGCAGTGCCAATGCATAATCTGCAATAATATCCAGATATGCATTAAACTGTGGATTATATTCACCGCCCTCTAAAATGTAATCTGCACAAGGCGTTAAATCCTTTGACTCAGTAAAATCACACTTGGTAAAATCAAATGGGTATTTTACATCACCTGTTGCTGTAATTTTACTGTTTGTAAAGTTTGGCATATGGCAGGACAGGGAAATAATAGAACCGCCGTTATATGCCTTCATAGAAGCTTCAATAGAGGCGTCCAATGCTTCCTGTCTGGTAGACTTGCCAATTTCACAGCCTGCAAGTGCCAACGTATCTATGCCAAATAACCCTGCTTCTGAGCCTGTAATATCCTTTATATCAGAAACAATATCCTTAATCGCTAGATCTTTGCCATCAGAACTAACTGACTTAAAGGTGGAATTCTGATGCCCAAACAATACCTGGCCGCTCTTTTGCAGCCCCTTCAGATAGGCCGCCAGTGATTTTGTGCTGTCTGTTGCTTCTGCATCCACCAGTTTTACGCTGGATGCCATACCAGATAAATCTGCAGCATCTGCTTTCTCTTTTACCTTTTCTGTAATATCAACAAACTGCTCCACCTGTTCTGCCCTTTCCAGTGATACACCTGAAAATGCCACAGCACCGGCAAAACCTGTTCCTACACCGCGGATTTGAAGTGACTGGAAGACATTGCATGCACTGTCAAACTTCATCTCTACAACTGTGCTATATGTACCATCTTCATTCTTTGTAAAATTCGCAGGTCCAAACATCGGCCATCCAAGCTTCACAAGGCTGTCCCAGTTATTTTCCTCTTGGAAGAAATCTGCTTCCAGCTTGATATAATCTGCTTCTTTCATAGTATTGTAAGCAGCTTCGCTAATTGTCATGGTAAAGCACAATTTAGAACCGGCTGCAATCGCTTTACCATCCCCTGCAAATGTAACTCCCAATGGACTATCCCAGTCTTCCGCAACACCAAAAGTAATTTCATTGCTGGTCTGGTCATCAAATTTCAAGACATCCCCTGCCGTTCCTTCCTTTTGCAGTGATATCTCCGAAAATGTCACTGTCCCTGCAAAACCTGTTCCCACGCCACGAAGCAGAAGAGAATGGAATACTTTGCAGGCACTTTCAAATGCCATCTCTACCTTTGTGCTGTATGTGCCATCTTCATTTTTGGTAAAGTTCTCCGGCTTATACATAGGCCATCCAAGTTTTACCATGCTGTCCCAGTTATTTTCTTCCTGGAAAAAGCCAGCTTCCAGTTTAATATAGTCCTCTGCCTTCATTGAGTTATAAGCAGCTTCGCTTATTGTCATCGTAAAGCAAAGCTTTGAACCGGCAGCAATTTCTTTGCCATCTCCTGCAAAAGAAACTTGGATAACGCTGTTGCTGCTTTCCCAGTCCTCAGCAGCCCCAAAAGCCACTTCATTACTGGTCTGATTTTCAAACTTCGGGCTTTCTGCAGCCTTTTTGGATAATTTGGAAACCTGCTTCGCAGATACCTGCAAAGTACCGGTAAATCCTCCTACCCCGGCACTGGAAACTGTAACCGCCAGCGCCATGCATACAGCAAGCCACTTTAAACCTCTTTTCCTCATAAAAATCCTCCTTATTTATGTAATTTTTTATGCTACAATCAACGATAACAAATAAAATGGTACTTTATCTTCCTTATCTGTCTGGACTATCTCAATTTCAACGCAGTGCTTCTTAAATTCCCCATGATGCAGCACTGTTTCAAGATATAGGCAGTCGCCCCAATCTTCCTCAAAGTTCCCATCCAGCGTTACAGCATGTTCCATGTCGCCATCCAGGATAAGCTTTGCGACTGGTGATGGCTTTTGGATTGTTTTGCGGTACTGCACCGCTATGCAGGAACATTCTGCCTCAAAAGAAATTTTATCGCCTTCTTTTTTCCCAATCCACCCATTTTTAAAGAAATCCAAATGCCCCATTTTCTCTCTGGCATCTGCCTGGAATCCTTCTAATTCAGGACAGCAGTTCCTAATCGTAAGACGCTTTGCCATCTGATATGCATTCTCTGTTAAAGGAGCAGGAAGGTTTTCCCCTCCCTTTTCCAACAGGCTTCCTGAACCTACATCCCTCAGTTTCTGCTTCACCTGTTCCAGATACTGGATAAGCTCTGCCGCCACCAATGCATGGCCTTTGTCATTTGGATGAAGCCCGTCAGGCGTCAGCTCTTCACGGGTATATTCCCCTGCTTTCATCCTCTGGTATACCGTATCAAGTATGCTGACATATGGCACGCCATAATGTCTGGCCACTTCATTGTGATACTTCTGCGCATTTTTCCCTGAATCATAATAGACATTATTCAAGACAATAACCGGAAGGCTGTTTTTCCAGCTTAGCAGCCTGCAAAGCAGCCCTTCAAAAGTTTCCTTAAAAAACTCCTCTGGCTCATCATTTACGCTAAAATCTACAAAAACCACATCCGGCTGGTACATCAGGACATCCTCAACTGCCCTTGATACACCAAAATGGGAATTCGTCCCGCCAATCCCTCCATTGACATAGTGAAACTGCGCCTTCGGGAAAGCATCGCACCACCACTGATATACCAGATATGCATAAGGCTTTGTATCAGAAGAAGCTAGGCTTCCCTGCGTAATAGAACCTCCCAAAAAACCAACTGTCAGTTCTTCCCCATTTTCTGCCCGCTCCATGCAGGCCAACAGTTTCCTTTCCTGCTGTTTTTCCATGCTCAATCCTCCCATACAGGAATCGTAAGGCCATTAATAAAAGCAGCCAGTTCCTCCGCCATTTTCTCAGCTTCTGGAATCCTGATATGCCCCGGCGTCCCTTTTCCATTTTCTGAATAGAGGAAATGGATCACCCTTTCATCCTTTAAGTTCCGGCACACCTCGTCAACCGCCTTATCCCAGCCCTCATCATGCTCTAAAATAGTTGTCGTAAGCAGGATCAATGCTTTAGGGTATTTCTCCCTGATTTGCCCCACAAACTTCTGATACCTGTACTTCCAGTAAGCGGCACGCTCCCCTCCTGGATTATTCTTCATATAATCCTCCGGGTTGCTGTCATTCTGCCCAACAGCCACAATTACCAGATGCGGGGTATATTTAGAAAAATCCCATTCTGTAACCTTTTCAAGCTGTGGATGGTAATGTACCTTATCCCACATAAATTCCATCCCTGTGTACGCTGGGGGCGCTACCCATCCATTTCCATTCAGCAGAGGGATTCCACCCTGGGCAATATCATGAAGTTCTGCGCCTAACTTCCTTGCAGTAATCCATGCATAAGAATACCAGCTATTGGAATATTCCCCATTATGCTCAGGGTCCTCTTTTCCGGCATACTCAACCGCTTCTGACACCTCTCCGGCCGATACAGAATCCCCATATACCTCAATCCTTCTTTCCGGCCTTTTTGCCGGCTCCAAAAGGCGGCTTCCCTCGGAAAGCTCCAGGGAACAAAACGTCATCTCATGGCAGCTGTCCTGTCTTTTAAACACCAGGATTTCATGTTCCCTGTCTTCCTCTTCCTGCAGAAGGGTAACTTCCGTTTTCCCTTCCGCATTCAGCTTCCATTTTTTCTGGACGCCATCTACAAATGCCCCAAGATAGCTGTCCCAGCAGGCAATCCTGTTTTCCAGCGCCAGAACCGCCTTCTTTCCATAAAAACGAAAGCTTAAAGAGGAAGCCGGGAAAACAAATTCCGGCCTTTCCGGGTCAGCCATATCAATCCTTCCGGTATAAACAAATTCTTTGCTATTTAATGCAGCTTTCATTTACCCATCCTCTTTTCTACCGGCTACTTTAATAAAGCAAGGTTTTTTTCAACCAGTTCACATCTCTGTTTTACACAATCTACAGAACGTAATGGGTCTTTCGGTGTATTAAACAGATAATCTTCTAATTTATCAATTGTCGTAGTCGCCACATGCATCCTTGTATCCGAAGAAGCATAGTAAATATAGACGTCACCATTTTCCCTGGCAATTGCACCATTCGTAAACACAACATTGGAAACATCACCGACACGTTCCCATCCAAGCGGCACTAAAAACACACCGGAAGGCTCTGCAATCACGTTGGAAGGGTCGTTCAAATCCGTTCCAAATACATACAAGACATAGCGGAGCCCATCTGCCGTATTCCTCACACCGTGGGCGATATTAATCCAGCACTTTTTCCCTTTCATTGGAACAGCCCCTGCTCCGTTCTTGGCTTCTGTCAAAGTATGATAGATTCTTTTACTGATAATTTTTTCTTCATCAATCACTGCATGGGTAATATCATCACAAAGCCCAAAACCAATTCCACCGCCGCTTCCTGTCTCAATAAAGCCATCCATCGGTCTGGTATAAAAAGCATATTTCCCATTGACAAATTCCGGGTGCAGCGCGACATTTCTCTGCTGTGGGGACTGCAAAGTTTTAAGGTTATCAAGGCGTTCCCAGGTTTTTAAATCTTTTGTCCTGACAATCCCTGCTGCTGCCACTGCTGCAGAAAGGTCACTGCTTTCTTTATCCTTGCTTTCAGAACAGAATACACCGTAAATCCAGCCGTCTTCATGCTTTGTCAGGCGCATGTCATAAACATTTGTCTCCTCCGGGCAGGTGTCCGGGAGTTTTACCGGATAATCCCAAAAACGGAAACCATCTATGCCGCTCTCGCTCTCAGCTACTGCAAAGAAAGATTTACGGTCATTGCCCTCCACCCTTGCTACCAGATAGTATTTCCCATCCAGATAGACAGCGCCGGAATTCATTACTGCATTCACACCAAGACGCTCCATAAAATACGGGTTTGTATCTGCATCCAAATCATATCTCCAGTGAATCGGTGCATGTTCCCTTGTCAGTACCGGATTTACATACCGGTCAAAAATCCCATTATAAAAATCACTCTTCTGGTTCTTTTTTTCAATCAATTTATCCTGCTTTGCTTTTTCAGCATAATAACGGGTGTGGATCATATCGCTAACCTCCTAATCACTTCCATGCACATCCTTCCGTTGTGGTATGGGCATTTCCAAGGCTCGACAATTGGCTTTTCCAAAGGCTTCCCATCTGCATCAACTGCCCAGTACCACTCTGAGCCATTCCGCTTATCAAGCAGATACTCTTTAATGTAGATCCAAATATCCTCTGCTGCCTCCAGGTACTCCCTGCAGTTATTATTCTTCTGATATCCGTTTACAAAACCTACGACAGCCTCTGCCTGTACCCACCAGATCCTTGTGGTGTCATCCACGCCATTTTCCGCCTCATTTAACAAAGAATGGTTTTTATACGCCCTGTCATAGATATTCCGGGTGATTTCCCTTGTAATCGGAGAAAGCTTCATCGTATAGGCGTCATCGCCTAAAATTTCAAGCCCCCTGTCCACAAGCCATGCTGTCTCGATATCATGCCCATAAGAATACAAATCAATCAGGGTATTCCAGGTACGGTCAAAGAAAACCTCCTGCCTGCCCCGTTCTGCGTTATATATCTTATCCGCCATTAAATCCAGCATAAAACGGAGCCTGCCTGCGACTTCTTCTTTTTGAGCCACCCGGTACAGTTCTGTATAAGCTTCAAAAACATGGAGAAGGGTATTCATTGTCTTTTCCGCAATCACCCCATTTTCAGAAAGCTTATCATTTTCTACCGGGCAAAACTCCCTGTCAAAAGCTTCAAGATAACCATATTCATCCGTACACCGTTCTTCAATGATGCCGTACAGCTCCTCTGCCAGAGAAAGCGCCTCCTTATCACCGGAAGCCGCATAATAGGTAGAAAGCGCATAGACTGCAAATGCCTGGTTATAAGTATGCTTCGTGCCATCCTCTATTTTCCCGTCATATGTCAAGGACCAGAAGATACCGCCATGTTCTTTATCAATACAGTAATCCTTCATAAACTGATAAGCATGTTTCGCATCCTCAAGCAGCCTGTTCTCCCTTAAAGTTAAATAAGCATTTGAAAAGAACCACAGGATGCGGCTGTTTAAAATGCAGCCTTTGACTGCTTTTTTGTCAATCTCCAGCCCATAACCCATATAGCCGTAATATCCGCCATATTCCTTATCCTGAAGCCCTTCCCAGAATGGGATGAGCTGTCCTTCCAAATGCTGCCTGATTTCTTTTACAAGTTCCTCCATATTCATCCTCCATACCGCCTAGCCGGTGCAGCAAAACCCATTTTCTAATCGGTCCCGCTGCACCAGCATCCATGCCGGATTAAGCTTTCTGCTAACGGATACCCAGCTCTGTATCACTTTCTGTCACATGGCTATGCTCTTTAATATAGGCAACTACTTCATCTACCTTTGTGAATGCAAGGCCTACATAACTGTCAGCAGCTCCATAATAAATCGCTATTTTACCGCTTTCTGCATCATGGATCGTCGCACAAGGGAACGTGACATTCGGGACAAAACCGCGCTCTTCATACCACTCTTCCGGTGTAAGAAGGAAATTTTCACAACGGTATTTTACAACAGAAGGATTGTCAATATCAAGAATTGCCCCTCCAATGCTGTATACATAACCGTTGCATGTCCCCGTTACCCCATGGTAGAACAAAAGCCAGCCTTCTGTCGTCTCAATTGGTGCTGCACCGCCACCAATCTTTACAGCCTCCCACCATTCACTGCTCTTGCCCATTACATGGCGGTGTTTTCCCCAGTAAACCATATCTTTGCTTTCTGAAATAAAGATATCTCCAAAAGGCGTATGGCCGCTGTCGCTTGGACGGGAAAGCATCATAAAGCTTCCATTGATTTTCCTTGGGAACAATACGGCATTCCTGTTAAATGGCAGAAATGGGTTTTCGATCCTTGTAAATGTCTTAAAATCCGTTGTCTTTGCCATACCGATAGAAGCTCCATAAAAGTCCTGGCACCAAATGATATAATAGGTATCTTCTACCTTTACAAGACGCGGGTCATACGCATATACCGGCATGAAATCCTTTCCGTTTTCATCCTTAAACGGAATCTTTTCCTTATCAAATTCCCAATGGATTGCATCTTTGCTTTTCCCAAGATAAATATAAGGAATCCCATTAATCTGTTCCCCACGGAATACACCGATAAATTCATCCCCGTAAGGCATTACTGCGCTGTTAAAAATCCTGGCAACCCCATCCACAGGGTTGCGCCCGATAATCGGATTATCACTGTAACGCCATACTGGCATCCACTCCTTACTGTCAGCAGGCCTATCCTGCCATGGCACATTAGGAACATTGCTTCCTATAATCTTAACATCACTCATTTCTCATCCTCCTTCTTACATTTTCTGGTGCTGCAGCACAGGCGGCAGATTCCATATCCGCCCGGCCGCAGCCAATGATATTAACCCTTTACAGCGCCCTGCGCCAATCCACCGTAAATCTGTTTCTGGCAGAGAATAAATACAATTAATGCTGGAAGCATTGTTAAAATAACGCCTGCGCAGATGTAGTTATACTGGTTGCCCAAAGGCCCTGTAAATTTGAACAATGACGTTGCAACTGTAACAAATGAGTTCTTATTTTGCAGATACAAATTCGCCATATAATACTCGTTATAAACGCCCACGCCTTTTAAAATCATAACTGTTATAATCGCCGGCTTTAAAAGCGGTAATAAAATCCTGAAAAATACCCCAAAGTAAGTACATCCATCCATAATTGCCGCTTCATCCAGGGAAACAGATATATTTTCAAAAAACTGTATAAAGATATAAATCGAGATAACATCCGTTCCGCACATCAGGACAATATAGCCAAACAAACTGTTAATCCATCCCAGGGAATACATAATCTGGTATACAGACACCTGCATCGCAATACCAGGAAGCAGGGAAGCAAACAGGAAAAGATTCCTGATTAACCCGTTGCCTGGAAATTTAAAGCGGTTCAGTACATAGGCCAGCATAGAACCTGTCAAAATGGAGAAAAACAATACGCAAATCAGGATAATAATG
Source organism: bacterium D16-51 (assembly GCA_003612285.1). Lineage (GTDB taxonomy): Bacteria > Bacillota > Clostridia > Lachnospirales > Lachnospiraceae > Butyribacter. Next base: position 82,314 of record RAYE01000013.1, on the reverse strand, counting down.
GAGTTGCGGAATGCCAAAGCCATATTTGCCTGTTTCCATGCCTGGACAAAGTTTTCAAAATATGTCCAGCTTTTTGGAAGCGTCATAACATTTGTTTCAGCATATTCTTCCGGCGACTTAAACGCTGTAATCACACAAACCACAACCGGAAGCACTGACACAAATGAACCAAACACCAAAGTTGCATATTTTACAATCGCCCACAAAAGCTTTTTCATTTTTGCTTTATTCATGACTGTACACCTCCGTTCCCTGCTGCCGCCAGCGCCTCTCTCTTTTTCCTCTTACGGACGGCACGGATTGCCTCATGTTCCCCTTCACCGATAAAGTAACGGAAGAACAGTTTCTGCAGCAAGGTAGCAATCAGGATAATTACCAGCAGCACAATCGCCATGGCGGAAGCCAAACCTACCTTCTGGCTTGCATGCGCTAACTTATCCATAATTACAAAGTAAGTGCCTGTTCCAAAATTACCGCCTGTAATAACATATGGCGGCTCGAATACGCTTAAAGAGCCTGTAATTGCAAGAATCAGGTTCAGCACAATAATCGTGCTGATACTTGGGAAAATAATATAACGGAATTTCTGCCATCCGCCAGCGCCGTCAATTGCCGCCGCCTCATACATTTCAGCATCAACCGACATAATTGCGCCGATAAAGAGCACCATATTCTGCCCCATATACCGCCAGACAGAAGTCGCAGCTACTGAAATGTTGTTAATGCTTGTATCCTTCAGCCAGTATGGCAGGTTGTCAAGATTAAATCCACACCACTGCAGTACGGTATCAAGCACGAACCCTCTGGTATAGAAGAACTTAAAAATAAAACCAACTGCAATACCACATACTAAATAAGGGAAGAACATAAGCCCTTTAAATATTCCGCCGCCCTTTGTCTTAAAGCTTAACAGCGTTGCAAAGTAAAGCGCCAGGCCAAGCTGCACAAATGAAGCCGCAATATAGTAAAGGCTGAGTTTCAGCGCCTTAAAGCAGTCATCCCTGCTAAATACTTCTGCATAATTTTTCAGGCCTACAAATTCTCTGTCCCCTATGTACTTCATATCATAAAAACTGAAGCCAATCATTTTTCCAAATGGTATATAAGTAAATACTGTTAAAAGCGCTAATGGCACGAACATAAATGTAATGATACAAAGTACTTTATTTACCTTTGCAGACGTAATCCACTTAATAAAATTCCGCATCTGCTGCCTCCTTTCTTGTCAGGCGCTGTTTTCTGCGGCGGCTTTGCCGCCCTTTTCCGATACCCCCATAAACAGCAGCCCTTTAAAACATATTCCCTGATTCCATGCCTTGCCGAAATCAGGGAATACCCCATACATGATTCATAAACATTCATGCATTCTTCTGTTCATAAACGGATGCCGTCTTACTCTACACCATTATTTTTCTGTGCGGTTGTCCACTTTTCATTCCATTCCTTTGACAGTTCTTCCATATTCTGGCTTCCCTGTGTAGCAGCTTCAAGCGTTGCTTTTGGAATAGCGCCTGAAACGTTGATTCCAAGCTCAGAATCATTGTTAATATCGTTAAACAGATTCTCTTCGCCTTCTGGAGCTGGGTTATCTACAAGAAGTTCAACATCGCCAAAGCTTGAAAGCGCATCTGGAAGAGCATCTCCCTGTACTACAGAAAGTCCGCCTTCACCGCCTGCAAAGCCTGATTCTTCTACAAGCCACTTAACATAGCACATAGCAGCAATCTTCTGGTCTTTAGAGCTATTTACATTAATTCCATAATTGTAGTCAGGCCCTACAGATGCATACTGTTTTCCATTTACTGAAATCGGGAACGGCATATATGCAATATCATCACCATTGTCACCAGCATCCCTCATCTGTACAAATGCCCAAGAGCCAAGAACCATACATCCAATCTCGCCCTTGTTAATCATAGGCTTGCTGCCTTCCCAGTCAGTAGTTGTAGGGTCTTCCTCAGTCAGCCCCTGCTTAACTGCTTCATATAGAAGATTGTATACTGCAAATGGGCCTGTACCATCCTTCCTGTCCGTAAATGGCTCTTTGCCCTTTGTCAGCCCAGAATTCATAAAGTCAGGGTCACCTGTTGATGCACTGATATATGCATCCCATGCATTCATCGTCCAGTCTGCCGCAAAGTTTGTATACAGAGGGGCAGTTACCTTCTTATTATCTTTAATCTTCTTTAAAGCTGCCAAGAAATCATCCGGAGTCTTTGGAACTTCTTTTACGCCAGATTCTTCAAATACTCTCTTGTTATACACAATACCCTGTGCATTTACCATGGAAGGCACACCATAGGTGCTCCCCTGGTATGTAAAGTTGTTTAACCAGTCTTTTACATAAGTTTCGCCCAATTTCTCCTGATCTCCCAGCTTCACGAAATACGTTCCGAGGTCATCTTTGTCAACCGTAGTAGGAATCATGCAGATATCGCCCCAATCGCCTGTGGAAAGACGTGTTGTGATATCGTTCGCATAGTCTGTTATCCCTTCATACTCAATATTGATGTTTGGATACAATTTCTGGAATTCTGTGATATATTCCTTAAACTTTGTATCAATAACATCTGTCTTGTGTGTCAGGAATTTCAAATCAGCTTTTACATCAGTGTAATCCTCACCGAGCTTAATCTGATCCAGCGTGAGAGAAAATTCCCCGTCATCCTTCTTCTTACCTTCCCCCTCATCTTTTGAGCCACAGCCTGCAAACGACAATGTCATTGCACCTGTAAGAGCTAATGCGAGTAAACGTTTTGCGTTTTTTCTCATAATGTTCTCCTCCTTTTAGGTTTGTTTGTTAACTTTCTTTAAGTTGTTTTAAGTATACTTCTAAAGTTAAAATAAGTCAATATTTAATATCGTTTTTTATTTTTTTCTATATTTCCATCATTTTTTCTATTGCTTTTTGTACATTTTACACAATTTGATTGTAAATTTATAGATGCTTTTCCTAATTAATTATTTTTTAAGTATTTTTTCATATATTCGCCTAAGTTTAAATATTAATTAATTTTAATTTCCTTATTCCTTTTCTATACATTTTGTGTTATTCTTATTTATAGAGATTTCAATGATTATGAACAAATATAGAACTGCCAGCAGCATGTGATGCCTGATGCAAGGCAAAAAATGCATACTGCCGGCAGCTGAGAAAAGGAGATGCCTATGAACTTCAACCCTGACAACAAATTTTTCAATGTTATGTCCAAAATCGGAGACTTCATCGTACTGAATCTCCTCTTTATCATTACCTGCATCCCTGTCATTACAATCGGAACATCCTTTTGCGCATTATACACCGCCTGCAAAAAACGGATGTATGACAAAGAATCCTATATCACCAGAAACTACATGGCTGCATGGAAGGAAAACTTTAAGAACGCCACTGTTATCTGGCTTTTCTTCCTGTTATTAATGCCTGTGCTTTATCTGTTTTCCGGTTACTTTGCTGCACATATGAACAACCTTTTCGTTCTTACCGGATATTTCCTGGTCATTATCTGGTACCTGTTTTCCATAATTTATGCCTTTCCATTACAGGCAAGTTTTGTAAACAGCCCCTTTAAGATTATCCGCAACAGCATAATCACAGCATTGGCATGGCTTCCATACACCTTAGTCCTGTCTGCTGTTACCGTCCTTCCGCTGGCAATAACCTGGCTCGCACCTGGCGCTTTATATTTTACACTTACCTATTGGCTGCTGATTGGATTTTCCCTGAACGCGGTATTATCTGTGCTGATTACGGAACGTGTATTTGCCCATTACCGGGAATAGGACAAAAAAATAAGCATCCTCTGCCACCAAAAGTGCAGGATGCTTATTTTTTATGAGCCAATCAATACCTTTTTCCCCTTAAAGGCAAAGCCATATTTTCGAATGCGGCAGACAGGTATTCCTTTCGCTTCCAGGGATGCCGCATAGTTCTTTTCCTCAATCTGCAGCAGCGCCGCCCCCACAGTTTCTTCCAGATTCTTCTCTCTTTGCGGACGATGTACCTTAAACTCTATAACAATAGCATCATCCTTTTCATTCCCCGTCAGCGGCTCAAGCATTACATCATAACGCCCAAAGCCACTTTCACGATTTGATGTGATTGTATATCTGTCTGACAAGTCCACCATCAGGCCAAGCACAAACCCATGATAGAAACGTTCCGGTTCTGTGCCCTCGGATGTTTTACCGCCAACATCAAAATTACTGAATGTTGCCAGTGCAACCTTATTCATATAGTAATTCATTGCTTCAATATCTCTCTGTAACAACGCCTGAATAAAATCATTGTATGCCGGAGAATAGTTCTTAAACCAGCCCTCAATCATATTTTTAAACATTACTCTGACTTCTTTATTGGTAAGTTTTAAGCCGTATTCCTCAATCCCTTCTTCTAACGCATAATTTTCCACCCTTAAATAGCCACTTGCAAGCAGCAGGCTCCAGATTGCGTACTCATTATGGTCAAGCTGGCTGAATACAATCTGCTCATCAATCCTTGTATAAAGAATACCACCATCCATCAAATCTTCCATCGTAACCTTGATATCCTTGCTGCCTTCCCGTATCAGCTTCCCGGCAAGACTGTTACTGCTCGTATTTGCCCAATAAGTTTTCAGTTTTCCTTCCTCAAGGAATTTAATAATCGACCATGGGTTATAAATATCTGTTTTTTTTCCAAATATAAAACCATCATACCAGTCCCTGACACATCCTTCCTTATCTGACAGCCCAAATTCACGCAGAGCAGCCGACACCTCCTCTTGCGTAAAACCAAATGCATCTGCATATTTATCAGAAGTCGTTGTTACCACATCCAGATTATTTAAATCAGAAAAAATACTCTCTTTACTAATCCTGGTAATCCCTGTCATAATCGCCCTGTCCAGGTATGGGTTTGTTTTAAACGTGGAATTAAATAAGTTCCTCATAAAAGAAACCATTTCATCCCAGAACCCATTTACATATGCTTCCTGCATCGGCGTATCATATTCATCTAAAAGGATAACCACCCTCTTTTTATAGTACCGCTGCATAAAATCACAGAGCTTCTGCAATGCTACCACTGCATCAGTTTCTGCCATGTCATCAGAAACCCGGTCAAAATACTGTATATCCCGCTTTGTAAGTACACCGCCATTTTGCAGATACTCCCTTTTATTATATAGATCAGTAATAATCTGGTTAATCCTTATCTTCGCATTTTCAAATGTAGTCTCTTTCACATTAGCAAAGCTTAAACTGATTACAGGCAATGTCCCCTGCAGACTGCGGTACCCCTCCCTTTCCCATATCTTTGTCCCTTCAAACAGATGCCCCTGCCCTTCATAATCAAGCGAAAAGAAATACCCCAGCATACTCATATTAAGAGTCTTCCCAAAACGCCTTGGACGGGTAATCAGCGTCACTGCATCCCCATTTTCCCACCATTCCCTTATAAAATCAGTTTTATCTATATAAAAATAATTCTTAGAAATCATTGTGCCAAAATCCTGTACCCCAACCGCCACAGTCCTTGCCATATATCTTCCCTATCCTTTCTTTCTCCTTTTCCCTGTCAATTCTTTCTTCCATTTTTTTACACACCTGGCTTTGACCTCCTTCCATCTCCTTGAAATGTCTTACCGACTTTTATTCCCGCGAAGGCAAAGTGAGGATGTGCAGGCAAGCTTGCCTAATCTTCTCTGATATATTCTGCATATACATTTCTCCAATTATTTTCTACCCAATATTCTGAACCATCCCGAAGCCTTCCAATCAATTTATATTGATACATCTCCCTGCGAATTAACTCTATATCAGTAAATGCAATATGTGACCTAATAATTTCATTCATCTCCTTTTCTGTATATTTCCTATTTGCGTCCATTTGTTCTGCAATTTTTATAAGAACAATAATCCTCATTGGTCTTTTAGATGGATATTGTATTAACTTTCCATTAGAATCATAATAGTTGTCCAGTTTTTTATTATACATTTGAATAGATTTTTCCATAATACTCCTCATTTCTGCACACGTTCTTTGTGCATAACAAATTTGTGGCAAGTGTGCGCAGACACAAATTGCCAAACTCTTGCTACGCAAGAGTTGTGAAAAATGTATTTTTCCAAGATTGAAACTGCAAGCATTCTTTAGGCGCGTTTTTCGCAGCCATAGAATGGTTTTCAATCGATCTCCCTCCATAAAATCTCCAATTGTTGAATTTTTTAATGTCATCATCTTACCACAAATGCACACACAATTCCATTCTCAAATGGATAAATTTTTAAAGAATCATCTAAAGAATTTATGTAAGAAAACTCTATTCCATCCACAATATTGATTCCAAAAACTGTATTGCCCAGTTATTATTACTCAACACCTAATATCCATCGCTACGAAACAGCCAGCCTTATTAAAAATATCGCAGCCGCACCACAAATTGGCAAAATAACCCCGGTCCGCCATATGGTTTTTATATGGCAGTCTGACAGCTTCCTATTTTTGCGGAGTCGGCGGCTTTCTCCATAAAGCTCTCCCTTTTCATTTGTCTCTGGATTCATCTCGCATTCTTCTTCATACTGTCTGCTCCAGCCTCGAACAGTTCCTTCTCCTAAGTTATACTCCTTATTGACGCTTGCGATGATTCTGCTTTCTTCTAAGGCTAAACGAACCATCTGTTTTTTGAATTCAGGCTCATAACGCTTGTTAGTGTTTGCCATTCTTGCTCACCTTCACTTTCATTTAAATTATATCATTTATCCCTGTGTAAGTGTTACAGCTTTATTATACCATCTCAAAGTATGCCCTCCATACAACAGCAGCCCCTTTCTGACAAATCCTTGAGCCGCTTCCGTAAGCGCTGCTATGGATATGAAAATACCCATGATATTGATTTATACCATGACTGTGTGAAAGACCTGTCCAGGGGCATCGCAAAAATCATGGACATAAATGACCGGGTACGCCGTATGGATTCCATGATGATAGAAGCCAATTTCCATTTTTTAAGCTGCATGGATCTGGTTTATACGTACATCTAAGAGCCGTATATACCATCTATTATTCTTAAAATTCATCACAAACTACGAGATTTGAAATATTTAAGGCACTAAACCCATAAAAGTATTATTAATTTCTACTTTCAACCCCTGCATCATGACATTGCTGCTAGACCATATATGCAGGAGAATATAACAGTTGAAATAGTAATTTCAATACCCCAGATAGGTTTCGACCCTTTTTTATATTGAAATGGTATATAGCATTTGATATAAGTGGTTAAATTCCAAAGTACTATGAATATTGTTATTTCTAATAGGCACCTAAAATTTCTGAAACAAAAATTGACAAAATGTAAACAGGCAATCCAAATAGAATAGAAACGAAAATAGAAAGAAATTTTCCCCTTACCGCTTTTCCCAATACGAACCATCTTTTTATCTTCCATTTTCCATTACATGATCAAATTCCTCATTGCGAGACTGGCGAGGTATAATCTCTTCTACCTTCCCTTCTTTAGTATTTTTATTTGTTTTCCTTTGCACTATTTGGTAACCCAAAAATGCAGCTCTCTAATCTAAGAGAGCCACAGATAACAATAATCCGCAAGCAAAATGTGCTTAACGCATTATTTTTGTGCTAAACGTATTTCCTATTTCATTCTAAAATTGTAATTGACTTACATCCCCATAACTTTCCTCCAACCATATCCTCATGGTATTCATAATCTACCTTTACACACTGCCCCACCTGCAAAGACTCTTTAGAAACTGTCTGCCCATCCTTTATAATTTCAATGGTATCATCCAAGGTTAAATATTTGCTAAAACTTCCTTCTTTCACTGTAGAAAATTTTACTATGTTTTCAGATAAAGCAATGATATATACTTTTCCGCCATTTCGCATTGCATCTTCCCAACTAACTCCTTTTTCTTCTGCAGTCTCCTGAGATGCCGCCTTTTCTCTAATCTTAATTTTTAATGTCACCTTCTCCTGACCCTTTTTTGCAATCAGAACCCCAACGCCCTTCCTTTTTGCAATAATAGTAACCTTTTTCGCTTCCTTCTTTGTTTTAATTACAATATTTTTATTTAAGGATGACCATTTTACAACCCGGTTTGCTTTAACTGTCTTTTTTTGTCCAACTTCCATCTTTTTGGGAAATGATATCACTTTTATTTCTTTTGCCCCTGCATTATTTGCTAATAAACATATCGTTATAAACAAAATTACTATACATTTGACACTTTTCTTAATTAAACTCATTTAATTCCCTCCTAATATCCTACTATTTAACTAAACCATTCCGCCTTTATTAAATTTTTCACCCTTTTTTACCCCCATTGCATAGTCAAATTCCCCATTTCGAGCCTGGAGGGGCATAGTCTCTTCTACCTTCCCTTCCGGCAATAACAATTGCTTTTCATACATCAATGCACTTTGCACCGCCGCTTCCTTTTTCAGCTTTCTGCATGTATGCTTCATTTAGCAGCCTCGCAGACACACTTGGATAAAGATGTCACCTGCAAAGATACCGTGACCTATCGGCCACGGTATCTCACATTTATTTAACCAATTTTACTAACACCGTGCCATCAATCTCTGCGGGATGAACCTCTGCAAGAGTGCCTGTATATGTAGCAATAATATGTTCTCCTTGCTCTATTGAATCAAGCGTCCTGCCATCAGAGATAACCGTATCCTTCTCAATGGGTATATAGCAGTCACCCATATATTCCTCGTTCAATATATTTCTAATCTCATAGCAAATCAATATTTTACCTTCTTCTGGGTAAACCTGCTTTACATAACCCTCAACTATGGCACTACTACCTACTGTACCGCTTTTGAAGTTGTAATGATAAACAATAATCACGATTATTATTATAATCAAAACAATACTTGCAATTATCTTTTTCTTTTTATTCATGCTAAAATTAATAACTCCACAAACCTTTTTTGCATACAATATAAATCTCACTCCGTTGTTACGAAACGGCCAGCCTTATTAAAAACATTGCAGCTGCACCACAAAGCGGCAAAATACAACCAGCCCGCCTTATGGCTTTTAAATGGCAGGCTGACAGCTTCCTATATATAAGATTACAGATTACCCCTGGTTTTTTATACAATATGTACCCAAAGATTAACAGAACCGCTTCAAAAACAGCATAACCCGCCAATAATTTCTGTAACAGCTTTATGCGCAAATATACAATGGCAGCATATGCAATATCCGTTTTATCTGAAAGCCCTTCCCCATCCATTTTTGCCACATCTTTTGATGTGCCATCTTCTGAAACTGTCATAGATTTAAAACCATGGCTGAAAGGTTTCACCATATTACTATGCCATTTTATATTCTGATGCTGTCTGCTATCATATGCATATACAAGCCTGAAATCTTTTCCTGTCTTAAGTTGGGATAACCATATCTCATAATATCCGGGACCGAAAAATTTTCCCTCCTGTATTTTAAAATGGTAAATAAATTCCTGCGTTTCTATAACATTTCCATAACATTTGACTTCATTCTGGCTGCCATCATTCTGCAAATAACTAAGAGTAATAAAGTCCCTGCCCGGTACTATCTTATAATCATATTCATAGTATGCATATTGCATTGTATACAAAAACACTCCTGCTATAACGCAGACAAATATAATTACAGCCCAATATCCTTTCAAATGTTTTCCCATTTTATATCTCCCCGGAAATGATATTTGTTTTTAGAAATTGCCATATTAGAATCAACTTTCATATCCAATGGCAAATCTATACCATCACAAACAAACTGAAAATAATAAATCTTATTTGTACCCATACTGTATAATGCAACACTTGCTACTGTATGATGAAGCATACTTTTATTAGGCTACAGTAATGATATATCCGAACTGCTTTTTCAATCAAAAAGTTTCGTAATTTAAAATTTCCAGATATTTCTGAAGAAATCCCAAAAACGGCATTTTCTGAATTGTATCCTAATTGACTTTTGTGCAATTGCGGACAAAAAACAATACTTTTTCTCTCTAACTCTGTTTCAAGCTTAGCATGATTATTATCGACTGTCAATTCTAAAGACTTTAATCTGCAATTAAAATCTTCTATTGTTTCTATTGTGACATCATTCTTTAATGAATAATCACAGCACATTCCTAGAATATCTTCAATTTCAATATTATTACCTATATAGGAATTTGCACCAGCCAACTCAGATATAAATAAAGTTACTATAATTGAACCAATAATCACTAAACATAACACAAGTCTTTCTTTAATACTTCTTTCATAACATTCAAAGTCTTTCCTAAACTTTTATAAATACTCAATTTTCGAATCAAAGAAACCCTCTGCTATATCCTGAATATTTTCAGAATCCCTCTGCAGCAATTTCCCACCATGTTTTAACAGGATATCGTTCACACACTAAAAATCCCTTTTCCATTTTCAAACTGTTCCATTGTTCCTCTGTAAAATCTACATTAGTAATGCCATAGACAAGATTACAGGTTATTTTCTCTTTTGGCTTCATTTCCAATTCTAATGAAGGGTTGTCATTCTCTATCTGATATAATTCCAATGCAATGCCATTTGTATAATGCTGTGTGTTTTCAAAATAGACAGAACTAATATTGATATATTTTTTCTTAGATAACCTATTTTCAAATGTCACATTCACCTCCAAAATCAAATCATCCATCGAACCAACATCAAGATAATCACCAAATTTATCTTCCTTTTCAGCATCGCTCAGCCATTTTGAAAAATTTATCTCCATAGAGAAATATTTTTGGATTTCCCCAGAATTTTCCTGCGAAATATAGATATTTTCAGCATCTGGGAAAGTTACATTTACCAAAATAATTCGCGCCGAAAAAATACCCGATACAATTAAAAATAGAATTATAAAAATCCATCCTTTATTTTTCATTTTCTTCCCTTTTTTCACTTTCTATATTTTTTATATCTTTAATTGTCCCATTTTCCATAAAAAACAGCACATCAGATAAATATTCTAACTCTTCTTTATCATGTGACGATATTAAAATCAATGCGCCTGCTTCTTTATGCTTTTTTAGCAAACTATGAAGATTTTTTACCCCTTCCTCATCTAAAGCATTTGTAGGCTCATCCAGTATAATTAAATCCGGATTTTCCATAACCGCCGCTGCTATTCCCAGTTTCTGTTTCATGCCTAAAGAATATTTTTTTGTTTTTTTCTTTTCTGCTGGGTCTAACCCAACTTCTGCCATTACTTCTTCTATTTCTTTTTTTCCAATTTTTCCCTGAATTTCAGCAAGTACTTTTAGATTTTGGTATCCGCTGTAATTCCCGATAAATCCTGGGGCTTCAATTAAAACGCCAACACTTTCCGGAAAATTATGTTTTTTGCCTAATGTAACCCCATCCACTGTAACACTTCCTTCTGTGGGTTTTACCAGCCCACAGATAATACGCATCAGCATGGTCTTCCCAGAACCGTTTTTCCCTTTGAACCCATAAATTTTCCCTCTTTTACACTGGATAGAAATATCCTTTAATATCTGGTTCTGGTCCATCTCCTTACTGACATGGCTCAACTGTAAATATATTTCCAAATCCTGTCCAATTCCCATTTCATTTTCCTCCCATTTATTTTTAAGAACTGTAAATAATTAATTTAGACAATTCCCTATTCTTTTTGGCTTAGGAACTGTTAAAAAATAAACTGTGAATAGTGCGCAGTTTTTTAACAGTTCCTTACTGTATCTTTCTCAATAAATCTCCGGTATTCCCATATGCACAATAAAATGGATAAAAAGAACATATACAGCAATCCCACTCCTGCGTCCATTTCTGCATTTTGTGCAACCCACTTATTCCTCGTTATCATACAATAATTCCACCAAAGAAATGGATTTTCAAAATAAACAGCACTAATTATCAATAACACGCTAACTATAAATGCCGAAATGATTCCTTTTTCCATGCATATTACAAATCCTATTATATTTTGTGTCATGGCACATGCCACTGGCAAAATAAAAAACAACTGTACTTTCTTTAACATAGAAAATGTACCTATGCAACGCCATAAATCTGAACCTCCGCCGCTGATCCCTATTACTGAAACCACCAGTTCTGTACAAAAAAAGCACCAGCCAAAAACATAAAAAATATAATTGTACTAAATACCACCCATACCAGTTTACTTTTCCACCAACTCCCTCTGGAACCAGCGCGAAGCAGAAATTGATATCCCCGTTCATTATAATCCATTACAGGATAAAGGGCAGAAACAAAAAGAGAACTTATCTGTATCAGATACCATTCCATTGGTATACGGAAAATCACACCCTGACCTGCATGAATAAAGCCAGGTATCCCCTCCCATATATAAGTACATATCTGCATTGCTATCTCACCCCATGCCCCTTGCCGGATAAATCGAAGATGGGGAATAATTAATACTATCTGCAAAAGAACTGCAAAAAATATCCACTTCCATGTAACCAGAATGCCTGTTTCAATGTCCCAGAAAATTATTTTTTAAATATTATGCCCTGATAATTTTTTCAGCCATAAATCAGATTTTTTCATCATACACCTCTTTTGTTTTGGTTAAAAAAATATAGAACATACTAAAAAAAGATATATATATCATAATCCCTAAAAGAATCCATACCCTTTGAAGCTGGTATTTCCATACAAAATAATCAATACTAAACAAAGAAAGAACCAAACGTATTTTAATGTTCGCTATCTCACAGCAACAGACGCCAAATGAAAAGACTGCCCCTACTGGTTTGCTGAAAGGAAGCCACCAACACAACAAAATAATATGCTGCAATATCAGATTCCGTATGCACAAAAAAATCCATTCTATAAATAACATTCCCATAAAGGAATATCCTGGCAGAATTTTTTCTCCCTTTACATAAAAAAGGCTGTTTACCTCTCCCCAGTTATAAAACTTTCCTGTATATAAATATCCCAGCCCATTTGCTATAACCACAAAAATAAGTGCCAGAACCATACTGTTTATCAAAATCTTCCATGACTGGGCAAACAAAAGATTTTTCCATGTTTTATAACGCAATATATGGGCAGAATCAAAGTCAGAACCTAATATAAACCATACAGACAGCATCAGCGGCAAAAATGTCATCAAAGTATATGACAGTCGGCCAGACAGCACAACAACTACATCTGCAGCACAGGACACCGACAGATTCAGCCCAAGAACAGGCGACTGCCTAACAATAATATTACCCAAACATAAAACAATGAACCCATAGCAGATGTATAATTTGCCCAGACGTAGCATCTCTCTTCCCCCTAACCATCTCTTTTTCTTATTCCTTACAACATCCCAATATATAATAAACGATACCAACCACAGCAAAAAACAAGAAATAAATCCATAACATAAAACCATAACGCTCCGGAAATACAGGGATCAAAAAAGAACTTAACGCAATTGGTATATTGCTGATATTTTCAATTACCTCCAATATAGAGCAGCAGACAAAAGGAAGCAATAACACCAAAAACTTATAATCAGTTAAATATGTAAATAGTAATGCCAAAGTGGCAACTGCCCCGGAAAGCAGGAATATAATAAAGAAAGACAGCATGGTAAAAAGCCACGGATTGCCATAATACAAATCCAGCCACATAGCATTCAGATTTGGTCCAGCCATCATAATCGGTTCAGGTTTCAATGCAGGGAAACGCAATGCCGTACATAAAAAATTTACTGCCAGGGGTACTGTAACTGCAAATCCCCCTGATAAAAAAACAGCAATATATTTTGCGGCCAAAAATTTTAACCTTGTGGTGCGTACAAAAACAAAGTTTGTATACCCGCCTTTATAATCTTCAAATAATGTTGCCCCTGCCGGCAGTACGCAAAGAAGCGGTATAATTTTGAAATACAAGTATGTCTGCATATATGTCACATTTCCGCCAATCCAGATTTGGAAAAGAGTTTCCCTTGTAAATATATTTACAGAAGAAACAGCTTCCGGCCCAAAAACGCGGTCATATATATGCCATGCTATAACAGAAAATGAAATCACCAATGAAACCGCCATCCCTCTTCCACAAAGCGCCCTTTTGCACTCATTTTGAATTATATGCTTCATATTCACTTCCCCCATTTACAACTCCGTAACGCAGCCCCTTATTCATGCCCTAAAGAGGTCTTCATAATTTTTATATCCTCTGCCGTTGGGTTCATAAGTCCAAATATATCAAAAAGCAAATAAATATAATTTTTTTTCATATATTTATCCGGAATTACAAATACAAAATCAGTAGTAATTGTTTATCCCGGTTTCAGATCTGCCTTAAAAAATGCATTTGTATATTTTTTGTCCATCCCCATTGTATACATTTCAACCCCATCAACAGAAACACCTTTAGAATTATAAATTTTTACTATAATTCCATTATAATAAAAGTTATCTTCCAGGCTGTTCTTTTTCTTTGCCGTATTATGTACAGTCATGTTAAAAACAACATACGATTGCTTTTCCCGTATATTCATATTCTTATCATGTTTAAAATTGGTTGAAGACTCATATGGCCGCGCCCATGCAGCATCAAACTTTTTTGTAATTCTTACAGAATTAATACGGAACTCGATCCCTTCATCACAAACAGCATCCTCCATTGTAAGAAACTTTGCCCCGCCATATTTAGAAAGTGCTATCTTTTCCCAGACACTCTTTAATTCCACATCATCTTTTTTCGGTTTTATATAATTATCCCCTGATATTTTATCATTTTGTACATCCTCTGCATTCTTCTGCAAAACCGCTTTTTCACCATGGGACACAAAATAAAAACTTCCAAAGAAAACCAAACCAAGAAAACATACTATTACAACTTTTTTCATTTTTCACCTCAAATTTAGCCGCCAGCCACTTAAAAAATGACCAGCAACTAAATCAATAGCACAATTAATTTATATTACTTCTCTCCAAAACCGCTTAAATTATCAGGACTCCATACTCCTGTATATTTTCCAGCCTTATGCTGTGTATCAGAAAACACCAAATATGTAGCTGAATATCCTTTTTGTTTTGCTTTATTTTCAAAGTAAATGCGAGTGCCTGGCTTTATGGTATGCGCTGCTGTTCTATAATCACTGCCAAACGGCGTACCAGAATCACCAACACCTATTCCCTTAGACGCTCCTGCATATACTTCCAGTGCCCTTGGATTATCGGAATCACATTTAACATATGTATATGTATTATCTTCCTTTTTTCTGGCAATACATGAGCCATCACTGCCATCACCATTATAATCAAATTTCCACGACTTATCATCTGTGTTACCTGCTGATGCAAATGAAACCGTTTCCATAATTATTGACATCGCACATATTGCTGTAATTCCTGCTTTCTTTAATGTTTTTTCCTTATCATATCTCGTTTCTCCTTTTTCCTATTTTTACACAAAATAATTCCACATTTCCCTCTATAATTTTATCTTTGGAAAAAAGCATCAAACAATTAACTCTCTGTAAGATTCTTTCCCATACATTCCTTCACCTCCCTTCACACGCTTATTCCCACTGTTATCTACGCTTAACTACTCCCATCCCTATTACCACCTGCAATATAGCTATACTAACTGCCTTTGCATACAACCCAAATCCCAGTCCCACAAACACACAACACAGAAGGACTTCTGCCAAAAGAATACCTACACAATATCGGTAAAAAATCCTTTTTTCCAGCTTACTTAACGGCTTATTTTCACTTTCTACCGGGGCGGCACAAACAATAACACATATGCAGACTGCCAGTAAAAAGTAAATTATGTAACGGTTATATGGTACATAAAAATAGCAAGGAGACTAACCAAAATGCTTAGATAAGTAAGCACTGTGCAAGCCATTTTACTTTTCGCATGGTATCCTCCTGCATAAATCCGAAGAATGCCATATCCTGTCCCATAGACCAGACCTGCCACTATGTCCCCCAAAAAACAGGAACATACAACTGTAAAAATAATATCTGACATTATATGCACCAGCTTTTGCAGCCCTGCCTTAACAATCTGGTCATTTCCATCGTTGACAAGTCCTTCCTGCTTTAACAGTTCAACCACTCTATTTATCATGATATTTCCGCAAAGCATTCAGTTGTGGGCTTTCCTTTTCCTGATAATAACGGCCTAAGCAAGTAGAGTTTGCCGAAACTCCGGCCATTACCACTGCAGCCTTATATACCATCTCTGCTAATTTTGCTTTTACATCCTTTTTCATCGCTCTCACCTCCCCGTTTTCAAAATATACCATAAAAAATTACATATTTTTCATAAATGGTAAAATTAAGTCGATATTTGGAAAAATTAATAACAGCGATGCCAAATCATGCCGGCATCGCTGTTATATAAAGAACTATATCTGTTTTAAACATATCATCTGTAACATTCCTAACAATCTCCCCATTATACTTATCTACAATCTCCTCAACATTCTGCAGTCCAATCCCATGCCTTTCTCCATCCGGTTTCCGGGTCAGGTAACGTTTTCCATCCTTTTTAATCACCCCATCAAAGGTATTGTAAATATTAACCAGAAATATCCCCTGCCCATACCGCAAACTGACATACAAATATCTGGAGCCCGCCCTCTCCAAAGCTTCCAGTGCATTATCAAGCAGATTCCCCAGCAAAACATTTAAGTCAAACACCGGCATAAAATTATTTTCCGGAACCTCTATCTTTGTTTCAATCTGACATGATAATTTTTCCGCCCTGGCAAATGCGTAATTCAAAACAGCATCTATTTCTACATTTCCAGAATTTACAAACTGGGCATCTACTTTCATAAACTCCGTGACAGAATCAATATACCCCAATGCGCCATCATGTTCCTTTTTCTCCAGATATGCCTTGATTAAAAGCATATGGTTTTTCATATCATGCTGCAATGCCTGGATATTTTTCTGCGACTGCTCCATCAATAAAAACTGCTTTTCATACATCATTGCACTTTGTGCCGCCGCTTCTTTTTCAGCTTTCTGCATATATGCTTCATTTATCTTATCATATAAAAAAAATGTACTGACATTCATCAGGCAAAGCACAGCACTCCCAAGCAGTATCCTGTTTTCCCCCAGCGCTTCTGCTTTAACCAAAATTTCACCAACAAATATACTTCCAGCCAATATAACAATGATATTAATTTGGCTCTTTACAGAAATCATATCTGTTTTATTATAATAAAAACGCTTCTCCAGCAAAAGAACAGTAAGCATGAACAACACAGAAGAAAGAAGAGAACCAAATGTTTTATCAATGCTAAGTGAAAAATGCCTGGCAAAAACCCATATACAATCCTCCATTATCAGCCCCAGTGCCTCAGCCGCCGCTGCTGCCAATGCCTTACGCATCATGCTTCCCTCAAAAAGAATGACAGCCGCCACAAAAGTCCCAAAAAGCATAGAACCCATCGTAGTGAAAAAGTTATCCCATTTATAATAAATCCCCCAATTAACTGCCCAAATAACAATCCAAACGCTACCTCCCAAAATCCACGAAACCTGTCTCTTTTCCAGAAATAACCGTAATACCATGAAAATAATATAAACGCTGAACATATTAAAAACTGCATCAAAAAAAATCTCTGCCATTCCCACCTTTTATCCCCCTATTTATTTTTAAGCAGCCATTGGTTTACTTCTTTCCGCATAGATTGGCTGATTGGTATTATATCAGTATTTACCATTTCCACTTCTCCAGGCCTAAACTCCCGGACATACCTGCTGTTTACTATAAAAGATTTATGTATCCTGCAGAAAAGATGTGGACTTAAACCAACTGAAACGTCAGACAGTTTGCCGTAAAATTCTTTTGTCCCCTCTTGTGTCAAAATATTAATTTTCTTCCCCTGGCTCTGAAAATATATAATGCATTGCTCATTTATCTTAAACTCCTGCTTATTTTTTTGATAAGTAAAAAAATGGCCCTGAAAACCTGACAGGCGGTTGTATTCATCCATAATATATGCTACTTTCCTGCCGTCTATCGGCTTAATCAAAAAATTCATCGGCCTGAGTTCAAAAAGCAGCATGGCATACTGCTCTTTTGAAGAGACAAAAACAATCTGCATCACTTCATTTTTCAAATCAGAACGTATCTTTTTCCCAATCTCAATCCCGGTATCCCGTTTTAATTCAATATCCAAAAATAAAATATCAAACAATCCATGCGTTTCCAAAGCATCCAAAAGTAACTGCGCATCCGGGAACAGCCCTATCTCTGCCGTAATATTTTTGCCGTCCACATATTCTATTAACTCCCTCTCCAGTTCCCTTAAAAAGATTTCATCATCATCACATATCCCAATACGAAGCATTTTTCTCCCCCATTCCTCATAGTCTGATAAAATACTACAGAAATATCCCTGTTAAAAAAGCGCACTGCTATTACAACAATTTCTTAGGAACTGCCTGGAAATAACTTTTAAATAGTGCGAAGGATTTAAAAGTTACTTTTAAACAGTTCCTTATTGAATAAAATAATTATAATTTAACTGCCAGGAAAATCAATGCTTTCTGCATAAAACGACATTTTTTTGCCAATTATGGTCAAAAACAGCCTTTCTATTTTCTTTTTTATATACTATATCTGTTTTGTTTCACATTCCCACCGTCAACAGTCAGTTGATAATAAATCGTTATTCAGTTAAATTAGGAACTGTAGCAGCATCAATACCCAAACTAAATGCCAGACATATAAACAGACGGCAAAAGGCTCTTGCAATCAAGCCTAAGATATGCTATATTGAGGACATAAAAAGAGCAACCGCCCACAAGGGGTTGACCAGTTAGATATGAATAGCAATGCCACCCATCTACCGACCAAAGTACAGGGGTGGCTTTTGCTATGTAAGGCTACTTACAAAACGTAAACACGAATGTAAGCAATGCCAGAAGGAATATGCCAAATGTCAGCAACTCCATAAGAGAAATATGAATCTTATGTTTCTTACGTTTTCCCTTTTTCATAGCATCACCCCCATTCCTTTTAGAATGAGGTCAACGCACCCTGTAACACGATTGCTCTTTCGAGATTATAACACATCTTTTGACGCTTTCACAATATTATCTTTTATTTTCATTCTTAAAAACCGATTTATAACTATAGTTTTTTATTGCCTTTCTTATCACATAAAAAATTTGTTTCATATGTAGATATCAGCATTAAATATGTTATCTTCCACTTCAAATATTATATTTCCACCATAACTTTCAACAACTTTTATCATATTGCCAACGCCATAGCCTTGATACCCCTTATCTTTTTTCTTGTTTTTAACTCTATAGTTTCCGGGGCAGCCGTACTATTGGCGATACTTATAAACAAATGATTATGGATATTTCTTATAACCACTGTTAATTTTCTATCTCCCTCCACTTTTTTCAGCGCTTCCAAAGCATTTTCCATGGCATTGCCAAAAAGAATACATAAATCACTATTTGATACTACTATTTTTTCAGGAAATCTCCCTATTATCTCAAATTCTATGTCTCCCTGCTTCTTTAATTCTGAAACCGTTTGGTTTATGAAATAATCTGCAACGAAATTCCCTGTATCAACTTGTACGACAGCATCAACATATCTCTTGCAATACAATAACACTTCTTCTGTTGTCTCTTTATTGTCATCACAAATTGCGATTAACATCTTTCTTCCCCCCGGACTTTTCATTGAACTACAGGTACAGTTACTTCTCTTCTATTTTTTATACTAAGAATATCATCATATTGAAACTGTGTCAATTTATAGCTCTTATGCGAGAATAAAAATATTGATAATTATCTATCAGAGTAATAATTTATCATCCATGCTTCTCCTTTAGACAAAAAAAGAGCATATAGATTCCCCGTTTCTATATGCTCTAATACTAATATTATCTTTATTACCAGAGTAAAAAGCTTTCATCAAAAAGAATAACCCTTTTGTATGACTTTATGAAAAACCTGCGTCGGCCTCTCACAGAGTCGGATTGGTCTCCATCGACTCAATAATCTTTAGCAAAGCCTCTGCAATATCTCCAATTGCCGCATTCAGTTCCTGTCCCTGGGAGGCGCTCATATCCTCACGCTTAATCTCCCCCATCTGTTCAATCACACTTTTCGCCTGAGCCATAAGCGTCTCGACATCCTTGTTAGCTTTAATCTCTTCGGAGTTGTATAGGTCCGCAACCTCATTATAGGCATTCACCAGCACAGCATAGTTACTCTGCAGGGCATCCCAGTCCGCATCGCTGATGCCTGTACTGCCAGGCACAGTCTCCTCCGGCACAAACTCTCCCTTGTTCGTGGTGAATGTATACAAAAACGCATCCGGATAGGTTTTTCCGCCATAATTCGACCACAGGTACACATAATACGTCTTTTCCGTGTTCAGCAGTACTGTATTTTCCGGAAAAACGACCGAAAGCTTTTGTGTTGCACCGCCGCCCGACCGCTTGAATGTTGCCGTACCATCATAATATGCGCTGCCACCCTTTGCAAATGGCGCATTCCATGTCACAAAACCACAGTCAGCAGGCGTCGTCGGAAATGCCTTATAGCTGTGCGTCTTTGCGTACTTGCCCATATTCGTGAAATCCCCATAGGAATTATCAGGGTAAGACGCTTTAAACACTTGCGTGTTGATGGAAATTCTTCCTGGCGCAGCAGCGATAGAGGATGCCGTCTTATAGCTCACGTCGAAGCCAACCAGATAATTTCCATTCTTCTTGATATTATCAATCTTGATGTTAGAGTAATTTTTGTTGCCAGGTATTAAATCAGCCGCCTCAGGCTCCGTGGACACTGCCGGCGTCTCAACCGGATCTGTGCTCTGCTTCTCGAATGGCACAGATTCCATTTTCTTATTGTTTACTTTCAGCACAACCTCTGATGACGTCAGCTCGATTTTAGTATTTTTCGCCGCTGCCTTGCTCAAGCTCAGCCCCGTCGCCTCGTATTCCGTATCGTCACTGCATCGGATAAAAATATCAAGAGATGCGCTCGTCTTAAATTTTAACGGAACATCTAGATATTTGTTCTTCGACCAGTATTGGAAACCGCGAGATTCAAGGTACTCGTCTCCGTAATCTGCCGCACCTGAATCTTCGAAGTAAAACTCGTCAATCTGCTTCCCCGTATAATTCAAAAAACGGATAGTCGCTGAAATCGTCTTCTGTTTTGCCTTTTTAACGGTTACCTTGCATTTTGCTTTCTTTTTGTTCCCCGCTGCCTTCACGGTGATTGTGGCTGTCCCAGCCTTTATCCCTTTCACTACGCCCTTGCTGCTTACCGTTGCGACTGCTGGGTTGCTTGAGCTCCACGCCACCTTTTTGTTTGCACCCGCAGGCTTGATTTTACAAGTGAGCTGCTTTGTTTTGCCTGCCGTGAGAGTCAGCTTTGTCTGGCTGATCTTCACACTCGCTGGCGCCGGCTTCTTCGCTGCCTCCACCGTCACTGCCATGCTCCCAAGCAATGGCAGGCACATAGACGCCACCAGCAGAAACGTCAGCGCTCTTTTCCAAAAATGTGTTTTCTTCCTTCTATCCTTCATGCTGTATAGCCCTCCTTTCATTCCATAAACTCTGTTTTATCTTAACCAACATCTTCCGGCCAAGTCTCTTTTTTCGGCTCTTTTACCGACAGGAATTGCAATACAGGCTTTTTAGCCGTTATCTCTATTACAAGATTTATTGTCTCACTTCCGCCGCTGCCAATCGAAAGCGTCTGCGTTCCCTTCTTAAACTTTATTTTTTCTTTCGATTTCTTCTTGCCTTTCATACCGAAAACCTGTAAAGCATTTCCTTTTCCTTTATGTTGAACTGCAACATACTGGCCTACAACAGTTTTTCCTTTTAAACTAGCTGTTATTGTCACTTCCGCCGCTGACTTCAGTTGAAAGGTAAATTCTCTGGCATCACATGCCTTAAATTTAACTATCTTTTTAATTGTTTTCTTGTATGCAGCTGCCTGTGCAGTTTTTACCGTAGTGCCACATAAGTTAGCAGCCAGGCACAGCACCAGCGCCACACTTAAAATCCGTTTCAAATTATTTTTCATATCTAAACCTTCCTTTCTGCATTTTCTGATAATCCGTTTCGTAGGAATTGCTGCGAAATAGTTTGTGTTATTTCTTATCTTTTCCTCCCTTCTTAGGAACTTTCTCCCCTCTTAAAATACATCTTTGATATATTTCCATGTTTGGATACCGCCTTAGAGCGTGTTTTTATTCTATCATATTCCCCTGACAGTTTACGGATTTTGCGCGAAATGCAAATATATAGTGCGACTGGTAAATAAGATACTTTTCATTGATAATGTATTTCTAAAACCCAGGGAATATGGAGCAGAGAAAAACTGATTGGGATATAAACAGCAAAAGGCGTGTCTGAGTTTTATCTCAAACACGCCTTTATCAATTCATATCATTAACTATTTTATTCAGTTTCTTCTGTTCCTCTATATCCCCTGCCACCGCAAAAAATGCCTCCACAACTGCCGGATCAAAGTGTGTGCCGGATTCCTCCCTGATAATTGCATATGCCTTTTCAAGCGGCATGGCATTTTTATAACAACGCTTGGAGGTCAATGCGTCAAAAACATCTGCCACCGCCATAACCCTTGCACAAAGCGGTATTTCTTCCCCACCGATGCCATAGGGATAACCTTTTCCATTCCACCACTCGTGATGATACGCCGCCATCTCCACTGCCATATTCAAATACCCCGATTCCCCAAGCTCCACCTTTGCGTGGTTAAGCAGTTTCTCCCCTGCTGTGGTATGCGTTTTCATTATCTCAAATTCTTCTTCTGTCAGCCTTCCCGGCTTATTCAGGACAGCATCTGGTATATGTATTTTTCCAATGTCGTGAAGTGGTGCTACAATTACCATGTCACTTAAATATCTGTCTGTAAGAATATCACTGTATATTCCCTGCCTTTTCAGTTCCTTTGCAATGCACTCTACATATGCCGCAGTGCGCCTGATATGCCCGCCCGTATTGTCGTCCCTGTTTTCCACGACCTCCGCCATGAACGTAATCATACCCGACTGCATACGGGAAATCCTCTCATGGTAAAAGGAACGCTTATTGCCCTGCATAATCAGCACGATAATTGTAATCGTCATAACAAAGGCGGAAACGCTGGTAATTCCGATAAAAGGAGCCAGCCCCCGCCCATATATGCTGTCTGCCGCCCGCACATTGCCGCTGTCCAATGTAATCTGCATTGTCGTGTGATTAGAAAAGAGAAGCATCAGAATCCCAATTACCCATAGCAGATACTTTTCTGATTTCCGAAGACTCCTGTGCTGCATATTATCCTGAAACCAACTCCGCCAGCTTTTCCCTTTTATATAGAATAAAAGAAACAGCACGGCTAATGCCCCATAAAGGATAAACTGGTAAATGAACGTCTCTTGTACTGACAGCGCAAAGAAATACGGCGGTACAAGCAGCGTCGGAACAAGAAGTCCGTTAATAATTCCCGGAAATGGCAGCATCTGAATCAGTCCATACAGACGATGCTTTTTCCTGCCAAGGCAGATATTCAGCCCAATTAAAAGCAGTGCTGTCATGTTTGCCGCATCTTTTCCAAAAACCAAGAACACAATGCCAATCAGGAAAAAACTGACCAGATAAAAGATGCGCTGCTTCTTTGCCTCCATATCCGGCTCTAAAAATACATATTTTTTTATCAGGAAACCGCTGACCGCAATTGCCGCCGTTTCCAGTATTTCTAATATTTCTGTTTCCATAGCTTATACACCGTCCTTTCCGCTCTTTCTTACTCTTTTCCCTCTGAATCATGCTTTTAACCATTCTGTTTTTATCCATTGACATTCTCCTCAATATGGATTTATTTCCAACTATAAATGAGAACATTTAAAAATTGCACAAAATAATAAGACATCTATCCTTTTGTAGTGTATACTGTTTTTAACCACTTCAGAGGATGCCTTATGGAAAATAGTATATACCATCCAAACATTATTTACAACAATTTAAAACAATTAAATTTATGCAGAATATACTCCCAAACATACAGCAAGCATATTTCAGCAATAATCCTCTTCGTTTTTTCAGTAAGTTGTTCCATTTAATTATTAATAGTTTCTAATTAAATACTTATCATTAATTTTTTACGCTATAATAACTCAACTTTCCCATAAGGATTTCAGTCTGAAAATATTCACAAGCTTTATCCTGCTCAAATGGATGCGCTGCAAACATAATGACGATAAGAGCATAGCCAGGCTGTACTTCGTGTGCTGCAGGGATATCCGCTGCTATTACCGGGTACGGAATGGACAGTAACAATCTTTAACAGAGCAACAACATTTTCATTTTTTTCGCCTTAGTAATACAACTATAATAATCAAAATTATTACAGCAATACCTACATATATCCATTTGCCTTCTGTCCGATTTTGGCTGCTGTCCCGATTTAAGCTTGTATCAGTTTCCTTTTCTTTCCTGTTTGTGTCTGTTGCTTTTAAACTCTGAGAACTATCGCGAAAATTTTGGGTATTTTGAACAATTTCCTTCAGTTTTTCTTCATAAGATTTTAATGAAAATTCCTTTTGCAAAGAAGTCTCTTTAACACTGTCCAATAAATTAGTAAATTTTATACAAGATTTTGCAGTTTCCATAAAAACATCACTTCCCATAGTGTAAAATAGTGGTTGGTCATGATTATAATCTATATCATTTAATTGTTTAAAATCATTGTTTATATCCGTAATAGATAGTGTCCAATCTCCATTGTATAAAATCGCCTCAATTATTCCAACTACTTTTCCTTTTACCATTACAGGATAATAAAAATCCATATTTTGGTTAGATCCGCAGTTGGCATCATAATAAATAAAAGGGAGTCCTAACTGTGCTTCTTTTTTCCTGCCGGAAATTTCGATGTCCGGGTCATCCCACAATAAAGATGCCATAGATTCAAATTTATTCTCCACTCCCTCTTTGGCATAATTGTTAATCTGCTTTACCAATAATTCATAATTTGGCTCTTCCGCCCTTGAAAATGATATATTTGTAATTATGCACAATAAAATTATCCCTAAAATTATTTTCTTTTTCATAAAAATCCTCATTTCTGAGCAACTTGTTGCGAAGAGGCGATGAGAAAGCTGCGAATGCAGTTTCTCATCTGCCATCAAAGCTATTTGTTTTGCTCAAAAACAAATAGCCGTGTGAAAAATCAGCACATCAGTGTGATTTTTCACACTAATCTCCATTCCGCCGCCTTTTAGCCGATGGCACAAATAATAAAAGGTTACTATTCACGGTCAATTCCTTAAAAGGCTGTTCTTTTTTCATAAGATAGACAAAACCGCATAGCGATGGCCTATGCCGCAGGCAAAGGGTCTATCGCGAGAAAAAGAATGTCCGTGAATAGTAACAATAAAGGACAGGAAGGGATGCTTTATCTAATCTTCCTGTAACAGTGAGATCATAAACCGATGGCATCCTTGTTGCTTTGATGGATTCCATCCTACAATTCTACTTTCAGGAGGT
Organism: bacterium D16-51; assembly: GCA_003612285.1. Classification (GTDB taxonomy): domain Bacteria; phylum Bacillota; class Clostridia; order Lachnospirales; family Lachnospiraceae; genus Butyribacter. Next base: position 56,782 of record RAYE01000013.1, on the reverse strand, counting down.
CGCTGGTAATCCTGTCAAAACAAAACGGGGGATAATACATGCAAGAATTGTTTAAGCAGCTTAGCTTAATCGTGTGGTTATTCAATCAATGAGTTCTTATCATTTATGAAAGGGAGCTGACTATGAAAGTTACTAATCCTTCTTGAGTATATTACTAAGGCAGTTGCATGTCAACGTTTTTACTTGACTAAATTTTATCTGATACGTCAGTCTACGCTCTGCTACGATCCGTGCTTAACAGCTTGCCCTACATTTCAAGGACAAGCTGTTTCACAATGCCTGCTGATTTCTCAATCAGCAAGCCCATCATGCGACTGAAAGTTGATAAAGCAACATAAGGCGTGCCTGAGTTTCATCTCAAACACGCCTTTATCATTTCATATCATTAATTTTTTACGACAGCCCTGCCCTATTCTCCCATAATATCTTTTTTCAGCGCTTCCAGTTTCCCCTTTGCATCCGCAACGGATTCTCCCTTTACGCCAAAATAATATTTAATTTTTGGTTCTGTACCGGAAGGGCGGACACAGCACCATGCATTATTTTCCAGTTCATAGTAAAGAACATTGGAAGCCGGAAGCCCTGTCGGGGACTCCTGCCCTGTCTCCATATCTGTAACCTTATCCTCCTGGTAATCACGGACACGGAGCACTTTATATCCGCCAAGTTCTTTCGGCGGGTTCTTCCGCTGGCCTGCCATCAAATCCTGAATCTGCTGTGCGCCATCCATGCCCTTCTTTGTAACTGTTGCAAGCCCTTCCTGATAATAGCCATATTTCTGGTACATCTCTTCCATGGCATCGCAAAGCGTCTTACCCTGCAATTTATAATATGCTGCCACCTCACACAGCATCATAACTGCAACACAGGCATCCTTGTCACGCGCATATGTCCCGGCAAGGCAGCCATAACTTTCTTCCATCCCAAATACATAGTGATGGCTGTTGTCCTGTTCAAATAATTTAATCTGTTCCCCAATGTATTTAAAGCCTGTCAAAACTTCTATCAATGCAGCGCCATACTCTTTTGCAACTGCCTTTAACATATCCGTTGTAACAATTGTTTCAATAATGGCCGGGTTCTCTGGCATCTCATTCTTTGCCGCCTTTTCGCGCAAAATATACTCTGCAATCAAAGAACCTGACATGTTTCCGGTAAAGCTGACATATTCCCCTGTCCTGGTATCTTTTGCATAAACCCCAAGACGGTCTGCATCCGGGTCAGTCGCAAGCACAATATCGGCATCTACTTCTTTTGCAAGTTTTAATGCCAGTTCCCATGCTTTAGCGTCCTCCGGGTTCGGGTAAGCTACCGTTGGGAATGCCCCGTCTGGTTTCTCCTGCTCTTTTACCACATAGACATTTTCAAAACCAAGTTCCTTTAATACGCGCCTGACAGGAATATTGCCCGTCCCATGCAGCGGTGTATAGACAATCTTAATATCCTTTGAAACCTTTTCAATCATCTCCGGGTGGATGCTCTGCTTCTTTAATTCTGCCATATATTCATCATCCACGGAACTGTCAATTATATGCAGAAGCCCCTTCTGAACAGCTTCTTCTTCCGCCATTGTGCGAATCATCCCAAAATCCGTAACTTTGGCAACCTCTGCCAGGATATTTTTATCATGCGGCGGGGTAATCTGCGCGCCATCTTCCCAATATACTTTGTACCCATTATATTCCCTTGGGTTATGGCTTGCTGTTACAACGATTCCCGCAATGCAGCCGAGGTAGCGCACTGCAAATGAAAGTTCCGGCGTTGGGCGGAGCGACTCAAACAAATATGCTTTGATTCCATTTGCGTTCAGGCAAAGTGCAGCTTCCTTTGCAAATTCCGGCGACATCCTCCTGGAATCATAGGCAATTGCCACGCCCTTTTCCTGCCCGTTTTCACTTAAAATATAATTTGCAAGCCCCTGCGTTGCCTGGCGGACAGTATAAATATTCATCCTGTTGGTACCTGCCCCAATCACGCCACGGAGGCCTCCTGTCCCAAATTCAAGCTGGCGGTAAAAACGATCCTTAATTTCTTCTTCATTGCCCGCCAAATCCTTTAATTCCTTTTTTGTTTCCTCATCAAAATAGGAATCCGTACACCATGTTTCATACACCTCTTTGTAATCCATTTTTTCTCCTCCAATCTTTAGGAACTATAAATGAATTTATTTACAGTCCTTATAATGTTAAATTAATTTTTAAGTTAATTTTATATTAAATTTAATTCGCTGTCAAGATTCATTTACACAATATGGAAAAATTTCAAATTGTTGTCCAGCTCACTTGCCAGGTCATTTAATTCCTTTGAAGTAATCACCAGGTTTGAAATCGTCTCGTTCAGTTCCGCCATCGAAGCCGTTGTTTCTTCCGCCGAAGCTGCATTCTGTTCTGAAATTGCAGACAGCCCCATAATTACTTCATCTACCTTTTTGCGCGCATTCTCACAGGCAGCCGTACTTCTCCGAATCTGTGACATTTCATCATCCGACTTGTCAATCCCATCCTCCAGCGTGCCAAAATGTTCACTTGTCTGCTGTATTTTATCCTGCTGGCTGACAATAATTTCTGATACCTCATCCACAATTCCAACCGTAAGCTCTGACTCATGCACCAGCTCCTCAATAATCCCGCGGATTGTATTTGCAGAAGAGCCGGACTGCGCTGCAAGCTGTGATATTTCTGTCGCTACAACCGCAAAACCTTTCCCTGCTTCCCCCGCTCTCGCGGCTTCAATGCTTGCATTCAAAGACAAAAGATTTGTCTGGTTTGCAATTGAAGTAATCAGCTCCGTCACTTCCCTGATTTTCTTCACAGATTCATTTGTAACATGGATTTGTTCTACTACTTTTGCAAAAGCGCCGGATGTTTTTCCATTTGTATCACTTAACTCCTTCATAAATACGGAAGATTCATCACTGACATGCTTCATCTTATCTGTAACATCCCCCAGATTTTCGACGTTTTCCACAATCGTGCCAAAGGCATTTCCCATCTCAGTAATCTGTGAAGAAGCTGTTTCCACCTCTTCTGCCTGCGTAACTGCCCCACAGGAAATATCCTCAACCGCCTTATTAATCTCAGCCGATGTAACATTACTGCCTTTCGCCATGCTGTCAAGCGCATCGCCGGAATTTTTCACCTTTTCCGAAATATCCTGCGCCACACGGATTACACTTGATATCTTGCTTAAAAATTCATTGACATATTTCCCAAAAACAGAAAATTCATCCTTCCCTGCCTCATCTGCCCTGACAGTCAGATTCCCATTTGTCATATTAGAAAGCGTATCACGGAACTTTGTAACACTCCTGTTCATACTGTACCCAATATATGCCGTGCTCAGCACAATAATAGCGGCGCTGACAAGTAGAATCAGTAAAATCATAACAAACAGGCTGCTCTTTGTCGACTCATTATTTTCCTCCATTGTATCGCGCACTTCATCTGTATATTTTGTAAGCTGGCTGGAAAGTTTAATGTTTTCTGCTTTTAGCGAAAGCACTTCGCTATCTTTTTCTGACATACTGCTAAATGCGGAAAGCTTTGCATTTACCTTTTCCAATATCTCGCTCTTTAAAGCTTCCTCCTTAACATAAGCTTCCAGGTTTGTGGCAACCTCTTCAAACAGTCCCTGAATGGCCTGAACCTCTTCTGCCACCTCGCTCCCTTCCACCACATGTTTGCTGTATGCTGCAAAGTCAGTATTTATTTTGGCCAGGGCACCATTAAAATCATATTTATCAGCAAAGGCGCTGGCCGCCTGAAGCGTCCTCCCTCCCCCTGCTTCAAAATATACGTCATAAGATACGCTGTCATAATTCTGCATATTAAAAGCTGACATTGGGAATTTAAAGGAAACTTCTTCCCATGCGTTATTTGCCTTTGTATACTGCGCTTTGGCAATTACGGTATCCTTCCCGCCAAATTTCCCGATTTTCAGCCCTTTAAATGCATCACCATATGTACCGGACAAGTTCTCTTCTGTTTGGGAAGCAATATCTACCTTCTTCGTTTTTCCACCTGCACGGAACGTAATATTATTTAAGTAAACATTACCCCGGTACTGCACTGCTGTCCCGCCAATCCTTGCCAGGAAGTTTTCCCTTTTCCCAACATCCGGCACAGGGCAGCTATAGGTATATTTGTAATACCTTTTCCCATCAACCCGCACTGTCCTGCCGCTGCTGCCAATCTCCTTCCAGGAACCGTCCACCCATGACTTATCATCTTTAATCTGCGTAAATGTCCCGTCAATCTCTGTATCCTGGGACAAAAACTCTGCATACTGCCCGGTCTCTTTATCAAAGCCGCGCTCCCCGCTCAGTTTACGGATTTCCTCATAGTTTCCTTTACAGTCTTTAATCGTCTTTCCCATAGATGAAATATCATCCTTAACAGAACTCCCGCCTTTCCCCTCAGCAGAATCTGCCAGTTCCACCATCTTTCCAAGGTTTTCTACAATATTATCAAGATACTTCCCCTCCAAAAAATATAAATAGGATGTATCCAGGCTTTGGTTTTCATACTGATATAGATTAATTCTATTAATATCTGTAGAAACCACATTGTTACGGCTGCTCTTGTTCAAAGAGGACATCCCCACATAACCAAGGACGCCGGAAGCTGCAATCGCAACCGTCCCCATCAATATAATTTTCCCTTTAATGCTCGTTAAAAAATTCCCTTTCCCATCCCCCATACCTTGTTTTTGCTTACCTTTCACCATATCTTCTCTCCTTCCTGCAGCACATCCGCTGTACCAAACGATAAACCTCCTTACCCTTTTTAATTTCCGCTTAAAATTAGTTAAATTTACTTTATCATATTTTCCATTTTTATTCAAGCATTAATTTATCTTTTAACTAAAAAAAGAGAACGTACTATTCGTAAAAATACGTTCTCTTTTTTATGTTGTGGCGCTGCCTATACTATTTCAATGGTATACTCCTGTTCAAAAACTTCACCACAGCCAAGTACATTTCCATACTCCCGTTCCTGTAATGTGCCCGAAAAACCTTCCCTGTCACATCTGCCATACCATGGTTCAATACAGACAAACGGCGCATGTTTCCCCGGCGGAGACCAAATTCCCAGTAAAGGTGCATTAAACTCCATACGCAGGTACACTTCACCAGATGGATTTTTTATAGCGGCGCTATGGATATCAGCAGCATCCAGAATGAGTGCGTCTTCCGAAAAAAGCTGCTCTGTCAGCGGCAGGCTTCCCCCTGCCAATGCCAATTCCTTCGTCTCACTTCCAAGCACCCCTTGGTCTGTCAGGATTCCGCTGGTTACCGCTTCTGCCTCCAGGCCTAAGTCAATCGAATATCCTTCCATCCCGGAATCCTTGCTTCCCGGCTGCGGACACAAAAAACCCGGGTGGGCTCCAATTGAAAAATACATTTTCTTGTCATTACGGTTATGAACCTCCCACATCACATGCAGCTTCTTTTTTTCCAGACGGTATCCAATCATCAGCGAAAAAGCAAATGGATAGATTTTTTCCGTATCCTCATTATTCTGCAATTCAAACCAGATTTCATCCTGCGACTGTTCCAGTACCTGAAAAACCTGATCCCTTGCAAAAGCATGCTGTGGGATATTTTCATACCTTTGCCCTTTATACTGATAGCTCTGCCCTTCCAGCTTCCCTACAAAAGGAAACAGCACAGGCGACACCCTGTTCCAATATGTACTGTCCCCCGACCACATATATTCCTGTCCCTTTTCCAAATCCTGCAGATGGACCAGCTCCGCCCCCTTCGCATTGAACCCGGCTTCCAGATATCCATTAGAAATCTTATAATCAAACATAAACTTCCTCCCTTCCTTCAGGACGCGTTAATTGGCGCAGTTCACACAGAAGGAGAACCAGACGCGTCCTATATTAAATTTCTCTCCGTTTTACTGTTTTCTTCATTACAATATGGCCTGACACAACTTCCAGGTTCGGGCTGTAGCCCGGGTTTGCAATTCTTTTTAACACTTTATTTAACGCAACCTTCGTCATTGCTTTTGTATTTACTTCATACGTTGTTATTTTTACATCCCCAAAAGGATAGGTATAACCAGGTCCCCCGGAGGACAAATAGTTATCAAACCCAACAATTGAAATATCCTCCGGTACACGCAGCCCTCTTTCCCAAAGCTTGAAAACAAGAAGCCCTGCCACATAATCACAATTACAGACAAATGCCTGTGGCAGGCGTTCCGGCAGCTTAAAATCAACCTTCCCCATTTCATCCCTGTCTTCTATCAGCCACTCCGGCTGAATTACTTTGTGATGCTCCAGCATGGACTTACTAAAACCACAATACCGATCCATAATACTGCTGGTAGCATATACAGAACCAATAAAACCAATCTGCTCTATGCCATGTGCAAACAATAATTCTGTCATCAGATACATCCCATAAAAATTGTCTGCAACAACTGCATCCTTTGCCAAATCCTTATCATAAAAATCCAGGTATACCACCGGAATATCAGTTGCTTCTTTCAGCCTTGCTATATATCTTCTGTCAATCTCTCCAATAATAATCAGCCCATCCACTGTTTTATCCACAACAAAGTGCGGCATCACAAAAGTCTTTTTTTCCATTTCTTTTGTTAACACTTCTACAATTGTAAAACATCTTTTCTCTGTAGCATTCAATGCCAGTTCCTGGTAAATCTTCCAATAAAATGTAGTATATTCTGCCAGATAATTTTCTGCTATCAGTACGCCGATTTTTTTGGGCTCTTCCTGATACTGTATCTGCTTCTTCTGTTTTGCCAGAGACTGATACCCCATTTCCTCTGCCACCCGCTGTATCTTCTCACGCAGCTCAAGGCTGACGCCCTTATTCCCAGACAGGGCATTGTGTACCGTCACCTGGCTTACCCCTAATTTTTCGGCAATGTCTGCTAATCTTACCTTAGCCATAGCCCCTCCTTACACTGTTTCTGCTGCTTTAAAATAAAGCAGCCTGCTCTGGAAATCCCCTTCCATCCCGGATATCAGGATTCCACACTGCATCAGTTCATCTCCGCCAAAGACCTCCCCCGTTTCCTCCAGGCAATATTGCTTCCCGATGTCCAGCCCCCTTAAACGCATGCAGCAGCTATGCCTGTTTGGCGAAGCCAAAACCTGTACGCATGTAACAAGCGCCTCTTCCTTGTCTTTTGATACTACTGCCCAGCAGTCATATGGTTTTTCACCGCTCCAGGATGCAATTCTGTAATAATCGCCGCCCTGTATCAGATGGCGGTATTTATGGTACAGCTCTACCTGCCCCGGAATCTGCTCCCTGTCCTCCTGTGCAATTTTTGTAATATCCAGCTCATACCCAAACGTACCTGCCAGAGCCACATTTCCCCTGGTGGAAAAAGGTGTGGAACGGTGTACAACATGATTTGGGCAGTCGCTGACATGGGCTCCGATGCAGGACAGCGGATAAAGAAGCGCCGTCCCCTCCTGAATTTTAAGCCTCTCCACAGCATCGGTGTCATCAGAACACCAAATCTGCGGGCTGTAATAAAGCATTCCCGGATCAAACCTTGCGCCGCCCCCGGAACAATTCTCAAGCAAAAGATTTGGAAATTCTGATACCAGACGTTCCTGAAGCTGGTAAACCCCCAGGACATAGCGGTGGAACAATTCTTTCTGCTGGTTTTGAGGCAATACTGCCGACCCCACGTCACAGAGCTGGCGGTTCATATCCCATTTAACATATGCTATATTAGCGCTGCGCAATATCTTTGAAACACATTCATACGCATAATCTACAACCTCCTGCCTGGAAAGATCCAGCACATACTGCTCCCTGGACTGCGTCCTTTCCCTGTCAGCAATCCCAATCGCCCAGTCGGGATGCTCACGGTACAAATCAGAATCCGGCGAAATCATCTCCGGCTCAAACCAAATCCCAAATTCCAGGCCTATTTCATTTACCTTATCCACAAGGCCTTTCAGCCCTGTCGTAAGTTTTTCTTCATTTACTGTCCAGTCCCCAAGGGAGCAATTGTCACTGTTTCTCTTTCCAAACCAGCCGTCATCCATCACCAGCATTTCAATCCCTGATTTTTTTGCCTCCCTCGCAATGTCTAACAGCTTCTCTGTATTGAAATCAAAATAAGTCGCTTCCCAGTTATTTATTAAAACCGGCCTCTTTTTAAATACATATGGGCTGCGTATCATATGGTTCCTGTAAAAATCATGCAGGCATCTGCTCATTTTTCCAAGCCCTTCATCCGAATACACAAGGACAACTTCCGGCGCCTGAAAAGACTGTGAAGGCAAAAGCTGCCATGAAAACTGCCATGCATTGATCCCCATCACAGCCCGCACCTGGTCAAACTGGTTTCGTTCCGCCTGCGCCATAAAATTACCGGAATACACAAAATGCATCCCATAGACTTCCCCCTGCTCCTGTGTTGTCCCCGGTGTTACAAGCGCCAGGAATGGATGTTCCTGATGGCTGGATTCCCCTCTTACAGACGAAACATTCTGCCTTCCATAGGCCAGCGACGAACGCTGTATATGGCGCTCCCGTGCCCAAGAGCCGTGCAGGGAAAGCATTTCAAAATCCCGGTTATCCATATCAAGGCAGGCACTGTATACTTTATCCAGAAAAAGTGTGCTTGTACCCTTATTCTCAATCTCCACACTTCTCGTAATAACATCCTCTTTCCAAAATACAGAATAGGAAAGCGTAACCCAAAGCCCCAGTACTGGGTCTTCACAGCGAAGCAAAAGAGTTTCTGTTTCCCCTGCTTCCCCAAAGGAAGCAGGAAGCCCTTTTAATCCAGGTTTCCCTTCCATTATTTCGTAGCTGCGGTAAAAAAACTCACATCCTGTCTGCCCCATTGCATTCATTACATCAAGGCAGCTTTCCCTGTAATCCCCAATCCCGCCTGCCGGAAACTCCATCGGAAAAGTATCCAGAAAAGCATTTTTTTCTCTTTTTAACACAGACGGGGTAAAGGGATTCTCCTCTGTACGCAAAAGATACCTGCCGCCTGTCCCTGATAATTTCTTCCCATAGTAAATATGCCCGACATACCCCTCTTCTGTCAGCCCAATCAGATAACTGGTATTTTCTGTATCCAGCTTAAAAATTTTTTTCTCCTTGTCAAAATAAATTCCCATAATTTCCTCCTGCTTTCCCGGAACGTGTTTAAACATCACTTCCAAACACACTTTAGTAATCTATAAGTCATTGCCTATAAACTTTTAAACTTAATCACATGTTAATTTTAACTAATAATACGGAAAATGTCAAAAGATTTTTAGCTGTTTTAGTCAAATCATTATTACATAGTTACTGTTTACTCCGTTCCCAGAACTTTACATAAATTTTCTATATATTTTCTTTAATATAAATGAATTAATATAGGCGGCGCCAGAAAACCAGATTAACAGCATTGCCAGCAGTTCTGCGCTGAAATACTCCCCCAGGTACAGCAAAGAAATAAACGGCGACAACGCCAGCGCTGTCACCACAAGCGACCATGGCGCATGCCCAAGTGAAATAAGAAATGCATTTTTGATTGTATTTTTCACAGAATTTTCAAATGTACACTGTAATGTCAGCGCATATATCATAGCAAACAGGACAATAAGCAGCGCCAGCATCCAAAATCCCTTTAAAACTGTCTGCCCAAGCCCTTCTGCCATAAAATTACTCAGATAAAGGTCAACAGAAATAACCAGGAACGGCACAAGCAGAATCAGCCAGATTGCCGTGGACTGCTTAAAATTATCCTTAAACGCCTTAAAAAAGCTTTTTAAAATATAACCTTCCTTTTCTTCTGCCATTTTTCCAGTAACAGAATACATTGCCGTAACAGCGGCTCCTATCGTAACTACCGGAATACAGCATACTAAAAACAACAAATTAAGAATTACCAAATCCGCAAGCCTTGACAATACGCCAAAGAACTTTCCATCAATACTAAACATCTCCTACCTCCACAGTCTTCTGTATACTGTTTTCTGAAAACAGGCCGCCAATCCTTTTTACCAGCTTTATTATGCCCCCTGCCCAATCTCTGTAACAGAATCACGCTCCTGCAAATCAGCATCTAACAATATCTGTTTATCCTCTGTCCCCCCATCAATCGCATCCATCAAAAGTTCAATGGAATGCTTAACCATCTGGCTGCATGGCTGCTCCACCGTAGTAAGCGACGGATGGAAATATTTTGTTACCTCAAGGCCATCAAATCCCATTACGGAATAATCCTCCGGTATCTTCTTCCCAGCCTCAAATACCGCCTTGTATGCTCCAAGCGCCATCAAATCTGAAATCACATAAATTGCAGTACAATCTATACTTGATTCCATCAGTTCTTTTGTCACCTGATACCCATTTGCTACAGAAAATTCTGTCAGTTCTGATTTCATATAACGGACTAAAGAGGCGTCATACGCAACCCCATTATCTTCCAGCGCCTTTTTATATCCCTCCAGCCGCAGCTTCCCAACACCATAATCATTTTCTTTTCCTGCAATAATCGCTATTTTTTTATGCCCTTTTTTGCACAAATAATCAACCGCCTTATAGCTTTCTTTTTCATCATTAATCGAAACGGACAGGCAGTTATGCCTTGGCTTCTCTGGATTGGCGGCAACCGTACATAGCACATAAGGAATCCCGAGCATATTCAGCTTTTCTTCAGAATAATTGATAAGGCCGCCCAAAAAAATAATCCCCTTCAGCCTCTTTTCCTTTGCCAGTTCCAAAGCAACGCTTGCATCATCCTGATCCTCCCCGACTGCATGAATCAAAAAAGAATACTCTATCTTTTTCAGTTCCTCTTCATAAATTTTAAGCATCCCCTGGAAAAACTGGTTATCAATTCCTTTAATCAACAGCGCAATTGTATTAGATTCTGTCATTTTCAAATTTCTCGCACTGTTGTTCGGCACATAGTGATATTCTTCAATTACCTTTAAAATGCGTTCCTGCGTGTTTTTATTAATTCCCGGATCATCATTAATCGCCCTTGATACTGTGCTAATCCCTACATTACATATCTTTGCAATATCTTTAATTGTAATAGCAGACATCTGGTTACCCTCTTTTCATTCATTTTTAGGAACTGTAAAAAATAAGCAGATGCGTCAGTTATTTTCCCACATTTCCTTTTATACCATATCATAAGAAATATGATAAAGTCAACAAAGGCACTGCCTACGCAGTGCCCTTGTTTTTCACCACCGCCAGCAACATTGCGGGCAGCAACATTATATCCTGCCATATACCACAGCATATTCTTTTATTTGTTCTGCAAGCCTGTTACTTAACTGCTTATCAGAAACACGCCACTTCCAGTTCTTCCCCACAGTAGACGGCGTATTCATCCTTGCTTCATTATCAAGGCAAAGATAATCCTGGATTGGGATAATGCAATAATCCGCCACCGAAGACTGCGCCAGCCTGATTAAATCAAAAACCAGCTCCTTCTTATCCTTCGTGTCCCTTCCAACATATTTTTTTACCATCCCCACTTCCTCTGGCAATATGTTATCAAGCCACCCAAGCAGAGTTTCATTATCATGCGTCCCGGTATATACAACACAGTTTCTATTATAGTTATGCGGAAGGTATTCCCCAGGCCCGCTGGAATCCCTTGAATCAAAAGCAAACTCCAGCACCTTCATATTCGGGAAGCCGCATTCCCAAACAAGTTTTCTTACGCTGTCTGTAATATATCCTAAATCCTCAGCGATAATCTTTATATCTCCAAGCCTTGCCCTGATTGCATGGAACAGGCCGATTCCCGGCCCTGTCTCCCAATGCCCTTCCGTGGCATCCTCTGCACCTGCAGGGATGGAGAAATACTGGTCAAATCCCCTGAAATGGTCAATCCTCGTTACATCATATAAACTGATGCATTTTTCCATACGCCGAATCCACCAGTCATAGCCGGTATCCCTATGGTAATCCCAGCGGTACAGCGGGTTGCCCCACAGCTGCCCTGTTGCGGAAAAACCATCCGGCGGACATCCCGCAACGGTCTGCGGTTTCCCTTCCGCATCCATCTGGAACAGTTCAGGGTGCGCCCAGACATCAGCGCTGTCATATGCCACATAAATCGGGATATCCCCAATAATTTTAATCCCCTTTTCATTGGCATATCTCTTTAACTGAAACCACTGCCTGTAAAACTCATACTGAATATACTCATAAAACTCTATATCATAATATAGCTCCCTCCGGTAATAATTCAATGCGTATTCCCATCTGCGCCTGATATCCTCCGGCCACTCTTCAAAACTCTTTCCGCCAAAGAATGTCTTAACCGCCATAAAAACCGCATAATCATTTAACCAGAATGCATTTTCCCTCCGAAAATCGTGAAAATCTTCCTTTTGTGTAATATTACTTCTTTCATAAGCTTTTCTAAGCAGCTGAAACCGTTCCAGATACAGCTTATGGTAATCCACCGAGTCCGCCGAATCCCCAAAGTCCGCGCTATCACATTCCTTCTTTTTTAAAAGCCCCTGTTCTATCAGGCTCTCCAAACTAATAAAGTAAGGATTTCCGGCAAAGGTAGAAAACGACTGATACGGTGAATCCCCATAACTTGTCGGCCCAACAGGCAATATCTGCCAGTACTTTTGTCCAGCTTTCTCCAAAAAGTCTACAAATTTATAAGCTTCTTTTGAAAAGCATCCAATGCCATATTTACCAGGCAGGCTGGATATTGGCAATAAAATTCCACTGGCTCTCATAATATCCTTATCCTTTCACTGCGCCTGCAATTACGCCCTTGATAATATGCTTCTGGCATGCCATATAGAATATAACGATTGGAATAATTGCCAGAACCAGCATTGCCATCATTGCGCCCCAGTCAACGGAACCATACCCGCCTTTCAGATACTGGATTGCAATCGGAATCGTTTTATACTCTGTAATATCAAGTACCAGATATGGAAGAAGATAATCGTTCCATACCCACATTGCCTGCAAAATTGCAACCGTGATACAGGTAGGCTTTAAAATCGGGAAAACCACCTGGAAATACGTCTGAAGCGGATTACAGCCATCAATCATAGCTGCCTCTTCAATTTCCAGCGGAATTGATTTTACAAAGCCAACAAACATAAATACCGACAAACCTGCACCAAACCCAAGATAGACAATGACAATCCCGAGCGGTGTTGTAAGCCCTAACATATCTGCAACCTTTGATAAAGTAAACATTACCATCTGGAATGGCACAATCATGGAAAACAGGCAGAGTGTATACAAAAAATTTGTCCCCTTGCTGTTTACCCTTGCAATATACCATGCACACATAGAGGTACAGAGGATAATCAGAGCTACCGACAGCACTGTAATAATCAGGGAATTTTTAAATGCATCAAAAAAACCTGTCTGTTCAAGCCCCCTGGCATAGTTTTCAAACTTTACAAACGTATCGCCCTTTGGAAGCGAAAATGGCTGCAAGTTGATAAATGACTTCTGCTTAAAGGAATTCATCAAAACAATAAATATCGGGCTGATAAATATTACCGCAAGAACTGAAAATATTAATGTTAAAATCCAGCCATGTTTCATCTTACTGGTATCGCCAAACTGTTCTTCTTTCCTGGTCCGTTTCTTTGTATCCATTACTGCTGCACCTCCTTACTCCTTGTTGCCCTAAGCTGGACAAATGCAATCAATGCAACCAAAATAAAGAATATAACCGCTTTTGCCTGGCCTACGCCCTCATACCCGATTTTTGTATAGAAGGTATCAAATATGTTGAGGGCCATCATTTCTGACTGGTGGGAAGGGCCGCCTCCGGTCAACGCCAGGTTCTGGTCGAACAGCTTAAAGCCATTCGTCAATGTTAAGAATGTACAGATTGTAATGGAAGGCATTACCATAGGCAGCGTTACATTCTTTAAAGTCTGCCATGAAGTCGCTCCATCAATCTTTGCTGCTTCAATTAATTCTGTCGGAATATTCTGAATGCCTGCGATATAAATAATCATCATATAACCAATCTGCTGCCAGTTCATAAGGATAATCAAGCCCCAGAAGCCATATGTGGCGCTGTACTGTAAGGTTACCCCAAAATGCGCCAATACGCCATTTAAGATAATCTGCCAGATATATCCCAAAACGATACCGCCAATCAGGTTTGGCATAAAAAATACTGTACGGAAAATATTTGTCCCTTTAAACCCCTTTGTCAAAAGCATTGCAACAATAAAAGCCAGCAGGTTAATTGTTACAACGGATACTACCGTAAACAGCGCCGTAAACCAAATAGAGTGCAAAAAGGTTTTGTCCCCAAATATTTTTACAAAGTTTTCAATCCCCACAAACTTAGCATCTGTTACCGTTGTAAACTTACAAAAGGATAAGTAAATTCCCAGAATGAACGGAACAATAAATCCAATAACAAATGCTGCCAGCGTTGGCAAAACAAAAATTGGAAAATATTTTTTAATCGAATGATTCATTTTTTCCTCCTCCCTTTCTCAGAAGTGGCCTGATGTTCCATCCGGCTGTTTTTTTATTCAGATAGAGCGTGTTTGAAAATCCATTCCTGCAATCTGCAAACACGCTCTGTTTTTTCCACTAATACAACGTCACTGACTGATTAGTGTGTAGCCTGATACTGCTCTGCCCAGCCGTCAACAAATGCTGTTTTAACATTATCCCATTTGCCTGTGCCCTGCGCATATTCTGTTAAAGCTGCCCCAAGGTTATTCTTCCACTCTTCAGAAGGGATTGTTGAGAAGTTCCATGAAACAGGTGTCTTCCCTGCTGCAAGAAGTTCTGAATCTGCCTGAATCAGTGGGTTCTTTGCTGAATAACCATCATCAAATGCCTTAAACGGTGTTACAAACCCCATCGTGTTAGCAATTTTGTCACGTCCCTTGTCACTTGTTGCACACCAGTTCATAAAATCTAAGGTTGCTTTGATGTCGGCTTCTGATGCCTTGCTGTTTACACACCAGTAGTTCTCAGAACCTGTACAAAGCCCCTGCTCTTCCTCACCATCTACGCCAATATAAATTGGAAGCATCCCTAAATCTTCATCTTTCAGGCCGTTCTTTGTGATATCGCCATAAGCCCATGTACCATTCTGGTAGAACACTGCCTTGCCTGTTGCAAACTCAGCCATTGACTCATCACCTGTCTTGCTTGCAAGAAGTTTCGGTTCACAGGTAGAATCCTCTAAATAGAGGTCAAACATCTGCTTATACTGGTCAAGATATGTCCCTTTAATCGCCTCTGATGAAGTTACGTTATCTGCTTTGTACTCATAATAAATTGGCAGGTTTGCAAGATGCGTTGTATATCTCCAGATAGAGGAGGAATCCATACCTGCTGATGTAAATGCACCGTCAACCCCTAAATCTTTCTTCTTTGCCTGGATGTCATCAGCTACCTCTTTCAGCTTTGCAAAACTGCTAATTTCAGAAGCATCTTTTACCTTCGCCCCGTCCATTTCACAGTATTTTTTAAGCAGTGACTTATTGTAAATAATCCCATATGTCTCAATAACATATGCAATGCCAGGAACAGCGTCCCCGTCCTTTAAAACAAATTCATCACTCTTTACCTGCTTGTAAAGGTCAGAATCTTTCAGGTCATAGCAGTAATCTTTCCATGTAGCCAAACCTACCGGGCCATTTACCTGGAACAATGTTGGCGCATCACTCTTTGCCATCTCTGACTTTAAAGTCTGTTCATACGTATTTGATGCTGCTGTTACTACCTTTACCTCAACACCGCTTTCCTTTGTATACTCCTCTGCCAATGCCTTCCAGTCATCTCCCTGTTCCGGCTTAAAATTCAGATAGTATACCTTACCTTTTGAATCACCACCGCCTTTCTTAGAATCTCCACTGTCACTTCCGCATCCTGAAAATAAGGTTGCAACCATTGTCAGGCTTAATACTGCGCTTAATAGTTTTTTTCTCATCGTCTTTTCTCCTTTTCTTGATAATATGAAATTTCAGTGCATCTTTTTCCAATCATAGCATTCCTTTTATTTGGGGATTATATGTATTGGAAACGTTTCCTATAATCAGATATTATCATGTTTCGGAAACGTTTTCAATAGCTTTTTCTTCTTTTTTTACGATTTGGCTTATTGCATAATTTATTTCCCCATTTTTATGCAAATTGCACAAAAATGGCGGCGCATATGCGCCGCCATTTTCATTTAATAGAAAATTACGCTGTAACGTAGTGGTCATCGACAAGAATTGCGAAGCAATTCTTGCTAGGGCACCAGCGCTGGCGGTGCCATTTTTTATATAAATATCATTACAACAACTTTCAAATATCAAATTTATACCCCATCCCCCAGATCGTTTTAATAAATGCCCCTTTATCGCCCAGCTTGCTCCTTAATTTTTTCACATGGGTATCAATCGTCCGTGCATCTCCAAAATAATCATAGTTCCATACATTATTTAAAATCCTCTCCCTGGAAAGCGCAATCCCCTGATTTTCAATAAAATACGCTAACAGTTCAAACTCCTTAAAACTCAGTTCAATCTGTTTTCCATCAATTGTCACTTCATGGGCCGCCTGGTCAAGCACAATCCCGCCAATCTCCTTTTTCTCCTCCCCCATTGCATTTGTACGGCGCAGGATTGCTTCTACCCTCGCCACCAAAATCTTGGGGCTGAATGGTTTAGAAATATATTCATCCACCCCCAGCTCAAATCCAAGCAATTCATCCTTTTCGTCGCTTTTTGCTGTCAGCATAATAATCGGCACCTGCGAATACCGGCGGATTTCACGGCATGCCTCCCATCCATCCATTTTAGGCATCATAACATCCAGGATAATCAGTGCAATATCCTTATGTTCGTAAAAAACCTCTACCGCCTTTTCACCATCGCCTGCCTCCAGAACTTCAAAATCCTGCTTTACCAGAAAATCCCTGACAAGCTTACGCATCCTCGCTTCATCGTCTACTACCAAAACTTTCAATTTATCCATAAGCCGCCTCCTGCACCAAACCATGTCTGGAACGTCTGCCCTGCAATTAAAGCAATCCCTTAGCTTTTACTGCGCCTGACGTCTTTCCAGCTCCTTTTCACGTTCATCAAGCTGTTTTTCCCATTCTTCATACTCATCAACAATTTCATTCCTGATTTTCGCTTCATAGTCTGTAAAATATGTTAAAATAGAATACTGGTATTTACTGGTGATATAAAGCATCGCCCCTACTACCAAAACAAGGACAACAATCAGGAAATTTTTAATTATGCTTCCAGCCTTTGCTTTTTGGTATGCTTCCTGATACTTCTTAATCTCCCTTTCAGCTGCCGCAGAGCCCATTTTACCTGCTGCATTGGAAAAATCAGAACCTTCCCCATCTGGCCTGCGCGCCTGTACTACAGAAACCGGCCTGCCTACCGGAACCGGCTCAATCACATTCTCTGGTATAATCCCAGAGCCAACCAGACGGCTGCGTAAATCCTGCATATATTCCAGGCCAAACACAGTCTGGAATGATTTTTTCTCAACTGCAAGCTTATATACCTTATAAACTTCTTTCATATTGCTCATATCTGTATTAGCTGATACATATGCAATCGTCTCTTTTTCTTTTTTCGCCCGTTCATACTCTGCCATTGTTGAAAAGGAGTAACCATCCAGCACATATTTTTTCTCCATATCACACAGCCCCTTTCGCACTGCAGCCTGCTCTGTAAGCAGCAATCCTTACGCACCTTTCTCCTCTGATACAACAAAGTTTGAGTTCTCTCCAAGCCATTTCTTTACCACATCCATTAAAACTGTGCGCTGCAGATAATCCCTGTTTTCCTTCTCATAAGCTTTTTTTGTATCATAACTGTCTGTATTAAACTCATACTCCTCTTTTACAAAATCTTCATATTCCTGCTCTGTATAGCGGAGCCCTTCCTTATTTGCAATAGCCTCAGCTACCAGCCCCTCTTTCACCGTATCCTGTGCAAGTTCCTCAAGCTGCGTATCCTTAAAATCCTGCTCATCTTCACAGCCTACGCTCTGGAAAACCTCATCACGGGTATACCCCTGGATCTCTGCCAAATCATAATACCCCTTTAAGACTTCCTTCCGCGCTGCCTTCATCAATGGCTTTGGATATTTGTTTACCTTGCTGTTATCTAACACCTGTGTCCACGCAAATTCCAATTTATCCTCGACATTTTCTTTTTCTAACTTTTCAGACAGATATGCATTATATTCCTTTACAGACTTATATTTTGAAATCGCTTCAATAAATTCATCATTATATTCCGGGACAATCGGGTCTCCACATATATATAGAAGCTTTGCCTTAAAATCTATCGTATGTCCGTCAAGTTCAGGATCGCCATACACCCCCTCTGGGACATCAACGGAAAATTTAATCTTTGTCCCTGTTTTTACCCCAATAAAGGCTTCCTCAAAGCCAGGCAGCCAGTCTCCAGAGCCAATTGTAATATTCTCCCTGCCACAGGTACTTTCCTGCTTTTTCCCATCTACATACCCTTCAAACTCAGCATATACCGTATCATATTCTTCCGCAATTCCTTTTTTCTGCTCATACTCTGTATGTTCCTCCAAAAGGCTGTCTACTTCAATCTGAATATCCTCGTCTGTTGGCACCAAAGAAATATCTATCCCCTTATACTCCCCAAGCGTTACACATTCTTCAGCAACATAATTCGCCTCAGCTTCTTCTTCCTTCTTCGCTTCCTTCTTTTTTTCCACTGCCTGGTATCCATTCACAGCAAAAATCCCGACCAGAATCCCAACGATAAAAACTGCTGCAGCCACTATCACTGCCTTTTTCTTGTCTTTTGCCATCTTCTTTTCCCTCCGTTATCATATCCCAGAGCGTGTTTGAAAATTAAATATTGCACAAATTTACTGCTCCCGGCAATTTGACGGTTTAAAGGTAATTTTCAAACATGCTCTAGTACAGCGTTTCCTTAATCCCCATATACTTAGTGCCTGCTATTTTTGTCAGCGCAAGGCGGAGGAAGGAGGCAATGCGGTGGCATTGTTGACTGACGACAACGCAGCGATGGCGGAAATAGAAAGTACTAAGTGTATGGGGGACTAAGAAACGCTGTGCTAGTATCATAGCATATAAATTTGACAATTTCATGAAATCCTGTCAAAAACTATCTCCTATATAAAAAAAGAAAGCAGTCCCTGAACATCCTCTACAATATAATCAGCCCTATGTTCTTCCAATTCATGTTCTGGGGCAAAGCCATATAATACCCCTAATGAAGCAATATCACATTCTTTTGCCCCTATCATATCATACTTTCGGTCTCCTATCATAATTACTTCTTTTTTCTGTTCCTCTGAAATCCCCAAACGCACAAGCGCCTCTTGTATAATCTCGCTTTTTTTGTTTCTGGAGCCATCCATTGTACTGCCAACAATTTCCGTAAAATATTTTCTTATCCTGAAATGCTCTAATATCCTGACAGAATATTCTTCTGGTTTTGATGTTGCAAGTACCAACAAGAAACCTCTTTCCTGCAGCATGGCAAGCACTTGTTCTATACCATCATATAGCCTGTTTTCAAAAAGACCGACTGTCCCAAACCGCTCACGGTATATATGTATTGCCTTCTCTGCCTCAGGGCTGTTTAACCCTGCGACCTCACAAAACCCTTCCCGCAGCGGCGGACCAACCATCTTTAACAGCTCACCCTCTGCAGGGATTGGTTTATGCAGCGATTCTAATGCATACTTTATACAATTTACAATCCCTTCATGAGAATCTGTTAATGTGCCGTCCAAATCAAATAATAAATATTTCCACACCATATTTTCCTCTTTCTTCTTAATCTATAATTATTATCCACGGCTGTACTAACCATCATGCGTAAAACCTGCCAGCAAAGCCGTCGGACGCTGCATGGGCAGCAGCTTATATTTTCTTATAAAATTATATATAAAACAAAAAGAGCCTGGGAAGGCTCTTTTTGTCGGATAACTTTCGTTATCCAGCGTATAATAGGGTGGGAGTAGAAAGTTTTCACTTTCTGAAACCTATTATATCCACGAGATGTGTCTAAAATATGTCTATTTTGTAAACATTTTGTTCATATTTATGGTATTAGGATTAAAAGGCACTTTGCCCCCAACTGATGCTACGGATTGCTACATTGCTAAGCAATTTTTGCAATCCTATAAACACACCTTACTTTGTTTTTTGGTATACAAGTATTACTTTAAACAAAATTTCTGTTTTTTGCATGAAATATATTGAATTTTTTGGAAAATCATGCGATACTATGTTTGTGTGTGCTTTATCCTTCCTATTTTACAGCATACGGATGGGGTTTTCTTCCCATCATAAAGAAATTCCAAAAATTATATAAAGGAGGTTTTTTAGCAATGGCGTTAAAAAATCAGTATCTAATCGACCTGTTAGAAACAGTCAAGAAAAGAAATGCCGGTGAACCAGAATTTATCCAGGCAGTAACAGAAGTTTTAATTTCCCTGGAACCAGTTGTAGAAAAAAGGCCTGACCTTGTAGAGGCAGGTGTTTTAGAACGTATCGTTGAACCAGAGAGACAAATTACCTTCCGTGTGCCTTGGGTAGATGACAATGGGAAAACCCAGGTAAACAGAGGCTTCCGCGTTCAGTTCAACTCTGCAATCGGACCATATAAGGGCGGTCTTCGCCTTCATCCATCTGTTTATAGCGGAATCATTAAATTCCTCGGCTTTGAGCAGATCTTCAAAAACAGCCTGACAACCCTTCCTATGGGTGGCGGCAAAGGCGGCTCTGACTTCGACCCTAAGGGCAAAAGCGATGGAGAAGTTATGCGTTTCTGCCAGAGTTTTATGACAGAACTTTGCAGGCATGTCGGCCCTGACTGTGATGTCCCTGCCGGTGATATCGGAACTGGCGCACGTGAAATCGGATATATGTTCGGACAGTATAAAAGAATCCGCAACGAATGGTCCGGCGTCCTGACTGGAAAAGGCCTGACATACGGCGGTTCCCTTGCCCGTACAGAAGCTACCGGTTTTGGGCTTTGCTATTTTACGGAAGAGATGTTAAAAGCAAACGGAAAGAGCTTTAAAGACCAGACAGTTGTTATTTCCGGTTCCGGCAATGTAGCCATCTATGCTACAAAGAAAGCAACTGAACTTGGCGGTAAAGTAGTTGCCCTTTCTGATTCCAATGGATACATCTATGACCCGGATGGCATTGATCTTCCTGTTGTACAGCAGATTAAAGAAGTAGAAAGAAAGAGAATCAAAGAATATGTCGACAGGACTTCCCATGCAAATGCAGAATACCACGAGGGCTGCAGTGGAATCTGGACAATTAAGTGTGATATTGCTCTTCCTTGCGCTACACAAAATGAAATTAATGAAGAAAGCGCAAAAGCATTGGCTGCTAATGGCTGTTATGCAGTAGCAGAGGGCGCAAACATGCCTTCTACTCCGGAAGCAATTGATGTTTACTTTGACAATAAAATGCTTTACGGCCCTGCAAAAGCTGCAAATGCTGGTGGTGTTGCAACCTCTGGACTTGAAATGACCCAGAACTCACAGCGTCTTGCATGGACATTTGAAGAAGTTGACGAAAAGCTTCACAGTATTATGGTAGAAATCTTCAAGTCCTGCGACAGCGCCGCAAAAGAATACGGCATGGAAGGAAATTATATGGCTGGCGCAAATATTGCCGGTTTTATGAAAGTCGCAGAGGCAATGAAAGCACAGGGATGTGTATAATCAATCTTTAAACACACTCTAATACAGAAAACACGGCAAAAAGGCAGTATCTAAACTGCCTTTTTTGTTTGTCTGCTATCCTCTCCGCTTAGGCATCTGCTGCAAGATACCCCTCTGTAAACAGCCGTCCTGAAATCTCTTCCACAATTTCCTCAATAAACTGCACCATACTGCCATATTCTAAAAAATGGGCGGTTTCTTTCGTGTGTTCCCGCACAAAAAAATAGTCCAGAATCCACTTACGGCTTGCCGTAAGTTCTTCCATTGTTACCATTCCCTTAATCTCGTATTCCGGCACACGCTCCAATGCCCTTTTTGCCTCCTGTAGTTCAGGAAATTCCCGGAGCAGTTGGAAATCCACAAGATCTGTCTCCTTATTAAAGCGCACAAATGTTTCTGCATCCTTCTGTGTCAGCCCAGTCACAGAGATATTTCGGAAAAACTTAGGGCGTTCTTCTAAAATAAAACGTTCATCCGTCATCATATGGGTGATATACCCAAGATACAGCCCTACGCATTCCCTTTCATCTGCCTCATGCTCCCTCCAAAACTGCATCATCCGTGTCTCAAAAAGCTGTACCATCCCATCCTTATCAAAACTCCCATCAGGAATCCCATCCCGGAAATGGGTGTGGAGTTTCATGTCACGCTGATAGCCCCGGCGCGCCATAATCCCATCCGGGCAGATATTGCCTGCAATAAAATAATCCGGGCAAAATTCCGGCATTCCATTAAATGTATACCGCCAGCACTTCCTGCCAAGCTTTGCCAAAAGTTTTTCCGCCACTAAAAGATGAACTACTGTTCCTGCCATTTATTTCTCCCCTCCAGTCCTTCACAGTTTATAATCCATATCCCCTTTTTTGTAGAGCCTTTCCTCATAAGAAGCCCTTTTTCCTTTAACTTCTCCATAACATAACGAACACCATTTTTTGACATTGCGAGTGCACCGGCAATTTTATCCTGTGTAATTTGCGGATTTTCTAAAATCAGTTCCACCACTTTTTTTCTGTATTTGACAATTTCGGTAAAATCTCTACACCATTATCAGCTTTTTCTATACCAGTTTCCATACTTTCTATGCCAGTCCTGCCTTTTTCTATAACAGTTTCCCTGCTTTCTATTCCAGTCCCATCACTTTCTATGCCAGTTTTTACATTAACTACGCCAGCCCTGTCTTGCTCTATAGAGCGGTAAAAATTAACACGAAAGTGAACAACGCATTTCCCTTCTATTGTCTGAAATGTAATATCAGGGACAATTTGCGGCACACACATATCTGAAACAGCATTTGCAATTCTATCCATAATCTGAAACACTGATTTTGAATCAACACCGATAACATCCTTTGTTTTATCGTCTATCCCAATTATCAATTTTCCGCCTGCTGTATTTGCAAATGCAACAATTGTTTTCATATATTTTTTACTGTCGTCAGGAAGCTGAACTTTAAACTCTATATTTTCTGATTCCCCATGCCTAATTTCTTCAAGTGTCATCTTCTTCCCTCCCTCCAAATTTATCATACCATAACCAATCCAAAATATCCATATTCTATCCCCAAAACAAGATATAGACAAAAGGCAAACATAATTGTAAAATTATATATGAAGCCAGATTCCCATCCGGCTGGATTAAAGTTCAGTTTAACAACAGAAAGAAGGTTACAATGGATATGATTAAAAAAATATTTATTTCTGATATAAAAGCGCTAACCCACAACTTCTATGTCTTAATAATCACTATTGGATTATGCTTCCTTCCTGCGCTTTATGCATGGTTTAACATTTACTCCAACTGGGACCCTTACGGAAGCACTAATAACATAAAAATTGCCGCCGCCTCTAATGACAGCGGTTATACAGACGCAGAAGGCAATAAAACAATAGCAGGCGATGAAATCCTTGAAACCCTGAAAAAAAATAAAAGCATCCACTGGGTAAATACAACGGCAGAAAAAGCAAAAAACGGCGTATACAGTGGGGAATATTATGCCGCCGTCGTTTTACCGGAAAATTTTTCTGAATGCATGTATAATGGTTTCCTTCAAGGCTTAAAACGCCCTGAGGTTACATATTACGAAAATGAAAAAAAGAATTCTGTTGCTACAAAAATCACAGATACAGCCGTTTCTACTTTACAAAATAATATTAACCAGATGTACATATCCGTCCTTGTAAATAAAGTTTTTGAAAGGGAAAATGCTGTTGCAGCAGAAATCCAGGAGGGAAATATGCTGTCCACCCTCCAGGAAAAAGTGACCGGCGTTTCTAAAAACCTCAAAGGATACTCTAAAACAATTGATGCGCTGGCTTCGGCCAATAAAAAACTATCCTCCTCTATTGACAGCGCCATAGATAAGCTTGGCCAGTCTCCGCAGACTGTCCGCCAAAAAGCTTCTGAACGCCAGAGCCAAACCTCCGTTTCTTCCCTTGCGTACAGCTTGCGGGATAAAACAAGCAATATTTCCACTGCCCTGTCCTCTGTTTCATCTTATCTGAACAGAATGCAGGAGGCCGTAGATTTTTCTGTAAAATCCTCTTATTACCAGAAAGCCCTTGCGCAGTTGGATAAAGCCGCCCAGCCAATAGACGAACTGATAAATGCCCTGTCCCGGCTTCCTGCAGATTCTGCCCTGCAGTCAAAGGCAGCAGAATTAAGGAACGAGCTGCAGCAGTTAAAAAGTTATCTGAATACTCTGGAAAAACAGTTAGAGAACGGAAGCCGTAAAATTGACACGATAAAAGATAAAGCGTCTTCAAAAGCCAAAGCCGCCATATCTGCCCTGGAAGAAAAAGCTTTGCAGACGGCCTCTTTGCTGGAAAATGCATTTCAAAATGTAATCCGCCCCCTGGCAGAAGAAATCGTACAGCTGACAAATACGGTACAAAATGATATATCTAACGCCGCCGAAAGCATTGTAGAAGATATCAATCTGCTAAAACAGCTTCTGACAGGGACAAAATCCGGGCTTGCCTCTACAGACCAAAGCCTCTCTGCCCTGTCAGACTTATTAGGCCAGGCGTCCGGCGAGCTTGCAGAAATTAATACAACGATTGCTTCCCTGACAGAAAGCGAATTTCTGCATAAAGTACTTGCATTTATGCAGGGCAACCCAGAAGGGTATGGGAAATTTTTTGCTTCCCCAATTGCAATTAAAACAGAACAGATCTACCCCGTAGAAAACTATGGTTCCGGCGTTACACCATTTTATACAACACTGGCTCTCTGGGTCGGCGGAATCTTCCTGGTTTCTATGATAAAAGTAAACCCCGATGCAAAAAAATTCCCAGGTGCCAGGCCCCATGAACTTTTTTGCGGACGTTTTTTGCTTTTCCTGCTTTTAGGGCAGGTCCAGACTTTAATTATAGTACTTGGAAATATCGGCCTGCTCCATACACAGTGCCTCCATCCGAGGCATTTCTGGTTTGCCTGCGCAGTTACCAGTTTTACTTTTTTGCTTTTTATCTATGCCTTTACAGTTTCCTTTGGGGATATTGGCAAAGCGCTGATTGTTGTTTTTGTTGTTATCCAGATAGCAGGTTCCAGCGGAACATACCCGATTGAAATTTTACCGGAGTTTTACCAGAAGATACATATCTTCTTCCCATTCCCATATGCCATAAATGCCATGCGTGAAGCAATCTGCGGGCTAAATGGGAACGATTATTTTATTTACCTGGCGCAGCTGCTGGTTTTTGCCATTGCCGCTTTGATGCTTGGGCTTGTTATCCGCCTGCCGTTCCGAAACCTGAACCACTTTGTGGAGAAACGCATGGAAGACAGCGAACTATTATAAAGAAATGGAGATTCGTATGGAAAATAAAAACAATTCAATTTACAGGGAGCTTCTGCAACAGCAAGAAGCCTTCCACCAAAAAAATGTAAAAAGCATCCGTACAGGGATTAAATGCGTTATTTTCGTCCCGCTTTTTTTCCTGGCGCTTGTTTTCCTGACTGACAGCAATAAAGTTATTTTCCTGACACTTTGGATTATATCCATGTTTATTATATCTGCCTACTTGATTTATATTGAATATATGGATTTCCAGGTGCAGGAACTTATTGCAAAAATCACACAAAATGCAGGCACAGATGCAAAACCCCTCATCGGCGGCAAAATTGATGAATTTGAATCATCTGTCCTGGAACTTCTAAAACAGTGGGAAGAAAGCCTTCCACCCCGCAAAAGGATTGAAGAACTTCTTTCTGCCCGCCGCCTTTCATTATCTGGTGAGCAAAAGGATAAATTACTGACTCAGATTCCTGAAAAAGAAGAGGAGGAAAAGCATCCATGAAAAATATCTGGAAAATTATAAAAAATGATTTCCGTCACATCTCTCAAAATGTTGTAGCAGTCGTCCTTGTCATTGGGCTTTGCGCTCTTCCTTCCCTATATGCGTGGTTCAATATTTTCTCCAACTGGAACCCCTACGAAGAAGACGCCACTTCTAACCTGAAAATTGCAGTTGTGTCAAAAGACCAGCCATTTACTGTCAGCCAGCTCAGCCTTTGTATCGGAAACTCCATTTTAGAATCACTTAGGGAAAATAAAACAATTGGCTGGGTCTTTCCAGAAGATGAACGAACTGCCCTGAATGGAGTCTACGACGGAGATTATTATGCTGCGCTTATCATCCCGGAAGACTTTACCAAAAGCATTGCAGGCATCACATCTGGAGATTTATCTGGTGGAACCATTGCATATTATGAAAATGAAAAGAAAAATGCAATTGCCACTAAAATCACTTCAAAAGCACAAAGTACCGTAGAAACACAGATTAACCGCACTGTTTTCAGCACGCTCACTAAAATTGCCAGCGAAATTGGCGACACTTTAAAAAATGCCGAAGAACAGGGTTCTCTTTATCTTACCGCCCTATCTGGCCTGGAGGCCGCCGAAAAAGATATAAAACGCTATATTTCCTCCCTGGATGCTATAAAATATACGGCAGACAGCGCAAGAAATTCCATCCAGACCTTAAATAAGCTCTCTGAAAAGATGGTTTCTGATTTACAGGAGGACTTTACCCTGCTTTCTGGCAGCCCCCTGCAAATTTCCGGCGTCCAATCAGTAAACACACGGCTCTCCGATTATGCAGAAGTCTTAAAGCGGGGAAGCGGCAACATAAAACAATCAAAAAACCTTTTAAAAGATTTAAAAGGCACAATTCGCCAAATAAAGCAGGAACTTACCGGGGCGGATGACAGTGAGTCTCTTCAAAAAATCCTTGCTGTCTTAGAAAACCAGCCTGAAAAGATCGGCGACTATTTTTCCTCGCTTGTAAACTTAAAAATAGAACGTGTCTATCAGACAAAAAATTATGGCTCTGGAATGGCGTCCTTCTATACAGTACTTGCAATCTGGGTTGGCGCGCTTATCCTTGTGTCCATAATTCATACCCAGGTGAAAACGCCCCCTTCCGAAACACCTTATAAAATATATCAGGAATATTTCGGACGCTATGCTATATTTTTCCTGATAGGCCAGATACAAACACTGATTTGTGTAGCCGGCAACCTGTTCTTTTTAGAAATCCAGTGCCTTCACCCATTTCTGTTCTGGCTTGCCTCTGCTGTCAGCAGCTTTATTTTTACATTGCTGATTTACACATTAGTTTTTGTATTCGGGAATATCGGAGAAGCACTTGCTGTTGTCATTATGGTAATCCAAGTGGCCGGAACCGGCGGAACCTTCCCAAAAGAAGTTTTGCCGGTGATTTACCAGCAGGTATACCAATTCCTTCCATTCCCTTACTGCATGACTGCACTGCGGGAATGCGTCAGTGGTATGTACCAGAATGATTACCTGATATCACTCCTGCAGCTCGCCCCGTTCGCCATCCTTTCTATATTGATTGGGCTTCTTCTGAAAAAACCGTTTACCGGCCTGAATAAGCAGATTGAAAAAAGCAAAGAAAAAAGCGGACTAATGGTATAATGAAAAACCTTGAAAAAAACACTTGACCTTTCAGCAATATTATTATAAAATAATTACCAGTGCTGAAATAGCTCAGTTGGTAGAGCACTTCACTCGTAATGAAGGGGTCGAGGGTTCAAGTCCCTTTTTCAGCTTAAAAAACCAGAAAACAATGTTTTCTGGTTTTTTAAGTTCCGCATTATCAGGCCAGATAGTTTAAAATACTGTTAATTTCTTCCTCTGTCAACCTGCGGAACTCCCCGGGAGACAGGGACGCATCCAACTCCAGGCTGCCCATTGAGAGGCGTTTTAAATATTGCACCGGCTTGCCAATTTTCGCAAACATTCTTTTTATCTGATGGTACCGCCCTTCTGTAATTGTCAGTTCCAGCCTTGTCTGCATAGATTTACCTTCCTTCCCTGACATTTCATGATAAGATATATTGGCTGTTTTTGCCGGCCTGGTAGGCATTTTATCACCAATATCCATCCCATTTTCCAAAAGCAGCGCATCCTCCTTTGTAAGCTCCCCTTCTGCATACACCAAATATGTTTTGCTTACATGCCTGGCAGGCGATAAAAGCTGATGCGCCAAAGCACCGTTATCCGTCAGAAGCAAAAGCCCTTCGGTATCTTTATCCAGACGCCCAACCGGAAACAGTTCTTTATGATGCAGGCAGGTAATTAAATCCACAACTGTCCTGTCCATGGGATCCTGCGTTGCAGATACCACGCCAGCAGGCTTGTTCAACATATAATATTGATATTCTTCCAGAGAAATTTCAGCCCCGTCCACTATCACTACAGAACTGTCCGATACCTTTTCTTCCGCTTTTTTTGCCAACACACCATTAAGAAGAACCCGTCCGGAACGAATTAACTTCTTTACTTCCGAACGGGTTCCCATACCGGCATGTGCTAAATACTTATCCAAACGCACTGCCTTATTCTCCATTTTCTATAACCTGTTATACAAATTTGCATATCTTCCAGCAGAATTGTTCCATGAGAAATCCTTTGCCATGCCACGGTCAATAATCTTGTTCCATTCCCTCTTCCTGTTATAATAAACATCCTTCGCATAGCGGATTGTCTGCAGCATCTCATGCGCATTATAATTACAGAAAGAAAATCCTGTCCCCGTCCCTTCATACTCATTATATGGTTCTACTGTATCACGGAGCCCGCCTGTTTCACGGACAATTGGCACAGTCCCATAGCGGAGGCTCATTAACTGGGAAAGCCCGCATGGTTCAAACAGAGACGGCATCAGGAAAGCATCACAGGCAGCATAAATCTTATGGGAGCGCTCATTAGAATAGAATATATTCGCTGAAACCCTGTCATGGTATTTCCACTCAAAATGGCGGAATAAATTCTCATAACGCTCTTCCCCAGTTCCAAGCACAACCAGCTGCGTATCTTCTGCACAGATTTCTTCAATCACATAATCAATTAAATCAAAACCTTTCTGGTCTGTCAGCCTTGAAACAATCCCCACCATAAACTTCTTATCGTCTTCAGCAAGCCCAAGCTCTCTTTGCAGCCCGCGCTTATTTTTTATCTTTTCCTTACGGAAATTCTTGATATTATAATTTGCAAATATCATCGGGTCTGTCTCCGGGTTGTATTCATTATAATCCAGGCCGTTTACAATCCCCTCCAGACAGTTGCTGCGCGCACGCATCAATCCATCCAGATGCTCCCCATAGAAAGGCATCTTAATCTCCTCTGCATAAGAATCACTTACCGTTGTAACCATATCTGCATATACAATACCGCCCTTTAAATAATTTGCGTCACCGTATGCTTCAAGCTTATCCGATGTAAAGAAATACGGCTTTAGCCCTGTAATATCTTTTACCTTCTGCAAATTCCAGATTCCCTGGAACTTCAGATTATGTATTGTCATTATTGTTTTTATATCATTATAAAAAGGATTTTCACTAAACATGTCCTTCAGATAAACAGGAATCAGGCCTGTCTGCCAGTCATGGCAGTGAATAATATCAGGATGAAATTCCAGGCTTGGAAGCGCTGATAAAGACGCTTTACAGAAAAAAGCAAATTTTTCAATATCTTCATGGATATTTCCATATGGCTGGAAACCTGAAAAATAAAATTCATTATCAATAAAATAGCATTTTACCCCTTCATATTCCATCCCTAAAATTCCAACATATTGTTTCCGCCATGCCAAATCAATATAAAAGTGCGTTATATATTCCATCTTCTGCTTCCACTCCTCCGGAATGCAGGCATACTTTGGGATCATAACCCGTACATCAAACTCTTTTTTATCAAAATATTTTGGCAAAGAACCAACTACATCCGCAAGTCCCCCCGTTTTGATAAAAGGCACACATTCCGATGCCACAAATAATACATTCTTCATAGAAACCTCCTTCTTTAGGAACTGTAAACAATACAGCCCTTTACCCATAAGATATGTCAACTGCCATACAGCCGAAACAATGCCGGCCTATGCACAATCGCCTGTTTTTCCAAATATAATTATTACTTCATTATATTTATTATACTAGAAAAAAGCTTCTATGCAAAGGACTTTTTCGCTATTTTTTAACCGCTATGCCCTCATTTTATATTCCAAACGAATTTTATCAGCAATCAATGCGACAAACTCTGAATTTGTCGGTTTCCCTTTCCGGGAACTAACAGTATATCCAAAAAGCTCCTCAATCGTATCCATTTTACCACGGCTCCACGCTACTTCAATCGCATGGCGGATTGCCCGTTCCACCCTGCTGGAAGTCGTTTTATGGTTCTTGGCAATTGTTGGATAAAGCCTTTTTGTAATAGAACCTAACATTTCCCCATCATTTACTGCCATTATAATAGCATCCCTGAGATACTGATATCCTTTGATATGGGCTGGCACGCCTATTTCATGGATTATATTTGTAACATCTGCTTCCAGAGAACTTTCATATTCCGGCTTCTTATTCTCAAAAACCGTGTTAATTACTTTATTGTCCTTTTCCCCATGGACGCCTACCGCCTTAACCCTCGACACCACCACCCTCGTGTCAAAGGGTTTCAAGATATAATAAGCTGCACCTAATGCAAATGCATTTTCTGTAACGCTTTCCTGGCTAACAGCAGAAACTATAATAATTTTGGGAAGTTCAGCGCTCCCTTCACTTTTCCTCAAACGCTCCATTACCCCCAGCCCATCTATCTTTGGCATAATAAGGTCAAGCAGCACTACATCCGGTTTTAGCAAATGAATCAATTTAAGGGCTTCCTCCCCATCTGCTGCAGTCCCTACCACTTCTATATCATCTTCTTTTGTCAGAGCTTCCCTTAGTAAATTAACGATTCTTTTGTTATCATCCACCAGTAATACCTTAACGATTTGCATTGTGCCTCCCTTTCTGCTTTTCGCAACCAATTTATACGGGGACAGGTTTTCCAAAGTTGATGCCCGCTTGGCTTTACTTTTACAGTAAAATTATATGCTTACAGCGAAAGGAATTACAATCCAAAAAAACTCTTACATTTCGACGAATCCTCCATATCCGTCTATTTATTCTACAATTTCCAGGGTCATATCATGTTGTTATCTGCGGTATCACCCAAAATACCATTACTCCATTTATAACATATTCTCCATAAAAGTACCATAGCCGCCCGTAGGGTCATTAACAAAAACATGCGTTACTGCACCAACCACTTTTCCATTCTGTAAAATCGGGGCGCCGCTCATTCCCTGGACAATTCCGCCTGATTTTTTTAGCAGCCTCTTGTCAGTTACCCGAAGCACAATCCCTTTATTATCCTTTGAATTGACATTAATCTCCTCCACTTCTACTTCGTATTTTTCGACCTTATCCGCAATCTGGCACATAATCCATGCTTTCCCTTCCTCCACCTCCTGCTTTAAGCCGACAGGAAGCGCCTGTCCTTCCTGATACTGGTATCCGTTCCCAGTAATCTCCCCGGTAATTCCCAATGGAGTATTACTTTTAATCGCCCCTATACAATTTGATTCACCAAGAGACACACTTCCAATCAATTCCCCAGGACTGCCTGCTTCTCCTTTTTGTATATCCTCAATTTTTGCCGGGTAAACGCTCCCTTCGCTTAATCTGACAAGTTTCCCGGTATCAATGTCTGTAATTCCATGTCCTAATGCAGCAAATTGGTTTTTCTCTGTAACAAAGGACAATGTCCCAATTCCCTCTGTATCTTCGCGGAGCCATACGCCAATTTTATATTCCCCCTCCTTTGTCATCACCTTATCTAACTTTACCTGTATTACATTGCCGCCGCGGGCGATTTCAAGCATTACCCTATTCCCCTTCTTTTTCTGCAATAACTCTACTACCTGGTCAATGTCTCCTACTTTCGTGCCTTCTACTTTACGGATTGTATCTCCAGGCTGTAAAATATCTTTTGCCGGTTCATAAGAAAAACCGTCTTCTCCCTGTATTTCAGAAGTACCAAGCACCATAATCCCGTCCGATTGGATATACAGCCCAACCGCCCGGCCTGACGGCATTACTTTTGCCTTTTCAATCACATCAAACTGTATATACTTATAATGGAAAATGCCAAATAACTTCAATTCTGCCTGGTAGCTTCCCAAAGCGCTCGCCCTGACACGTACAGGGCGGTCCAGCCCAAAATACTGGCGGCTTCCCTGAATTGGTTTCCCATTTGTGATTGCAATTACATCTTCTGCTTCCTTACAGTTCCCCTCTAAAGGCACGCCAAAATCTATTTGTGCATCCTGATTTTGAAATAAATAAATATGTCCCGGAACCCTTTCATCCATTTTTTTCCAGAACCATGCCCCAATTATCCCTATATTTAATACAAGCAGCAAAACAAGACATGCCCTGTATTTAAAACGTTCCTTTCTTGTCAGACTGATTGCGTGTAATCTCCTGTTTCCCTTTGAACATGCTTTGTTCATAAATATCCCCCATTCTTGTTTTACAGTGCATTCTCCCATAACATAAAAAGACTGATATATCATTTATCATATACCAGTCATCAAAAATTATACTTGCTTATTGTATAGAAAATTGCTTTTAAACCATCAGATTGCACACAACTTACATTACTCCTGCAAATTCCAAAAATTTTACCATATGGCAGCTGTCTGGGAACACTGATGCTTGAGCCTTGTTTTTTAAGGCTTTATGCCACTGCGTTTCCATTCTGCTGCAAGCTCCCTCATCTCCCTTGCACTGCCTGTCACTGCTTCTGTAATCTGTGCGCCACCCAGAATCCTTGCAAGCTCCTGGACAGATTCTTCCTCATTTAACCGACGGATTTGTGTCTTTGTATGGTTGCTGTCATTTTCCTTTTCAATCAGAAATTGCGTATCCGCCATTGCGGCAATCTGTGCCAGATGGGAAATACAAATGACTTGGTGTTCCTTCCCAATCAATGACATTTTTTCCGCTACCATCTGCGCTGTCCTGCCGCTAATTCCTACATCAATTTCATCAAAAATCATTGTTTCAATCTCATCATGCTTTGCAAGCACTGCTTTGACTGCCAGCATAATTCTGGAAATCTCACCGCCGGAAGCAGCACTGCCAATCGGCCTAAGTTCCTCCCCAGGGTTAGTCGAAATCATAAACTCTATATCATCCATTCCTTTCGCAGTATATTCTTCCCTGCAGTGTACCGCAATCTCAAACTTTACCTGTAAAAAATTCAAATCAACCAATGCCTGCGTAATTTCCTTTTCTAAAACCCTGGCACACTTTTTCCTGATTGCTGAAACTTCTTTTGAAAGCTTTTTCAGCTTCTTTTCTTCTTTTTCTATTTTTTGCCTTAAACTTTCCTGATACGACTCATACTCCTGATATTTTGTCAGTTTCCCGCGTATTTTATCCGCATAGGCTAACACTTCTTTTGTCGTTGCGCCATATTTCGCTTTTATACTGCGGACTAAATCCAGCCTTTTTTCAACTTCTTCCAACTCTTCCAGCCCAATATCAAATTCTTCCATATAATCCGAAATATCCCTGCTAAAATCTGAAACCAAAGCATCAATATCAGACAACTGATTCCAAAATTCAGATACCTTTTCGTCATATTCTGAAATCCTGGAAAGAATGCGGATTCCCTCGCTTACCTTATCAGAAACGGAACCGCTCTCCTGGCTTATCATCTCATAAATGCCAGAAAGTCCCTGTGCAATCTCTGTCGCATTTGACAGCTTACGGTATTTTATAGCCAGCTCTTCCTCTTCCCCAGACGAAAGCTTCGCATTTTCAATTTCTTCCAATTCATATTCCAGAAAAGAAATCTCCCTCAGGCGTTCCTCTTCTGGAATTTGGTTCTCATGTAACTCTTCCTTTAGTTTTTTATAACTTCGGTATGCTTCTGCAAGCAACGTCTCTTTCCCCGCCATCTGCTCCTTTGCATACCGGTCTACAATTTCCAGATGCTTTTCTTTGTGGAGCAGGGACTGCTGGTCATTCTGCCCATGAATATCAATCAGCAAATCAGCAATTTTTTTAATCATCGCCCCTGTAACGCTTTCCCCATTCACGCGGTTCATCGTCCTTGTCCGGGTAATTTTCCTGGAAATCAGAAGCGTGTCATCCTCAAAGCTGATACCCATTTTCTCTAAATCAGCTTTTACTTTCGCATCCCCTATTAAAAAGGTAAGTTCTACCAAAGCAAACTCTGCCTCTTTCCGTATCATATCCTTCGCAGTCTTTCCACCAAGCGCAATATTAACAGAACCTATAATTATAGATTTGCCAGCCCCTGTTTCCCCCGTCAATACATTCAGATGGTCAGCAAAGTCTACTTCCACCTCATCAATAATTGCAAGATTTTTCACATGTAAATTTAACAGCAATTCCTCTAATTCTCCTTCCCCATTGGTTCGTTTCCTGTTTCCTAAGCACGTTAGAAAATTCATTTTAACATACTTTAAAATGCCAGCGGGGATTCAAGCAAATGCTCCAATCCCCTTCTGACATTTATATGACGTATTATTAATTACCTTAATTAATTGATACAACCTCTACCCTGCAGCTCAGCCTGCAGCCATTTACATAAGCATATACATATGTGGTTCCGACACTCCGGCCGACAACCCTGCCATTTGCCACAGTTGCGATGCTGTTGTTTGCAGAATACCAGGTAATCGGATCACTTGTTCCATGAACTACCAATGTTTCTGTATCATACTGCCGCATCCGTATTGAAGTCTTATTTAAAGCCACAACATTGACAGTTACAGTTGCAGTTACACCACTTTCCGACATAATCGTAATCGTTGCAGTACCTGTTCCAACTGCCGTTACTTTTCCATTGTTCGTAACGGTTGCCACCCTTGTATTATCAGACGCCATTTTAATCTTATCTGTATGGTCATCTGGCAGAATTGTATAGGAAAGCTTAGCAGTATCCCCTCTCACCATAGTCAGGTTTGTCTGCGCCACCATAATACTGGAGGTGTCAATTGGTTCCATGACTTTAACAAGGCATCTTGCCTTCTTATTGCCGCCATCTGTTGTCGTAGCAGTGATATAAGTCTCCCCTTCTGCATAACCGGTAATCTTGCCAGAGCCATTTACAACAGCAACCTTCTTATCACTGGAAGACCATTTTACTTTCTTAATCGTTGCATTGGAAGGGTTTACTTTCGCCTTGAGCTTCAATGTACGCCCAATGTAACATACGGCATATGCCTTATTCAACGATACGCTGGAAGCACGGCGGATAACAATAACACGGCATCTTGCAGTAGCATGCGTTACATCTGTTGTCTTTGCCACAATATAAGTAGAACCAACTCTCTTTGCCTTAATCTTACCAGAATTAGCGCCAACAGAAGCAATTGAACTGTTCTTTGATGTAAATTTAACAGAAGGAAGCTTTGAATCATTGCTCTTTACTGTCTTTTTCAGGCGGTAGGTAGAACCAATATTCATGCGGATGCTCGTTTTGTCAAGCTTCACACTGCTCTTTAACTTCGCAACTTTTACACGGCAGGTTGCACTCTGCTTGTAATATGTCAATGTACATTTAATTGTACAAGAGCCGATTTTCTTTCCTGTTACTTTACCGGAAGAGTTAACTGATGCAATTGCCCTATTAGAAGATTTCCATGTTGCTGTCTTTTTGGCATTTGACGGAACAGTTACCTTCTTAATGTTAAAACTCTTCCCAATTGCAATTTCCCTCGAAGCTGGCGATAAAGTAAACTTAATCCCACTTTCTACTGTAACCTGGCAGATAGCCGTTTTGCCGCTTGCCACATCCTGGCAGGTGATAATTGTAAAGCCCTCTGCTTCTCCTTTCACAACCCCTTCTTCTGTAACAGTCGCAACTTCCTCATTGCCCGATGTATACGTTACTTCCTGACGTGATGTATCATCCGGGATATAAATCGGTTTAATCTGCTGCTCCTCTCCAATAAAAAGTGACATTTCCTCTGGATCAATGCTAAACTCTTCTACTGGCACTTTTGGCTTAGTAACATGGATCATACAGGTAATAGCACCATTCGTACCAAGTTCTGCAGCCGTGGCAATAATCATTGTCATGCCTTCTTTTACACCAGTTACAACACCTTTTGCATCTACCGTAGCAATACTTGTATCTGTTGAACGGAAGGTTAAATCTTTCCTGACATTTTCAGAAGGTGTGTATGTTACATCAAGCGTCTTCTTTTCCCCTTCTTCAATTGTCAATTCCTTATCCTTAAACTGAATGCTGGTAAGCTTTTCACGCACTGTAACATCAATCAATGCAGTTGCGCTTCCCCCCTGTACCATAATTGTTGCCGTACCAACCCCGGCTGCTGTAATCACTCCATTGTTAACTGTAGCAACATTTGATTTCGTAGAAGACCATGTAAGCGTCTTATCTGATGGATTAACCGGAGTAAGTGTTAACCCAACTTCATACTTTTCTCCCTTCACCATTTCCAAACTTGAAACATTTGGTTTAATACCCGTAATTGGGTCATCTTTTACTGTTACTACACATTGGGCAAATACTCCATTCGGGTTATAAACCGGTCTTACTGTAATTGTTGTCTGCCCAATTGCTAAAATAGTTAACATGCCTTTTTCATCTACAGTAGCAATTGATGGATCAGAAGACTCCCACGAAAGTTCTCTGGATGTCGCATCTGCAGGCTCATAAACTGCATCTAAATATACAAATGGCGTAGCAATTGACGTCGTATAGCTGTTCCCCTGATCAATCGTTATACCTGTAATCGCTGAAGTAACTGTTACAAGACAGGTCGCATATGCATCATTATCTCTGTTAATCGCAGTAACAACAGCCTGCCCGGACTTTTCTGTAGCCGTAACTCTTGCTGCGATACTTCCTGTCTGTGCCTCTACTGTTACAACAGAGGTGTCAGAAGATACCCATAAAATATTTTGCGTACCAGTCAGATTTGTATTTAAATATTCCGAACTCCCTGCCTCTAAACGAAGCGTTGACGGATCAATCCTGAAGTCCGTAGCAGAGGAAGTAATTGTAACATCACAATAAGCTACCCATGTAATACTGCGTGTATCTGTATAATACAAAGTAACGCGCACCGGCTGGTTCAACGGCGTTTCTTTCGATGCCGTGACCGTTACATACCGCCCTACTTCATTACTCAGGGTAGCGTATTGCGAGTCACTTATCGACCATCTAAACTGAGAATTATCTGCATTTGGGTTAGAGCCTATCAGCCCCCATAAATCAAGGGTAGCTCCAACCGCTATTTCCGCTGCCGAACGGTTCAATGCAAATGTATCCTCTACATTAATTGTTATGTAAATTTCATCCTGTTCCAATCCAGGAATCTCTGTTGCAACCGTAGAACTGTTTCTTCTAATTTTAATCCTAGCAGTTCCAAGCATTTTCGTAGACACAATCTTTGCATTCGCATCTACCCCAATGATCGCTGAACCAGAAACAATCTCATAAGAAAAAAATTCATTTAAGTTTTTTAGTGGAAGGTTCAATGCATCTGCTATACTATAAGTACTTCCAAGGCTCAGTGAAACAGTTTTATCCACAAAAGAGCATCGAACGCTAGTTTGCAGGTTGATTGAACTAACATTTGATTTCTTTTCATCATCCTTACTATCCTCAAAAGAGGAATATGTCCCCCGGACATAAAACTGAAGATTATAAACCCCAGCCTTTGCTTCCACACGATATGCTTTCTCCGACTGAATATAAACAAGCCTTGCTTCATCAGCATCCTCACCTGTATTCCCTAAGGAATCACGCACCAAGGTTGTTGTCTCAGGTCTGCTCAAATCCCCTTTCGATATAACCCATATCAGCTTATCCGCAATCCCCAGTTCAGGATGCCATGCATCCCTAATAGATACCTTTACTTTATCATTATTTTCTATTGTTACAGAACCAGTTTCATTCACAGTCCCATTGACAAGGCCGCCAACCAGCACATCATTTGTAGACGCATCACAAATCTGCGGTCTTACATAAACCTCTATAGTATCAGTCAATGTTGCCACACCATCATTATACGAAACCGTCAGCTTTGCCCTTCCTGCACCCACTGCCTGCACTGCCGGGCACTGAATCGCAGCGCCAGACGCCGTTGTTGTCCCAATCCTGATAACATCCTCATTGCTACTGGTCCAGGAAGCATTCTGCCCATTACCAAAGATCAATTTCAAATAATTATCAGGGCTATTTTCATCGCCAATCGAAAGAACAGCACCATATTCCATAACCAAAGCAGCTCTTTCATCTTTATTATAAACCTTTTTCATGTCGGATCCAGCAGCTCTAGCTGTAGGATTTAAATATTCATTAACAGAAAATAACACATCCACTGTCATAGAGGCCACATCTGTCTGTGCATTTCCACTAGCATCAGTATAACTAACTTTAACCTGAATTGTCACAGAACCAGTTGCATTTTGAACATTTAATATCGCTGTTGCCTGCGTAGCCGTAGTGCTATCAATTTTAATAATATTTTGATTCATGCTTTCCCACTGATATTTAACATTTGTAACCCCATCCTTCAAGATAATAGCGTATCTATCTGTAGAACGGCGCATCGAAAAATTCCCACCATCATTAACCGTCGTTCCTGAACTATCTCGAAACTGATAGACATCCGCTGCCTGAATTGACTGATGATTCTGATAATTCATAAAACCAAATAGTCCAACTGTAAGCAACAGAAATACACCAATCCCCCATATCCATCTTTTCCGTAGTTTATGCACTATTCCTTTCATTCTCTACCTCCCCGTCTGTCTTTCTATCATTTCAGCAATTCTAAACAAAAAATTAATGCCTACAATCCCCTATGCAAAAGGATATCATGCTTCTATGTCAAAATTGTGTAAAAATGCCAAAAAACGATAGCTGCGATACCATATAATATATATCGACAGAAAACACCTCTCTTTTGACTAACTTATAGTATATCATTTCAGATTTTATTTTTCAATAAAAAAACTGCTGTCAATATAGAAAAAACTATCAACAGGTTACTATTCACGGTCAATTTCTGGAAAAAGTTAAAATCATTATGCCTGCACATATGATTTTAGCTCTTTTACAGGAATTGACCGTGAATAGTAACATCAACAGCCATAACTAGCAACTATCAGCATGTTACTACCCGTAAATAGTGATGTCAGCATATAGCAAGCCCACCAAGAAGCAGGATATTACAGTCCCTGCACCCCGCAGGACGTTCATTTAGCCCCCTTATCCCCCCTGCCAAAATAGCAATCTCCACACTTCCAGCTATTTTCACACATCCGAAGCACAATATCACGCATCCGCTGATTCAGCCTATGATACACAATCCGCTCTTCCCACGGAAGCCCTATAATATAATCTTTTTGGCGGTTATCAAGCCCCTGAAGCACTCTTGCAAATTTTTCAGGCTCTTTTTTAAGAAGCAGCCCAAAATCACAGGAAATATAAGAGGTTTCTTCCTCATTTTCCATACACATTTTTATAAATAAAGAAGGAAAATCTCTTTTATCGCTTTTCTGAAACTGGTACTTTTTCCACTCTGGCAATTCTCCATCATGATATGGGCGAGTCACCTGGCGCAGGCTTACCCTTCCATATTTACCATACTCTTTTACATAAGTAACATTACTTTTGGGCAGCTCAGTCCCCGGCTCTTTCAACAACAAAACGCCTGTATCTGCCAAATGTTTCCAAACGGTTTCCTGTATTTTTTCATATGGCGCCGGATATGTCAGCTTCTCCATTATCTGCTTTACCGTATACCCTAGATCCGCCAAATGGCGGATAGCAGCGCCACTTGCAGATTCAAACACAAAACCAGATAATGCATTTTTAAAATATCCCTGTTCCACATCTCCTTCTATTTCTCCATGAAACGGATCATAAGCAGACTCTTTCTTCTTCATCGCCCCTTGTCCTTTCTCTGCTTTCCCCAATCCCAATTCTCCACCCTCCCCATCCAGCTTCCAGATACACTACAAATTGTACATGCCATACTATAAGCACTGTTACAATTACTGCACCACATATCCACAATTTATACCAAACGGCTCACAACAGCCCCTTTTCATGTATTAAATCATATTTAATAATTTTTCCTGTTCTTCCGCGAACTTTTCATCAGATAACAATCCTGCATCTTTCATCATTTTTAACTTGCCAACTTTTAACTTAAAGTCTTCCATTGCATCCGTTTCTTGTATTCCTTTCTGTTCAATGGATGAAAGATCTGATCTTATATCAGTTTTCAACAGACTCCCATTTTTGATAATATCATCTGACTGATGAACAATTGTTTTCTTTTCTAATTCATCCACTATGCCAAATTTCTTTTCGGGAAGGTACGTCTGCAAGAAGTTGTAGATATCCCGTGGCAATTCAATATCTACATATTGCTTTTTCATTTCAGAATAAAAATTCAGCATAACGCTCCTGTCATCTATCTTTTTAATATCCGAGCCAATGGAAAACGAAGTATTTGTAGCCTTTTGCTCCGCCGGTTTATATGTAAGCGCAGCGCCTAAAGCCATCCCCATAACGCCAAACAGCGCGCCTCCTCCTACTGCCGCCAATTTAGAAAACTTACCGCCCGTCATACTGCCGCCAAAACTAGAATAATTGCCATGTATATCTGTTACATAAGAAACATTTCCGGCCTTTTCGTAATAATGTATATTCTTATATGTTATAACACCGTTGTTCTCTTCATGCGCATAACCATCTATTTTTAAGAAATTCAAAGACTTTTTTTCATCAATGTAAATCAGCGCAATCTTATTTTTGCCAGAAAATAATTGATATATTGGAGTTGAATCTTTTATATGAAAACTATAGCACCTTTGGTAAAATTGTAATGCTTGCCGTTCCTTCTCAACTGCTAATCTACGCTGTTCTTCCTCCTTTTTAACCTTTATCTGTTGCTGCTTTTGCTTCTGTTCAATAAATGCCTTCCTAGTCTCTTCAAGTATACTTAACCATTTTTTTGCATCTGCCATTCCAGGTAATACAAGTATAGCTTTTTTATTATCTACTACCGATCTAAAATTATGTTTTATAAAAAGAGCTGCTTCTTTTCCAACCTCACCAATATACACCTTTTCAATATCATCATGTGATATCTCAAATGAATATGCAGCGCTGCTTAACTCATTATCATAAAACGCAAATCCGTCACCTTCGATGTGGGAAGGGTATATCCTCAGTCTTATCGTGGTTTTTTTACTAAAAATACTACTTTTATATTCTCCGTAATAGGAGTCAATGCCTTCTCCTAATTTTCCATTCATAATTTGCACCAATCCTCAAGCGAAAATGCCTGCATTTTCATTTAAGGCGCAAACACAAAGGGTGAAAGATGTGTGTTTGCATTTTACCCTTTCTTCTTTTTTCTTTCACCCTTTACCTCATTTCTGCACTGCCCTTTGCACACAACGCAGTGTTTGTGTCGCAGCACAGACACAAACACTGCGATTCCTTGTTCTGTGAATACAAATGGCAGTTTCCTATACCCGCCATAACCATTATCATCCTCCAAACTTGAAATTACAATTTTCGACTCCAAGTTCTGCTTCTATGGTATATCCTTAAACTTGGAATTCCAAATCGGAATACCAGATTTTATGTACACTTATTGTTTACTTTTACAGTATATCACACATTTTTCTACAGGGATAGCCATAATCTCGCCATCTCTGGATTGACAGGCAGTTTCAGAAAACAGATTTGGAAGGACTTTTATTTTTGGCGTGGCAAAGCAGCCCGCCAAACGCTTTTTTTATTTGGCGGGCTTCCCCTTGCCTCTGGCACTATTTACAAAAACAAAATGTGCCTTTGGCCTATATTTTCTTTCTATATTTATCACTTTCTGCGTCCACCCACGGTAAAACGCTTCCTCATGCGACACCAACAGCACTGTCCATAGCCTTTTGCACACAAATTGCATGGGAAAAAGCAATACATGAAAAAAATAAAATCCCTCTCATGTACTGCTGCATTTCCCGATGAAATCCTAACGTGTTATATTACGCTATACTCTGTACAATGTTTCATCGGATTTGATTGTACAGAGCTGATTTTCTTTTTAGGTGGAAGTTCGTTTGTGATGTAAAAGCTCATAAAACTGTTCTCCTTTAAATTAGAGCAAATTATCTTAGCATGAAAACCAGCAGTCTTTCAAATCCTATTTTTATAAAATTTTCTGATTTTATTTCTCCAGTAATTGAAGATTCTAATAGTTTAATTAGAAGCTAATTAGCAGCAAATTCTTATTTAGCAGTAAAGATTGTGAACAAGCATTAAGATAGCATCATGGCTTATCCTAAAGATTTTAAATTGTTTCTATACTTCCTCATCTCCATTTCACCCGTATTATCTAATACATATTGCAATTCACTTGTAACCTTTTCACGGTCATACGGAAGATACGCCGTTACGGGCATGAAATTTGAAACCGTGTTTGCAAGTCAAAGACCCCGCAGCAAGCTACGGGATCTTTGACCCTCGCGGCAGTCGCCAAATATCCATGCAAGCATGGCTACTTGGCTCGTTGCTTCGCGGGAATATATGTGTTCGTATATTTAAGTTGTTGATTAGCACTTGCAGTTCACGGATACGTTCTTTTTCTTCAGCAGGGACAAACAAACCCTGCTGTGCCATCTGGTACAGCTCTGTGTCTGGGAAAAGTGTAAGAGAGTCCACGGAAACAAAATACGGATTGAGCTGGCTGAACAGTTCCGCACTATTCCTTGCATTACGGTATCCGCCGTCTTTTCCCGCAAGACCTGTCATATAAACAAAGTAATATTCAATGCCCGCTTCATCTAATTTTCTGCATTGTTCCAGAATATCAGCAGCCGAATATCCTTTATTTGCAAGGAAAAGCGTTTCGTCATCGCCACTTTCTACGCCGATGCTCAGTCCGTTAATGCCCATTGCCCTTAATTTCCTTAGCTGCCACGCCTCTTTATTTTTAATATCACGGATGCTCGCAAACATAGCCATTGTCTGGCATTTAATCAGATAATCCCTTACGGTCAAAGCCCTAAGTTTCAGATTCTCGTAACTCATGGCAAAAGGATTTGCCCCAGTCCAGAATATTCTCCTTGCATTTGGCTGATAACCTTTTATCTCTGCTAAATCCTCCTCAAATTCCCCAATAGGCGACATTCGGAAACATTCATTTTTATACAGGCTGCAAAACCTGCATTTATTATAGGTGCAACCAGAGGCCGCCTGTATGATGACCGAGTGAGCTTCATACGGTGGTCGCCAAGTTCTGCCTGTAAAGTGCATGAAAATCAACTCCTTTTATTTCATATTGCGTATTAAGCCTTTGAGTTCATCCATGTCGATTTCATATATTCCTTGATATGTTTTTTCGATATAAGTTCCACTATCTTTTACATAATAGTAAATACATCCAATGACTTCTTCACCAATTAAAATGATAAATTCCCATCTCTTTTTTCTCATGATGTTCCTCTTTGCTTACAAATGATAGACGCTTTTTCTATACCGCTGTAATTCTTCTTCACTGACGTTTCCAATGATTTCATCGAGAAATACCAACAGCTTTTCCTTGTCTTTCGGCAGTTGCCCGTGAAACTGGAACGCATTGGAAGCCCCCATTGCCGCAAAGATGGTAGGTATCTGCAAATTTTCAATGAGTGTCCGTACTTCTTTGTATTTTTCAACTTCTCCTTCTTCCTGCCAGTTCCCACGCTGAATTTCTGCAAAAAGTTCAGAATCGGGATAAACCGTAAGCATATTTGCCCCTATGAGCGCAGGGTGTATCTGATTGCATATATCAGCCGTCAATTTTGCTCCAATCTCTCCACGACCTGCCCCAGAAATGCCCACCAAATAAAAGAAACTGTAATGAATGCCTGCTGCATCTAATCTCTGGCATTGCTCTATAATGTCCGCCGATGTATAGCCCTTATTCATAAACCGCAGGGCTTCATCATCGCCTGTTTCTATTCCTATCGTCAGACCGTCATATCCCATATCCCGCAGTTTGGCAAGTTCCTCATCGGTTTTCGGAGTAACATCTGTAATTCTCGCAAACGAGCCGATAGATTTCACTGACGGAAGATATTTGCGGATCAGCTCTGCGATCGCA
Source organism: bacterium D16-51 (assembly GCA_003612285.1). Taxonomy (GTDB): domain Bacteria; phylum Bacillota; class Clostridia; order Lachnospirales; family Lachnospiraceae; genus Butyribacter. The sequence continues at coordinate 12,559 of RAYE01000013.1, read as the reverse complement.
GTTAATTTGTCATAAGACAAAACAAAGGGATTAGCTCCCGTCAAAAATACTCTGTCAATACGTTCGCTGTCCCAACCTTTCGCTGCTCTTTTAACCTCCCGTAAATCACTCTCAATATCCTCCAGAGGGGACATTCTGAATTTGAACGGCAAATCATTATACAAAGTACAAAATTTACATTTATGATGCGTACAGCCTGCCGTTACCTCTAATAAAAGTGATGCCGCTTCATACGGCGGTCGCCAAATTGTTCCTGTGTAGTGCATAAACACATCTCCTTTTCTGTAGTTACTATTCACGGCCATTCTTTTTTCATGCGATAGACCCTCTGCCTTCGGCATAGTTCTACACTCCGTTTCGGTCCGTGCTGAACAGACATCCACTGGATGTCTAGCACCCGCCGCTATGCAGCTTTGTCTATCTTATGAAAAAAGAACAGCCTACACAGTCAATTTCTGGAAAAGAGCTAAAATCTTATGTGCAAGCACAACGATTTCAGTCTTTTTCCAGAAATCGACCGTGAATAGTAACTTTCTGTAATTTATACTAATTATACTTTCGTACAATGATTTTACAAGTACTGTACTTTTTTGTAGTACCTATATCAAAACGGTACATTGATTTTTAAGAAAAGGCGTGTTATACTATTTCAGAAAGGAGTGGCAGGAATGAAAAAAAGTACATTGGCTGTTGAACGCTGCAAAACCGTTTCTACCATACAAAAAATTTTAGGCGGTAAATGGAAAATCGAAATCATTTATTATATTGCCTTTCGGGATATACACCGTTTCGGGGAGCTTCGCAGGCATATCGGCGATATTACGGAATCAAGCCTGACAAAGCAGCTTCGGGAACTGGAAGCCGATGGTTTCCTTACCCGTTATGACTACAAAGAAGTACCTCCCCGTGTGGAATATAACCTTACTGACTTAGGCAAAAGTTTCATTCCCGTTTTTGAGCATATGAAACAATGGGGAGATGAAAACCTCAATATGTAATCATGTTTTCCTCAAAAAGACAGAGCCAACGGGCTGACATTGGCTCTGTCTTTTTACTTTTTATGCCTGATAAACAATTACGAAACAAGTCCAAGACTATCCAACAATTTTTCTATATTCTCACCTAACGCCATTTTTGCAGTTGTCTTGTTAGGGCTTACAAATTCTATGAGCTGCCTATACAGATATGGTTCTCCATAAGGAGCGTCCGAGCTATACAAACATCTTTCTGGCAGCTCAACTAATGCCATTTTTGTAGCAATAGAAGCAAAAGCGGCTGAAAGGTCTAAATATACATTCTCATGTCCTTTTGCAAATTTAATCACATCCATCCAATTTGAGCCGCCTAAATGCCCGAAGATAACAGGTATTTCTGAATACTTCTCACATAATGCCATTAGCCGCTTAATGCCGTCTAATGTAACTGGATGAAACGTATGTACCCAGACAGGATATAACCTTGTATTCTGCACTGATTGGAATACCGTGTCTAATTCCATAATCTGCTGCTCACTGCCAGGGGTAAATTCCCCTATGCCACATAAAGAATTGGCTGTGATATGTGTTTCTATCCATTCCTGTGTTTCCTCTAAACTCAGCCCTAACGGTACAGAGCTAAAACCCAGAAAGCGGTCTGGATTGTTTTTTATAGCTTCAGTAACCTCTAAAATATTCTTTTCCATTCGTCGGATGTTATCTTTTTTACTGTTAGCTCCTGCAAGAACCCTGTATAATGTGTCCATCTCCGATTCAAGCTCACTTAAATTACCCGATTTTTCTGGATGCGGTGCGGAACAGAAAAGGATTGTCCTATCCACGCCTGCAGCATCCATTTTTTCCAACTGCGTTTTTGTCGGGAACATGATGTGTTCGTGACTGTCAATAACCATATTTACGCCTCCTTGACAAATTTGATATAATATAAGTATCTCTGAAAGAGAGCAAAATTCAAGTACGCACTTTTTTGATATGAAGTGTCTTTTTTAATACTGTACCCAAAGGGCATCCATAATATATGCTCCTGCGGGGCGGGCGGTTAAGGTATGAAAGGATGGCGATATTCATGGCAAAAACACAAGCAGTTCACGACCAATGCCCCATTGAAGTCGGTCTGAATATATTGAACGGAAAATGGAAACTAAAAATATTATGGCATTTATCAAAAGGGACAACCCTTAACCCTATCTTGTCGCAGCTATGTGATTGGGGAAAGACATACCTTACTTATATGGAAACATAAAATGAAATGAGCCGATAATATGTGGAACAATCCCTCAAGTTTATCGGCTCTGTCCCTATCCATCATCTTTTCGGGGCGTTATCACGCTTAGGAACTGTTCAAAAGTAACTTGTGGATAGTTCCTTACCCATTTGTTTCAATTACTCATACTTATTGAACTACTAATGTTCAATAAGGTTTAACTTTTCGTAATGGACTAATTCATCCAACGGAATACGCTGCGACGCATAGCGTTCCGGGTCAGCAGGGCTTCCGTCTGCATATCCTATTGCCAAAATATTGATTGGCTCAAGGGTGTCTGGAAGCCTAAATTCCTGTTTGATAACATCGGGCTTAAAATAGCATATCCATACAGAACCTAACCCCAACTCAGTCGCTTCCATCATCATGTGGTCTGTAAGGATTGACGCATCTACATCAACGGTCTTTTTGTTATCAAACGGGCGTGTCCATGCTTTCGTATGTTCGGAGCAAACGATAATTGCCAAAGGCGCTCCATAAAGGTTTGCCGCTTTTCCTACTTTGTCCAATCCCTCGTCCTCCTGCACAACGATAAGACGGACAGGCTGTAAATTTGCAGCCGTAGGTGCGACATGGGCAGCTAATAAAATTTTTTCCAGCTTTTCTGGCTCTACCTTTCTGCTTTTGTAATCACGGACAGAATAACGTGATTTCGCAATTTCTAAAAATTCCATAAGTATTCCTCCTGTTAAACTTGTATTTTAGGTTTCCCTATACTATAATTATATCGTAAACAAATTCAAAGGCAAGAATGTACTTTTTGGGTATATACTATCCAAAAAGTAAGTTAGGAGAATTTCTATGAGTGTAAATTGCGAAAGCAGTTATAACTGTCCCGTAGAAGCAACGATTGACTTAATTGGCGGGAAATATAAATCGGTCATTCTGTGGCATCTCATGGGTAAAACCCTGCGGTATAGTGAACTGCATAAATTAGTACCCAAAGCAACTGATAAAATGTTGGCGCAGCAGCTAAGGGAACTTGAAAACGACGGACTGATAAACAGAAAAGTCTATCCTGTCGTTCCTCCCAAAACGGAATATTCTTTAACAGACTTCGGCAATACGCTCGCCCCAATCTTAGACGCTATGTGTGATTGGGGAACTGCCTACTTAGATGAATTTTAATGATTCAGAGCTAATTATTATAGTTAGGACGGCACAAGGAATATGTAAAGCAAAAGAGAAAACAGAGGAATAAGCCCCTCTGTTTTCCTTTTTACCGCACCGAAGGCTATTTCCATCTACTACATTTTCTGGTTATGCCGTGAACTGCCTGCATATTGTAATTGCGGCTCATACAAATGAAATGAAAAGGTTTCCCTGTCCACAAAGCCCACTGTTTTATCGCTGTCGTACAATTCAAGCAGAAATGCAGCCATCTGTGTACTTGTATGATAATTGCCAAATAATCTGTCATAGTCATATTCCGTAACATCATTCGCAATTTTCCCAAATTCCGTTTTTGTTGCGGCAGGGGCTAATACCTTTGCCTGCATTTTTGCATGGGCGGCTTTCAACTCCCACGCCAAGCCCTCCGTAAAAGCACTGACATAAAACTTTGCAGCACAATAGGTTACCGCATTAGGCACAATCGTATAGCCGCCGCAGGAAGAAATATTGATAAGCTGTGTCCCCTCCGTATCTTTAAAGTCACGAACGAACAGGGACGAAAAGACGGTGAGGGCTTCCACATTTAAATGCAGCATCCGACTGATTTTCTCCAAATCCTGATTCCCAACGCTGCCATAATTTCCAAATCCCGCATTGTTCACCCATGTCCTCAGCGGATATGATTTTATGCTCTCGTATAACTGGAAAACATTTTGGGGAACAGATAAATCCGCAGCCTTAACCACAATATCAAGCATCGGATGTAAAGCTAAAATTTCCTGCCTTAAAGTTTCCAGTCTGTCTTTTCTGCGGGCAACAAGGATTAGGCTGCTCCCCCGCTCCGCAAAGGCTTTTGCTGTTTCATACCCTATCCCCGAACTTGCCCCCGTGATTACCGTGTACTTTTCTGTGTTTTGAACCATTTACAAAACCTCCTCTTTGCTGATATAATACGAGCATACAATGTAGAGTAAACTCTATGTCAAGAGATAAGAGGTGATTTTTTTGGAATATTCCATAGGTGAATTTTCAAGGCTGACAAATTTAGGGATACATACCCTGCGTTACTACGAGCATGAAAATCTGATTACGCCGAAACGCAATTCCAGTAACCGCCGCTGTTATTCGGACAAAGACCTCGCATGGACCTACTTTATCAAGCGTCTGAAAGACACGGGGATGCCGATTAAAGAAATACAGCGTTATGCCGAACTGCGGGCGGAAGGCAGCCTTACCCTTAATGAGAGAATGGAAATGCTGACCGTGCATCGTGAGTCCCTTAATGAGCAGATAAAAGTATTGCAGGAACATATGGCAAAGCTGGACGATAAAATTGATTTTTACCGCCAAGAAATAGAGCGTACATCCCTAAAATAATTGCTTACAAATATTTTTCTCATGTTGCTTAGCATAACATATTGTGTGATTTTGGCATTTCTCTATGCGTCTTAAAATACTTAGAAATCGAATAAAAACAAAACTCCTCAAAAGTCAATAAAAGGTTAGAAAGTTCACCTTGACGTACTTTTGAGGATTAAGTATAACGCTAAACTTTTTAAAATAAGCTCTTATTCTACTGATATATATTATTTAATATAGATAAAACCTTTTCCATGCTGCTTTCTTTAGAACCTGACGTCTTGTAGGCATCTTTCCATACCTGTGCCAATTGCTTCATTTTCTGCCCGATTGTTTCTTCTTTATCTGTTGCCTGCGGCTTTTTATCGGTATCTGTAAAAGATGTTTGCTTGCTCCCTGCTTTAGAAGAAAGCCTTTGAAATTCACTTGTAATCATTTCCTTAACATCTGCCCCGTCTGCTGCCCTTTGAAACGCTTTATCCAGTCCGTTTAATTCTTCTTCCATAGTCATTTTCCGATAACCTGTTTCAGAAGTTTCATCTTCTACATAACGCTCCCTTGTGCCGTTCTGATAGCCCTGCACAATTTCATCATAAAGATTTCCGTAAGCTCTGACATAATCCTCTGCCTTGCTTGAAAGGCTGTATGTACCGTCGCTTTTCCTCTGCTCTTTCAGTGTTTCCGTTTCTTTAGCGAAAGCATTGCCATAATTATTTGCAAGCAGAGCGTTTGTCGCCTGTTTTGCCTGCCTTATGATGCTGTCCTTGTCTGCTTTTGCAATGACTTTGCCGCCGTTCATGTCGCTTTCATGGAGCTTTTTTCGATAGTTTTTCATGCCCTCCTGCGAAATGGAAACCTTTACCGCATTCTCCTCTTTTGCAGAGAATACACTCTTATCTTTTTCACTAAAATTATCAACCATACTATTCTGAAAACAGTTTCCCACTGCACCGATTTGATTTATATTTCCTGCAATATTACTTATTGACATAACAATTCCTCCTCAATATCCAAAAATCTGTAAGAAAAACTACTATTACATTTTTATGCCTTAAAGTCTATCCCACCAAGCGTTCCGTCAAGCTGGTCTAAAATGCTTGTATCAAAAGCATCCCCTGGCTTCCAATTTGGATTATTTTCTTTTACTAATTTTTCTAGTCTTGTGGCATAGTCACCTGCCATTCGCTGTAAAGTCCATGCTGCGGAATTGCGTTGTGTTGAAGGAATTGTACTTAAAGACTTGTTAATTACATCTGGTTTTTTACTTCCGTCTGGCTTACCCCAACCATTCGTAGTGATAAAATCCTGTTTCACTACCTCTGCCAGTTCTGCTTTTATTTCATCTGACACAGACACAATCTTTTTCCAGTTACCGTTTGTTCCTTTGATACACCTGTCGGCTTCTTCTTTTGAATGGAATGGCACGCCATCCTCGTTATAATACTGATTGTTGTGCTTATATTTAACCCCTCCGCTGACAGCAGCACCTATCTGATTATATGTACCTGCCTTGTTTCTATTTCTCTGTGAAAACAATTTATTCAAAAGGGAATATTGCGAAAGCCCTTTCATATTGTTACTGCTGATATTCATATCCTCGCCTTCCTTATATCTTCAAATCCAGCTTTGCACCTATCTGTGCCTGATTTTTTACAGTGGTTTTTCCTGCATCATCTTCCTGTGCGGCTTTGATAATTGTTCGCATATCTGTATCATCCAGATAAATTGTTCCGTCTTTGGAATCGGCTATTTTTTCTTCTAAAAGCTGCCCTGCTTTGTCTGGAGTTGCTGTTTCATCTTCCTTCAATACTTTCTCTTCTGCTGCATTTTCCTGTTTCTTTTCGTTTTTCTCTGCTTTTTCCGCCATTTTCTCCACAAGCTGCTCCGCACTCTCACGAGCGTTTTCTCTTGACTTTTCAATCCGTTCTTCGGCATTTTCTTGCGCTTCTTTACGGAGCTTTTCATTTAATTCATCTTTTCTTACTACAACAGCAAAATTAGAAAAATTACCATTTTCATCTATATAGCCATGCCTGCAAATTGCAGTATATCCCATTGATTTTTCAAAATTATCAACCCATTTTGTAGCAGATTCCACATCCTTCAATCTCTGCGTATATTTCTTTGCTGCCTGCGGATCATTCTGCATTTTCTCCAAAAGTTTAGGGTTGACACTAATAACATTCACTTTACTGTCATTACTTGTGTTAAGCCCATATCCTGTCTGCAGTTTAATGTAGGGTACTTGTTTCTGCAATTTTTTTAGATATTCCTCATTACCGCTACTCTTTGCTGTTTCAGTGCTTTTTTGCGTAGCTGCTATTTCTTTTGTTTCCTCTTTCTTTGCTACCTCCCTTCTTGATGAAGCATATGTGCTTTCATAAACACTGTTGTAATTGCTCACTCCTGTAATTGCCATAATTTTGTCCTCCTTGATAAAAAATATATTTGAAGTCCATTTCCAAATTGTATTTATAATAATTTAAGTAACTTTATCCTCCAAGAATCCACCGGGCTTTCATAAGGGATTTGAACTATCTGCTCCTTTGAACCAGATTCATAATAGCAGGAGCATCCAACGCCCCCAATCCCAGGGAGCTTATAAAAACCTCCAAAAACGATAAAAATATCCCCCGATGCATTATGCCTCCGTAAATAATTTTCAAAAGCTTCCCTATCTACATAAACATAATTGTCATCATAAGTAATCATCTGATGCAATGCATCATGGTTGTCAAAAAAAGTAACATTGTTACCGTCATATCCATATGTCAAAATACCCTCATCTGGATTATATCTGTCATAAGAAATATTTTGTATCCATATAATCGCTGCTATGATACACAACATGGCGGCAATCCAAGTACCGACTGCCGTAGTCTGCTTATATGGTCTATACAAAGCAATCCTTGTCACCCGTTGGCGTATATTCTGATATTCCTTATCACCTGCAAAGGTAGCGAACATATTAAAATTTTCATTTTCTGCCTGCAATACCCTCATGCTCTTTAACAGAAGCTGACCATATGCATATGCCTTTCCCTCACTTCTTTGAATCGTTACCCAATCACAAATTTCCTCCATATCCTCACGAAAAAACTTCGTGCCTATGGTAAGCAGTGGATTCAACCATAATAATACCCGCAATATATCCCACAGAAAATAGAATAGTAAATGCCCCAACTGGATATGTGTCTTTTCGTGAAGCAGGATTGTGTGCAATTCTTTTCGGTCGTATTCTTTCAGCATGACCTCTGGCATTATAATTTTGGGTCTGAATATTCCTATGGTTGATGGTGTGACAGGCATTTTAGTAACATAGATAGAAGTATCTTCCAATATTCTTCGTTCCATGCCCGCAACCATTTTTTTCAGTTTTCTTTTTTTATAAAACCTCCTTGCAGCATATACAAATATACCGCATATGTAGAGCCAGTTTATCCATATACAGGTTTTACAGATTTCTGTCCACCAAGTAAACAATAGTATGCCGATGGTATTCTCATAAAAGAATTTTATCTTTCCTGCAAATAAAACTGGAATAAACAAACTCCATAACATACTTTTTAGGAAAACTCTGTTTTTTAGCAGTGTTTTCCGTAAGAAATACACAAACGCAAATACAATGAAAGAAATCTGGACACACTTTAAAATCTGTGTCACATAATAGACGGCGCATAAGTTTAAAAAACTTATTCCACTATTCCAAAATTCCTGCACTGTCATTTCTTATCCTTTTCCTTGCATTGCTCCAAAATTTCTTCCAATTCTTGGAACTGTTCTTCCGTTAATTTTGCACTCTGTAACAAAGCAGCCATTGCATTCTTTCTGCTACTCTCAAAATAGCTGTCTACAAACTTCTGGCTCTTTTCTTTTTGGCATTCCTCTTTCGACTTCTGGACGGAATAGTGGTAAACCCTTAAATCATGTTCATCGACGGTATAGCTTAAAACGCCTTTCCGCCATAAACGGTTCAACAGTACACGCACCATCCTTGATGACATATCTGACTTCTCCTGCATTTTCTTGATAACTTCTTTTGCAGTCATAGACGTTTCATTTGCCCAGAGCACTTCCATAATCATCCATTCACTCTGACTGGGGGTAGTTTCCCTTTCCATTCTATACGCCTCCTTTTTATTGTGCTTATAGTATATATCGGTGTAAAATCCAATTTTGTTAATGTTTGTTGTGAAATTTATTAATGTTTGTTGTATCTCTACTTCTATAACTGATATGTTAAGCAAAAAAGCCAAAGGCATTAGTGCTCTAGTATTAACTGCTATTTTTCTATTCTCTGGAAAATTAAGAAGAATCGTTGTAAAATATCCGAAGGAGATGATGACATATGAAAATGAGAGATGACTATACCTGCCCCTTAGAACTGGTTCACGACATGATTAAAGGCAAATGGAAACCAATCATATTATGGCGGCTTCGGCTGGGGGCAGCCTCTCTTTCTAAGTTAGAGCAGGATATTGAGGGAATCACCCAAAAGATGCTATTAGAACATTTAAAAGAACTGATAGAGTATGGTTTTGTTGGTAAAGAATCCCATTCTGGCTATCCGCTGCATGTGGAATATTTTCTGACGGAACAAATGGGAAAACAGATTTTAGAAGCATTAAGAATCATGCAGCATATCGGCATTGAGTATCTAAAGGATAATGGCAGAGAGCAGGAACTAATCAGTAAAAATGTCGTACCCGACTAATTACCCACAAAAAAGTGGGTAATTTACGCCTTTCTATATCCCTGTTATCATGTTTATAAAATAAACAGACAGGAGATTATAGAAATGATCGTTACAAGTGCAGGAATCACTAACGGATTTATCCAAAAAAAATACGGCGGGTATGGGACGCAATTTAATGAAAATCATGTCCCATCTTATTCTTTACCATTTAAAATCGAAAATGCGCCAGAGCATACCGCTTCATTTGCATTTATACTGGAAGATAAAGACGCTTATCCCGTTGTTGGATTTACATGGATTCACTGGCTGGGAGCTAACCTTAAAAGAAATGGACTGGAAGAAAATGAAAGCCAGACTGCAACTGATTTCATACAAGGGGCAAACAGTTGGGTAAGCATACAAGGGAATCAACAGACAAGGGAACAGGCAAGCTATTATGGCGGTATGACACCTCCAGATAAATCACATACATATGAACTTCATATATTTGCACTTGATGAGATGCTTGATTTAAAAAACGGGTTTTACCTTAACGAACTTTATGAAAAAATGGAGGGACACATCCTCGAAGAAGCCATATTAAAAGGAATTTATGAAAAATAAATCCTTTAAAATCGGTCTAAGAACTATTAAAACGGTAATTTCTGTATTCCTATGTTTTTTCATAGATAATTACAGGCATGATAGCACCCCTTTTTACGCAGACTATTTTCCATACTATGCACACAGCCAGATATGGAAAATAGTCTGCGTATTGCCAAAAGCAGGGAAATGTCAACCATAATCGGCGGCACGTCTGGGATGCTCTTTTTAACTTTGGAAAGGCTGTTTACTTCCATTTACCCAGAATTATTTAGAGAACTGGTTTTATCGTTAATGCTTATTCCCCTCATTTACCTATCTCTGCTTTTAAAGCAAAAAAATGGAACGGCTCTAATGTGTGTTGTTTTCTTATATGTGACTATAACCCATGAAAGAGATACGAATCCGCTATATTTTGCAAGGAATTTCCTTTTTATATTTCCTCATATAATTCTGAATTTTGATAAATTGTAAGCATGGAAGATTCTATAATTCTCGGATGAAGCTGATTAAAAACTTTAGCAGTTTCTTTTGCTCCAATCTCTGCCCGTCCTGCACCCGAAATTCCAGTCAGATAAAAGAAATTGCAGCTAATATTAGCTGCTTCCAACTTTTTGTATTGTTCAATCGTATCCTTTGATTGAAAGCCTTTATTCATCTGCCTTACCTGCTCAAGCACGTCTGGGTCAATCTGCACATAGGGTCTGCTACTTCTCATCCAAACAAGCTCACCTCTCTTTCCCAGACAAAATCTTTTCCGTCTTAACCATATAGGATTTAAAATCTGCGATGGTCTGGCGCAGTTCATCCATGTGGGAATCCTCCCGTCCAAGCTATTCCTCATAAATATCCTGCAAAAGATTTGGGGATTTCATAAGGACTTTTGCCGCCTGCGGGGAATAATCCGCATTGGAAAAACAATCGGCAATCTGATATGCGGTATCGTAAATTTCCTGCGGCGTTTTTGCCTGCATTTCTTCCCGAAAAGAGGAAAGTTCCCGCCGTACCTTGTCGGTCAGCCTTTGGTTAAGGGACTGTCTGTACTCTTGGCAGTTCAATCACACACCTCCTTGAATATAAAATAAGCCGAGGGATTTTCGTTGTTGTGAAAACCTCTCGGCTATGTAAAATATTATATTACTAAGGCGGTTAAATGTCGATGTTTTTACTTGCCTAAATTTCTATCTGCTGCGTTGTCATCAATCGCTGTAGCACTCGCTACAGCTCAATCTTCCGCCTTGCAGATAGAAATTTATTCTGCGTAAAATTCATTCGATATTTAACCGCCTTAGTAATAATATTGTAATTGAAAACCTGTCACAAAGAAAAATCTGTCTACTGCTTTGTGATTTCTAAAATATATTGATATGCAAATTGGATTCCACTACAAGTCAAATTTTCACACATATGTGGCGGGTCGCTCTCCGAAAAACCCATAGGACGCAGTTCAAAACATCTTAATGAACCAAACTCTCTATCAAATGCAGATGCAAAATTATAACAGGCAGATACAATTTCATTTTCTTTTTTTCCCATCGTATGAAGATAAATCCCCATAAACATAAGCGAGCCTTCAACTAAACCACACTGCGCCCTATATCCACCCGCACCATGCAATCCGACCGCAGACCAAATTGTTTGCGGCTCAATGGCAATTTTAAATACTTCACTTAAACAGATAAGTGCTGTCCTTGCACAATTTATATCTTCTTTCCAGTACAATTCATGTACCCGTTTTGTTATATATTCTTTCATCCATGCACCTCTCCTATGATACAAATTTGTTTTATCCCCATGTGGCTATATATAGCACTGATAAAAATATGGTTGAAAACTCTGTCATATGACAATGCCGCTATCTTCTTGCAAGTGTTTTTACAAGCTCTATGTATCTCTTTGTATTGTTATCAATATCCTTTTGGGTAACGCCATAATATTGATAAACCTTTCTGAATGTTTTATCAAATTCTCTCATAAAGCCATTTTTTGAGCCAGATGCTGAACCGCCAATATAGCCATAATTCTTTTCAACTGTTATTCTTGACTGGTTATTTCCATCATCCTTTTTATATATGTGCAAATCAATGTCAAAAGTATCTGTCGGAATATCCTCTGCTGCCTTCTGTCTTTGCTCTATCTGCTCCATAAAAAGTTCTATTGTTTCCTCCTTATGATTCTCAAGTTTTGGAGCTTCTGCTAAATCTCCAAGTAATTCAGGCTTATACTGCAAGATGAAAGATGCCCTCATTTGAAAATATTCTGTTTTATATTCCGCTTTTGTCTTATCAACCTCCGAAAACCCTAACCCAGTTACGATATAACCGGCTACCTGTTCCATAGAATGTGGATTTGCTTTTAACGATTTGACAATCCTCTTTTTTCTCACATCATAGAGAAATTTTTGAATTTTTTGTTTGGGTGTCTGTTTTGAATTATTTTTTCCTACTATAAAAAAGGATGTTGGTTTACCATCCCTAACCATACTTACAGAACTTACTTCTTTACTTCCAAATCTCTTTGATTCATTCTCCAACACCTCTATAAGCTAAA
>RAYE01000132.1 GCA_003612285.1 bacterium D16-51 | reverse complement strand
TTGGAGTGGGGTTTTCTTTACATGGTTCATCCTGTCCCACACAATCTATATTTGCTAATGGCAGGTTCATTTCCCCACCTTCTGTATGCTTGTCCAGCATTTCTTCTACAGAGAAATCATGCTCCATAGAAACAGGCTCACCCCAGTTGTCATTTTGCAAAGCATTGATAAGATTATGCTTTCTCTGTCCAGTATTTTTCTTTTTTTCAATCATTTGATTGACATAATCTACAACACATGGAATATCATCAAATAAATCCTCATTCTTGATTTTACACAAAATATTATCATAGAAAGCAGTCCCTTCCTCTATATCTTTCAGTTTCTTTTCATTACAAAGATTCTTACTATGAATATATTTATAAGTTTCAATCAATTCTACATTCGAAAAGTTACTTATATACTTATTAAAATCCTTTACAAGTAAATTATAAATAGCCGCATACCTTTTATTTACTCTGGAATTCTCTGCTTTTACAAGTGTTTCTGTCTCCTTCAGGTTAAAAGTAGCCACATACTCATTTGCAAACTGAATAATCCATTGTTTATCTTCATATCTACCATAATGATTAGAAAAGCTCATAATCTGTCCTGTTTCTTTATCCTTCCTATTCTGCTTATGGCGATAAGTATAAATAATTTTTTCTGTTTCAAGAATAGAATTATACTCGATAAGACGTGCTTTTGTTGTCCCACACCAATTAGCAAGAGTATCTAACGTCATGAATCCGACAAAATCCGTATGCTCACAGCAGCCAACAGTATGGTCATATGTACCTTTATCATGGCAGATAGAACTAATTAGGGCAACAAAATATCTCAATATAGCAAAATTATCTTTCTTTGTGTCAATATTCATTATCTTATGCACCTCTTCAAGTGTAACCACTGTATAAAAAATACCTTCCTCTGTATTCTGCTCAAAATGCAGATTACCCATATCAATAATAAATTCAGTAGAAGAAAAGGAATTTATCCTTTTAATTAATCCTTTTTCCACAAGCGAATCCAAAGCGGATTTAATATGATTCATACATCTTCTTGAAATCTGTAAATTATTATACAATTCAAATGCAACTGAATTATATGAAACATATTGTAATCTCTTTCGCGGATCATATAAACTTCTTAATACAACGTAAACAGCAACCTCATAGTCATTCAAATTTATATCTTTTATAACTGCATTATTTAAAAACAACTTTTTCATAATAACTTTCATTTCCTTTCAAAAATCATAATAGAATATTGAACAATCATTAAAATATTTAAAGAGTACTTAATTACGGATGTAATTGAGTACGCATTTATTAATCTTCTATAATAAAGTTCATCACATATAATAACAGTATCAAGTTGTACATTTTCATGCACGTTTTTATCTTTTCTAGTGGAGTAGGATGTACACCAGAATGTACGAATTGATACCACGGTGAAATTCTGCAAATATTCCAATGATATTCACCATGTAAAATTTACTCTTGCATTGCTTCTTTCTGTTTGTTCTCCAATGCAATCAAATCCAACGTATTATAATATCCCTGTGTCCCATAAAACACCAGAAAGAATCCTCCTGTTTTGGGATTGATACCACAACCAATAGGAAACATACCTTTTTTAATTAATTGGTTGCTCTGCTCAATGTTGTAGTTATAAATCACTTTTTTCTTGTTCATAAATCAATATCCTTCCTTTAAAATAATCATTAAAATATTACTTCTGCTTATAGATTTTTTTAATACAACGTCTTATATTTCACATTATGCATTTTGCATATCCACGCTCTGATAGGAGATAAAGATGTTCTGCTTGAAATCTGCATTTGTGTATAGCTTAAATCCGAAAGAATATTGTTATGGCTGTCGCCCATGACAATATTGTTATCGTTCTGAACGATAGCTTTTAAGTCAATAAAATCAACATTTTTCTTATTCCTTTAACAAATCATCCTGTCTATATATTCTCTTTTTGCTTTACTGGTAAACAAAAATTCACTCAGCACCATCTGACACTAAATAACTATAAGGTATGTTAAACTTCTACATACCTGACTATCTCTTTATCTGGGTGCAAAAACTTAACAAAAATCCAATATCTGCATTTTGTAACTTGTTTAGCCGGTAAATCAAAATGTTAAGTTTTGATGCCACAAACAAAGCATGGAATAATATATGAATCCCTGATTACCAATGTAATGTATTATTCTTCTTTTACTTGTTGGATTTTGATGTGAAACCACACAACAGAATTATCCCTTTAGAAATAAACCACTACGAAATGGTGAGCGTTAAATTCCACAGAATTATGAAACCATATTTCATTATCACACCAACCTTACTTCTTCTCCCTCTTAGGGCACCATTTAGGGCTTGTCTTTGGCGGATGGTCTACCCCAAGGCTTCCTGCCGTTTCGCCATATACATTAGATTCTGCATCTTTACAGCAGTAATATTCTACATAACCTCCTGCACCTGTGATACCCCTGCATCTTTTACACCCACTGCAATGCGGCACTCTTTTCATCTTTTCTCCCTTTCCTCAATGGGCAGTCCTTTTCCATGTCTATCCTGCATATGCTTTTCTGGTTCAGGAAACAGTAATCCTCTAACTCCCAGTGCCTGCCCATTTCCTGTTTGAATTTACATCTGTTGCAGTTCTCAGGTGCATTAACATATCCATCCATAGATAAATCCCTCCATTGAAATTTGACATATCTGCCTGCTATTCCTTCTCCCCGTTCAGTCTGTCCCTTAACACCTCACTGAATGTAACCTTGATCCGCCTGCGTTCCGGGACAGTGCATAAGTCCCCTGTCTGTGGGTTTCTTGCAGGCCTCTGCGGCGTTATCTTTGTTTCCGCTTTCAGCACCCTTGCGAACCTGACTGTCTCCCCTTCCTCCATCAGGCCATAAAAGGTATCCAGTACAAGATCCAGGTATTCCTTGCAGGATTTCTTTGTCTTCTGCCCGTTTTCAGCCATACA
>RAYE01000131.1 GCA_003612285.1 bacterium D16-51 | reverse complement strand
AAATTGTATCATTTATGAGGAATCTGTTCAATTCAACCTTTAAGACAAACCCATATCTTGGCAAAGCAATTATGACAGGAATTACCAGAGTCAGCAAAGAAAGCATTTTTTCAGATTTAAATAATCTCGCTGTGGTAACTACTACGTCGAATAAATATGCAGATTCCTTTGGCTTTACCCAGGAAGAGGTAACCACAGCACTTGAAGAATTTGGATTATCGGATATGGAGGGTTGTGTCAAAGACTGGTATGACGGCTTTACCTTTGGTAACAAAACAGATATTTATAATCCCTGGTCTATTATCAATTTCCTTGATGAAAAAAAACTGTCAACATATTGGGCAAATACCAGCACCAACAGCCTTGCCGGAAAACTGATCCGGGAAGGGAGCAAAGATATCAAGGTTGCCATGGAAGATTTAATCAACGGCGGCACACTCCACACAAGGATTGATGAACAGATTGTCTTTAACCAGCTCGGCCACAATGAATATGCCATCTGGAGCCTGCTGCTTGCAAGCGGTTATTTAAAAGTGGAAAATTACACATTAGAAGAAGGGATTGAAGAATATGACTTAAAGCTTACCAATAAAGAAGTACGGCTGATGTTCCGAAGCATGATTACAGGCTGGTTTAAAAATTATTCCCCGGAATATAATGATTTTATCAAAGCATTGTTAGCAGGTGACGTGGATGCAATGAACGAATATATGAACCAGGTTGCTTTTGACACTTTCAGCAGTTTTGACACGGGCAGGAGGCCTTCCGAAAAATCACAGCCGGAGCGTTTTTACCACGGATTTGTTTTGGGGCTGATGGTAGACTTATCCGGCCGGTATACGGTTACTTCCAACCGGGAAAGTGGTTTCGGGCGCTATGACGTCATGCTTGAACCGTTAAAAGGCAATGAAACGGATGATGCGATTATTTTAGAATTTAAAGTTCACCGCCCACAAAAAGAAAAAAGCCTGGAAGATACGGTAAAAGCGGCACTTTTGCAGATTGAAGAAAAACACTATGCAGCAGCATTAGAGGCAAAGGGAATCCCGGCAGAACGGATTAGGACATATGGATTTGCATTTGGAGGAAAAACTGTGTTAATTGGGTAGTAAAGAACTGTAGATAAATTACCGCTCAACATAAAGTCTCAAAAACCTCGAATTTTCAGGCTTTCAGTGAAACTATTTTGAGCGGTTAATTTCCCACAGTTCCTAATATTTACGGTAAAGCTCATTCCATCTTTATCGCAAACCCCTTACATATCCCAACCGGCACTTCAACATCAAAAAAATATTGTTCTACGATATCTTTCTCAAATGTATATACCATTGTCATTTTCTTTTCTGGGTCAACAATCCAATACTCCCTGACGCCAGCAGTACGGTACTTGAACAATTTCGCCATATAATCCCTCGGTTTGCTGCTTGATGAAACAATCTCAATAATCCAATCGGGTGCACCATGACAGCCCTTTTCGTCTAATTTAGACAAATCACAAATGACAGATATATCCGGTTCAACATAATTTATATTATCTTCACTCAAAAATACTGCAAACGGAGCCGCATAAACTTCACATTTCCCATTATTTTCCTGGATATAATTATATATTTTATTGTGTAAATAACTGGAAATTTTTTGATGCGTTCTGCTGGGTGGAGCCATATAATAAATTTCCCCATCAATCAACTCTGCACGTTCACCATCTGATAGCGAATAAATATCATCTACTGTATGGAGTTCCAATTTTCCTGCTGCATCCATGTAATCATCCCCCGCCATAAATTTTTATATCCTTGATAAACTTATTATACCAATTGCCAATTGGGGTGTAAAGGTTACTGTTCACACTTATGTTAAATTCAAACTGTTTTTCTGCACCAGTATCATCATAGGAAACCTGATAAATATTCGGTTTCGTGTCTACAAGACAAAACCATTCCCCAGCATGGGAAATCATTTCTTCCATATGGTTTTTCCCAGAGCAGAAAACAATATATTTTCCTTCCCGCCCTTTTATATGCTTTGCAAAAACCTTTTCCAGCCCATCCGCCTGCTCCAGACTCCTGCGCAGCTTTTCCAGCAGCTCCTCATTTTGTTTCCTCAATGAAGAATCCCTGCCGTTCTTTATACGCTCCTTTAACCGTTCCAGTTCCTTTTGGTAAGAATACATGGACACAACATACCGGGGCGCAGGCAGGATTTTTTCTGCCACAGCCTCCCCAAGCGTCATTTTTGAAGCAACGCAGCCTCCAAAAAGCTCTTCCGCCATGTCCCTCTGCCCATCAAGATAGCGCACATTGGTGGCGGAAAGCCCCAGGACTTTCGCCTCTGGATGTTCCGAAAGGAGCTGCCGCACACCCTTCCCCCACTCCGAAGCGCCACAGCGGTGGAACTCGTCCAGAATAATGTAATCCAGATTTTTTGCCGAAAAGGAATCTGCGCAGAGCATCAGCCTGGAATACGTCATAAACTCCAGATTTTTTGCCAGATGTCTGGGAAAGCGCTCTCTTTTTTCCTTTAAATTATGTGAACTCTCCCAAAAACCTTCCATTTTCAAAGGAGCAGAGCCTTCCTCCTTATTTTCCCTCCCCAGACAGGACAGGCTTTTTCTAAGGTTTTCCAACTGTGTCCGAAAAATATATTCACTCGGGGACAGCCAGAGAACCTCCGCCTGTGGATTGTCAAGCACAAGCCGGAATGCAATAAAGGACTTCCCGGTTCCGGTAGGATGGATAACCGCAGCCTTCCCCACGCTTTCTAAAAAACAGCACACCGCATCATAGGCACGCCGGTTATGCGGAAACAGCTCAAGAACGGTATTTTCCAATCTGACCACCATCTTTCTTTCCACAATCTCCCTGCTTTTCCACTGAATATGGAGCTGCACCCCGGCTGCGCATGCCAACACAGCCGGGACAACCCCATACAACATAATGATTATTATGTTATCCAAATACATATGCCATTGTAACATGGAATCCTTTCTATTTCAAGG
>RAYE01000130.1 GCA_003612285.1 bacterium D16-51 | reverse complement strand
AATTTAAGGATTGTATCATGGGAGAACTGGAACGGATGGCATTTGGAAGTGAGGGATAGAAGATGACAGCATACAGCATGGAAGTTATTAGGTGTGGGACTGTTGTGGCAGATGGCGTGGACAGTCTGGAAGATGCGGAGGGATATATTGAGGGCTGTAACCCAGTGGATGAAGTCAGATGGTCGGATTCCCTTGGGGGTATGCAGGGTGGAACGGAATTACAAAAGATTAGTATTCCTGATGCTATGGCAGTCAGAGAGTTTGCGGAGAAAATAGAAGTCCGCCCAGCGGAAATAATAAAATGGCTGTTTTTGTGTGGAAAAACTGTTTCAAATAATTCATCAATTAGATTTGCTGATATGAAAGAATTTGCGGATGTATATGGATTTATTTGTGAGAGGGATGTGTAAATAAAAATGGCACGAAAAAATACTTTGTTTGATGTTGATATAACGAAAGAAAATCCATTAATTACTATTGTTAATCATGGGAAAATACCTGTTGTACAGGTAAATGATGTTCCCTTTTATAATAAGAAGGTTGAGCAATGGTATAGTATAGTGGAAGGATATACAGAGGAAACAATTCGTAGATATAAAGAAATCGCCCATAGTCATAAAGAAAAAGGATTAACAAATATAACATATTGTAATATTGGTGGATTCCACGGAAATGATTTTTCACATTGGCATTGTCCGCTGCGAAATATTAATATTGGATATGTGGAGCCTGATGAATTAGTTTATGATCAGACAAGCAGAACATATATTACAGCCGGAAGAAAATTTCAAAGTGTAAAAAACGCATGGTTTTCTTTGCTTAAAAATGAAAAGGAAGAAGATATAATGTATGGGAAGTGGTCATATTTTAATGAACATTTTGCAGATTTTCAGGAGGTATGGCTTGATTCAAAACATATAAAAAAGTATTGACAGTTGCTACAGATGACTTTTTGCTATTGCTGCCTTATGTGAATGATGGATATTTAGCATTAAATTGTGTAGAAGACATTTTTCATTCTATGAGTGATGTTCTTGATGAAGAGTATTTAGTACATATTAATGAAACGAATTTACAAAAGGAATGGGAAGATGAATGTGATAGAGATTATTACGGGGATTATATCGACAGGAAAACATTTATTTTTGATTACTTTTGGGATTATACAGAGTTTTATCATGAATATAAAAGAATGGCATTAGAAGAATTTTATAGATACTATTCTGGAAAGCATTTTAAGTATGATAATAACTATTTTGCAAAGTTAAAAGTTAACATATGTAACTTCTATTCATACTTAAAGAATTATGAATCTAGCAATGAAAAAATCAGCTTAAATAATACTGGTGTTACTGATTTTTGGTTTAGTGAAAAGTATTTAAGAATAGAATTATGGTATCGCAAGGATAGATATAGTTCAAAAATATTTACCATTATGTTAAGAAATAATGTGCTAAGTGTGACAGATGGAAAATATTACAGCGATTATCATTATTCGGAAAAAGAATTTTTCTTGAATGAGGTCAGACCAGCAATGTATGAATTCTTAATAATATTCCAAAAGTTTTGTGATACCTTTAAGGATTTATACATAATAGAATATCCTGAAATTTTGCAAAAGATAGACAAATATAGGAAACTGGAAGAATCTTTGAGGGATAAAGGATATGACTATAGTGTTAATGATATAGAGAATATTTTGACAGTATTTGAAGAGGATTTTCAGATTGATTATAATCTTGTGTTGAAAGACGCAGTAATCACACTTCCTGATGTAGAAAAAAGATATTGCAATATTGATACATTACCTTTGCAATATAGAAGTGATCGGATGGAAGAAATTATGGCTATATTATCACAGGAGGACTTAGCTAATGGCAACGGATAGACAAACGCCGTGTTTATACTATGTGTGCGCTGGACTATGTAAGAAGGGCAGGAAGGCGGATTATGCTCATTACTGCCAGCATTGTAATAAATATAAGCCAAGAGCAAGGGTAAGATATAGGAATTAGAAAAAAGAAAAATTGGAAAAAAATATGGGAGGAAGGGAGGTATTAGTTGCAAGTGTCTATGTATTTTAACTATGCAGATTTTAACATAGAGAACCATGATATTGCTTTTAGCGGAAATGGTGAAAATGATATTTTAATTTCTATCCCATTTGCCGAAGGTACACCGCAGTGCATTAAGGACAAGCTTAATGAGATTATCAGCCAGGGCATGGAAGAATGGGAAAGGCTTTGGACATGGGCTGTGGGATTACAGCAGGCATATATTCCAGAACCAGGGGGATTACTGTTAAATGCAGGGATGCAGGTAAATTATATCCATAATCGGGTGCAGTATTGTATTGCCATTACAATAACAGATTTTGAATTGAAACCAGATAGTACAGGCATATGTATTGACATAGATGTACTAGTGCCAAAATCTTCTGGATTGTATAATGAGTTTGTGGCATATTGCAGGTATAAGCTGGATAATGTTCTGTTTTCTTTGGTGTAGGGGTGGATTTTATATGTGGTAAGAAAATGGTATAAGTGTTATAATATAACTGATAAGGTTAAACACTAAAATAGACAGGAGGGAACAGGGATGTTGGCAGCAGTTAAGGGCGTGATAAAAGACAATATGGTTATTGTAGAAAATGAAGATTTAAAGGATTATAATGGAATAGAAGTTGTTGTTACTTTGCTTGGACACCCAAGGAAACAGGGAAAGAAAAAAGAAATTGATTGGGATAGTTTTGGGATTCCAAGTGAGAGGGGGCAGAATGTTGATGAATACATGAAGGAGATGCGGGAAAATGACAGAATATAGGAAAGTGTTCATAGATACAGCCCCATTCATATATTTTATTGAAGGCAGTGTGGGAAACCCATTATATTCAGGGAAGGTAAAGCAGTTTTTTAAGGATAGTTATGGGGAAGGTGCAGAAATAATTACTTCTGCAATTACAATTGAGGAATATAATGTTTTCCCATACCGAAGGAAACAACTGGATTGTATTGCTTCTTTTGAACGGCTGGTGGATGTATTAAATATTGGTATAATAAGTATTGATAAAGAAATAGCAGACAAAGCGGCACGGATTAGGGCAGAGTATAAAGCATTTAAAGCTATGGATGCTTTACAACTGGC
>RAYE01000129.1 GCA_003612285.1 bacterium D16-51 | reverse complement strand
GGCATTGGATATCAGAGTTATCAGGAATTAATTGAAAATAATATATTTTACATTGATAAGACACTGTTTATAAAGGAGTGGTGGGAAAATTTTGATAAAGTAACGCTGATTACACGGCCAAGGCGTTTTGGGAAAACACTCAATATGAGCATGATCGAACATTTTTTTTCATTTGACTATGCAGACCGGAAGGATTTGTTTGAAGGCATGAAGCTGTGGGAGGATGCAAAATACCACAGCATGCAGGGGAATTTTCCAGTTATCAGCCTGAGTTTTGCAGGAGTAAAAGAAACTAAGGATTTTGGCGAAATGCGCAAAATGATTTGCCGCCTGATTTATGAACAGTATAATAAATATAACTTTCTGCTAAAAGCAGAGGGGCTGATGGAGGAAAAAGAAAAAGAGCTTTTTTATGCCGTGTCCTGGGAAATGCCGGATCATATTGCAGCAATGTCACTGAATATGCTTTCCCGGCTTCTGATGCGGTATTATGGGAAAAAAGTTATTATTTTATTAGATGAGTATGACACGCCCATGCAGGAGGCCTATGTAAATGGATACTGGGATGAAGTTGTGTCATTTATGAGAAACCTGTTTAATTCCACATTTAAAACAAACCCTTATCTGGACAGAGCGATTATGACAGGGATTACAAGGGTCAGCAAAGAAAGCATATTCTCCGACTTAAATAATCTTGCAGTGGTGACTACCACTTCTGATAAATATGCAGATTCTTTTGGCTTTACCCAGGAAGAGGTATCGGAAGCGCTAAAGGAATTTGCGCTGGAAGATAGGGAAGGAAGTGTCAGGGAATGGTATGACGGTTTTACTTTTGGGAACAAAACGGATATCTATAATCCATGGTCAATTATTAATTTTATTGCTGAAAAAAAACTGTCAACATATTGGGCAAATACCAGCAGCAACAGCCTTGTAGGAAAACTCATCCGGGAAGGCAGTAAAGATGTCAAAGTCATTATGGAAGATTTAATAAACGGGGGCACTCTCCATACAAGGATCGACGAGCAGATTGTCTTTAACCAGCTTGACCACAACGAATCTGCTATCTGGAGCCTTCTGCTTGCAAGCGGCTATTTAAAGGTGGAAAAATATACCCTGGAGGAAGGAATTGAGGAATATGACTTAAAACTTACCAATAAAGAAGTACGGCTGATGTTTCAGGGTATGATTGAAGGGTGGTTTAAAAACTATTCACCGGAATACAATGATTTTATCAAAGCATTGCTAGAGGGTGATGTCGATGCAATGAATGAATATATGAACCAGGTTGCTTTTGACACATTTAGTAACTTTGATACAGGCAGAAAGCCTTCCGGGAAATCACAGCCGGAGCGTTTTTATCATGGTTTTGTTTTAGGCTTGATAGTAGATTTATCAAACAGATATTTGATTACTTCCAACCGTGAAAGCGGTTTCGGGCGCTATGATGTAATGCTTGAGCCATTAAAAGACAATAAAAGAGATGATGCTATTATTATAGAATTTAAAGTTCATCGCCCTAAAAAAGAAAAGGATTTGGAGGATACAGTAACAGCGGCGCTTTTGCAGATTGAAGAAAAAGGTTATGCGGCGGCTTTAGAAACAAAAGGAATCCCTGCAGAACGCATCAGAAAATATGGGTTTGCATTTGAAGGAAAAAACGTGTTGATTGGGTAAAACATCCCGTCATTCTTTTATAAATCCTGTTTTGTCAATATAAGAAGCATTTCGCCTTTTGGACGTCCGATGGATTATACAAAGGTGATACTGGCAGGAAGAAGCAGAAAAGGATATTGTGGAAAATGGAAGTAAGGCAGAATAGGCACTATGTAATTTTTACATAGTGCTTTTTTCGTTGCACTTGAAAAAATATCCTTCGCAACTTGTTTATTTAATTTATTAACAGTTCCTTATAGGAAATTTCGCCGATTTGGCCGTGAATAATAACGAAGAGTAAAAAATAGCAAAAGTAGTATAATAAAAGATTTGATATAATGATAAGGAGAGGCTGTGCTGCTATATTTTGTATTTTAGTGCAATTGTTGAGTAGCGCAGAGGGAAAAGGGGAATTCTATGTTATTATTCGTTTGTTAAAAGAAAGAGAGGGAAAATGTATGAAACGGGTTATTAAGGAAAAAGCGCTAGGAAAGTATGAAGATTATTTAAAAAAGGAGGAAAAGAGTAAGGCTACGGTCAGTAAGTATCTCTGTGACTTGAGGAAGTTAATGGCTTATGTAGATGGAAAAGAGGTTGACAAGGAGTTGATGCTTGCCTATAAGGATAAGCTTTTGACGCAGGACGGTTACAAGGTTACCAGTATCAATTCTTTTCTGGCGGCTGCAAACAGCTTCTTTGAATATATGGGCTGGATTGATTTGAAAGTAAAAGCATACAAGACGCAGAAGGAAACTTTCTGTCCGGAAAATAAATACCTGTCAAAGGAAGAGTATTACAGGCTTGTAGAGACGGCAAAAGAGAAGGGGAAAATACGGCTGGCGATGATCTTGCAGACAATATGTGCCATGGGAATCCGTGTCAGTGAGCTGAAAGCTGTCACTGTGGAGGCTGTGCGGAATAATTCGGTCACCATTTATAACAAGGGGAAAGTGCGGAAAGTTTTTTTCCCGGATGAATTAAGGAAGGAACTGCTTTATTACATTGGAAGGAATGGCATCCAAAAAGGGTTTGTTTTCCGTACCTCTTCCGGGAAGGCAGTTAACCGCAGTAATATCTGGCGGGAGATGAAATCCATCTGCAAGGCAGCAGATGTTGGCGAGGATAAAGTGTATCCCCATAATCTGCGCCACTTATTTGCCACTGTTTTTTATGAAATGAAAAAGGATATAGCAAAGCTGGCGGATGTGCTCGGCCACAGCAGTATTGAGACGACAAGGATTTACATTAAGACAACAGGAAAAGAACACAGGAAGCAGCTCAACCGGATGAAGCTTGTGCCGGGGCTGTAAATGGTAGGAAACAGGAACCTGTGTGCTGCTGGTAAGCAGATAACCTGTACTGATAACCACTGGATTTGCCGGACTTTTCTGGAAAGTAAAAAACTGTACACAACCAGCATACAGTTCTTTACAACATAATGATTATTATGTTATCCAAATACATATGCCATTGTAACATGGAATCCTTTCTATTTCAAGG
>RAYE01000128.1 GCA_003612285.1 bacterium D16-51 | reverse complement strand
ACATCTGGCATTTGTCAGAGTAAATTCCATATTCAGAGGGGAAGGGGTGGAATTTAGTTTGGAAATTGAGTCCTCTTTGGTTTTCTTTGCGTTTTTCTCTGCAAGTCCTTGACCTTCCCCCGCAGATTTGCTACAATAACACATGGATAATTCTATCCAAAACAACTGAACAGACACGAAACCAGACTGTTGTAAACCGGACAAGTTACAGCAGTTTTTTTATGCCCAAATTTAGAAAGGACAATGTAAAAATGGCAAACAGGACACGCACCAACCGGAATGAATTTCACTTGAATGACAAGGAGCAGTACATCCTTGACGAGAAGTTTAAGCTGTCCGGCATGAAAAGCAAATCGGCTTTTATCCGGAAGCTGATTCTATACGGATATGTCTATGACGTGGATTACAGTTTTTTACGGGAATACAATACGGAGCTTGGACGGATCAGTTCAAGTCTGAACCAGATTGCAAAGAGGATTAATAGCACAAACCACGTCTATCAGGAAGATATGAACGAAGTAAAGGAGTTGATGAAACAGGTATGGCAATCACAAAAATCCATGCTATCACAGCAACCGTTGATAAAGCGGTAGCCTACATATGCAACCCGGACAAGACAGACGAAAGCATCTACATTTCTTCCTACGCCTGTGCGCCGGAAACCGCAGCGATTGACTTCAAATACACCTTAGACCACTGCCGGGAAAACAGCCCCAATAAAGCCTATCATCTGATACAGGCTTTCGCTCCCGGTGAGGTCAGCTTTGACGAAGCGCACCAGATCGGGAAGGAACTTGCGGACAAGGTTTTCGAGGGGAAATATTCTTATGTTGTCACCACACATATTGATAAAGGTCACGTCCATAACCATATCATTTTCTGTGCCGCCGACAACATAGAACATGACAAATACCATGATTGCAAACAGAGCTATTACCGCATCCGAAAATTAAGTGACGAGCTGTGCAGCGAGCATAATCTTTCTGTCATTATCCCCGGTGGGGAGCGTGGGAAAAAATACAACGAATGGCAGGCAGACAAGAACAGCGCCGCATGGAAAACACAGATAAGGAAAGACATCAACGCCGCCATAAAATCATCCTCAACTTACGAAGAATTTCTGCTCATAATGCGGGCAAAAGGGTATGAGATAAAAGGAGAAACTTTTGGGGAAGATGCCCTCAAATTTATCTCCTTCCGTCCACTCGGCAAAGACCGTTTTGTGCGTGGCAGCATCAAGTCACTCGGAAAGGAATACACAAAGGAGCGCATCAAAGAACGGATTGAACTAAAACGGGAACGGAAGGCAGTTATCCCGAAAAGGGATTATGCAAATAGAGGATTGATTGACACCTCTGATGAGAAATTCCAGAACAGTCCGGGGCTGCAGAGGTGGGCGGCGGTGGAGAATTTAAAGATTGCGGCACAAGCATATAATGAAGCTGGCTCCATAAAAGAACTGGAACAGAAAATCGCCACCACTGCCGCCACCGGGAAGGAAGCAAAGCAGACTGTCCGCAAGCTGGAGAACCGCATCAAAGACCTTGCGGAAATCATCAAATATGCGGAGCAGTACAGGGCAAATAAAGCGTATCATACCGCCTATAAGAAGTCCAAAAACCCTGACGCTTATTTCCGTAAGCATGAGAGCCAGATCATCCTTTATGGCGGCGCAAGGCGTATGCTGGAGCAGGTGGGCATCCCCTTAAAAGGCTTGAACATCGACAAGCTGAAAGCGGAGTATCAGGAGCTGACCGCACAGAAAAAAGAACTGACCGCCACATACAAAAACTGTGAAAAAGAGCTGAAATCGCTGAACCGGAAACTGGAGAACCTGAACCAGTATTTAGGGCGCACAGAGCCGCTAAAAAGCGCACAGGAACAGCCAGACCGGGATAATAACCCTTCCCGGTAATTCCCTGTCTGAAAAAGGCTCTAAAAGCAAAAGAGCATCGTGGAAATGTGCATAACTCCCCGTCTTATGGAGCTGTGGGCAACACCATTCACAGCATATGGAAAAGCAAAGGGCAGCTTTCCCACATCCTGTAAACAGTGTTGCCCACAGCTCCATAAGACGGGGAGTTATACACATTACGCACAATGCCGACTGCGGCGGAATCCCACCCATTCCTTCCTACTTTATTATATAAATTTAAAAAAATTCTTGTAAACAAGACCATATTCCTGTAATATAATCTACAAATTCGCAAAAAAATAGGAGTGCCGAAGCACCCCCATTTCCTAAACCCTCTTGCAAAATTCGCAGTGTTGGTTTATAATCATCTTAGAAGCCGGAGGATATTGCACGTCCGACGGTTGTTCAATCGGAAACTTATAAAGCGTAAAAAATTACGGATTACAAGGCTATCCTCTATGGCAGTAGAAGATAGCCTTTTCCGTTACTTGCGGTTGTGTTTATTGTCTATGTATGTTAAGGCTGCAAAAATCACCAGCACCAACGTAAGCACTTCTAACGTATTCATACCGACCTCCTTTCCGTTTCCAGAAAGGACAACCGCAGACTATCCCTACCTGCTCTAATCTGACTAAGAGAATTATAGCACGTTATGTCGAATAATGCTATAAAAGATTTGCGTTAATCACTCCGCCGCTTCCAATGCCACCTCTGCAAATTCCGCATCGCTCATGGCTTCCAGTTTCCCTAAGACCTGTCCGGCAAGCTCCACCATATCACTGTCCTGTATGTGGGGGATTACGTTCTTTATGTCGGCAATCATGCCCGTCCTGTCCTGCCCCTCAAACACACACATCAAATTGATTTCTTCCACTGTAAATTTATCCATAGCTTATATCTCCCTCTCTGATTTTTTCTCTGTCCCCTTTTCCGGGACTTCTTTTTCCAACTTATCCCTCTGCTCGATGACCGCCTTTTTCTCCGCCAGCTTTTCCTTTATGGAAATCCTGCCTGTCTGCTTCTCTTTTTCCTCTTTCGGCTTCTCATTGTTCAGGACGTTATCAATCATGTTGTAGTTACATTCTTCCAGTTCCTCAACCTTTGCAAGCGGCTTGTATTCCGCCAGCTTATCTAACAGCTCCTTCGCCTTCCTTGCGGTCTGTACGCCCTCACTGTCGTCAAGTTCCGTCCCTTTCCCGAAAATATCCGTCATGCCTTCCCGGATACTGTCTGAAATGAGCGCATTGAGGAAATCATTCAGATACCCGGTATTCCCGTTCCTGATGTCCTCTGTGATATTCGCTATCTGCGCTTCCCTGTCCTC
>RAYE01000127.1 GCA_003612285.1 bacterium D16-51 | reverse complement strand
TCCCCTTCCTTATAATGCTTTTTGCTGTTTGCAAGCAGTGTATTCAGCCCCTTTGGCAGTATACAGCAGAATTCAGGATAGTACATGCCGGTGCCATCCCCGAACAAGTCTTTGTCAACATCCATTTCTTCATCCCCACATTCATAATAATGTTCCAGATACCACCTGACAAAAGATTTCGGGTTATCAATCCACCCCTGCCACATGGCGGTATCATCATAGCATTTTCTTATCTTATCATTGTCTTTTGTATATCCGCATCTTTCCCTAATACCATTATATACCCTGTATGCTTGATGGCTTGCTTTATTCTCATATTCTATATATGTCTGTTCAAGGTTTAGCTCCTGCCATGTAACCATTCCAGCCCTCAGCTTCTTATAATCATCCGGCGTAACCATAAGCAGGTTCTTATACCAGTTATTTGATTCATCACCATCCTTGTGCCATATCTTTGTCCTGCCTTTATATCCTGCCAGGAAAGCCTCTGCCACTAATCCGGCCAGTGTGGTGTCACGTCTGTTCCTGTCTGATTCTATTGTATACATACGCCTGTCATCTGCCTTCTGCATTTCCTCCAAAGTGGAATTACGTTCCTGCCCTGTTGTATTCAGCTTAAATACCATCTCCGTCTTCTTTTTTCTGCTGTCTGGTTTTCTTTTGCCGTTTCCCTGCTTTTTGACCGGGCAGCTTGTAATATAGTATTCTATTTCAAATACCGTACAGTGGCATTTCCCTTCCTTATGCTTGAAAAACGTGCCTTTATCCTTGCGGTTCAGGTTATTCACACATCTGCCATAGTTGCTGACCCAGTAGTTCTCCGTCCCATCCACACGCACAAATACTTCAAAAGCATTTTTCAGCCTGTACCTGATTGGGTATTCCACGGGCTTGCATTTATCCTTTGGGATTTCCTGTAATTCCTTATTTTCATCTAATATAAACTGCATCTTGGTTCCTGTATTTTCTGTTTCTGTACTTTTTATTTCAGTATTCATAATAATATTTTTCCTTTCACTGGATAATAACAGACAGCATTCGTTTTGATGCGAACGCCAAAAGAGGCATCCAGAAATGGACACCCTGATAAATTTACATATTCAGTTGTAATGCTTTCGCAAAAGACTGTGATTTCACATTTCTGTGTAATCGTAATAATAACGTTTCCAAATTGGAAAACGCTGATTTTCCCCACTTGTGTGGAAAATAATAAATGGCTCTTTCGCCAACAACCTGGCGGTTAGTCCATAATGGACTAATTCATAGTGATTGCAGTAGCCTCACCGTGGTATAACCTTTCGCATAATTATGTGCGAAACTCAGCACTTTGTAGGTGCTGAGTTTAAACCCACTGCAAGTATTTAAGGTTTTTCACTTTGAACGGAAATAGATTTTCTCAAAATTTGGAAAATCTCATTGTGCAAAATTACACAGTGAATATTTCTGCACACAAATTTTGGCGAGCAAACCTTTTAAACTGTTTGCTTATCAGATTTCAGATATGCATACTAAGCACTTTCGGATATCCAGAATCAGTACAGCGCAATTTTGCGTTTACCTGTCAGCAATAATGTTACCATTAGCGAGTACAAAATCAGGTTTGCATTATTCTAATTGAAAATAGAATTAATAGCACTATTATTTGAAGCCTATAACGAATCGTTACTCACCAATACTTATGCACATTTATATAATTTTTTCGTAATCCTTGCTATAATATTTCCACAACTTTCCCCTTCGTTGATTCGTATAAACGCACAGTGGATTTGTTTTTCTATGTATTTCTGCCTTATTTTGTCATATTCTCTTTTATATTTGTGTTCTTTCTCGTCAATTTCTATAGCAAGATTAAATTTGGGAATATATAAATCAATCCTATAATTACCAACCTTATATTGTTCTGTATAACTAATATTCATTTCATCCAAGAAATCTTCTATTTCGTTCAGATATTTATATTCAAATCTTGCGGAACGGACATTGTATTTAAATTTATTTATTAAGATATCAACAGCATTCTTAGTCAATAAATAATATTTATATGTTCTTCCTCTTAGTGAAATATAGTATGATAAAATAAAATCGTCAGTAATTTCAGGATTTTTCTTTACCATATTTTCTATTGCCTTACATACTTTATCATGGTCTTTACTAAATCTTTCTGCTATTTCTCTGCTGTTTACCAAAATTCCTTTATCACCTCCAATTAATTTTTCTCCAAACAAAAAGAAGACTGCCCTAAAAGCAATCTCTTAAATAATATAAACTGTTTATTTTTCAATAAAATCTTTCGACCACATGTGGTCTAACACGTCCACTGCCGCAAAAATAATCCTATAAGCCACTATACCCAGATTAAAATCAAGCCCATAAACTTATGGACAAATCTGCCCAAACCCTAATAACAGCCGTACTTGATGTACACTTGTATAACCACCGTACCTACAGGTACACACCAGTTCCCCACGGGAAACTACCGTCTCACGGGACTATGGCATACGGCAAAACACCGCCACCTAATTTTTCATACCGGCAGCAGATGTGTCATTGTATCACAGCCATTGTAGGATGTTGCAACGTTGTCCACGGCGAACAACACTTTCCACATTTACGGAATCTGTTTGAACCGAAATCGCATAAAACAAACACAATGCTAAAATGGCAATCTGGTCAAATCCCCAAATTGAGGAATCCGCTTGCTTCTTCCAATCAAACTAATCGGCAAATAACCGTATATTTCAAAGGATACGCTTAAAATGCGTACCCTAAAATTTTCGGGTACGTTACAGCACATTCTCATTAAAGTATGTAACGATTTGTTACCTACCGAAAATGAATGTCCACAAGGTATCAGTGAAACACCTACACCTTTACTCATATACTTTTCGCTCCGTCAAATCTGTCGAAGCCGTACTTATGAGTACATGGTGGGGAATTGTTCTTTAGGAGAAGCCCAAATGGGCATCACCTGTAATCAGGTGGTAATAATTACAACTTGATAATTGGATTTTCACTCGCCATATCTGGCTGTCGAGATTAATATATTACAGTGTTCTTTAAAAGCCAGTACCCAATAAGTGGTGTCTTTTTTAGGCACTACCCTTATAAGCTACGTCAAATTTGACGCACCTTCCATATTTTCAGAGGGGAGACAAAATTTTGCACTACTACATGACAGTTTCACAATCAAATAAATCATCCATATCTATACTGCCTATGTCATTTTTAGTAACACAAAATAACTCATGGTCATTTTTTCGACTATGAGAATCACTGCCTGTCTCTATATAGTTAGATTCCTTGTAACCACCTGTTCTGTTCTTATTTTCAGTTGGAGTGGGGTTTTCTTTACATGGTTCATCCTGTCCCACACAATCTATATTTGCTAA
>RAYE01000126.1 GCA_003612285.1 bacterium D16-51 | reverse complement strand
AAAAATTCCGTGATTAACAACGTTTTCTTTAGCTGCAGGGATGAAATTAAAGCGGCTGTTGCGAAATTTATCGATTGGTTAAATATCATACCACAAATTGTTATTGACAGATTGTGCTTATAAATATAGTTGGCGACATTCAAACACCGAATATATAGAATAAACCTGAAGATCACGTTTAGCAGAAGATCCCGCTGCAATCATATAAACCTTGTACGCAGATCGTAGCCATACAATATCTGCTTTCGCCCAATGCTTATGTCCATATAACACTAGTTGTACATTCCAGCGATCCAAATATTCATATAAATCTGCCAGATTTTCAATGATATCCTTATAATTGTCCCCACTGCTCTCTGGGAATAAGCAACTCGGATGATGAAAAAAAGCAATTTTATTATAATTTTTATATTGTTGTTCAATCTGCTGATCTGCATATTCTAGCTGCTTATTACTAATTACTACCTTATTTTGGGAATCTGCAGAATTAAAACCTAAAAAAAGAAATTTTTTATCGTTATCTGCCTTTATTCTCATATGAAGATTTTCACAGTCATTAGGTTCATTTTTTTCACCATAAAACTTATCTAAAAATCGATCATAAATTTTGTAAGTCTTTTTGCAAGTCTTTTTCTTTCTACATATATCATGATTACCAGGTACAAATAAGATATCTTCTTCACTTAATTTTTTAGTTTTCTGAACCTCCCTCTCATTAATATCAGCAAGTAAATGCTTAAACCATTCCACAGCAACTTTAATCTTTTCCTTCACCTTTTTTTTCTGATTATTATCTTTACCATCAAATATATCTCCAGTAACAATCACGATATCAATTATCTTGTCATAATGCTTTTGTAATACCCTCATCATTCCATCCAAATAGTTCTCATAGGAACAATTATTACATACATCTCCAATATGTATGTCCGATATGTGCAAAACTGTCATTCCCATTTTCTCACCCTTTTCCATATTCTTTCGTGTTTATTAATCATTACCATCTACAGCATTTAAAAGTAGTTTATGAGGAATGGTTAAATGACCAGTTTTTCTGGAGGGAGGGATGGTTCTTTGCCGCTGCAAATTTGCAGGCAGCATTTGGTAAAAAAGACATTAATGGTGTTTACATTGGCAAAAATGGCTGTCTTATAGAAAAATATCAGGAAACGAATTTTGAGCAGGAACAGGTAAATGAAAATACAGGGTATTTATCAAAATTTTTAAATTATGCTGTAAAACATTATGGCAAAGACCATGTACACTGCATGATGCTTCCGTCAAAGGCAGGGGCATTGCCAGACAGCCTTCCGGTGTTTGCAGGACCATTTGATACTGGGAAAGTACTTAAAGGATTAAAGGACAGTCTGGATGAACCAGATGTTTTGCTTGATGCAGGGGAAATATTAAAGAAACATCAAAAGGAATATATTTATTACCGCACTGACCACCACTGGACTACACTTGGGGCATACTATGCATGGACACAATTTGCAGAAGCTGCAGGATTGCCTGTGAAGGAGCTGGAGCATTACCAGAGGGAAACAGTTTTTACTGAATTTTACGGCACTACATATAACAAGGCACATATAAAAGTAAAACCAGACAGTGTAGAGCTTTTCCATAATTCAGGTGAAAAAGGAATAAATGTGGATATGGATGATGGGAAACTTGTGGCAGGTTCTATATATTTTCCAGAAGAAGCAGCAAAAGGTTTTAATAAATATAATGTATTTTTCTCAAAAAATACATTTAAGATTGTAGTCACAACGGAGGCTGGCACAGGGAAAAGTCTTCTGTTTGTTAAGGATTCATTTGCAAACTGTTTTGTCCCATTTTTAACTGAGGATTATGACCAGATTATAATGGTTGACTACCGGTATGGGAAAGTCCCTGTGAAAGATATCATGGAGCAGTATAAAGATATTACTGATGTACTGGTAATGTTTAACACAGAAAAGTTTATGCAGAATACAAAACTAAGCAAGCTGGCAGACATAGGAAAGGGGGAAACAGGGATGAAAAAATTCAATCCAGATGATTTTTTAAAATAAGTAAAAACATGGCAGAGTTGTTAGTGTACTGTTATAGTTTTACATTAGATTGCAAATATATTAAAGGAAATGAAAGGAGCATACTATAATGAAACAGATTAAAAAGCAATTACTGAAGGCAGCAGTGATGTGCCTGGTAATGGTGGGGATTACAGCAGTTTCTGCCAGGGCAGGGGCAGAGGAAGGAGATTTTGTAATTAATAATGGTATACTGGAATCTTACAGTGGAAGTGACAATGAGGTTATTATTCCAGAAAATGTCGAAGAGATTGGGAAAAAAGCTTTCCATAAGAACAAAACAATACAAAAAGTTACTATTTCTGGCAATGTAAAAAAGATTGGGAACTATGCATTTTCAGAATGTGCCCTTAAGGAAGTGGTTATCATGAAAGGAACCAGGGAAATTGGCAGGGAAAGTTTTTCTGGCTGCAGGAAACTGACAAAAATTACTATTCCTGGCAGTGTGGAGAAGATTGGCAGTTCTGCTTTTTCAGATTGTGCCATTAAGAAATTAGTTATCCCGGAAGGTGTCACAACAATGGGCAGGTGGGCTCTTTCTGGACTTGGGAAACTGCAAAGCATTAAACTTCCCAGAAGCCTGAAAAAGATTCCAAGGAATGCTTTTGAAGCCGATACAAGTTTAAAAAAGGTGGTTATTCCAAAAGGGTGTACTACAATTGGGGACCGTGCCTTTTGGTATTGTCCAAAACTGAAGGAAGTAATAATCCCAGAAGGTGTTAAAAAAATTGGGGAAGGTGCCTTCAAGGACACAGCTGTTAAAAAAATAACAATACCAAAGAGTGTGTCTGTCCTTGGCAATAAATATGGTGTCTTTACCTTTTCAGAAACTCCGCAAAGTATAACAGAAATAACCATATTAAACCCTGGATTGAAAGTTAAGAATATATTTGGTGGTATTCCATTACAAAAACCTGTTACAATCAAGGGCTATAAAAATTCAACTGCTGACAAGTTTGTCAGTTACATTAACAAAAACCGGGCTAAATTTAAGAAACCAGCTAAGTTTGTTGCTTTATAAAAGGGATAAGATGGCATACATTATTTCTTTGGTTCTGCAAAATTTACTAGTACATTGATTTTTTAATAACTGGCTAAATCTAAGCATGAAAATCATACCGTTATTTCATCCATTTTGTATTTCCAATGATATATGACAGGATCAGCATTTATTTCCTTGAAATAAAGATAAATCCGGCCGATCAGCTCCTGTTTGCTTTTGACGCGGATTCCACGCAGCATCTGCTTCGTCATTTTTCCAAAAAAGCTTTCTATCATATTTAGCCATGAGCCATGTTTTGGGGTAAATACAAATTCAAAACGTCCTTC
>RAYE01000125.1 GCA_003612285.1 bacterium D16-51 | reverse complement strand
AGAAGGAAGAAATATTATGGTGAGATTACATTTACTGGTGCGGAAAGGACAATACCATTATCTGACTGGGACACGCCGGAGGAAGCATTTGCAGAATATAAGAGGATGAAACAGGCTGACATATTAAAGGTGGCTGCCGAGTATAAGGGGAAAATTCCAGAATATATTTATAAGAAGATTCTGGATGTGGAAGTAAAACCGTATTAGAGTTAGTGGTTATTGGTGATAGGTGGTATAAGGCACATCGGATGTGAAAGTCTGGTGTGCCTAATTTTTTACTTTTTTGGAGGGTACGGGTGTATATTTAGGTACTTAAATATATAGCAGATTGAAACCTACCCCCATCTAGTAGTGTTACAAAAGAATATATATTGTATTTTTAATACATGCTGTTAGCCAGAATAAAGTGTGTTATACTTTAAAGTAAACTGGGGAAATAATACATTGGGACATATGATAAACAAGATAATTAATAGGGAGGATAAAATATGGGTATTGCATCTAATATTATATCAGTAATAATCAAATCAGTGGTAAATGGTAAATTAGGAGATGGATTGGGCAGTGAGATAATTGGTATTCCAATAGATGAATATTCTAATATAGGCGTAGACAAGCTCAAAGAGTTCATAAATGGAGAAAAACTGAAAATTGAGCATATCCTTTCAAATGAAAACATGAAAATATTGGATGTTGCTGAGGAAAATATTGATTTTGTGGTGGCTGAATTAAAAGATTTGTTATCAAAAATTGAAATTACGGATGAATTGTTTAGGGAATGTAGATATGATCATGAAAATTTAAAAGATTTTTTATGGAATGAGTATCGTAGGGAGAAATATATTATAGAAAATGAAAGCGATATAGAAAAAGGATTATATGTTGTTGCAAAAACATTAATTGAATTAATGTGTGAAAGTGATGAGTTTGAGAGAAATTTATTGATACAAATAAGTAATACTGTCGATGATGCCAATGTAGAAATAAAAAAGATATCTGATTATATGCATAAAAATTATGGAAGTATAAATGAAGGGATTCAAATGATACTTGTAATAGTGCAGATGATATTGAAACAAATTCATAATAAAGATAGTAAGGAAAATGATATTAAGCGAGAAGAAAAATTCAAAAACAATAAAAAGCAAGATTATATTGATAATTGGAATAGTAGATTGTTTCTTCATCTGGATAATGAGGAAAGACCAGTAACATTGGCAGATGCTTTTATAATGCCAGAATTTGATTATTGTATGAGATTTGGGATGATTGAATTTTCAGATGACGATAATATGGAGGATATAATAGGAAAATTTTTGAATTATAATAGAACATCTGCAATGCTTATTTTAGGAGATCCAGGGATAGGAAAAACGAGTATAACTTCATGGATAGCAAATAAATATGAAAATAATAGTGATATAATAATAATAAGATTCCGTGATTGGGAATCTGAAGAATTAGAAAAAGGGTTGTGGAAAGCAATATATAGTACGCTTGGGTGTGAGAAAAAAGATTTAAAGGATAAAATTTTGATAATAGATGGTTATGATGAAATAAAAAATACTAAGAGATTGTTACTCAATAAGTTTTTTAATAGTCTGTTGGATTTCAATAATTTTAAATTAATTATTACATCAAGAGTAAGTTATATTTCGGAAGAACATTTTCATTATGCATTTAACTATTACCATTTAATATAGAAAGAATGGAAAGGTTTTATGAAATAATAACGGGTGATGAATTAGATAAAGAAAAAATAAGTTGTGGGAATTTAGATATCTTAGGGATTCCAGTGATTTTATATATGGCAATAATGTCTAATATAGATATTACTGAGAATAATACTAAGCCAGAATTATATAATCGTATTTTTGCAGAAAGGGGAGGGATATTTGATAGGTTTTGTTATAGAGGTGTAGGATATGATGCAGGGGCAAATCCATTAAGAGATAGGGAAAACATTAAAAAGTACTTAGATTTTTTGCAAAATATGGCATTTACAATGTTTGAAAGAAATAGTCTTTCAATAAAAAGAGAAGATTGTCAAATACCTACTTTAGACTTTCTAGGAAATGAGATAAGTGTTTTGGAATTTCCTATAAAACATTTTTTTGAAAATGTAGAAACTAATATAGAATTTATACATAAATCTATATATGAATATTTTGTATCTGAGTATATTTTTATGTCAATATGCAAGGGATTGGATTTATCTGTTAATAAGTTTGCTGGGAAATTGGGAAAATTGCTAAAAAGTAATAAGCTATCTTTTGAAATACTTGAGTTTTTGAGATATAAGATTAAAAATAGCATCCTAATCGGTAAATTTAATTTGATAAGGGACGCATTCCAAGTAATGTTACAAGATGGAATGACTTTTCACACAAAGAAGTATTATAAAAATGTAGTAGAGCGTGAATTATGTATATTTGCCAATATGCTTGAAATAATTCATTTATGGGAAAAGGATTGTATAAATTTAAAATTATTTGTTAATAGATATATAAAGTATATCTCTGACTATAAGCTAAATTTAAGTGGATTTGACTTAAGTAATACGAATTTGGATAAAGCAGATTTAAGTCATGCAGATTTGAGAGGCGTAGATTTGAGAAATACTGAATTAAGATGGGCAAATTTATATAGGGCAGATTTAAGAAATGCAAGATTAACAAATTCGGGTTTTTTAGGTGCAAATTTTAGTAAAGCTAATATAGTTGGTGCAGAGTTTTCGGAAGAAGTTATTAAATACTTGGAAAAGAGAGGTGATATATCAGGAGTAAAAGTGTGCCTTAAAATTACAAAGGAGGTTATAAGCTATAAAGAGTATTGTATAAGAAGACAAGAAAAAGAATGTTAGATAGTTTAAGTTTCTATTAGATAAGTATTTAGTGAGGGATATACTCTCATATATTAGGCAATTTAGAATTTCCAAACGGAAAACCTGCCCTCTGCTTCTCAAAATAGGGCTGAATGGGTGTATTAGAGATGAGCTACTACAGTAATCAAATAAAAATCCTGCTAAATCGTGTAAAAGTATATCAGGTGGTAAATTGTTAGGGCAATCTGTTTTAGTGCGTTTTAGCCGAAAAATCATTTAGTATATACAGGGCGTATTTTTATACAGGGGTATACCCTTATATATAGGATTTATATGGGGGAATTGAAACCTACCCCCCTATATTCTCGGTTCGTTCGAGGTCAAAAATCAAAGGTAATGCATGAAAAGAACAGATGCGCCCCCTCCCGGACAGCACCCACCGTTTTTTAATGTAAACCCACCGGGGGCATATGTAACTATGCAACGCACCTTTACATAACAACATGCCACATATTAATGGTAATAGCAATATATTTTGCTGCATATCATTGAAAAATGCCGTATATCATAATAAATCAGAAATAGTATCTAAAATTACAATACTTCTCACCCTAAGCACAGAAGCAGGGCAGAATAGAACAAAAAAAGAAAGCCTAACCTTCAATATGGGGTAGGCTTTCAAATTTTACACAACACAATCTAACAGCCAATATAAAATATTATATCACACTATTTATATCTCCAATCAATGCTTCTTACTTCCACAATTTCATCATCTTCAACCGCTTCTGTGCCTTTCGTGTCAAATACAACCTGTACCAGTTCGCCATTTCCAAATAAAGCAATGTCATTTTCGATATATGGACTGTCTGGCGAATCATCCAACAGCCATTCATT
>RAYE01000124.1 GCA_003612285.1 bacterium D16-51 | reverse complement strand
GAGGTGAAAGTGAAATTTTGGAAAGGAAATAATTCAGCAAAATAAAGGGCTGAGATTTTCCGAGAGGACACCGGTAGTATAGGAGGCAGTATGAAATATTTAGAATTTAATGTAAATGATATGGTAATTACAAGGGCTCCTGGTGACAAGACGCCTCTTGTCAGCGGTTGCGTTAATTTTTTTGGGATTCATTTCAATTTTGACGAAGGTTTTGCGGAAGCAGCCGGTATAAAATCAGTGGAGTTTTATAAGAACCGTGAAAAAAAGCGTGTAGATTTGGTAGATGGAGCCTGTCTAATCCCGAATTTTATACTGGCTGATAAATCTCCATTTGAAATCCGTGTGGTCAGCGGCAATATGGTTGCCACGTCATGGCTTACTGTGCAGATTGTGGAATCAGGGACGATTCAGCCGGAGATACCTGATGAAGATTTGCCTGAAACAATGGATTATGTGAAATCGCCAGTTGGTGATGGTACTGTAGCGATGTTCCGTAAAGGAAAATCCGGATTGGAGTTTTCACAGAATGGCGAAGACTGGGAGAGCGGTATCAACGGTATACCAGATGTTCCCGAATCACCGAAAAATGCTACATATGTTCGCAAGAATGGCGACTGGGTAATACAGGAAGAGCCGGAAGCTGTAGAAGGCCTCAAAGGTACGGCAGTAAATATTACCGAATTGGCAGCAGATGCTGATTTGACAGCAGTAATTGCCAAAGTCAATGAAATTGTTACTGTTCTTGCCGATAGGGGGATTACTGTGGTTTAGGAATCAAGTGGTACGCCTGGCGGTTTCTGTGAATCTCTTCTTGTGCCAGGCAGGGCGGTATCTTAGTGGTGGCTGGGAGCGATACCAAATATGGGGAGAGAACATTATGCGGGATTTAAGAAGAAACAGGCGAAAGATGTATTATTCACTATATGAAGTACAGGGAAATGAATCAGATTTTGATGTGCTGGACACAGCAGTGAAATATTCTGCTCCAGTGGAATTTAAAGCCGGTTTGTCAGAGGGAAAGTCAAATGCAGATGATTCCCCTTTTGGTAAGGATATTTCCTATGACAGGATTATTTCAACAGTGAATAAAAGTCTGCCGATTACAGAAACTACGTTAATTTGGTATGAGACGGAACCCGTCTTATTGGAAGATGGCTCGGCTGATGCCAGCAGCGCGGATTATAAGGTAGCAGCGGCGCCATTGGATGGCTTGGATGGAGTGCAGATTGCGGTAAAGAGGATTAGAAAAGGAGAAAGAGATTATGCCAAATGATGTGTTTACAGAGTTATGTAAAGAAATTGTAGTGAAGTATTTCAATGAGCATTCTGATAAGACAGATAAAAGAATTATTGCCAAAGAGGATGTTTTTATTGTGTGGTCATGTAAAACATTACAGAATAATAAGGCTTTAGTCAGCACTACGGTATCTGATGGTATGTATTATGAGATTACTCATAATGGGGATAAGCAGGAAACATATGTTGATGCTTATAAGAAGTGGGAAAATTTCACGGTAAAATAGAGTGCTTAGAAGATGGATAGGAGATAAATGATATGAAGAAATTATTTATTAGTCAGCCGATGAAAGATAAAACAGATGAGGAAATTTTGGAAGTGAGAGAAAAAGCAATAGAATCTGCTAAGCAACAATTAGGCGAAGACGTAGAGGTTATTGACAGTTTCTTTCAGGAAGCACCACATGATGCAAAGCCACTATGGTTTCTTGGGAGGTCGTTGGAGTTGCTTTCTGCTGCTGATATAGCATATTTTGCAAAAGGGTGGGAAAATGCCAGAGGGTGTAAAATTGAAAATGATTGTGCGATTGCATATGGGATTAATGTGATTGAAGATTATTCTGATGTTGAGGATTCTGGCATGGCTTTTGGTATCGCTTTGGATCTTTTGAAGAAAGGTTGTAAGGTTGCTCGTGAGGGCTGGAATGGAAGAGGGATGTTCTTGTATCATGTTCCATCGGCTTCTTATGCACCATGTACTCCGATTGGAGAAGAATGTGCGACAGATAATGGCAATGTTCCTTATGGTGCTTATATTGCTATGAAAACTGCACAGGGTAATGTTGTTCCGTGGCTTGCAAGTCAGACGGATATGCTTTCAGAGGATTGGGTTGTAGTGGAATAATCTTCCAAAAACGCTCCTTTTGTCGTATAATGGCGATGAAAGGAGTGATTAATTATGGGGAAAAAGAATTATAAGAATATGAATTTTAATAATAAAGAGGATTATTTATATGCTCTATATGGGTTAATTGAGTATATATATCCTCTATTGGAAAAATATATTCGATACAATGGTCAGTTAGGTCATTATTTAGAAGAAATAATGGAGAAAAATCAGAAATATATCGATTTTAATATATGCGAGGAATGGAAAGATAAGATACAAAATGTATCGCATGGTTTATTGAAAGGGTTTGTGGATGAAGCTAGTACTGGTTTTTCATATATTATGTTTAGAAAATTGATGAATAAAACTAAATATAAATTGTCAGATATTCCTAAGGATATTGATGATGAATTAAAAGAATTAAGAGATGTAAGAAATTGGACATTTCATTTAGCACAAAGTGATTTTGTGGCATCTAGAGAAGTGTTTGAGAAAAGTGTTGCACCTGAATTTAAAAAGCATGTTATTCATCAGTTTAATCCTGTAAAGATAAGAAAGTATCGTGTCTCGGAAACAATAATGCTGGCTAGTTTCCATGATCATACTGCTCATAGAATTGAAGTATATGAGAAAATTTTTGAAATTATGAAAAAAGATTTTGAGATTCTTTTAGGAGAAAAAATAGAAATTGTTGAGTGTTTAAGTGACATATTTTTCTTTTTAGGAGATGATTTTGCAACGGCACAGTTGTCAATGGCAATGCAAAAGAAAAAATATGATGGTAGTGATGAACAATATGAAAAGATTACAGGACGAAAGAAGAATAGATGGTAGAGAATAATATAATTATAATGGGGATTATTATGCCAAAACAAATCAATTTTACTTATGATAGTCCTTCCAGCATAGATAATGCTATCCGAGACCTACAAGCTTATCAAGCCCATATCACCTATAGATGTAAACTCCTTGCCGAACGCTTAGCGGATATTGGCGTGGAGATTGCGAGGGTAAATGTAGCTGATTTTGACGCAATCTACAGCGGAGAGTTACTCTCCAGCATTAAATCGGAATACAATGGAAATATTCCAGATGGAGCCTCATGGATGGTTGTTACTGACTGTCCATGGGCTTTTTTCGTTGAATTTGGAACAGGGATTGTCGGGGCGAATAAACAACACCCCAATCCTGGC
The DNA here is from genome assembly GCA_003612285.1 of bacterium D16-51. GTDB lineage: Bacteria > Bacillota > Clostridia > Lachnospirales > Lachnospiraceae > Butyribacter. The sequence goes on along the minus strand of RAYE01000124.1, from coordinate 445 downwards.
ATAGCCGGTTGGAAATATGATATTAACCAGCATGGTGATTTAGGCTGGTATTATTTCAAGGACGGGGAATGGCATTGGACTAAGGGAATGGCGAGCAGGCCTTTCATGTATCAAACGGCTATGGATTTGCGGGCAAGGATTGAATCGGTGGCGAGGGAGGTGTTTAATAGTGCTTAGCGTATGGAATAAAGTAAATAAAAGATTACAACAGAGGTTAAAAACAGATATGGATGCACCTTATCCTGATTTGTATTTAACTTCCAGCGACATTTCTGACGCACCACCCAAATTTCCTTGTTTGTTTGTCAATTCTTTGGGAGAGCCGACACAGGGAAGTGATTTCCAGAATAATCAGTGCTATATCACTTCTACGATTGAATCCAAGGAGGGTACATTCCCCGATGCTTGCATCGTATCTTGCTTAACAAAAAGTAGAAAAGATGGT
>RAYE01000123.1 GCA_003612285.1 bacterium D16-51 | reverse complement strand
AATTGTGGACGGTACTTCAATCATGGGAGCAAACATGCTTAATATTTTTTTACATAGGGAAGGGAGGGGTGACCAGTAAAGTAAAGAAGGAGACGATAATCAGCAATTAGTAACAGGGAATGCTGATTAGTAGGGGATGATACATAATTAGTTTAGCGTAAAGAACTGTAGGAAAAGGGTGTTTTTCACATCTTGAAGAAAGAGAGGTAATATTGAATGGGATTATTAGGAGGTTTTTTTAATGATTTACAGAAGGTGGTAAACGATTCTGTTGGGAATGATTATAGGAAAATATATTTCTCTGCCCATCCCGAAGAGCAGCAGGAATGTGCGTGCTGTGGGGCAACATTATACCGTGGCGATTCTGATTTTACTATTGACCATATTATTCCGCAGAAATACAACGGGACGAACTTTGTTACAAATTTACAGCCTATGTGCCGTTCTTGTAATTCGCGGAAAAAAGATAAGATAGATGCTCTTACATTAAAGTATTCAGGAACCATGCTTATCAATGAAATAAAAAATTTGAATAGAAAGAAAGAATGGTAGGGCTGCATGTATCTAATAGGTGGAGTGATTATTTTCCTGATTATCTTATTGGTTTGTTTTTCAAATTCAACTGAAAAAGGGGTTGGCGTAATTCTGATTTTTGCAGGGATTTTGTTGCTTACATCATTTACAGTAGTAGGATTATTATTAATATTTATAGGGGGATGTATATTTCTTGGAGGATAAGCTGGATTTATGGGGATGTTTTTTCTGTTGCTTATTAGGATAATATTGCTGTTTTAATCAATAAATCCGCTGGAAACAACAGACACAGTGAAATGGACAAGCAGTAACCCCAAAGTGGCTTCTGTGACGCAGAATGGGGTTGTAAAGGCGAAAAAGAAAGGATATGCCACAATTATGGCAAAAACTACCAGTGGGAAATCTGTTTATGCGAAGGTGACTGTAAAATAGTATTGCATTATACAATACAGCAGTAGAAGAGTGTATGTTATAGAGTAATGGCTAAAAGGAAGATTACAAATGGATAACAAAAGTATTTTTTAAATGCTATATGCAATTTTAAAAAATATATTAATGATTTATATTAAACAATATTTTTTGCAATGAATTATAAAAAGATGTTGTCACTATAAATCATTAAAATATAAGGGAGAAAGGGGGAGTTTATATATAATATATATAGTCTGGTATATAAAAAATAATAGTAAAGTGAGGAAAACATAATGAATAGAAAAAAAGTTATTTTAGGAATGATAGTATCTTGCTTCATATTGGTAATAGGATTGGGACTGAATGTAAATACAAAAACTGCTTATGCGCTTACACAAAAAGAAGTTAAAACCAAAATTACTAAGCTCAATAAAGAAATAAAAAAATTGGAAGCAAAGAAAAAGAAAGCATTATCAGTAGAGAAAAAGCAAAAAAAAGGAACAACAGCTATTTTTGGAACTTTAATTTCTAATAATCCTTATATTGTAAGAGAAACATCTTTGGTTGGTAATGTTTATAGTTATTATTGGATAACTAACAGTAAATATATGACTACTGCACTTTCAATATCTACGGGTTACATTAAACTTACTGGAAAATATAAAAAATATAATGGGTATACTTGTGCAGTAGGTAAATCAGTGAAGGTTTCCAGCCAATCAACCGCTATTCAGGCAAAAATTGACAAAAAGAAGAAAACACTAAAAAAATATAATTGTATGTTAAGTGACTGTGTAGTATTTTTTGATGAATGGGGTGACTCAATTAACGGGAAATCTTACGTGATGACAGAGGGAATCAGAGAAGGAGTAATGTGGACATGGAAATATTATACTGTTTATAACAGTAAGAAATATAACAGTATAACATGGAAATCTTCTAATACTAATATTGCAACAATAAATTCAAAAGGGGTAGTAACTGCGAAAAATGAAGGGACGGTGACAATTTCAGCCACCTGTGCTTTATCAAAGAAGACAACAAAATGTAAGGTAAAAGTAGTAAAGAAAAATAGCAATGATTCAAATAATGATTATGATAGTAGTTATTATATAAATATTGTAGCAAATGATTCATTAGATGGGTATGAAGGCATAACATATAAGGAGGCCTTTGATGCTTTCTTTAGTAATCCAACTTGGATTTATTTTAAATCAGATCAGGGTAATGATGTTGTAGAATTTACTGGCGGTCTTACTGTTGATGGAAACGAAGTGACAGCATGCTTGCAATTCCTTATTAAGAATGGTGATTTTGAATTTTCATGGTTAGATTATGATGAAGAAGAACAAAGTCAGAGTGAAATGGATGATTTATTAGAAACGGTTTTTTCTTTTTATGAAGAAGAGATAAGCATTTAGTAGGTGCATAAGGGAATGTAAATTTAAGTGTATAAGTTACATCAATAAAATTTTCCTTAAACTGCTTTGGGGCTATCTGTAAATTCTCAGAAGCTAGTCAAGGTAGGCTTCCTCGCCTTTACGGGCTTCTGGGGATTTGATATCATTTGATGTAGCTGGTGGAAAGTTCTCTTAAGTTTTTAATATAATACAACGAAGAAGTCAATTTATACAAAAAAATAAACGGCTACTATGATACTATCAAGGTGAACAAAAAGGCATTGATGTATAAATTATACTATAAAGGAAAATTAATGGAACAAATGAGAGGAATATATAAATTAAAATTGTAAAAAGGCTTTTCAAAAGATGTATCATAAATAATAAAACAGATTTGATTTTTTCATTATTTACTTGACCCCTATGGTGATATCACCATAGGGGTTTATTTGTATGACAGGCATGCCCGTGTTCTGTGGCGAAAGTCCACATAGGCGTAGTTACCGACAAACTTTATAGCGACTTCCAAGGTTTGTATCGTAAAGTGTAGACGAGAAGAGGGGATAGCGAAACCGTAGCCCTACGGACAGAAACCTGATAATAAGGCGTATATGGCGGGTAAGCTGGCAAGTAGCAGTGAAGCCCTAAAGTAGCTGTAACCCATATGCGTAAGGGCAGCGAAAGAACACGGACTTATCCCGTGAGGTCTCACAGGCGGTTTTATCAGTCGTAGTAATAACGAACTGTGAAGAAGTCAGCAGAAGCCATAGTAGGTAATTCCTCTCCCACAAAAAGGGGAGAGCCGAAGGGCTGAACAATGTAGCCGTGCAAACGAATGTATGTATCTGTGGGTACGTACGGTGGTGTGAGAAGTAAGAGAAAATTTCTCTTACTTGATTTTATGATCTATTTGGTTAGGGTTTCAGAAATGTATTTTATTAATAATTTATGTATGAAATGCTAATTAGGTGGAAATAAGCTGGAAGTTTTCAATAAAGGATAATTCGAAAATTCTCTCATATTAATTATATATTATAGTTTAAATAAATAGCCGGCAGGAAAATCTGTTGGCTATTTATTTAAGATTAAGAAGAAAGGAGAAAATGCTATGCCTGTTTATCGAAATTTGTCTGTATTTAGCCGGCATGAGTATTAGAAAGAGGGCAGGGTGAAGTACAGACTATTATATTTAGTAAGGGACAGTACAGGATATGAATGGGAAGAGAAACTGCTAAACTGTTAATGGAAGGGATGATAATTATGGAATACAATGAATTTAAAGCCAGTTTACTGGAGGAATTAAGGGATTTTTATGGGAAGGATGCCAAAGTATACATAGTACAGGGTTTGCAGGGCGGTATCGGCGAAGGGGATGGGATTTGCATACAGTTTCCTGGGGAGGATGCCGCACCAGTGATTTCTTTAAGTGATTTGTATAAATGCTA
>RAYE01000012.1 GCA_003612285.1 bacterium D16-51 | reverse complement strand
ACTGTCTGAGCCGGAACAACAGAGTTTCATGGATATTCCGGGCGGTACGCTCCCGCTGCACAGAATACGTAGGTACATAGTGTCTGGGGCGGATGTTAAAACATCCGTCCCAGGCACAAGTACCAACGTATTCTGAAGCCCCGCCCGGAATATCATGAAATCGTTGTTTCCGGCGAGTTTTGGCAGTGGGCGCGCTAATCAAAGCCGGAAGCAAAAAGCAATAGCAATTCTTAAGAGCGTAGGATTGCCCGGAAAGCAATGTCTTCTATAATTTTTGTCACTTGAAAGCAAAGCGGGACTTCCGCCTTTTTGCAGAAAATATAGAAAACCTAAAGCTTTCCCATAAGGAATTCCATGAAAAAAATAGGGGAACTATATATTATCTGTCCGACTTTGGAAGAACTGGCCGTGAAAAGTAACGGAGTAATACTGTTCCCCCTGAAAATAAAATGAATTTACTTGCAAATTATATGGTTATTTGATACCATAGTCAGAAACAGATTTTCTTTGAGCGGTTTTTGATATGAGTTGTATCAGATAGCCGTATCTTGTATTATCTGGATATTTGTTACTAGGGAGGAAAGGCCGTGGGCAGCAAGAAAGAGTTTGAAGAGAAGCGGCGTCATGGTACGGTAGAGTTGCCAGTGGGGTTGCACAAAGTTGAATATCCAGAGGGGACGGAGGTTATTTTTTACCTGCACTGGCATCAGGAATTTGAATTTCTTATATTGACAGAGGGCAGGGTTGTTTTTACCATCGAAGGCAGGGATTATGAGCTTGGGGCAGGGGACGGCGTGTTTATTAATTCCAATTTACTGCATTCTGCAAAGACAGTGGATGGACATGCCTGTTCTTTTTTTGCTGTTGTGTTTTCGTATGAAGTTTTAGAAGATGATATCCATAGCAGTTTTGCAAAAAAATATATTCGGCCGGTTTTAAATGGAAAATATCTTTTAGAGGAATTTTTGCCGGCGGACAGCAAATATGCCCGGCATCGGGAATTGCCAGAGGTATCGGAGAAAAAATGTGGTTTGGGTGAGTTTTTTGCAGGATATCCAAAGACAGAGCTTTCGTGGCAGCAAGAGGTTGTTTTCTGGCTGGCGCAGATTGGGCAGTGTCCGGAAAATGAACTAGAGCCATACAGCCTGTTAGTCCGCAGCAGGCTTTTGATGGTCTGGAACCTGATGTACCATCATGGAAAAAAGAATCATAAGGGCGAGTCAGAAGAAAATGTTTCGTTTGAGAGGCTGGCGCCTGTTGTAAAGTATATGAAAGATAACTATGCTTATGAGATTACGCTTGCTGAGCTGGCTCAGATGATTCCAATGAGTGAAGGGCAGTTTTGCCGCGTATTTAAGCAGAATATGAAAATGTCCCCGATGCAGTATCTTTTACGGTACCGGATTTTGCAGAGCTGCCGTTTTTTGCAGGAGACAGATAAAAAAATCGGAGAAATTGCAAACCTTACCGGTTTTAATAATATCAGTTATTTTAATAAGGTATTTCTAAAGACGATTGGCTGTACGCCGAAGGAGTACAGAAATAGTGTATCTTATTAAGGGGCGCTGGGAAAATATGCTGTAACACAGCGGTTGTTATGTTATGCGCAGAAAGGGGACGATATGGCGGTAAAAGAAAGAGATTTGCTGGCTGCAGTAAAGAATTTTAGCGGGAAAAAGGCGGCAATATTTGATATGGATGGGCTGATTTTTGATACAGAGCGCCTTTTTATGGAGCAGCTTGCGATTGTTATGAAAGAGCATGGATATGTGCTGACAAAGAAGATTTATTGTGAGACATTAGGCGTCGGGGGAAAACTGCTGGAAGAGATTATGTGCTCTTATTTTGGGGAGGATTATCCTGTTTTAGAGATGGGGAAACAGGTGGAAAAGCGGGTAAGGATGGTAGCAGAGACTGTTGGGCTTGTGATAAAACCGCAGATTCCGGAAGTGCTCCGGTATCTTTCTAAGCAGGGGATTTTATGTGCAGTGGCTTCTTCTACAAATAGCAGTGCGGTAAAGCATTATTTAGACAGCGCAGGGATTTTGCAGTATTTTCAGGAGATTGTCGGAGGGGAAATGGTAGAAAAATCTAAGCCTGAGCCGGATATCTTTTTATTGGCCTGCAAAAAGCTTGGGCAAGAGCCTGCGGGATGTGTGGTGCTGGAGGATTCAGAAAATGGCGTCCGCGCAGCAAAAAAAGCTGGCTGCTCTGTTATCTGTGTCCCAGATTTAAAGCAGCCGTCAGAAGAGGCGGCCGCGATGGCAGATTACCTTGTGGGCTGATTTGTATATTTAAGGATATAGTTTGCGCTAATCAGGGCAAGAAGCAGGACGCAGGTAAGAAGGAACGCCAGGGCAAAAAAGCAGGCGAAAGCGGGGGAGGCGGCAGTGCGGAACTGGCTTATGCAGACGGCATCCAGAGTAAAAAGGATGATTAGGGCAAAGATATCGTAAATACGTTGTGTAATCATGTGGGAGTGCAAAGACTCCTGCATTTTTTTTTCCAGCGGTGCGTTTGCTTCAAGGTCTTTTAGTGATTTATGGGAAGGTGTCAGCATCTGTAGGTAACGTAAGGTTAAATATTGTTTTGCAGCAGTTTTTATTTCTGCCTCAGGGCGTCTTGAAAGAATCAGGATGCCAACTGTAAAAAAAGACAGGAAGTGGCTGCTGTACAGGACGTTGTGGACGCCGGACAGCAGGATGCAGGCAACATAGGCAATAAAGCAGGCGGGCAGCCTTAAAGTGAAAAGCTTGTCCCACTCCAGTAATGCAGCAGAAAAGCCTGCCAGTACCACAAAAGTTATGGCAGCAGCATATACCAGGAAGCGGAAGCGGGCAATCGCTTTTTTGGCATCAGAAACAGGCTTTTCCTGTGGAGGGATTGGTCTGCCCAGAATCTTCAAAAGATGCTGCCTGCATAGGGTATTTGCCGCAACAAGGCCAATGATAAGAAAAAGCCCATAAAGGGTTGGGAAAGCCAGGGGGGCATTGTTTTTTGTATTAATATAATGGCATATTTCTATGATAATCCCATAAGGAACCAGCCAGACAGATATTTCTGTAATAAAACAGAGAAAAAAGTATACAAAAGGAAGCGGCTGTTTTTGGCGCAGTAAATCCTTACAGCAGCGTGCTGTATTGTGGCCTGTCAGTTTTTCGGCAGGAAGTCCGAGCAGGGAAGCATTTTCAAAGCGTATCTTTTCTGTGCCGAGTGTTTCCTGGATGGCAGAATCGGAAATCAGAGATTTTGCCTCCTCGGAAAATGCTTCGGCAACTGTTTCATAAGATACGCTTTGCATCTGGGTTCGGGTGTTTTCTGACATAGTGTTTTATCTCCTTTGACTGGTGCATTGCAGCATAAGATGCAGTTAATGCATATTTTTCATCATGGCCTGAAGGGCTTCGTACTGTTTTCTCTGGGCAGGTGTCATTTGTGACGACAAAATTGCTGTTAACAGTGAATTTTCTTCTGGTGTGAAGGAAATATTTTTCTGTTCCATCTGTTTATTCCAGTTCATAATGACAGGAAGCGCCTGGTTGAGGTTTTTAGCCTGGAGAGACTGGATTAGGAGCATAATCATCTGCTGTTTTTGTGCATCCATCTGCCGGAATGCAGGATTTCGCCTGATATCTTCCATAATGCCTCATTTCTGGAAACCGGACGGTTATCCGGCTTCAAATATATTATTCATTATACATTATATTCTGCAACTGTTCAAAGGTTGCTTTTTGTTCTGGATTTAATTGGGAAAATAAAAATTCCCGCAGCATATTCTGCTGGCCGCTGTCGCTGCCAGATGCTCCAGAAAGGCCTCTGCCCATAGAACCAAGGCCGTTAATAAGCTGGAAAAGCATTTGGAGAGGGTTTGTTGTATTAGAAGAGGAAGCAGCAGAAAAGCCGATGTTTTCCTCGGTGTTGCCTGATTGAGAATGTACAAAATCTGAATAGTTTTGGAACAGTTTTTGTGCATTCATAAAATTAAGGATAGTCTGTACAATGTCAGATTCCCTTGGCGTCAGGAATTTTTGGATATTTAAGAGCATTTCCTGTGGATTTGGGCGGAATGGGACAGCCGCGCCAGTATCTTCGGCAGCTTCCAAGTCGCTGTCCCCAGTATGGTTTGCAAGTTGAATCAGTGAATCTGCTTGTAAAAGAAGTTCAAAGGCATGGCGGTTTTCTGGGGAAACATAGGGCAGGGATGCCTCTAAAATCGCCATGCGCCGCTGGTGTTCGTTTTTATATTCCATATTATTCTCCATTTCTGTAATGTAGGAAACAGCAGCATGTTTCCTGCATAACGGTTTGTTTTTCGATTGTTGCTTCCCTACAATCTATGAGGAAGGAGAAAAAAATATGTTATCTATCCAGGGTTTTGTTTTAGGCAGATTGGTAAATTCTGGCGGTCTTGGGTATAAGTTATTGGGAAATGCGTTTCCCTGTTTTATCAAAATTTTTGCGGAGCGCCCGTTCTACAGGGAGGATAGATACAATTAATGCAGCGCACTGGATTATCATAATTAAACTGCTCCAAAAGCCGATTTCATCCATTGTTTTTCCTATTAACGGTAGCATGGCAGCGGCTGTAGAAAGAAACATGGCCAAACCAATTCTCCACCAGAGCCTGCCGCAGTAAGCATGGGCAAAATTCCAGGTTTCTATATTTTTTGTTGACATAGAAGTGCGGTAGCCATAGAGACTGTTAATATTCTTTGGGGGATGTTTTTTGAATATCCGTCCAAATATCAGCATCAGTATTGGAACCAGTTCGTTGGAAAGAAACATATAAATCCAGAATCCCATAAAACTCACTCTCCCTTTTTCCGGTATTTTTTTTCGATTATTGTAACATAGATAACCATGACGGCGATTGTTTCGGCCATAATGCCGATGATGGAAAGCAGGATAAGCGCAGAATTTTGTCCGCTTAAAAGTGGAAGGCCCAGGATAATAAATACGGCGCCATAGGCACACCATAGTTTTCCAACTGCCCTGTTATAGGCTTTTATATTCGTCACTGGAAACATTTTTGCATTGGCCCAAAAGCTGAAGGCAGCTTCTTTTTTTGATAAAAAAGCGTAAATTCCTAAAACAACAAATGCAATGCCGCAAAGTGAGAATAAAATAAATCCTAACATGGCTTTTGCCTCCTTTCCATAGTTCCTTAGCGGATGTAAATCCCGGCAAGTTTCATATCCCTGTCATAAGTCAGGCGGTAGGTTACGCTTATATTTTCATAGGTTACAGTGATTTCGCCTACAGCTAGATGCTTCCGCATCTGGATAAGCTCTGTTATATAAGCAGTTCCAAAGGAAAGGCATTCTCCCCAATCGTCTGTAAATTGTGCCTTTGTTTTTTTGATTGCTTTATCTGATAAGTAGGGGAGCATCTGTGGGATTGTGTCGGCGCATAAAGCGTCAGAATCCCCGTCATTAAACAGTTTAATGGTTTCTTTCATCTTTGCTTCGACTTTTGCTTTCTGGAAAATCCGGCTGTCTTCTATGTCGGCAGTTCGTGGTATCATCTGATATAAAAAGAAGGCCAGTACAAGGAAGACAGAAACAACAGGAATAGCAATTCTTATGATTTTGTCCCGCAGATATTTTTGATGCTCTGATTTGGGGAGGGTATCGTTAAATTCTTTTGCAAGTTCCGTGATATCCCCCATCTGGCTGATAATTTCTTCTTCTGTGCTGCCCTGCTCTTTTGCAGCTGTAAAGTCGGATAGAAGCTGCTGCCTGATTTCCTGCCGTTTTGCCCTGCTGCATTTTACCCGTTTTGCAACAGAAGCCGCATATTTTTCTGCTGTCATATAAACCACCTTTCTTTTTCCATGATTTTTAAGGTTCCATCTGTAATCCGTTTCCAGGTTTCAAAAATTTCTGGCAGCTTTTTTCTCCCCTGCTCTGTGATTTCATAGTATTTCCGGGGAACCTGTTTCCCTTCGGCGCTGCTCCAGCGGCTTTCAATCAGTTTTTCGTCCTCAAGCCGGTATAGGACAGGGTATAATGTCCCATCTTTTAAAAGAAAGGTTTCTCTGCTTTTTTCCTTCATTTCCTGGATTAACTGGTATCCATATTTTGGCTCGTCTTCTAATAATCTTAATACCAGCATATCCAGTACGCCTTTTTTCATTTGCCGTTCATATTTATTGTCCATTTTTATTCCTCATATACTTTGTATAGCTAAGTATATTATAAAACATATTAGGATTGCTGTCAATGCACTGCAAAATTTATTGCGGAAAAATTTGACAGGGATATCTTTTTCGTGTAACGTATCTATATCAACGATTATGGCTTTGGCCATAGAAAAACGCAGAAGCAGCGTTTGTTCATCACTATTGGGGCCGCAGGAGCGCGGCATGGAGGTTTGAAATGATAGAGGATAAAAAGATTTTGTACAGCGGCATGCAGGCAACAGGCAATCTGACTTTGGGAAACTACCTGGGGGCATTAAAGAACTGGCTTTCTTTAAATGAAAAGTATGAATGTTTTTGGGGCGTGATGGATTTGCATTCCCTGACTGTGCGCCAGGAACCAGCGGATTTCCGTAAAAAGGCCAGGAACCTTCTGATTTTATACATTGCAGCAGGGCTTGACCCCAAAAAGAACTGCATTTATTTCCAGTCGCATGTTCCGGCACATGCGGAGCTTAGCTGGCTGTTAGGATGTTTTACTTATGTGGGGGAGTTAAGCCGTATGACGCAGTTTAAGGAAAAATCAGCGAAACATGCGGATAATATTAATGCAGGGCTGTTTACTTACCCGGTTCTGATGGCGGCAGATATTTTATTATACCAGACGGATTTCGTGCCGGTTGGCAAAGACCAGAAGCAGCATTTGGAAATTACCAGGGATATTGCAGAGCGCTTCAACGGCATCTATGGCGATGTATTTACGGTTCCTGAGCCATTTATTGGGAAAGCGGGCGCTAAAATTATGAGCCTGCAGGACCCTTCTAAGAAAATGTCAAAATCAGATGAAAATGTAAATGGGAGCATTTACCTGATGGACGACCCAGATACGATTGTAAGGAAATGCAAGCGCGCAGTGACAGATTCTGAAAGCGAGGTACGTTATAGTGAGCAAAAGCCAGGGGTAAGTAATCTTTTGGAAATCTACAGCAGCTGCCTTGGGAAATCCATGGAAGAGGCAGAAAAAGATTTTGCAGGAAAGGGCTATGGCGATTTTAAAATGGCGGTTGCAGAAGCGGTTATTTCTGTATTAAAGCCATTGCAGGAGGAATACAGCCGTCTGCAAAAGGAAAAGGATTACATTGATTCCCTGATTAAGGAAAATGATGAGAAAGCAGCTTATTTTGCGAATAAGACGCTCCGCAAAGTGAAGAAAAAGCTTGGATTGACAGAGAAACCAAGGTAAATTGTAAATGGAGGCAGGATATGTCAGGTTCAGTATATGGTAAAAATTTTCAGGTGTCTACCTGGGGGGAGTCCCATGGGAAAGGGATAGGGGTTGTAGTAGACGGCTGCCCGGCGGGGCTTCTTTTGTCGGAAGAGACAGTTCAGAAGTACCTAGACAGAAGGAAGCCGGGGCAGACGCGTTATTCTACACCGAGGAAGGAGCCAGATTCCGTAGAAATCCTGTCTGGCGTCTTTGAAGGAAGGACAACCGGCACACCGATTTCTATGGTGGTTTATAATACTTCACAGCGTTCAAAGGATTATTCAGAAATTGCACAATATTACCGCCCCGGGCATGCAGATTATACTTTTGACCAGAAATATGGTTTCCGGGATTACCGCGGCGGCGGGCGTTCTTCCGGCCGTGAGACAGTTAGCCGTGTGGCGGCGGGGGCGGTTGCTTCTGAAGTTTTAAAAGAACTGGGCGTAGAGGTGTTTGCCTACACAAAAGAAATTGGCGGGATTTCTGTAGATGAAAAAAGGGCGTTCCGGGAAAATATTACAAAAAGCCCTCTTTTTATGCCTGACTTAGAAGCGTCGGAGCAGGCAGAACTGCTATTGGAACGTAAAATGAAGCAGCAGGATTCTGCAGGCGGAATCATTGAGTGTGTTGTAAAGGGCCTGCCGGCAGGGGTTGGAGAGCCGGTGTTTGAGAAGCTGGACGCGAACCTTGCAAAGGCAGTAATGTCAATTGGTGCAGTAAAAGGCGTTGAAATCGGGGATGGATTTGCAGTGGCAGGAGCCTTTGGTTCAGAAAATAATGATTCCTTTACCCTGGGAAAAGATGGGGAAATTACGAAGTGTACAAACCATGCCGGGGGGATTCTTGGGGGAATCAGCGATGGAAGCGATATTATACTGCGGGCGGCAGTAAAGCCGACCCCATCCATTGCAAAAGCCCAAAAGACAGTGAATTGCCAGGGGGAAGAAATGGAAGTCTGCATTCGTGGGCGCCATGACCCGGTAATTGTGCCAAGGGCGGTAGTCGTAGTGGAAGCAATGACGGCCATTACTGTATTGGATATGCTGTTTTCTTCAATGGCCTCCAGTATGGAAAGTTTAAAAAGATTTTTTGTAAAATAGCAGCAATGGCGTGTCTGGGAATGGTTTTTGGCACGCTGTTACGTTGTTTCCTTTTAGGTACAGAAGCATATATTAGGAGAAGAGGTGTCTAAGACGAAAAGGATGGGAATTGACATTCTTCACCAATGTTTTTTGCGTTGTCTGTAAAAGCACACTCTGGAAGAAGTTTTAAAAGACGAAGGGAGATAACGATGCGATATTACAAGTATGGAAAAGATAAGATACAGCATGAGGTAGAGGCCAATGAAGAAAGGCAGGAAGGGCTTGGAAGGCACTTTGGGAAGCTGATTATAGATGAAGACAGTGTCTATGAGATAGATGAAGAATGCCTTCAATGCCATAAAAAGGAAGCAAAAACAGCAGGAAAGCTGAAATAGACGGTTGATTTGCTTTTTTGTAAAGAAAAAACCGGGGCTGTTCGGGAAGGAACGGCCCCGGTTTTTGGCTGCCAGGCTATGCGGCTGGTGTATCGTGGGCACAGCCTGGCTGGTATGGCCTGCTTAAAAGCAGGCGGCGTTAGTGGCAGGCTGCTTTATGCAGGAAACGCCTAGCAAATGCTAAAGCCGCCATTGCCGCCACCGCAGCAGCAAAGGAGAATCAGAATCCAGATAATGGAACCGCATCCGCCGTCGCCGCCGCAGCTGCCGAAGCCGCCAAAGCCGCCGTTGCCGCCGCAGCAGCTGCAGAGTAAGAGAAGGATAATTATCCAACTGCATCCATTGTTTTCATTGTTGCTGCATCCGCCGCAGGTAGTTGCTGCTAAATCACTCATAAATTCCTCCATTCCGCCGATATTTCCGGCAGGCTATATTTATTTACAGTGCTATCATATGCAGGACTGCTTGGACAGTTTACGCTTTTTTAAAAAAACTTGACAGAATCTTTTTCATTCGTCACAATAATAAGGTGTAAAGGACGCAAAAGCGGCGTTCTTCCAATAATTTTTTCTTATCGGCAGAATGGAGGGTTTTATGCAGAAAATCAGATGGATGAAAAAGTTTGGTGCAGTTTGGCTTATTTTGGCCGTTGCAGCCAGTTTTTGCGGCTGTACGGGCCTTTTGCCAAATTCGGAGACGCAGATAAAAAATTATGAACCAACCTCAGAACTGGAAGAGGAAGAGCAGCAGGAGGAAATTGTTTCTATTGAATGGGGAGACGCTGTGGAGCTTGCAGCGGATTATTTAAAGAATATGACATTGGAGGAAAAGGTTGGGCAGATTTTTGTGGTAAACCTTGAGCAGCTTGACCGCAGGAAGGGAAATTATTATGAATTTCGCAAGTATACGAGAGCTATGGAGGAGAGTATTGAAAAGTACCATGTGGGAGGCGTAATTCTGTTTTCCAGGAATATTTCCAAAAGGAAACAGACAAAGGCTTTGACGTCAGCCCTTGCTTCGGCGGGGCGGACGCCGTTATTTATTTCTGTTGACGAAGAAGGCGGAAGGGTATCTAGGATTGCTGCGAATAAAAAGATGAAAACAACGCTTTTCCCGTCGGCTGAGGAAATCGGGAAGACAAAAGATGGTGAGTATGCTTATGAGATGGGAAAGACGATAGGGGCAGAAATAAAAGAGCTTGGTTTTAATGTAGACTATGCCCCGGTGGCGGATGTGAAGACAAGTGAGCTGAATGAAGAAATCGGCGACCGTTCCTTCGGGAGTGACCCGGATAAAGTGTCAGAATATGTCAGCGCTTTTATCCAGGGGCTTCACAGGACAAATACTGGCGCGGCGTTAAAGCATTTTCCGGGGCAGGGTTCTTCTGATGGGGATACGCATAAAGAAAGCGTGGATATTGACAGCAGTATTGCAAGGCTTAGGAAAACAGATTTTGTCCCTTTTAAGGCAGGAATTGCAGCAGACGCTGATTTTGTAATGGTTTCCCATATTTCTGTCAGTAAAGTGACGGAAAGTTCTGCTCCGGCAAGCATGTCTGATTTAATTATGCAGACAATTTTGAGGGACGAACTGGGGTTCCAGAAAATAATTATTACAGACGCCTTTGACATGGCAAGCATTATTGATTTTTATACGCCTGGCGAGGCGGCGTACAATGCGTTTAAAGCGGGCGCTGACATTATCCTGATGCCAGAGGATTTGGGGGAGGCATACCAGGAGATTTTGTCGAAGGTACAGGACGGGACGCTTGGACAGGAAAGGCTTGACGAGGCAGTGCTTCGTATCCTGGCGGTAAAAATCCAGAGAGGGATTTTGTCAGGGGAGCAGCTTATAAGCACGCCAGAGCCAAAAGAAACTGCTGCGCCAGAGGTTACAAAGGAGCCGAAGAAAAAGGCAAAAGGGAAAAAAGGAAAAAAACAGAAGGAATCCTGAAAGAATACTTGCGATTTTTATGGAAATTGTTATAATGTAAATTGTGATAAAATAAGTCCTAACAGACTTATCAATAAGTTGCTTCGCAACTTAATATGCACAAAGTGCATGTGCAGAAATAATGATAAAATGTAATTAATTTGGGGATAACACCTGGGCATTCCGGAAGAATGGCTTAAGAAATACTCTGGGCAGGGCAGATCCCACATAATGAGGAGGGTAAAAATGGAAAAACTGGATATGGTATATGAAGGAAAAGCCAAGAAGGTATTTGAAACAGAGGACAAGGATGTGGTTATCGTTGATTATAAAGACGATGCAACAGCATTTAACGGAGAGAAAAAAGGGACAATTGTTGGAAAAGGCGTGATTAATAACCGTATGACAAATTATCTGTTTCAGAAGCTTGAAGAAGCAGGAGTCCCGACTCATTATGTAGAGGAGTTAAGCGACAGGGAAACAGCCGTAAAGAGGGTTAAGATTGTGCCATTAGAGGTAATTGTGCGTAATGTGGCAGCCGGTAGTTTTTCAAAAAGGCTTGGCATAGAGGAAGGGTTTCAGCTTCTCTGCCCGACGCTGGAGTTCAGTTATAAGGACGACGCGCTGGGAGATCCGCTGATTAATGATTATTTTGCAATTGCAATTGGCGCGGCAACCAGGGAAGATATTGATATCATTACGAAATATGCGTTTATGGTAAATGACTTCTTAAAGAAGTTTTTTGACGAGTGCGGCATAGACCTGATAGATTTTAAAATAGAATTTGGCAAGACAAGCGATGGGACAATTATCCTGGCGGACGAGATTTCACCGGATACATGCCGCTTCTGGGATAAGAAGACACATGAAAAGCTTGATAAGGACCGTTTCCGCAGGGATCTTGGCGGCGTAGAGGATGCTTATCAGGAAGTGGCAAAGAGAATTGGCCTAATAAAATAAAGTAAAAAGGGCAAGCAGTAACGCCTGCCCTTTTTCGGCAGGGCAGAATGATTTAGCAGGAGAATACAGGAAACGTGATGGAGGCAGAAATGAACAGGGAGGCAGAGGATTCAAAGCTTAAGGAAGAATGCGGCGTATTCGGGATGTTTGATTTAGATGGGAATGACGTGGCGCCATCTATTTATTATGGATTATTTTCCCTGCAGCACAGAGGGCAGGAAAGCTGTGGGATTGCAGTCAGCAGGACAGACGGCCCGAAAAGGAATGCGAATACCTGTAAGGGAATGGGACTTGTAGATGAAGTATTTGACTCAGAAAGCCTTGAAAAGATGAAGGGGGATATCGGGGTTGGCCATGTCCGGTATTCTACTGCAGGGGCAAGTATTGCAGAAAATATACAGCCCCTGGTGTTAAATTATATTAAGGGGACGCTTCTGGTAGCGCATAATGGAAATCTTGTAAATGCAGTTAAGCTAAGGGAAGAGCTTGAGATGAGCGGCGCAATTTTCCAGACGACAATTGATTCAGAGGTGATTGCGTATCTTGTTGCAAGGGAGCGTCTAAAGACAGGGACGGCGGAAGATGCTGTAAAAAATGCTATGAAAAAGCTTTTAGGGGCATATTCTCTGGTAGTTGCCAGTCCGAGGAAGCTGATTGGGGCAAGAGACCCGCACGGATTCCATCCGCTCTGTATTGGAAAAAGGGATAATGCATATATCCTGGCGTCAGAGACTTGCGCATTAGATACGATTGGAGCAGATTTTGTCAGGGATGTGGAACCGGGGGAGATTGTGACAATTACTGCAAACGGCATTGAATCGGATAAGAGCATGGCGATTGATAAGCCGGCAAGGTGTATTTTTGAATATATTTATTTTTCCAGGCCGGACAGCTATTTTGACGGCATCTGTGTACACAGTTCCAGAATTACGGCAGGACGTATCCTGGCACAGACATATCCTGCGGATGCGGATATTGTCGTCGGGGTTCCAGAGTCCGGCAATGCGGCGGCAATGGGATTTTCGCTGGAGTCAGGCATCCCTTATGGGACGGCTTTTGTGAAAAACAGCTATGTCGGCCGGACGTTTATTAAACCGAAGCAGTCGGCAAGGGAATCCAGCGTTATGGTAAAGCTGAATGTATTAAAGGAAGTAGTAAAAGGAAAAAGGGTGGTCATGGTAGATGACTCCATTGTACGCGGGACGACAAGCGCGCGTATTGTCAAAATGCTGAAAGATGCAGGGGCGACAGAGGTACATGTACGCATCAGTTCCCCGCCATTCCGTTATCCCTGCTATTTTGGGACGGACGTCCCTTCCAGCAGCCAGTTAATTGCCTACAATCATTCTGTAGATGAAATTGCGAAAATAGTAGGCGCGGATTCTTTGGGCTACCTTGAGCTTGACAGGTTAAATGAACTGATTGAGGGAGACTATGGATACTGCCATGCGTGTTTTTCCGGAGACTATCCGGTAGAGCCGCCTGAGGTGGATATCCGGGGAGATTACGAAAAATAGGAGGAAAAAGAGTAAAATGAGCAATGACAGGTATACAAGCCCTCTTTCTGAGCGTTATGCCAGCAGGGAGATGCAGTACATTTTTTCGCCTGACAAGAAGTTTAAAACTTGGAGGCGTCTTTGGATTGCATTGGCAGAGGCGGAAAATGAGCTGGGGCTTAAAAATGAACAGGGCGGTCCGGCTGTTACAAAGGAACAGATTGAGGAACTCAAAAGCCATGCAGAAGATATTAATTATGAGGTGGCAAAGGAGCGGGAAAAAAAGGTACGCCATGATGTGATGTCCCATGTGTATGCCTATGGGCAGCAGTGCCCAAAGGCGGCTGGAATTATCCATCTGGGGGCGACTTCCTGCTATGTAGGGGATAATACAGACGTTATTGTAATGACAGAGGCATTGCAGCTTATCCGTACAAAGCTGGTTAATGTGATTGATGAACTCTCAAAGTTCGCTATGAAATACAGGGAACTTCCGACCCTTGCATTTACCCATTTCCAGCCGGCGCAGCCTACAACAGTAGGGAAGCGCGCATCGCTTTGGCTGCAGGAGTTTTTAATGGATTTGGAAGATACGGAATATGTTCTTTCCACGATGAAGCTTCTTGGTTCAAAGGGAACAACGGGGACGCAGGCAAGCTTTATGGAACTGTTTGATGGGGATGAAGAAAAGGTAAAGCAGCTTGACAGCCTGATTGCCGAGAAGATGGGGTTTGATTCCTGCTTTCCTGTGTCAGGGCAGACATATTCCCGAAAGCTGGATACACGTGTATTAAATGTGCTGGCGGGGATTGCGGCAAGCGCCCATAAATTTTCGAATGATATCCGTCTTTTGCAGCATTTAAAAGAGATTGAGGAGCCGTTTGAAAAGAACCAGATTGGTTCGTCTGCAATGGCTTATAAAAGGAATCCGATGCGCAGTGAGAGAATCGCATCCCTTTCGCGTTATGTTATGTCGGACGTCACAAATGGCATGTTTACTTCGGCATGCCAGTGGTTTGAACGAACCCTGGATGATTCGGCAAATAAAAGAATCAGCATTCCAGAAGGTTTTCTGGCAGCAGACGGCATTTTGGATCTGCTGTTAAACGTAGTAGACGGCCTTGTTGTCTATGAAAAGGTAATTGAAAAGAGGCTGATGTCTGAACTGCCGTTTATGGCAACAGAAAATATTATGATGGACGCAGTAAAGGCTGGCGGGAACCGGCAGGAACTCCATGAGAAAATCCGTACACTTTCGATGGAGGCTGGCAAGAATGTGAAAGAGCATGGCAGGGAAAATAATTTATTGGAGCTGATTGCAGCAGATAGTGAATTTCCTTTGGAAATTGAAGAATTAAATGCTGCAATGGAGCCTGGCAGATATATTGGACGTGCTGCTTCCCAGGTAAAAGAGTTTGTGGAAGAGGTGGTACAGCCTGTTTTAGATGCCAACCAGGAAATCCTTGGGATGAAGGCAGAAATCAATGTATAATTAGTCTAATGCAAAAGATTAGCGGGATGGAGGTATTATGGCTGGAAAAAGAGTTTTAACGGCACGCCTTGTTGTTGATATGATTGCGTCAGAAGATGTGCATACATCGGATGGACAGCTTTTATTTACAGAAGGGACGATTTTAACAGAGGATATTATTGCGGCGTTAAAGGAACATTCTGTCTTTGCAATCCGTATTAAGGTTGGGGAAGATGGCGTAACGCCTTTAATAGGGGAACATGTCTCTGAAGAGGGAAGGATAGAGATTATTGAAAAACCAGCAGAGAATCTGGAAGTGGATTTTGCACCAAAAGAACCTCGCCTGGAAATGGACGTATCAGAAAAAAGCCATTATGATGCGGTCAGGGAGACAAAAGAATATCAGGAGTTTACCGAATCGTTTACAAAGACAGTAGACCATATGAAGGAATCTTTTAGCCGTGCTGTAATGAAAAATGAAGAGATCGACAGCGAGGCAATTCTGGAAAATGTACAGGATGTTGTGTCAAAAAGCCGTAACAGCCTGCATATTCTGGATATGCTGCAGTGCATGAAAGGATATGATGATGTAACCTATGTCCACAGCATGAATGTGGCGCTTTTGTCCAATGTGATTGGGCGCCTTGTAATGCCGAAGATGTCAGAGGAGGATCTGGAGGCGCTTACGCTTGCCGGACTTCTTTGTGATATTGGAAAAATGATGATTCCTGATGATATATTACAGAAAAAAGAGCGTTTAACCCTGCCGGAGATGAATGTGGTAAAGACGCATGTCTTACACGGCAATAATATACTGCAGGGGATGAAACTGGATCCGCGTATTGCAGAAGCGGCGATGCGCCATCATGAGAGGTGTGACGGAAGCGGATATCCGGGAGGTTACCGCATGGATCAGATTAGCCAGTTTGCAAGGATTATAGCAGTAGCAGATACATATGATGCGATGACGTCAGACCGCCCTTACAGGAAGGCAATCTGCCCATTTGAAGTAATCCGTATGTTTGAGGGGGATGGGCGTTTTAAATATGATGCAGAGTTTTTCTGGCCGTTCCTTTCTACGGTAGTGCAGTCTCTGCTAAATACAAAGGTCTGTTTGAGCACGGGTGAGACAGGAACTGTTGTGATGATGAACACGGAGGAATTGTCAAAACCGTTAGTAAGGGTAGGGGATACATACCATGATTTGGCAAGGGAACGTTCAATAACCATTGACAGAATGGCAGATTAGGTTATACTTGTTAAGGGGCTGTTGATTGGCAGTCCCTGATGGAAAAAGTTATCTTTGTGCAATGGTTTATTGCATGGGATTAGGCTGCAGGAATTGCGCCGGAATGGAGGAATGGATTATGGTAACAGCTATCGTTGGAGCGAACTGGGGAGATGAAGGAAAGGGCAAGATAACGGACATGCTTGGAGAAAAGTCCGATATCGTGGTACGTTTTCAGGGAGGAAGCAATGCAGGCCATACAATTATCAATGATTATGGGAAATTTGCGTTGCACCTGCTGCCGTCGGGGGTATTTTATGACCATACAGTAAGCGTTATTGGAAATGGCGTTGCATTAAATATCCCATATCTTTGTGATGAGATTAAATCATTAGTGGAGCGGGGCGTGCCAAAGCCGAAAGTACTTGTTTCTGACAGGGCACAGATTCTGATGCCGTATCATGTGGCATTTGACAAGTATGAGGAAGAGCGCCTTGGCAAAAAATCTTTTGGTTCAACAAAATCAGGAATTGCTCCATTCTATTCAGATAAATATGCCAAAATAGGCATCCAGGTATCCGAGTTGTTTAACGACGATATTTTAGGGGATAAGGTAGAGAGTATCTGCGCGCAGAAAAATGTAATCTTAAAGCATCTGTACCATAAGAAAGAGCTGGAAGTTGGGATACTTTTAAATACGCTGCATGAGTACCGGGACATGGTTGCCCCATATGTATGCGATGTTTCCGCTTATTTACGGAAAGCAATTGCTGATGGGAAAAATATACTGCTGGAAGGGCAGCTTGGTTCTTTAAAAGACCCGGATCATGGAATTTACCCAATGGTTACATCTTCTTCTACATTAGCAGCATATGGTGCGATCGGCGCAGGGATTCCACCGTATGAAATCAAAAGGATTGTGACGGTAGTAAAGGCTTATTCCAGTGCAGTTGGCGCAGGGGAATTTGTCAGTGAGATTTTGGATGAAAAGGAAGCAGATGAACTTCGGAAACATGGCGGCGACAGCGGGGAGTACGGCGCTACAACAGGCCGTCCGCGCCGTATGGGATGGTTTGACACGGTTGCAAGCCGTTATGGCTGCCAGATTCAGGGCGCTACAGACGTTGTCCTTACTGCTGTAGACTGCCTTGATTACCTGAAAGAGATTCCGGTATGTACAGGATATGAAATTGATGGCAAAGTAGAAAAGGAGTTTCCGGTTACAGCGAAACTTGCAAAGGCAAAACCGGTTCTGGAAGTGCTTCCAGGATGGAATTGTGATATTGGTGGAATCAGGGAATACAGCCAGCTTCCGGAAAACTGCAGGAAATATATTGAATTTATTGAAAAGGAGATTGGCGTACCAGTTACTATGGTATCAAATGGCCCGAAGAGGAGCGACATTATTTATCGTTAGGAACTGTAAAGAAATTAAATAAATAAGTCAGTTCCTTAGAAACTTTATGCAAACATGCTCTAGGTTGGAGAAAGATGAATTATAGCCAGCAGGAAATTAAAAAAAAGCAAGAGAAAATAATATCAAAATCGGGAAAAATGAAGTACCGAATCAGAGGTTGGATAGCGTATTGCTCCGGTATCGGGGCAATTACGCTTCTTTTGCTGTTTATCTTTGGATTGGCAGGGGCGGTCCGCGGGGTTGTTGACAGCGCCCCGGGAGCAGAAGAGATTGACATTATGACGGCAGGGCAGCCAAGTGAAATTTATGACAGCCGCGGAAATGTAATCCAGGTACTCGCCGCGCAGGATTTGGCATATGAATATGCTTCGGTTGACCAGATTCCTGAAATTGTGCAGCGTGCATTTATTTCAGCGGAAGACAGGCGTTTTTATGAGCATC
Source organism: bacterium D16-51 (assembly GCA_003612285.1). Taxonomy (GTDB): domain Bacteria; phylum Bacillota; class Clostridia; order Lachnospirales; family Lachnospiraceae; genus Butyribacter. The sequence continues at coordinate 87,232 of RAYE01000012.1, read as the reverse complement.
ATGGAGTAGATATGCTTGGAATCCTCCAGGCTGTCTATTCTGGTGTGATGGGGGAAAGTGAGAAGTTAAAAAATAAAACAATTACACAGCAGCTTATCCAGAACCAGATTTTGAGCGGGAATGATAATTCAACATTCCTTGGCCGCTGTACAAGGGAAATCCAGGAACAGTATCTGGCGATTGAACTGGAAGAGGATCTGGATAAGGACCAGATTTTAGAATATTATCTAAATACGGTAAATATGGGGCAGGATATTATGGGGGTGCAGGCTGCCGCCATAAGGTATTTTGACAAGGATGTTGCGGATATGAATGTATCAGAGGCAGCTGTTCTTGCGGCAATTGTTTCTGATCCTGAAAAATACAGCCCGGTTTCGCAGCAGGAGAATAACTCCCGGAGGAGAAAAGAAGTTCTAAAAGCGATGCTGGAGGCAAAATATATTTCAGAAGAAGAGTATGAAGATGCGTTGGGGGATGACGTTTACCTGCGGGTTCAGAATGTTGCCAGCATAAAAGCATATGGGGTAAAAAATACAGACTCTTATTATGCAGATGCTGTAAAAACCCAGGTAATCCAGGATTTAAAAGAAAAGCTGGGGTATTCCCAGACGGAAGCGTATAATGTGCTGTATCATGGCGGCTTAAAGATTTTTTCCTGCCAGGATTCGTCTTTGCAGGAGATTTGTGATGAAGTGATAAATTCAGACCAATATTATCCGCAGACAGCACGTTCCTATTTGTCCTATTATCTTGCTGTCAGCCAGGGAGGCGACAAAAGGGAGTACAGTGAAATAGATGTAAAAAACTATTATTATGAGAAAAAGGGAAAAGAGATTTCCCTCTATTTTAAGAAAACAGGAAAACCACAGAAATATATCAGGGGATTTAAAAAGGCTATATTAAAAAATGGAAGCGAAGTAATTGCTGAAAAGGTACAGTTAATTAAACAGCCGCAGGCTTCTTTTGTGCTGATAGAGCAGGCTACCGGGCAAATTAAGGCAATTGTCGGCGGACGTGGGCAAAAAGAGGCGAACACGGATGTAAACCGTGCAATGGAGTTAAAACGCCAGCCAGGCTCGTCCCTTGCCATGTTGTCAACCTATGCGCCGGCTTTGGATACAGCAGGCATTACGCTGGGGAATGTAGAGGATGATACGGCATATTTTTATCCCGGAACAAACACACAAGTCAGGAAATGGGAGGGAAGCCCATATCATGGACTGATGACATTGCGTACGGCAATTACAGGTTCTGAAAATGTGCCTGCTGTGAAGACATTGGAAAAAGTTTCAGTACAGACAGGATATGAATTTTTAAAAAAGTTTTCCTTAACTACGATTATTGAGCAGAAGAAAAGTGAAGATGGGCAGGTATATACGGATTTGCAGTTACAGCTTGCATTGGGTGAGCTGAATGAAGGTGTTACGAACCTGGAGCTTACGGCTGCTTATGCAGCGATTGCCGCGCGCGGGGTATATAGGAAGCCTGCTTTTTATACAAAGATAATTGACCGTGATGGAAATGTCCTTTTGGAAAATGAAAGGAAGGCAAAAAGAATTTTAAAGGAAAGTACCGCCTGGCTCCTGACAGATGCAATGAAAGACGCGGTGAAAGGAGGGACGGGGCAGGCAGCGCAGTTTGACAGTATTAAGAACCTGTCACAGGCCGGGAATGTTGGATATACAGAGGAAAGTACGGATTACTGGTTTGAAGGCTTTACGCCGTTTTATACTGCCGGAATCTGGGTTGGAAGGGATGAGAATACCAGCCAGGAACGCTCTGAAAGCCATATTGCTATCTGGAAAGAAATTATGGAACGAATCCATAAGAAAGAAAAAAAGACAAAGGGAAATTTCCGTATGCCGGACGGAGTCCTTTCCACCTGGATTTGCAGTAAATGCGGAAACCGTGCCGTGCAGGGGCTGTGTGATGAAGCAATAGGCGGTGGTATTGTAAAAGAGTATTTTGTGAAGGGGACAGAACCCAAAATGAACTGTAACTGCCATGTGAAATATGCTTTCTGCAAAGAAAGCGGGATGCTTGCATCAGAACTATGCCCGGAAGAAGAACGTTTTTATAAAGTGCTGTTAAAAAAGGAGGAAGTGGCAAGGACGGATGACTATTTAAATACGGTAGAACAGAATATAGGGACAGAAATCTGTGATTTGCAGCACTAAAATGATAGAAGGCACCAACGCAGGCGGTGCCTTTTTTATATCATAGGAAATTGCTGTAATCGTAGTGGTACATTGACAAGAATTGCGGAGCAATTCTTGCTAGGGCACCAGTGCTGGCGGTGCCCTTTTTTATAATTTTTGGAAGTCAGCATGCCCCTGCATCCAGATTACCCCCTTAAAGCGGCGGCCAATCATAGGCTCGCCCAATAAATCCAGCTTGTTAATGCATACGGTAATCAGGATATCGTTGCAGTTTAAGAGCATCAGGCAGACTTCTTCCTTCGTATAAGTATTTGTAATAACAGACCAGTTTACGATAGTGCCCAGGATGGAGTAATGGTCGGATTCTGAGCCGTATGGGATAAAGCTGGTTTCTACAAGGGAATATAAATCCTCTTCCTGGATGCGGCTGTGTATTTTGGCAGAAATATCAATGTCTTCCAGTGTAAGGTCGTCAATTGCGTTCTGGTCGCCATTTTTTGCCCTGGCAATCAGGCGGTTTCTTCGTTGGTAACGTATATTGCGCTGTTTTTGCGTATATGTATCGTGATAGACGCCAAGCAGCACCCTCCCATTCAAAGAAAGGCCAGACAGGGTAAGTTTTGCCTTGTGAGGAAGGTTGTCCTCTGAGTGGAGTCCTAAATAGTCTACGGCATTCTGCAAATAAAAAATCATGGAAATCCCAAGCCGTAAATCATCGCACATTCCGGTAAAGGCATTTGTGTCGACACGTTTGTTTACAGTGATATCTTCTGAGGATGTAATCAAACGGCTTTCGCAATATGGAAAATAATGTTCCATGTAAAAAAAGCCTTTCTCGTCATATTCTCCACGGAGGGTAATGCCAATTTGTGAGCCGAATTCCATGGCAAATTCGGTGTAAATGCAATTTGGCGTAACCTGTATTTTTTTCTTTTTATCAGGCTGGTCCATAATCTTGCCAAGGATTGGTTCCAGTTCCTGGCGGGATTTAATATTGCTAAAGCCTATTGCGCGTAAAAATCGGTGCATAGGATAATGTTCCTTTCTGGTCATCCAATAATATTACTATGTTACTATAAACAATATAAGCTGTAAATAGTAAGTTTCTGCTCGTACATTTTTCTTAAAGGGATGCCTGCTATTCACAGCCAATCGCCGCGAAATGTGAATAATAAAAAATATCTTTCCCTGTATGTTTTCTGCTATGTGCAGTATGGGGAACTGACAGTTTTATTATTTTCTGTAAAAAGCGAAAGTTTTGTTTTGCTTACATTCTGACAAAAATTATAGAAGACATTCCTTCCTGGGCAACCCTACGCTCTTAAGAATTGCTAATGCTTTTTGTTTTCAGCTTCTGATAAGCGCGCTTACTCCCAAAACTCACCGAAAACAACGATTCCAGGATAGTTCGGACGGGACTCCAGAATACGTTGGTACTTGTGCCAGGACAGATGTTTTACATCTTGTCTGGCACTATGTACCATTACGTATTCTGCGTAGCGGGAGCGTACCGTTCCGAACTATCCTGGAACTCTGTTGTTTTTCGGTTCAGACAGTTGTCCGTGCGCGCGCATCTGCTGAAAACTTAAAAAGCAAAGCAATTCTAAAAGAGCTAAATTGTCCTGCAGGAAGGAATGTCTTTCTAAATTTTTGTCAGTTTGTAAATTTCAGGAACTTTCGCTTTTTACAGAAAATTTGAAATTCTTCTTTCCCACACTGCACATAACGAAGGTAATTCACAAGGAAAGATATCTTTTTATTAAGTATGCGGCGATTGGCTGTGAATAGTAACGATTGATGGTGAAAAAATGGCAATTGTCATGGACAATATTTGGCGTTGAAGCGTTTTATCTATGTAAGCGCTTATAATTAAATGAAACGAGGGGGGATAGATATGCAGAATGGGGAGGCGGAAAATTTGTACCGAAAATATTTTGCGGCAGTTTACAGTATTTGCTTTCTTTATATGAAAAATGAAGCGGATGCATGCGATATGGTACAGGAAACATTTTTAAGGCTTTTGCAGGGGCAGTTTGCTTATGAAGATGATGAGAAAACAAAAGCATGGCTGATTGTTACAGCTTCTAACTGTTGTAAAAGCCAGTTGAGGAGAAGTTTTAGGAAAAGGGAAGTAGCATTTGACGCCAAAGCACATGAGGCCGGCAGGGAAGATTCCGATAACCTGCTGCTTCAGATGGTAGAAGAACTTGAGGAAAAATACCGGCTGCCGGTGTATCTGCACTATTTCGAGGGATACCAAAGTGCAGAGATTGCAAAGATGCTCCATATTAATGCATCTACTGTACGGAGCCGCCTTGCAAAGGCACGGGACATACTCCGGTTAGAACTTGAGGCAGAGGAATGCCCGGAAAATAAGGAAATGTCAATTAATTAATGATACAGGTAATTGTTGGCAGTTCCAAAATAAGAAAGGTGTGGTCGATATGAAACAGGATTATCAGAAAATGCAGCAGCAGATTTTGCCTGGCAGGGAAAAACAGGATGAAATCTGGGGCTTGATAGAAAGAAAAATTGAAAAGAGACGGAGGAAATATATCCATTGGCAGACAGTAAGGATGGCTGCATGCATTACTGCTATAATATTTATCTGTGCATGCTGCCTTCCTCAGACAGGGATTGCAGACAACATAAAAGGTTTTTTGGAAAGGTATTTTGATAAGCCTGCAAGCATGGAACAGGATATTGTGAAATCTGTATATGAGGACAGTGATGGACATGTGAAAATGCAGGTGACAAAAATGTTGTCGGATGGGGCATGCGCATATCTGGATATCTGCTATAAGGCACTGGATGAAACAGGAAAACGCTGGCTGTCTGAGGAGGAAATGGGTGTTGAGGCAATACAGTTTTTATATAAAGGGGAGATTGTCGGCAAAACTGTTGGCTGTAGCGCAGGGCTGGAGGAATATAAAGATTTAGCAACAAAACAGGCAAGGTACTTTACATTTAAATACAAGGATTATAGCGGTAATTTCAATTTGAATAAGGTTGAACGGATACTGTCTTATCCAATGTGTGAGGAAAAAAGGGAGGGCAGGATAAAAGTAAGCAGCAATATGGAGACATTTGCCTACCGCTTGGAAGGGGATGGTTCGCCAAGCAGGTTTTACCAGGCAGAATATTTGTTGGTATCGAAATTGTCATATGGGATTTTTGGGAAAAACCAGGGAGTTTATGCCAATATAAATGACAAATTTGGCAGTGGCGGATATATGATAGAAGAGTTCCTTTCAAGTCCAGATTCAGATATACCAGATGTTACGTTTTTTATGAAGGACGGAACGAAAAGGAAGTCCGAAGATATGGCAGCCTTTTCACCAGCCCTAAACGTTTCTGGATATGATTTGACGGTTGCGGCAGGGTATTTTTATGATGAAACAGATGGCAGCTGGGAGAGGCATATGGCAATTAATCCGAAAGAGCTGGCTGGAGTGGAAATAAAGGGAGTTTATTATAAACTTGTGCCAGAAGAATAAGCAGTTCCTTATGCAGTATTTTAGCGCTTTATAGTTTTTCGTTGTTGAAAGGCTATAAAGTGCTTTTTTCATGTTATAGGAAACTTCGCCGATTTGAGTGTGAAGAACGCTGGTCTTGCGTTCTTCTTAGGTGCGACATTAGCCTTGCCTGGCGAGGTGTTTTCGAGCTTGGAAAGGCTTCGCACCTTTTTCATGTTAGAGAACTGTAGGATTTGGCAGTTGTATTTCAAAATAATTTCATATATAATAAAGAAATTGAAGCAGTATTGAAAAGGAAGAGGAAGCAGGTTTAAAAGAATAATCTTTAATTATAAGAGGTGAGTATGAGCAGAATCAGTGTCATGACAGACAGTAACAGTGGGATTACGCAAAAGCAGGCAGCAGATTTGGGAGTAAAGGTATTGCCGATGCCATTTCTGATTGATGGCGAGACTTATTTTGAAGATATTAACTTAACGCATGAGGAGTTTTATAGGAAGCTGAATCAGGATGTTGCGATTTCCACATCACAGCCGTCTCCAGAGTCGGTAATGCAGATTTGGGATGAGCTTTTGGAAGAATCGGACAGTGTTGTCTATATCCCTATGTCAAGCGGGCTGTCGGGTTCCTGCCAGACGGCAAAGCTTCTGGCGCAGGAATATGATGGAAGGGTCCAGGTTGTTGACAACCAGAGGATTTCTGTTACACAGAGCCAGGCGGTAAAGGATGCAATAGATCTATGCAGAACCGGGATGACGGCAGAAGAGATTAAGGATTATCTGGAAAAGGTAAAATTCGATTCCAGTATTTATATCATGTTAGATACGTTAAAATATCTGAAAAGGGGCGGCAGGATTACGCCGGCTGCCGCTGCGCTTGGTTCGGCGCTCCGCTTAAAGCCGGTTTTGCAGATTCAGGGAGAGAAGCTGGATGCTTTTACTGTGGCACGTACAAAGAAGCAGGGAGTCAGCAAGATGCTTACTGCGATGGAAAATGATATAATAAACCGTTTTGGGGGCATGGAAAATGTTTCCAGCATCCATTTTGCAGTTGCCCATACAAATAACGAGGAGGCGGCAGAAGCCTTTATAGAAGAGATAAAAGAAAGATTTGGCATAACCTCTGTAGATATGGCGCCGCTTTCTTTAAGCGTTTCCTGCCACATTGGACCGGGGGCGCTTGCAATAGCATGTTCAAAAGCGATAGAAAGGCAGGTTGGATAAAATGGGGTATATAGAAGAACTGGGGCAGAAAGCGGCTGCAGCAAAAAGCAGGATTGCAGCGGCGTCGGCCGGGGAAAAAAACAGGATTTTGGAAAAGATTGCAGAAATCTTACGGGAAAATAAAGAGGCGATTCTTGCCGAAAATGAAAAAGATATTGATAAAGCAAAGGAAAACGGCATTACAGAGGTGATGGTTGACCGCCTGCGGTTAACAGAAAGCCGTATTGATGGGATTGCGGACGCCTGCTTACAGCTTGTAAATTTGGAAGACCCTGTTGGGGAGGTACTGTCTGGATCGAACCGGCCAAATGGGATGCGTATTACAAAAATCAGGGTGCCGCTTGGGGTTGTAGGGATTATTTATGAATCGCGCCCAAATGTTACGGTAGATGCCGCGTCGCTTTGCTTAAAAAGCGGCAATGCTGCAATTTTACGCGGCGGGAAAGAGGCGTTTTACTCAAACCGGATTTTGATGAAACTGATGCAGCGCGCATTGGAGCTTTGTGGTTTTGCGCCAGAGACTGTCCAGCTTGTGGAGGATACTTCCAGGGATGTAGCAAACGACATGATGCGGGCGAACCGGTATATTGACGTGCTGATTCCAAGAGGAGGGGCAGGGCTGATCCAGGCAGTCGTAAAAAATGCGACTGTGCCGGTGATTGAAACGGGGACAGGGAACTGCCATATTTATGTTGATGGGACGGCAGATTTGGATATGGCAGTTTCGATTACAGATAATGGGAAGACACAGCGCCCAAGCGTGTGCAATGCGCTGGAAACCTGCCTGGTCCATGAGGATGTGGCAGAACAGTTCCTTCCAAAGTTAAAGGATGCGCTGGATGCCCATCAGGTACAAATCCGCGGCTGCAAAAGGACAAAACAGATACTGGGGAACAGTGTAGTCCTTGCTGCGGAAGAAGATTATGCAACAGAGTTTTTAGATTACATCCTTGCTGTAAAAGTTGTTGCTTCTATTGATGAGGCGGTTGAACATATCAGGAAATATACAAGCGGCCATTCAGAGTGTATTGTGACAAAGGACTATGGCAATGCAGAGAAGTTCCAGAAGGAAGTAGATTCTGCCTGTGTCTATGTGAATTGTTCTACCCGTTTTACAGATGGCGGGGAGTTTGGGCTTGGGGCGGAAATTGGGATTTCTACCCAGAAGCTTCATGTAAGGGGGCCGATGGGGCTTAGGGAACTGACGACACAGAAGTATTTGATTAATGGGAATGGACAGATCAGGGAATAGGTTTTTTGTTTCAGGGAATGGGCAGTGATTTTGGGATTTTGTACGGATTGGAGGGATACTATGGGGTTGCAGGCAGCGATGCAGGGCGACCGTTTGCAGATTGCGATTTTCGGAAAACGGAATGCAGGGAAATCCAGCATATTAAATGCTGTAACAGGGCAGTCTCTTGCAATTGTATCAGAGACAAAAGGGACGACAACCGATCCTGTATATAAAGCGATGGAGATTCTGCCGCTTGGGCCATGTATGTTTATTGATACGCCGGGCCTTGATGATGAAGGCGAGCTTGGCCAAAAACGCGTAGAAAAGGCAGTTCAGGTTTTAAACAGGACAGATATTGCGCTGGTTGTCATTGATATTACAACCTTAGAAGAGGAAGCATTATCGGAAAAGAGGGGGCTTCCCCCAAAAGAGGATGAAATAGTTTCTTTAATAGAGGAAAAGAAACTTCCGTACTGCATTGTGCTGAACAAGTCAGACTGTATTGGCGACGGGGAGGCAGAAAAGCTCCGCAGGCAGGTTCTGGCTAAAAATCCTGCTGTATTTGTAAACGTAGTAAGCACACTGGAAAAGAAGGGCCTGGAAGAGTTAAAAGAGGTTTTGGTATCCATAGCTCCTGCTTATGATAAAAGGCTTCACATTGTTGGCGATTTGATTCAGGAAGGGGATACGGTTGTGCTTGTTGTCCCAGTGGATTCGGCAGCGCCCAAGGGGCGGCTGATTATGCCGCAGCAGCAGGTTATCCGGGATATTTTGGATAACCATGCGGTTGCAGTTGTGACACAGCCAGGGCAGCTTGCGCAGACATTATCAGGGCTTGGGGAAAGGGTAAAATTGGTTATAACGGATTCCCAGGCGTTTAAAGAAGTGGATGCTGCTGTGCCAAAAGATATCCCTTTGACTTCTTTTTCTATCTTGTTTGCACGCCATAAAGGGAATTTAAAAAAGATGGTACAGGGCGTAAAGGCAGTGGATTTACTGCAGGATGGCGATAAAATCCTGATTGCAGAAGGCTGTACGCATCACAGGCAGTGTGAAGATATTGGGACAGTAAAAATCCCGCGCTGGCTAAAAACATATACGGGCAGGGAACTTATTTTGGAGACATGCAGCGGCATGGATTTTCCGGCAGATTTGTCAGGTTATTCTTTGGTAATCCATTGCGGCGGCTGTACGCTTCATGAAAAGGAAATGAAGCACAGGATTTTCCGGGCAGGGGAACAGGGCGTCCCAATGGTGAATTACGGTATTTTTATTGCTTATGTCAATGGGATTCTGGCAAGAAGCATTGAGGTTTTCCCGGATATAAGCAGGATTTTAGAGGAATGGAGATTGTATGGGAAAGACATCCTATGATACTGTTTATACAGGCGGAGTTGGTGAAATCGTAGAGAAAAAGTCACGTTTTATTGCACAGGTATTTCCGGTTAAGACAGAAGAAGAGGTAATGCAGTATCTGGAAGCGGCAAGAAAAAAATACTGGGACGCAAGACATAACTGTTACGCGTTTATTTTGGGGGCAGATGGGGGAATATCCCGCTGCAGCGACGATGGGGAGCCATCCGGGACGGCTGGACGGCCGATTTTGGAGGTTTTAGCAAAAAAGGGGCTAAAGGATGTGCTTGTCATTGTGACACGTTATTTTGGCGGAACCCTGCTTGGTACAGGGGGACTGGTGCGGGCTTACTCACAGGCGGCGCAGGCGGGGCTTTTGGAAAGCTGTATTATTACAAAGCAGGCGGGATACCGCATTACGGTAGATACTGATTATAATGGGATTGGAAAGCTGCAGTATGTGCTGGCGCAGCTTGAAGCTTCTGTGCTTGATACATCTTATACGGATAAAGTGCAGATGGTTTTTTTGGTTCCGTCTGCCCTGGCAGACCAGGCCAGGAAAGAAGTGACCGAGGCGACATCCGGGCAGGCAGTTATTACGCAGGAAAAAGAAGAAGTCTATTTTGCGGAAATAGAGAAAGAAGTTGTTGTTTTTGACAGTTAGGAGCAGTGAAAGATAATTTTGCGTTTTATAAAGTTGTTATGTAATAGCTCTTTGGATGGATAAATTTTTAGAAGTGGGTAAATTATGGATTTATTTGATTATATGAGGGAGAAGAGCCAGGAAACAGAGGCTCCGTTAGCTTCCAGGCTCCGTCCGGCCAAGCTGGAAGAGGTCGTAGGGCAGGAGCATATTATAGGGAAGGATAAGCTTTTGTACCGTGCAATTCAGGCGGATAAGCTAAGTTCGGTATTGTTTTACGGCCCGCCAGGGACAGGGAAGACAACGCTTGCAAAGGTAATTGCCAATACGACAAGCGCTGATTTTTTGCAGATTAATGCGACTTCTGCCGGGAAGAAGGACATGGAGGAGGTTGTAAAAAAGGCGAAGGATAATGCCGGGATGTATGGCAGGAAGACGATTCTTTTTGTGGACGAGATTCACCGCTTTAATAAGGGGCAGCAGGATTACCTTCTTCCATTCGTTGAGGATGGGACGGTGATACTGATTGGGGCGACAACGGAGAACCCTTATTTTGAAGTAAATGGGGCGCTTTTATCCCGCTCTGTCATATTTGAACTGCATCCGCTGACGGTTGATAATATAAAGGAGCTTCTTCGGCGTGCAGTGTCAGATGTGGAAAAAGGGCTTGGCTCCTATCAGGCAGATATAACGGAAGGGGCGCTTGGCCTGTTAGCGGAAGTTTCCGGCGGCGATGCAAGGATGGCGTTAAATGCAGTGGAGCTTGGGGTGCTTACTACGCCGCGCAGCGATGACGGGATCATTCATATTACGGAAGAGGCAGCCAGGGAATGTATCCAAAAAAGGGTAGTGCGGTACGATAAAACAGGGGATAACCATTATGATACGGCGTCTGCTTTTATTAAGAGCATGCGTGGTTCCGACCCGGATGCGGCAGTTTATTATCTGGCGCGTATGCTCTATGCCGGGGAGGATATTAAATTTATTGCCAGGCGTATTATGATTTGTGCGGCAGAGGATGTGTCAAATGCAGACCCACTGGCCCTTGTCGTTGCCACGGGGGCGGCGCAGGCAGTTGAGCGGATTGGCATGCCGGAGGCACAGATTATCCTGGCGCAGGCAGTCACATATGTTGCATCTGCCCCCAAAAGCAATTCTGCAGTGATGGCAATCCAGAAGGCGATGGAAGCTGTAGAAGAGGAAGGGATTAAAACCATTCCCCCGCATTTGCAGGACGCCCATTATAAAAGCGCAGGAAAACTTGGGCATGGGACAGGATATCAGTATGCCCATAATTTTCCAAACCACTATGTAAAGCAGCAGTATCTGCCGGATGAACTGGTTGGAAGGCAGTTTTATTATCCATCAAACAATGGTTATGAAAAGACGATTCAGGAATATTTTCAGAAGATAAAGGACTGTTAATATAGATGCAGCAGGTTATGTATTGCAGTTCTTTCAGAGGAGGGTGAATGAAGAAAATAAAAAGGGCGCTTGCAATGGCTGGCGTTGTGGTTTTGGCAGGAATGTATGGGGTTACACTAATTGCGGCTGTTATGGCAACCCCTGCAGCAAAGGATTTTTTTAAGGCAAGCCTGCTTGCCACATTGATGATACCGATTTTGATTTATGTATATCTGCTGATATACCGGCTGATTACCGGCAAAGGGCAGGAAAAGGAAGAGGATCCTGAAAAGAAGAAAGGGTAATCTGTCTGTACTGGGTACGGAGTGAGCAGTGGCATCTACCTTAACCTTTTCTTAGAAAATGCTTAAAAAGGTGCATATTGGAAAAAATATATGCTATAATATGCGCAGAAATGAGGTAGAGTATGAAACCAGAAAAGACGGCGTTTTGCCATTGGTATGACAAGACAGCAGGAAAGATTATTCCGAAATATGCCTTTTTTTCCGTTATCTTTTGTTTTGTTTTCAATTCTTTGATTTATACAGGGCTGCAGATTCTGATGAAAAAGGCAAAGCACTTTGATTTGACAACACCCCTGGATGAAGCAATTCCATTTGAGCCATTGTGGGCATTTGTATATCTGGGCTGCTTCTTATTCTGGGCAGTGAATTATATTTTGATTACCAGGCAGGGAAAAGAAGGCTGGTTCCAGTTTGCAACGGGCGATTATCTGTCAAGGATTATCTGTGGGATTTTTTTTATATTGCTGCCGACTACAAATATACGTCCGGAGGTGGCAGGAAACAGTTTTCCGGAGATGCTGATACAATTTGTGTATTGGATTGATGCGCCAACGAACCTGTTCCCGTCAATCCACTGCCTTGTAAGCTGGCTGTGTTTTGCAGGAATCCGGGGCAGGAGTTATGTTCCTAAATGGTATCAGGTATTTTCGGCACTGTTTGCCATAGCAGTTTTTGCATCCACGCTATTTACAAAACAGCATTTTATTGTAGATGTGGCCGCTGGTGTTGTAATTGCAGAAGCATGTTATTATATTGGGCGGCATACAAAGTATTATCAAAAAGTAGAGGAAATTTTTGACAGGGTTAACAGAAAGGTGTTTGGGGAAAAGTTTGATGAAGAGTAAAAAGACAATTTTTAATATTCTTTTTTTGCTTTTGGTATTTGGACTTACAATGTACTATGTGTTTGAAGGGGAAGATATGGGGGCGCTGATGCGTTACCTGAAGCAGTCGGATGTGCGGTACTGGCTGGCGGGCACAGTTTTGGTAGTGCTTTTTATATTAAGTGAATCTGTGATTATCCACTATATGATGCGTTCTGTGGGGCAGCCGACCATCCTGGTGCATTGTTTTTTATATTCCTTTGTAGGATTTTTTTTCAGTGCGATTACGCCTTCTGCAACAGGCGGACAGCCGGCGCAGCTTTATTTTATGAAAAAAGACAGGCTGTCGATTTCTATTTCAACTTTAATATTAATGGTTGTTACGATTACCTACAAGGCAGTGCTAGTCGTGATTGGGCTGGCAGTCGTTATTTTCAGGCCCAGGGGGATTATGGAATATCTTGAGCCGGTGATTGGCTGGTGTTATCTTGGAGTGGCGCTGAATGTTTTTTGCGTAACGTTTATGATGATCCTGGTATTCCATCCAACGCTTGCGGAAACAATTTTAGTGGGTTTGGTGCGGATTTTTGGAAAGATTACCCATTTTAAAAGAGAGAAAAAGCTAATTTTAAAAATAGAAAATGCTATGGAGCGTTACCGCAGCGTTGCAGATTATTTACGGAAAAATAAACGTGTGATTATAAATGTGTTCCTGATTACTTTTGTACAGCGTGTCATGTGGTTCTTTATTACATATCTGGTATATCTGTCATTTTCCCTGCATGGGACAGATGGCGTTACAGTTACCACATTACAGGGGATGATATCGGTGTCGGTAGATATGCTTCCGCTTCCGGGAGGCATGGGAATCAGTGAAAGTTTGTTTTTAAAAATTTTCCGGCCAATTTGTGGGAAAGATCTTGTATTGCCGGTTATGGTTGTCAGCCGTGGAATTAGTTACTATACGCAGTTAATTATAAGTGCTGTTATGACAGGGGCTGCATATTTTATTATAACAGACAAAAAAGCGGCAGAGGCAAAATGAAGAAAGACAGGGGATGAAAATGGAAAAGAAAAAGATGTTTATTGGTTGTTATGATTATACGGTAATCCTGACATATATCGGGTTGTCTGTTTCCGTGATTGGCATGACGCAGGCAATTGATGGAAAGTTCCGTACGGCAATCCTTTGCCTGGCGCTTTCCGGACTGTGTGATATGTTTGATGGGAAGATTGCCAGAAGCAAAAAGAACCGGACAGAGGAGGAAAAGCTTTTTGGGATGCAGATTGATTCCCTTTGTGATGTAATCTGCTTCGGCGCATATCCGGCAATGATATGTTTTCTGCTTGGCGTGCGGGGGCTTTTTGGCTGGCTTTTGATTTGTTTTTACTGCATCTGTTCGGTAATACGCCTGGGGTATTTTAATGTACTTGAAACAAAACGCCAGCAGGTAGAGGAAGGTGCAAATAAGTATTATCATGGCCTGCCGATTACTTCAATGGCAATTGTGCTGCCATTGATTTTTATGCTGCAGGTCTTTATCAGCAATGCGGCGTTTATTGTTGTGCTGCATATTTCACTTCTTGTTGTCGGCCTGCTGTTTATCGTGGATTTCAGGCTGAGAAAGCCAAATAATACAATGCTGGTATTTTTGGTTTTAATTGTAGCGGCGGCAGTAGTGATTGTAATTTTATTTTCAAATTTCAGGATTCCACGGATGCAGTTCCCAAATACAGGACTGCTTGACTGTTTAAGGGGGCTTATTGGAAAATAGTTCCGAAAGAGTTACTGTTCACTCTGTGCCCGGCAGCTCTATAGAAAGTGAGGTAAGGATATGGCTTGTAAAGACAGGGAAGGAAATATAGTTACGGAAAACGAAACACAGGATAAGCTTTTAGAGAAATTATATGGGACAGAAACAGGGCGTAAGGCATTGAAGATGTTTGTCCAGCCGGCAGTTTCCAAAGCAGGCGGCTGGTTTTTGGAATCAAAGCTGTCAATTCCTTTTATATCCCCGTTTATCGACAGGAATAATATTTCGATGGAGGAATATGAAGAAGGGGATTATGAAAGCTTTAACCACTTTTTTACAAGGAGGATAAAAGAAGGGGAACGGGAATTTTCCCAGGAAGGGAATGCACTTTGTTCCCCATGTGACGCAAGGTTAAGTTTTTATCCGGTGACGGCAGAGGGGAGCTTTACCGTTAAAAATACGGAATATACAATGGAAAGCCTGGTGCAAAGCAAAAAGCTTGCAGACAGGTATCTGGGAGGCACTCTCTGTATCTTCCGCCTGACGGTGGAGGATTATCACCACTATGCTTATATTGATGAAGGAACCAAGACGAAAAATTATAAAATCCCTGGGGTTTTCCATACAGTAAATCCTCTTGCAAATGAAAAATATCCTGTTTATACAGAAAATGCGCGGGAATTTTCTATCTTAAAAAGTAAAAATTTTGGGAACGTCCTGATGATGGAGGTTGGCGCCCTTTTTGTTGGGAGGATTGTGAACCATCATGAGAAAATGGCAGTACAGAGAGGGATGGAAAAAGGGTATTTTGAATTTGGCGGTTCCACAGTAATCCTTGTTTTTGAAAAAGGCAGGATAGCGCTGGCGGAAGATATTGTGAAAAATAATAAGGACGGATTTGAAACGGCAGTTAAAATGGGGGAAGTAATAGGTAAAAAGTAGTTACTATTCACGTCCATTCTTTTTCATGCGATAGACCCTCTGCCTTCGGCATAGGTCGCTGCTATGCAGCTTTGTCTATCTTATGAGAAAAGAACAACCTTTACAGTCAATTTCTAGAAAAGAGCTGAAATCTTTTGTGCAAGCACAACGATTTTAGTCTTTTCAGAAATCGACCGTGAATAGTAACAAAAAGTATTAAATTTGGAGAGAAAGATGGAAACACCAGTTGTGCGTTTTGTAAAAGAATATAATAATAGCAGGAAAACAAGATTTCACATGCCCGGGCATAAAGGGCATGTGTTTTTTGGCTGTGAGCCATATGATATTACAGAGATTCCGGGAGCGGATGTGCTGCATCATGGGAACGGAATCCTGGCAGAAAGCCAGAAAAATGCGTCAGCGCTTTTTGGGAGCGGGGCGACACATTATTCCACGGAAGGTTCCAGCCATTGTATTAAGGCAATGCTTGCAATTTTGAAAATGGAGCGGGGCAAAGAAGATGGGCAGGATAAGCCGTTTCTTCTGGCAGCGAGGAATGTACACAGGAGCATGGTGGATGCATGCGCCCTTTTAGATCTGGGGATTCGTTTTGTTATGCCTGAAAGGCAGGAAAGCCTTTGCAGCGCTGTCATTAGCAGGGAACAGTTGGAGGAGGCGGTCGCAGGGTGCGAAAAAAAGCCTTTGGGCGTCTATGTTACTTCGCCGGATTATCTGGGGCAGATGTCGGATCTTGCTTCGCTGTCTGCTGTCTGTAAAAAGCATGGCCTTCCCCTTTTGGTAGATAATGCGCATGGGGCATACCTTCATTTTTTAAAAACACCGCTGCACCCGCTTGACCTTGGGGCGGCTATGTGCTGTGATTCGGCACATAAGACGCTTCCGGCGCTGACAGGCGCGGCATACTTGCATATCCACAGGGAATATGCAGGGCGGTTTGAGCCATATGCCGCGCAGGCACTGGCAATTTTTGGCTCTACCAGCCCGTCCTATCTGCTGCTGCAGTCTTTGGACTTATGCAACCGGTATCTGTCAGGGGAATATCCTGATAGATTAGAAGGGCTTGTGGTGAAGGTCGAGGCAGTAAAAGAAGAACTGGTTAGCCAGGGGATTTGTGTGAAGCCTTCTGAACCTTTAAAAATTGTACTAGATACGGCGCAAAATGGTTATAGGGGAGAAGAAATTGCGGAAGAAATGAGAAGCTTTGCCATAGAATGTGAATATGCGGACTGGCAGAATGTTGTTTTGATGGCAGCGCCGGAAAATACAGAAACAGACTGGGAGCGCCT
This sequence comes from bacterium D16-51, assembly GCA_003612285.1. Lineage (GTDB taxonomy): Bacteria > Bacillota > Clostridia > Lachnospirales > Lachnospiraceae > Butyribacter. The sequence goes on along the minus strand of RAYE01000012.1, from coordinate 70,629 downwards.
TAGCCAATGGTCAGCAGAGACAAAGCTGGTAAAGGAAAAAAAGGAGGCATTTCCACACAAGCCATTCCCTGCCGTGAAGGCAGAACAGGTGATGGGAATCCGTGAGGCGGCTTTTTCCAGGCATGAGGTACTTCCGGTTTATGATGCTGTTGGAAGGGTCTGTGCCGCCGAAACGGTATCTTGTCCCCCGGCAGTCCCGATTGCAGTTTGCGGGGAGCTGATTACCAGGGAGATGGCAGAACTGTTTTTACAGTATGGGATAGAGGAGGTAAGTGTGTGTATATTTTAGCACACTCACTTTTTGGTATGGCTATATATTGTAATGTTACTATTCACAGTCAATGGTATCAGGATAGGAACATTGTAATCAAAGTGATATCACGACAGGCGATGGCACAAGTTGACACAGGATAAAAACGGTATTATACTTTAATTCAGTGCTATACTTTAGTATAAGCAGGCATTAAAAAGAAAAAACAGATGAAAGAAGGAGGATAAAATGGGAAAAAAAGAACTAAAAAGAAAAATGGCAGCAGGCATGTTAATATTATCCATATTGGGGACATTTGCAGGGTTTCCTGAAACAACACAGACAGTATATGCAGAGGAAATAGGGCTTCCGGCTGAAACAAATACCAGTTTTTCAAAAGCAAGGGAACTGGAGTTTGGGGTTTCTATGGCAGGTACCTTCGCCCCTAATGACAGCAGGAGGTATTATAAGTTTTCTTTAAGCCAGGCCAGCAGGCTGGATCTGGGGTTTGAAAGAACCGGCCGCCAGGAAAATATTAAAATAACAATTTTCGATTCTACGCAGACAGAAATCTACAGTCTTAGCCGAAGTTATGGTTTGTCCTTTTCATTGGATGCGATTTACCTTACAGGCGGAGACTATTATCTGCTGGTGGAAGAGGCTTATAATGCTGCATTCTCGTTTATTGTAAATATGGACTCTGCCGGCGAAAGTTTTACAGAGACACAAGACTCAAACAATGATATGGCATCAGATGCCTCGTCTATCAGCCTGAAAAAGAAATACAAAGGTGTTCTTGCACAAAATGATGATATTGATTATTACAAATTCCAGATACCTTCAACAGGAAAAATCACTTTCAATATGACAAATTCTGTAAGTGACACAATAAAATATGGTTTTTATGACCAGTCAATGAATCTGGCATATACAAATTATGTGCGCAGCGGTTATAAAGACACCCAGCCTGTATTATTAAAAAAAGGCACTTATTACCTTGCGGTTGCAAAGGGAGATGTAAACAGCGGTGTTGGTTCTTACACATTTTCCATTGATTTTGCAAAAAAGATTTCAGCAGCCCCGAAGCTAAAAAGCGTAAAAAATTTATCGAACGGAAGCATCACAGTAACATGGGGCAGCGTGGCAGGAGCGAATGGATATGAACTCTGGTATTCAACGAAATCAAATTTCAAGAGCGGCGTAGTGAAAAAGGAATTGAGTTCTTCTGTAACAAGCGTAACGTATTATGGGCTGGCAAAGAAGAAAAAATACTATGTCAGGGTACGTGCTTATGAAGAAATAAATGGTATAAAAGAATATGGCAAATGGAGCAAAAAGAAATCTATTGTTATTAAGAAATAAGGAAAAGATTAAAGTTTGAAAGTTATTCCATACAGTTCCTAAGAAAGGCAGGGAATAAAGATGATAAATAATATAAAGAAATATGGAAAAGAAATACTATTTTTGGCTGCTGCTATATTTGTGCTGGCATTTCCACAGCATGCAGAAGCAAAAGAGCCGGATATGGAAATTACAATCTATGGCGTTGGAAGCCGTGAAGCTGAAAAGGTAAAGATACCAGATAATCTGCCACAAAGCTTCCAGCTTAATTATGGCAGCGGGCAGGATGCGAAATACCGTATTTCGGATGGTGATTCTGTAAATGTTTCACCAGACGGGTTTGTTACCCCGCGTTACTTTTACTGGAAAGGACATTCTGGTTCTCCACAGATAACGGATGATTATGATTATTATACCTTGTATGGGGGTACTGCTAAAATTGAAGCAGAAACCGCTGGCAAAACTTATTATATAACTGTACATGTAATTGATTATTCTATAATGTATTGTGATGAAATCATGGATGCATACCTACGGGAAAATGTTACAGATGGCATGACTGACCTTGAAAAGATGCAGGCACTTGCCAGGTTTCCAGCACAATATGATTATTCCACAAGATATAGTAACGTATATAGCATGATTTTATATGGCGGTGGTGACTGTGCAGCCAGTACAAATGCAATTATTACATTATGTTCAAAGCTTGGAATAGAGTCATGGGGAATAGATGGAAGCTATTCTGGATATGACACACATGTACAGCCCATTGTAGAGTTAAATGGGGCATATTACGTAATAGAAGCTGGTTATACTTCAAAGAAAGGTGAGGATGGATACCGTAATTATAATGTATGGAAAAGGACGTCACTGTTCCAGTATTATGAAAATAACAATTATGATGGTGTTATCGTTACACAGTATGATGGACATAATACGAATGACACCCTGGAAGTTCCAGAGATGATTGATGGGTTAAAGGTAACAGGTCTGGATGATGGGATATTCCAAGGGAGGAATTTCACAGAAATTATACTGCCGGATACTTTAACCAGCATAGGCGATGAAGCCTTCAGCGGTTGTTATGAACTGGAAAGTATCCATATCCCGGCGTCTGTCACTTCTATTGGTGAATTTGCATTTGAAAACTGCTGGAAACTTAAGAATCTTTCTGTTGCTGGTGATAATCTTGATTATAAGTCAGAAAACCAGATAATTTACAGCAAAGATGGCAGTGTCTTGGTTGCATGCCCTGTTGCAAAAGAAATAGAGATTCCTTCTACAGTAACAAAAATTGGGGCTTCTGCTTTTTCTGGAAATATCAATATAGAACATATTGTTATTCCTGAATCCGTTTCAGAACTTGGTAAAGGTGCATTTAATGGCACATTCAGGTTAAAAAGTATTGCTATTGAGGGAAATAACTTAGCTGTAATTGGCCCGGGCTGTTTTGCGGACAGCGGTATAGCAGTAATCAGGCTGCCGGCATCTGTCAAATCCTTAGGGGTAAATGCTTTTACGGGATGCTATGAATTAAAACATATATATTTTTCAGGCAATGCGCCAGAATTTGGAGGCATTATCCATGGGGAATTTTATGACGAGGTATTTCTAAAATGTACTGCAAATGCCTATTATATTGGAGATGACCCTACATGGACGAAAGACGCCCTGACCGGACATAGCGGGACTATCTCATGGATTCCATATACAAAGGAGGCATGCCGGTCTATCGAAAATGCAGCGCTGGCGTTAGGGGAGGATATAGAAGTTAACCAGCCGTCAGTGACCGTTACATTAGATGGCACTGTATTGGAGCAAAATAAAGATTATATAGTATGTTATATTTTTAATCTTCCAGATGCTGAATATTATGTAGCAAAAGCGCTTGTCTTGGGCATTGGCTCTTATGAAGGTGAAGTATCGGCCATTTATATAACAAATAAACAGCCGCGTAAGATTACTGCCAATACAGAAAGCAGCACTATTGAGGCAAATGCCACAACAAGGATTGTTGTGTCTGATTCTGTAAATGATGGCTGTAAGTATGCTTATTCCTCCAATGATACATCCGTGGCAATTGTGGACAGTGAGGGCGTGGTAACAGGGATTGCACCGGGAAGAGCTGTAATTACTGTAACTGCGCCAGAAACGGAGATTTATAAAGCGGCAAGTGCTAAGGTGAAAATAACTGTTACCGGCAGCCAAAAGGAGGAGGATAAGCCGACAGAAGCCCCAAGCGCTTCCCCTTTGCCGACAGTCAAGCCGACAGAAACCCCAAGCGCTTCTGCTTCCCCAACAATAAAACCAACAGCAGCTCCAAGTGCCCAGCCTTTGCCAACGGTAAAACCAACAGAAACTCCAGAACCTTTGCCAACAATAAAACCGAGTGCCTCTCCTTCAGCAAATCCTGAAGTTAAAGTTGATATAAGTACAAAAGTTATGATGAATGGCATCAATTATAAGGTGACTTCTATCAAAAATGGCATGAGGACAGTGGAATGTACAGGAACTAAAAAAAGCGGGAAAAGCATAGTAATCCCTTCCACTATTAAAATTTTTAGTTCAACCTATAAAGTTACAGCTATAGCAAAAAGTAGCTTTAGGGGCAACAAAAAAATATCCAAAATAACAATTGGTAAAAATGTTAAGAAAATTGGCCAAAATGCATTTAATGGGTGTAAGAACCTAAAATATTTTGTTATAAAAACCAATAAACTTACAGATAAAACGGTTGGTAAAAATGCATTTAAAGGGATAAACAGCAAGGCAACGGTTAAAGTGCCTGGCAGTAAAGTTAAGGCATATAAGAAAATTATTAAATCCAAAGGTGCAGGTAAAAATATAAAGGTTAAAAAATAGTAATTTCCAGAGCGTGTTTGAAAATTAAAAATTGCACAAATGACGAAGCAATTACAAAATGGAATTTTTTGACATCCTAATCTTTTATAGAAAAATCTACCCTTTTGAGACACAAAGAAAAACATATCTTTCTCGTAATTTTAGCAATGGTCTTCTCAAAAACGGTCAACAGATATATAATATACTTGCATTAACCGTTACGGTCAATAAGGAGACTGTATGAATGACAAGTTTTTCAAACTTCCATTAGAAAAACAACGGCGTATTATAAACGCTGCTTACAAAGTGTTTTCCGAAAACAGCTGCAAAAAGGCCCCAATGTCAGAAATTGCAGACGGGAGCGGTATTTCAAAAGTGTTGCTTTCTCACTATTTTACAAACAAAAAGGAATTATATATGTACCTATGGACGAACGCTATTGAGATGACAAGGAAAATGGTTACAGAATACAGAACTTTGGAAACAGATGATTTTTTTGAAATGCTGAAAAGGGTTTATACGCAGGAGGTGTGAACAAAATGCAGCATAAAACAATTTTGGCACAAGGCGGAACTGTACATTATTGGATTGCAAGAAATGAAAATGCATCAGGCTGTATTGTTTTTACACATGGAGTAACCGCAGACCATACCATGTTTGAAAAGCAGATATCCTACTTTTCAGATAATTATATAATCATCTTATGGGATGTTCCTATGCATGGATTGTCGAGAACGTATCAGCAATTTACTTATCAAGGTACAGCGGAAATATTACATAGCATATTGCAGAAAGAAAACATTGAAAAAACATTTTTAGTGGGAATGTCTATGGGCGGCTATCCAAGTCAACATTTTGCGGTTATGTATCCTGATATGGTAAAAGGATTTATAGCGTTAGATACAACGCCATTGGGACTTAAATATTACTCAAAATCAGATTTGTGGTGGCTGAAGCAGGTTGTTCCTATGGCAAAATGCTTTACGGCCAATCTTTTGCGAAAGAGTATGGCATGGTCAGTATCAGAGAGCCGCTACTCCTATCAAAAGATGTTGTCTATGTTAAAACCGCTGTCTAAAGCGGAAATTATCCGGCAAATGCGGATTGCCTATGAATATTTTATTGTGGAAAATAAAGATGTTGATTTTTTGTTTCCTGTATTGATATTGGTGGGTGAGAAAGACAGCACAGGCAAGGTTAAGGCATATTGCAAAGAATGGGCAAAACAAACAGGTTATCCGTTGCATTTTATAAAACAGGCAAAGCATTTTTCCAATGGAGATAATCCAGAGCAAGTAAATACGGAAATAGAAAACTTTATTATCGAAACCGTCCGCCAAGAAAGGAAAAATATGTTGTATTATGATGAATATGGTAGCAAGTGCGGGAAAGGCAGCTAACGATTATTGAAGGGCTTGAAGTGAGAACACAGAGCTAAACAACGAACGACGAATCACAGTTTGTGGGTGAGCTGTTACGATAAAAATCCAATCCACAGATAAACAAAGGGAAATAGCGGATAATCGCCGAATCAACTGGCGGTTGAATTAGATACAATCAACTGTTAGTTCGTTTTATAATCCGTTTTTAGTTTGTAAACTAACTGCAAGGAGGTGCTATATGGAGCAAGAAATGATAGGAAAATTTATATCAGCCTGTCGAAAAGAAAAAGGGCTTACGCAAATGCAGTTGGCTGAAAAATTAAACATTACCAATAGAGCAGTCTCAAAATGGGAAACAGGAAAAAGTATGCCGGATGTTTCGCTAATGCTTGATTTGTGCAGCATACTGGGCATAACTGTAAATGAACTGCTTAGCGGAGAAAGGATTATTATGGAGGATTATCAGAAAAGGGCAGAAGAAAACCTTATGGAATTACAGGCGAAAAAAGAAAAAGCACAAGGAGAATACAATTCTATATTGAAAATTTTAATTGTAACTTTCAGCTCATTTTTTGTGCTTAATATGGTTTTGAATTATTTCTTTCCAGAAATATACTTTAACGATCTGTTGGGGTTGCCGTCAATAGCTATCGCCGCAATTCTTTTGGTAAAGTGGTTTTTTAAAAATTATGAGATAAAACCAAGATAAGGGTGAATGATTTTATCCTATTGATATGAAAACCTTAGGAACTGTTAAGAAATCAAATGAACAAGCTGTGAAGGATGTTTTTTCAAGCGCAAAGAAAAAAACGTAGTTCTACGCTCCGCTTCGGTCGTTGCTAAACAAGCGCCAGTGGCGCTTGTTTAGCAACGTAGTGGGTTGCGGCGAGGCTTTTTTTCTTTGTTCATTTTTATTTCACCAATACCGATTTTGTACTTTTTGTACTTTCCCAGCAAACTGAGAGTTATTGTTCTCTGATAATCCAATCGTCATCTTGAGTTTTTCTTTCTGCATAGCAGCCGCAAGGCATATCCTTTAAGGCACCAACAGAGTTATCTGAATCAAAAACCCATTTTAGGGATACTAACTTTGCTTCATCTATTCTATGTGCTTTTCCGCATAAAAATTGCCACATTCCGTCATCTTCATCATGTGATACATACAGAATAGGTGTTTGATGTTCCATTATATGACAACAGATAATCGAAGCAGTGTCGGGTGAATCATAAAAAGGAAATTTCATATCTGCTACTCCTTTCAAATCTCGGTTTCCCAGTTTAACTTTAGGAACTGTTAAGAATTAATTTGAACAACTTGCTTGCCTGTTTTTCAAATCGCTGCATCAAAAAGCCACGTCGTAGCCCATTCAATTTTACATGAAAACATTGGACTTTTCAATTCTCAAACGCCACAAGGGCGTTTGTCTCCTGCTTCGCAGGAGCGAGGTATCCCCCGGCCTTGACTCGCTTGGTATTAGTTTGTATGCTACAAGCAGTGGAGAATTAGACCCTTTTGTAAGCCAGTCATCAGATTTTAGCTGTTTGGTTACGCCACTTCTAATCAGGATTCATTTTATTAAGGATTCCGTCTGCGCTTACGCCGGGATGTGTCAGGTAGAGACGGCATATCTGGGATGCCAGTTCTTCGCTAATGTTATTTTGGCGTGCGATTTCGGCAACCGGTTTCTTTTTGTCGGTATCTCTCATGACGGCAAGGATGATATCTTTTATGTCTTTTTGGTTAACTGGGAGGATGGTATCTGGGGTTTTGTTTGGAAGGGTTATTTTTTCAATCCAGAACGTGCCGTCATCTTTGACATGCAGGATGGACATTGTCAGAGGCAGGGAGAACCGTCTTAGCCCGCAGCTTCCCGGGTTAAGCCAAAGCTGTTGTTTTTTCTGTTCCTGCCTGTATTTGTGGGAGTGCCCATAGATAATTAAATCACAGCCAGAGGTGTCTTCTGCAAGCTGTTTTATATTGTGTATCATAAATATGTGGATGCCAAAAAGAGTGATGTTTAAGGTGGCAGGCAGTGTGTCCGCCCATCCTTTATCTACATTTCCGCGGACAGCAAATGTTTTGGCAATGGTATTTAATTTTTTGAGGTCTGCTTCTGATTTGATATCACCGCCATGAAGAATAAAATCACAGCCGTTTAGGTGTTCTATTACAGAGTCGCGTAATAATCCATGGGTATCTGAAATAATTCCAATTTTATGCATAGGTTACCTCCATATGGTGCTTTGCGTGAAATAATTATATTTTTCGGACACGGAGTCAACAGTAACTACATTATAGGAAACAAAATCAGTTTCCTATAATGGATTAGCGGCGCAAAAACGTGCGTCTTTTATCAGAAAAAAACCATCTTCTGATAAGTTAGATTATGAAAAGCAAAAACAGCTTTACATAATCAGATTTGCGGCACAAAAGCGTGTGCCTTTTATCAGAACAAAAAACAGTTCTGATAAGTTATATTATAGCATACCATGGAGGGGGTGTGGAGTAATACATTGATAGTTACTATTCACGGTCAATCGTATCAAGAATTGCAGAAACAAATAACAAATATTTTACTTTTGTATAAATTTTCCGTATTATGCAGTATGAGAAAGTACAAATTTTCATTTTTCTGTAAAATAGAGAAAGTTTTCTGTAAATTACAATCTGACAAAAATTTAGAAAGACATTGCTTTCCGCAGGACAATTTAGCTCTTATAGAATTGCTTTGCTTTTTAAGCTTCCGGCAGATGCGCGCGCACGGACAACTGTCTGAAAAGAACTAAAGTTCTTACGGAACAACAGAGTTTCATGGATATTCCGGGCGGTACGCTCCCGCTGCGCAGAATACGTAATGGTACATAGTATCCGGGGCGGATGTTAAAACATCCGTCCCAGGCACAAGTACCAACGTATTCTGAAGCCCCGCCCGGAATATCATGAAATCGTTGTTTCCGGTGAGTTTTGGCAGTGGGCGCGCTAATCAGAGCCGGAAGCAAAAAGCATTAGCAATTCTTAAGAGCGTAGGATTGCCCGGAAAGCAATGTCTTCTATAATTTTTGTCAGTTATAGGTTAAATAAAACTTTCTCTATTTTGCAGAAAATATCGGAATACACCATTTTCTCATACTGCATAATACGGAAAAAGTATAGGTAAAATATTTGTTATTTGTTTCTATCTTGATACGATTGACCGTGAATAGTAACTATTGATAGGATGTGTGTAAAATCCATTTCATTTATCGCTTGTAATGTGCATAGCCATTTGCTATACTCGTATTAGCAAACGGTTATTGAATTGGAAATGGAGGATAGCATGGGAATTATCAGAGAAGCTTTCGGTGTTACAAAAAACGGGGACAGGGTTACAAAATATACGATGACAAACCAGAATGGGATAAAAGTGTCTGTAATTGATTATGGGGCGGTGATTACAAATATCTGGATGCCGGACAAGGATGGTGTTTTAGAAGATATTGCATTGGGGTTTGGTTCAATTGAAGGCTATGAGGTAAATAAGCCGGCGTTTGGCGCTATTGTCGGAAGGGTTGCCAACCGCATTTCAAATGCCTCTTTTACGTTAAATGGAAAAACCTACCATTTAGAGCAAAATGATGAGACAAACTGCCTGCATGGCGGGACGGATCGGTATGAGAAGCATATGTACAAGGCAGAATGTTCAATGGAAGAAGGGGCGGACAGTATTTCCTTTACTAGGCTGAGTAAGGATATGGAACAGGGATTCCCAGGCAACCTTACCGTGACTGTGACATATACGTTAAATGATGCCAATGAGCTGGTTATAGATTATTATGCGGTATCAGATGCAGATACGGTTATCAGTCTGACAAACCACTGCTATTATAATATAGGGAAGGGTGGACATAAATGCAAGACGGTGTTAGACCAGACGCTGCAGGTTTTTTCTGATGCATATACACCAGTAAATGAAGTATTAGCCCCTACCGGGGAAATCCGTTCTGTGGACAACACGGCTATGGATTTCCGCGAGCCGCATAGAATTGGGGAACGGATTGGGGAACCTCTGCCAGATGGCAGCATCGTGGCAGGATATGACCATAACTATATTTTAAATAAAGAGGATGGGGAGATTGTAAAAGCGGCCGTATACAGTGATAGTGAAACAGGGCGTGTGATAGAAGTTTTTACAGATTTTCCTGGGGTACAGGTTTATACCGCAAGGGAACTTTCGGTAGAGTCTGGTAAGGAAGATATCCCTTACGGCGGCTTTGCAGGAATCTGTTTTGAAACGCAAAACTATCCGGATGCAGTAAATCATCCGGAATTTCCAAGCGCAGTTTTGCGTGCAGGTGAGGAATACAAAAGAACTGCTGTTTTCCACTTTTGCGTGGATGGGCAGATGAAATAATTTTGGAAACATAATGGAGTTTTTGAGTATATTAGAATAATATGTTTTTTACTCTTTACATACGCTGCAGGCGTATCGGTGCCCTATGAAAAAATCTGGGGCTTTAAAAGAGATTGGAGGACAGGGGTTTTATGAATGTATTTCAGAAATGTTTAAGGCGGCAGATGGGAAACCACAGATATTCCGGTTATGTAGATACTTGCCGGAAAAGTTTTTCTGATACGAATGTTTCGCAGCTTGCATTGAATAGTAAACCAATATTTGACGATATGTATGAACAGCTGAAAGTAGAAAATAAGGCTGGGATTTCAGAGCGGATGCGTGATATGGCAGATACTTTGGCAATTGCTTTCCGGATAACCAGGTATTTTGCTTTTGTCCTGGTAACATATCTGTTAGGAAATATAGTTTTGCTGACATTAAACCTGGATTACTATGTGACATGTGTAAGCATAACATTGATGGGAATTTGTTTTCTGTATAAATTGGTCGAATTTGTCAGCAATAAATATTGTGTTCTGGATGCATACCTTTTTATGATTTATAAGTCAGTTTTGGAAAAACTGGCAAAGGAAGTTTCTTGTTAAAAACACACTTTAGGGGAACGCTTAGGCGTTCCCATTTTTGTCATAGGAAATTATGCTGTGCCTTTTTTATGTTCCTTATATGAGTTTCAAATGCTTCATGGCATGGTAAACGCCATCTTCCATTACAGAGCCAGTGACATAATCTGCTATCTCAAATAATTCGCTGGAGCTGTTTCCCATTGCAATGCTGTATCCGGTATATTCCAGCATCGAGAGGTCGTTTGTGCTGTCTCCGATTGAAATAGTATCGTCATTTGGTATCCCGAAATAGTTTTCCAGGAAGGCGATGCCGCTTGCTTTGGAATGCCCTTTTGGGACAATTTCATAGAAGCATTGCTTTCTGTCAATAAAGCTTAAAAGGCCTTTATATTGGTTATAAAATTTATCAAATTGATGGTCTTTCCCAAGGCAGATGCAGAATTTATCAAATTCCAGGTCTTTTGCCTGATGAGGGTCTATGAGCCGGAAGGCATCCGGGATTGTCTGCTCATGTTCCAGTTTAAATTCCTGTATGCGTGTCTGGTAAGGCACGGAGCTGTAGTATACATGGTTTGTGCCCTCCAGAAGCCATTCTAAATGGCATTCATTTAGGGAGCGCAGGATTTCATTCCCTGTTGAAAATGGTATCGTATAGGAATAAAGTGTTTTTCCGCTGTAGGCAATATGCGTGCCACAGCCACAGACATACCCGTTAAATGGGAGGCTGCGGATGACAGAATCAATTTCTGCAAGGGCGCGGCCGGTATTAATAAAGCAGAGGTGGCCGTTTTCCTGTAAGGCATGAAGTGTTTTTGGCAGGCTTTCTGGGATAAGGTGTTCTCCGGGACCGTCTGTAATTAGTGTACCATCAATATCAAAAAATATTAATTTCTTCATAAGTATTCCTTTCTGGCGCTGGTTTGGTATATAATATTGTAAAGGAAAAGGAGAAAAGTTGCAAGAGAGAGAAAAAGGGGCGGATGATGAAAGAATTTTTACCTGTCAATCAGGAGGATATGAGGAAAAGAGGATGGGATGAGGTTGATTTTGTCTATATTAATGGTGATGCATATGTAGACCATCCTTCTTTTGGGGCGGCAATTATTACAAGGGTTCTGGAGGCGCATGGCTACAGGATTGGATTTATAGCACAGCCGGACTGGAAAGATGAAGGGAGCATCCAGGTATTTGGGCGGCCGCGCCTGGGTTTTTTGGTATCGGCCGGCAACATGGATTCTATGGTGAACCACTATACCGTATCTAAAAAGAGAAGGGGACAGGACGCCTACACGCCAGGAGGCGTTGCAGGGAAGAGGCCGGATTACGCAACGGTTGTATATTGCAACCTTATCCGCAGGGTGTATAAAAAAGTGCCGATTATCATCGGAGGGATTGAGGCGAGCCTGCGCAGGCTTGCACACTACGATTACTGGTCAGATTCTGTAAAACATTCTATTTTGATGGATTCCCAGGCGGATTTGCTGGTCTATGGCATGGGGGAGCATGCCATTGTAGAGGCGGCAGACGCCCTAGCCAGCGGAATTGCAATAGCAGACCTGACATTTATCCGGGGGACGGTTTTCCGTGCAAAAAACCTGGACAGTGTATATGATTATATAGAGCTGCCTTCTTATCAGGAGATTTGCATGGATAAAAAAGAATATGCAGGCAGTTTTTATATCCAGTACTGCAATACGGATTTTATAACGGCAAAATGCCTTGCGGAGCCTTATGGGGAACAGGGGTATATTGTGCAGAACCCACCGTCTGCGCCATTGACGCAGATGGAAATGGATGATATCTACGAACTGCCGTATATGAGGGCATACCATCCCTCCTATGAAAAGGAAGGAGGCGTTCCGGCCCTGAAAGAGGTTAAATTTAGCCTGACAAGCAGCCGCGGCTGTTTTGGGGGCTGTAATTTTTGTGCGCTGACATTCCACCAGGGGCGTGTCCTCCAGACAAGAAGCCATGGATCCTTACTGCATGAAGCGGAAGAAATGATGCAGGAAGCAGATTTTAAAGGCTATATCCATGATGTTGGCGGACCGACTGCCAATTTCCGGCATACAGCCTGCGAGAGGCAGAAAAAATCCGGTGTTTGCAGGGACAGGCAGTGTCTTTTCCCGGCCCCCTGTAAAAACCTGAAAGCAGACCATAAAGATTATATATCCCTGCTTGAAAAATTAAGGAAGCTGCCGAAGGTGAAAAAAGTATTTGTGCGTTCTGGAATCCGGTTTGACTACGTGATGGCAGATAAGGATGATACATTTTTACAAGAACTTTGTAAGCACTATATTAGTGGACAGCTTCGCGTTGCCCCGGAGCATATCTCAGATACGGTTTTAGATAAGATGGGAAAGCCGCATAATGAAGTTTACCAGGCATTTTTAAAGAGGTATCAGAAAATAAATGCAAAATATGGGAAAGAGCAGTTTGTGGTGCCGTATCTAATGTCTTCCCATCCAGGTTCCGGGCTGAAAGAGGCAGTGGAACTGGCAGAGTACCTGCGGGATTTGGGGATTATGCCAGAGCAGGTACAGGATTTTTACCCGACGCCTTCTACAATTTCTACTTGCATGTATTATACAGGGCTTGACCCACGGACAATGGAAAAGGTCTATGTGGCGTCTGCCCCGCATGAAAAAGCGATGCAGCGGGCTTTAATCCAATACCGGAACCCGGCGAATTATGATTTGGTAAAGGAAGCGCTGATAAAGGCTGGCAGGACGGATTTAATTGGGTTTGGGAAGGGATGCCTGATTGCGCCAAGGAAGGAGCGCTGGAAAGAGGAGGCATGGAATAGACGGCACAAAGGAAAAAAGAGGAAAATTTCTTCCAAATCTGGGAAAAAGGGTTGATTTTATTTTTAACAGGCCGATATACTATATAGTAAATAAAGCGGTATGGATTTCACAAGGAGGTGGCTTCCATACCGTTTCAGGTGAAAATATCCATATGGAGCTGTAGTTTTCTGCAGTTCCCAAGACATACGGGAAAAGGAGTGATTGTTATGCCATCAATTTTTGGAACATCAGATTCAGGAAGCAACTATTTTGATAGCTATTATAGTATGACAAATAACAGTAACATGAGCGGCCTGTTTGGGAATACCACAAACTTCCTTGGGGATTATTCCATGATTAAGTCCGGTACTTATAAGAAACTTCTGACTGCATATTATAAGACGACTGATACAGATAAAAAGTCAGAGGGTACAGAAGACGAGGACGGAACAACTAAAAAGGGTGATTCCGCAGGAAAGCTTTTAAATGTAAAGGGTGATGCTGAAGCATTGAAGGATGCAGTGGATGCGCTCCGTTCTTCCGATCTTTACAAGCCTGTCGATAAGGATAAGGACGGACAGGGAGACAGGGATGAAAAGGGGAATTTCATCTATGATACAGAAAAACTACAGAAAAATTTAAAACAGTTTGTAGAAGCATATAATTCTTATCTGGATTCCTCAGGCGGCGTGGATAACAAGGGGATTTTGAGCAAGACACTCCGTGTTGTAAAGCAGACGGCTTCTAATAAAAACTTGTTTAAGGATCTTGGAATCTCAATTGGCAAGGATAATAAGCTGACATTTGATGAAGATAAGTTCAAAGAGGCAAAGGCAAAAGTAACGACGGCTTCCAGCCTGTTTGCGGGAATGGGTTCTTATGGCTACAGCCTGACGACAAAAACATCAGAGGTTGCAAATCTTGCAAACAGCGCAGCAAATTCTAACCGTAATGCATCATCTTATACGTATAATGGCGTATATTCGGTTACAGGCAGGTCAAATTCTACACTGGATAAGTATCTGTAATTAAGAAAGCAGCAAATTAATGCATTAGAGTGTGTCTGAAAATTGCTTTTTGGCCATAGGTGGATCGCAATTCATCGAAATTTAAAAAGGGGAATGCCACACAGCAGAGTGGACAATTCCCCTTTCTTTTGGTATGATATTGTGGCACATTATACCAATAGGAAGGAAAAAGTTCGTGTATCGTTTTTATATTTCAGAGGAACAGGTGATAGGAAATCAAATTACAATTACTGGAAGCGATGTAAACCATATCTGCAATGTCCTGCGGATGGAAACCGGGGATTGGGTGGTCGCCTGCAATGGGCAGGGGAAAGATTATGTTTCCAGGATTTTTTCGATGGGCAGGGAAAAAGTGGTTCTGCAAGTGGAAAAAGTGCAGGAAACAGGGACAGAGCTTCCAGCAAAAATTACATTGTTCCAGGGAATCCCCAAAAAAGATAAAATGGAGTTTATTATACAAAAAGCAGTGGAACTGGGCGTTTCCAGGATTGTTCCGGTTTTTACAAAACGCTGTGTTGTGAAATTAGCGGATGGAAATAAGACGGCGAAGAAGCTGGAACGGTGGCAGGCGATTGCAGAATCTGCGGCAAAACAATGCGACAGGGGGATTATCCCTTTGGTACATGCCCCTGTCATGCTGGAAGAAGCGTTTGACATGGCAAAACTCTTAGAGTACAATATGATACCATATGAATTGCAGGACGGTATCAATCAGTCCAGGGAAATCGTTGCAGCTGCCTGCAGGGAATCTTCGGTTGGTATTTTTATAGGGCCGGAGGGAGGTTTCGAGGCAGAAGAGGTAAAAAAGGCTATGGAAGCGGGTATTAGGCCGATTACGCTTGGGAAGAGGATTTTGCGTACAGAAACTGCAGGGATGGCGCTTTTGGCTATTATGATGTTCCAGATGCAGCGGTAAATGACAGACAGGAGCGGTAAAATGGAAGCATATTTGGATAATGCGGCAACGACCCCGGTTTTTCCGGAAGTTAAAGAAATCATGGGGAAAGTGATGGAAGAAGATTTTGGGAACCCGTCTTCCAGGCATACAAAGGGGATTGTTGCAGAGCAATATATAAAAGAAGCGGCGGAAATTATTGCAGGGAAATTAAAATGCCAGCCAAAGGAAATTATTTTTACTTCTGGCGGCACGGAATCCAACAATATGGCATTGATTGGGACAGCGTTAGCAAATAAAAGGGCAGGGAGGCATATCATTACGACCAGGATTGAACATGCGTCTGTCCATGAACCGTTGGGATATCTGGAAGAAATGGGGTTTGAAGTGACGTATCTTCCAGTTGATAAGAATGGAAGGGTTTTGGCAGAGCAGGTAAAACAGGCATTGCGGGAAGACACAATGCTTGTTTCTGTTATTTATGCTAACAATGAGATTGGGAGCATTCAGCCGGTTGCTGAAATCGGGAAAATGCTCCATCATGAAAAACCAGACGCCATATTCCATACAGATGCGATTCAGGCATTTGGAAAATATAAGATTGCACCAAAAAGGCTTGGGGTTGATTTGATGTCTGTCAGTGGGCATAAGATACATGGGGCGAAAGGCACTGGTTTTTTATATGTTCGGGATGGGGTGAAAATACGTCCAATCCTCTTTGGCGGCGGCCAGCAGAAGGGAATGCGTTCCGGGACGGAAAATGTGCCGGGGATTGCCGGGCTTGGCGCTGCAGTAAATGAAATATACCAAAATCATTCAGAAAAAACAGAAAAGTTATATTATCTTAAAAAATTGTTAACCGAAGGGCTATTGCAGTACGAGGGCGTTGCAGTCCATGGGATGGATGGGATTTTACCAGAGGAGGCAGCGCCCCATATTGTGAGCGCAGGGTTTGCTTCCGTAAAAAGTGAGGTAATGCTTCATGCACTGGCACAGGAGGGCGTCTATGTATCTTCCGGTTCTGCATGTTCTTCCAATCATCCTGAGCTTAGCGGCACATTGCAGGCAATTGGCGTGCAGAATGAATATTTGGATTCTACGCTGCGTTTCAGCCTTTCTGTGTTAACAACACAAGAGCAGGTGCAATATGCTGTCAGCATGGTCGGAAAGCTTCTCCCTGTGCTGCGCAGGTTTACAAGGCAATAAGTTTTCTGTTAACTTTTATGGAATATGCCATAGGCAGAGGAGTTACCACATGAAAAAGAATGACCGTGGATAGTAACATTAAGGAACTGTTAAGAAATTCATTCTTAACAGTTCCTAAGAAGGGAGAAAGGAAAAGTGTATCAGGCATTTTTATTAAAATATGCAGAAATCGGGATAAAAGGGAAAAACCGTTATAAATTTGAAAATGCGCTTTGCGCACAGGTACGGCGCCGCCTGGAAAAGCTGGAGGGTGAATTTACGGTAACGCGCGAGCAGGGGAGGATTTTTGTAGAAGCAGAGGGTGAGTTTGATTTTGAGGATGCGATTGAGGCAATGAGCCGCGTCTTTGGAGTGTCCTCTATTAGCCCGGTACAGGTAATTGAGGACAAGTCCTGGGAAAAACTGACGAAAGAAGTTGGGAATTTTATTGAAATGCAGTATGGTGAAGAGAAGTTTACGTTTAAAGTGAAATCCAGGCGGAGTGATAAACACTACCCTTATACTTCCCCTGAAATCTGCATGGAGATGGGAGCATACCTTCTTGGGCGTTTCCCGCATTTGTCAGTAGATGTACATCATCCTGAGGTGTTTATCTGGGTAGAGGTCCGTGAGAAGGCGTATGTCTATGCAAAGTCGTATGCGGCGGCGTGCGGTATGCCGCTTGGCACAAATGGAAAAGCAATGCTTTTGCTGTCTGGAGGGATTGACAGCCCGGTAGCAGGGTATATGATAGCCAAAAGGGGTGTATATGTAGATGCCGTCTATTTTCATGCGCCGCCTTATACAAGCGACAGGGCAAAGCAGAAGGTGGTTGATCTGGCCAGGCTGATTTCGCGTTATACAGGGCCAATCAGGCTTCATATTGTGAATTTTACAGATATCCAGATGTATATTTATGAGCAGTGCCCGCATGAAGAGCTGACAATTATTATGCGCCGTTATATGATGAGGATAGCAGAGACAATTGCAAAGGAGACGGACTGCCTGGGGCTGATTACCGGGGAGAGCATTGGACAGGTGGCAAGCCAGACAATGCACAGCCTTGCGGCAACAAATGACGTCTGTACGCTTCCGGTATACCGTCCGCTGATTGGGTTTGATAAACAGGATATTGTAGATATTGCGGAAAAGATAGGGACATATGAGACTTCTATCCTGCCGTTTGAAGACTGCTGTACGATATTTGTGGCAAAACATCCGGTAACGAAGCCGGAGATACCGGTAATCCGCCGTTCTGAGGAATCTCTGTCAGAGAGGATAGGGGAATTGCTGCAGACAGCAATGGACACAATAGAGGTTGTTGAAATAGATGAGTAGGCGGGGCTGCCGATAAATGAATGGAATCGTTATGCTGCAGAATACAAACAAAAAGAGAACACCGCCGGTGTTCTCTGGTTTGTTTTATGACTATGTAGCAGTGTAATCCAGAGAGCTTCAGTAAACACCCTAAATTACATATGCCCCATAAAAGAAGGCGGCTGGCTATTCAACGATGTAAGGCGCTAATATGTCAAGGATTTCATCCATGCCTTCATCATCATGAATATTCAGGTCAATTGGTTTAGAAAGGTCAAGACTGAAAATACCCATAATGGATTTTGCATCAATTACATATCTCCCGGATACTAAATCGAAGTCAGTGTTGAACTTTGTCACATCATTTACAAACGCCTTTACCTTATCAATTGAGTTTAAAGAAATCTTTACAGTTTTCATGTAAAATTACCTCCTTTTAGTTTATATTAGTATACTAGACATTTTGAGGAAAAAAGTCAATATACAATGTTGCTAAAAAGAGCTGGGATTAGTAACAAAAAGTAACAAAAAGTAAGAATGGAGGGACGGATTTGAAAGTTGGGTTTTTATCTCTGGGCTGCAAGGTGAATTATTATGAGACAGAAAAGATGAAGCAGCAGTTTGAAGAGGCGGGATATCAGGTTGTTTCATTTGAAGAGAAGGCAGATATCTATATTATCAATACCTGTACGGTTACAAATATTGCAGACCGGAAATCCAGGAAAATGCTGCACCGCGCCCGCCGGAATAACCAGGATGCAATTGTAGTGGCGGCAGGCTGTTACGTGGATTCCGCCGGAAAAAAAATGGACGATATCGGAAATTCCCGGGAAAAGGCCGGGGTGGAAGCAGAACTGCATACATTTGTGGACTTGTTTGTCCCGAATGCAGAGAAGGATAAGCTGTTAGAAAAGGTGGGAAAATTACAGCGGGAGCGCTGTGCTGCAGTTTTAGCGTCTGGGACAGGGAAGGAAGAGGACGTAAAAAAACATACCAGGGCATATATAAAAGTCCAGGATGGGTGCAGCCAGTATTGCACATATTGTATTATCCCATATGTACGGGGGCCGTTAAAAAGCAGGGCGGCAGAAGATGTGGTAAAGGAAGCAGGGCAGCTGGCCGCGGAAGGGGTCAGGGAGGTGGTAATTACAGGAATCCACCTGTCTTCTTATGGAATGGATTTTACAGATAAAAAGAGTTTTACTGATTTGCAGGGAAAGCCGCTTTTAGGGCTTTTGTCCGCTGTTTCGCAAGTAGAAGGGATTGCAAGAATCCGTCTTGGCTCTTTAGAGCCAAGGATTATTACAGAGGGGTTTGTAAAAGAACTTTGCAGGATTCCAAAAGTCTGCCCGCATTTCCATCTGTCTTTGCAAAGCGGCTGTGACGCGACCTTGCGCAGGATGAACCGCCATTATACAACAGAGGAATATTTGGATTGTGTGCAGCTTTTAAGGGAATATTTTACAGCCCCTGCAATTACAACAGATGTGATTGCAGGCTTTCCGCAGGAAACCCGGGAAGAATTTGAAAAAACCTGTGATTTTGTACAAAGGGCGGCTTTTTCACAGATGCATGTATTTAAGTATTCCAGAAGGCATGGCACGATGGCAGACGCTATGGAAGGCCAGGTTTCAGAACAGGTAAAGGCCGAACGGAGCAGCAGATTGATTGCAGTTGGACAGGGGTTGGAAAAAAGATACCAGGAAGGCTTATATGGTACGGAAGAAGAGGTGCTTTTTGAGGAGATTGTGCAGATTGGGGGCGTAAATTACCTGGCTGGCTATAGTGAAAGATACGTCAGAACCGCCGTAAAGGCCGACGGGATTTATAAAGCAGAAAGACTTTGTAATGCGGTTGCAGATGTCCGCATAACGGGGCGTTTGACGGAAGAGATTTTAACCGGGGAATTGAAATAAGCGGATATTGCTATTCATGTCGAATTGTGGTAGTATTTTTTGGGACTACTAGGATGGTAGGCGGTTAGCCCTCTTCGGAGGGACTGTGACCCTCCGTTTACATAGAAACCCGAAAGGGAATCTGAAAAGGAGGGATGTGTGTATGTTGACGATTGAAGGATTGATAGCAGTAATAAGCCTTGTGCTGACAGTGTTTGGTCTTGGATATGCCATCGGAAGCAAGGACAGTCATAAAACACAAAAATAGCCGCCCCGTCTGGAAAACTGTGCGACTATTTTAGTTAAACATATTCTGGGCTAACCGTCTGTTGGCAGCTCCTGTGGGACATCTGTTGCCAACAGGTGTCCTTCTTTATGTTTAATATATCACAATTCTTAGGCAGTTTCAAGTGCTGGCTTTCAGCCCGAAAAAATATTATATTGCAATCATTCTGGAACTAAATTGGAACTAAAAATTCATAGAAACTAAGAAATAACTGTAAAAGGAAAGAATAGTGCTTTATGAAATGTAGCATAAAAAGGGGCTTTGCGGAAAATAACAATAAATGACCGTGAATAGTAACAGGCAGTAACAATTGAATGTGAAAGAATTTAAAAAACAGTTGTATTTTTATATAAGTTATATTACTATAGAGGGTAGATGAGAGTACGTGATAAAGAATGGAGGACAGTGCTATTATGCAGGAAATTAATAACACACAGTACTTCAAGGTACAAAAAGATCAGGACATTGAAGTAAAAGATGTGATAGCAGACGTTTATGAGGCACTTACAGAGAAGGGGTATAATCCTGTGAACCAAATTGTAGGGTATGTGATGTCAGGCGACCCGACCTATATTACAAGCCATAAGGGGGCGAGAAGCCTGATTCGGCGTGTAGAGCGGGATGAGATCATTGAGTTATTATTAGAAGATTATATTAGGAATAATTTTTTGTAGGCTGTGCGGAAAGAATAACAGGTGAAATATGAGAATAATGGGTTTGGACTATGGGGCCAAAACAGTTGGAGTTGCAGTCAGCGATGAGCTGCTATTGACAGCGCAGCCAGTTGAGACGATTAAGCGGGACAGGGAGACGAAACTGCGTAAGACGCTTGCCCGTATTGAGGAGCTGATGGAAGAATACGATGTGGAAAAAGTAGTGGTGGGCCTTCCAAAAAAGCTGAACAATGAAGAAGGGGAGCGCTGTGAGAAGACACGTGAATTTGCACAGATGGTACACCAGAGGAGCGGGCTGGAAGTTATATTTTGGGACGAGCGTCTGACGACAGTTTTAGCAGACGCAGCATTGGCCGAGGGCAGCGTTGCTTTAAAAGACCGTAAAGAATATATTGATAAGATAGCGGCGAGCCTGATTTTAAAAAGCTACCTGGAAAGTATTGCGGGAAATTAAAAAGGGGCATCGTTTGTGTTGGCGTCCCTTGTACCCATTATGTTACAGCACAATTTCTTATTACATAAAAGTGTGCGTGCGGAAAAAACGCAAGAAGTGCGCTTTTTTGTTACTGTTCACATAGTGGGTGGTAACCTTTTTTTGGTGTACCAAAAAATCAGTAGCTTGCAGCAGGCTGCGGGGGATTTGACCAGCGCGCAGCCGCCAGGTGCAAAGGGGCTTTCAGTTTCTTGAAGTTTGTGCTGGGCTTATTGCGTGCGTGGGAATGAAGGAGAAGATATGGAAGAAAAATCGGATTGTATTGAGTTTGAGACAGAGAATGGGGAAAAAGTGCCGTTTTATATAGTGGAGGAAACTATGCTTGGCGGTATTACCTATCTTTTGGTGGCAGACAGCGGGGAAGAAGAGGCAGATGCCTATATTATGCGCGAAGTGGAAGGGCAGGATGGACAGGCAGTCTATGAAATGGTTGAGGAAGATACAGAATTAGAAGCAGTATCAAAAATATTTGCCGAATTATTAGAGGATGTAGAACTGGAAATATAATATGTGAATATAAATGCAAAGGAAAGGCAGGGTAGATTTGTGAAGAAGGAAGTAGAGAATCAGGACGGTATAATAAGCGAGGGGATTGCAAAAGCAAAAAAAGCGGTAAAGCGTTCATCAAAGGCTGTGGATACAGCAGAACAGAAACTGGGGGATAAGAAAGACGCGCCCAAAAAAGCAATACGCCATACTGTTACAAGGAAAGCAAAAGCAGCGGAAAAGGAAAAAGATGTGATTACAGAGCCTGTAAAAAAGCCGGCTTCGAAAAAGAAGGCAAAGAAAGGTGAGCCGGTAGAGTTTGGGAAGGGGCTGAAAATCATTCCATTGGGCGGACTGGAACAGATTGGGATGAATATTACAGCATTTGAATATGATGACAGCATTGTGGTTGTGGACTGCGGTTTGTCTTTTCCGGAAGACGATATGTTAGGAATTGACCTGGTTATTCCGGATATCTCATATTTGAAGGAGAATATTGAAAAAGTAAAGGCATTTGTAATTACGCATGGCCATGAAGACCATATTGGCGCCCTCCCCTATGTCCTGAAAGAAGTTAATGTACCAGTTTATGCGACAAAGCTTACAATGGGGCTGATTGAAAATAAACTGAAAGAGCATGTGCTCCCAAATCCTGTAAAGAGAAAAGTGGTTAGCTATGGGCAGGCAATTAACCTGGGATGTTTTAGGATAGAGTTTATCCGTACAAACCACAGTATTTCGGATGCGGCGGCGCTGGCAATTTTCAGCCCGGTAGGGATTGTGGTCCATACAGGGGATTTTAAGGTGGATTTTACGCCGGTAAATGGAGACACGATTGACTTGCAGCGTTTTGGGGAACTTGGGAAAAAAGGCGTCCTGGCGTTAATGGGGGACAGTACAAATATTATGAAACCGGGTTTTACAATGTCTGAAAGGACAGTTGGAAAAACTTTTGACAATATTTTTGCTGAAAATGAAAAGCATCGGATTATTGTTGCGACTTTTGCATCAAATGTTGACAGGGTGCAGCAGGTAATTAATTCTGCTGAGAAGTTTGGCAGGAAAGTCGTTGTGGAAGGCAGGAGCATGGTAAATGTCATGACAACGGCAACAGAGCTTGGTTATTTAAATGTTCCGGAAAATATATTGATTGAAATGGAACAGATGAAGAATTATCCGCCGGAAAAATTGGTTTTGATAACAACAGGAAGCCAGGGGGAGGCGATGGCGGCGTTGTCCCGTATGGCGGCAAATATCCACAGGAAGGTGTCAATTGAACCTGGCGATACGGTGATTTTCAGTTCCCGCCCAATTCCTGGGAATGAAAAATCGGTATCAAAGGTGATTAATGAGCTTTCGGAAAAGGGGGCAAAGGTTATTGTACAGGATACCCATGTGTCCGGCCATGCCTGCCAGGAAGAAGTAAAGCTGATTTATGCGTTGACAAAGCCGCAATATGCAATACCAGTCCATGGAGAATACCAACATTTAAAAGCGCATGCAGAACTGGCACAGGAGATGGGAATCCCGAAGGAGAATACAATTATTCTTTCTTCTGGCGATGTCCTTGAAATTAGCCCGCAGCGTGCGCATCTTGTAGGGAAAGTCCAGGCACAGGGAATAATGGTAGATGGGCTTGGGGTTGGCGATGTTGGGAATATTGTGCTTCGTGACAGGCAGCATTTATCAGAAAATGGTCTGATCATTATTGTTCTGACACTGGAAAAATATACAAACCAGCTTCTGGCCGGACCGGATATTGTTTCCAGGGGCTTTGTCTATGTCAGGGAATCAGAATACCTGATGGATGAGGCAAAAAGCATTGTCTATGCTGCGCTGGAACGCTGCCTGGACAACAATGTTTCCGACTGGACAAAGATTAAGACAGAGATTAAAGACAGTTTAAGTGATTATCTCTGGAAAAAGATGAAGAGAAATCCAATGATCCTTCCAATTATTATGGAGATTGATTAGGATTTAAAGGACATTTGGAAAAGGGGGGATTCCGTGAATGAAGTAGAGCTTTTAATGGAAGAGGTAGTTAAGAGGCTTCCAGAGACAAAGGAATACAATCAATATAAAAACCTGCTGGAACGGTTAAAGGCGCAGCCGGATTTGTACCGCCGTGTGGGGGAATTTCGCCGAAGGAGCATTGTCTTGCAGATGAGCGACAATACGCGTGCTGTCCATGCAAATAATGAACTGCAGAAGGAGTTTAGGGATTTACAAAGTAATGGGCTTTCCAGTGAGTTTTTGGCGGCAGAACATCAATATTGCCATATGATACGGAGGCTTCAGGAGAGATTTTTGGAGAGTGCGCAGATTGAAACCGAATTTTTGGAGGAATAGATGCAGGAGCGGAGTGAGGAAATCAATGTAGTATTTCATCTATTATACCATGCGGTTTTGCTTGTGATAGAGATGCTTTTGGTATTGCTTATTTTGTCTGCTATTGCTGGCGGCTGCAAGGTAACATACCAGTTTTGCTATGAGGTGTTTGGTTCTGTTTCAAAAGATGAAGCGCCGGGAAGGGATATTGATTTTCTGGTAGAAGAAGACGATACAATGTTCCAGGTTGCGAAACGCCTTTCAAAAGAAGGGCTGATTGTAAATCCGTATAGTTTTTATACAAGGACATTGATGATGGAACGGGAAAGGACAAAGTTATACCCAGGTTCTTATTTGCTGAACACCGCTATGGATTATGAGGAGATAATTGACAGGCTGGCAGTGGATGAATAAGATTTGTATGTGCTTTGCCTGGATTTCCGTTTTATGCGGTGTGGCAGAAAGAGTGGAGTTATGATAGTTGATGAAAGGCTTACGACATATATTGATTCATTAAGCTGGCAGATTCCGGAATATTTAAAAGAAGTAGAGAAAGAAGCACTGGCAGGCGGAGTTCCTGTAATCAGGCGTTCTATGCAGTCCCTGCTAGTTTTTCTTCTCCAGGTCAGAAAACCGAAGGCAATCCTTGAAATTGGTACTGCCATCGGTTTTTCTGGTATGCTGATGAGCGAGGCTGCCGGGGAAGCAGAGATTGATACCATTGAAAAGGTTCCTGTACGTTTAAAGGAGGCAAAAAGGAACTTTAAGAAATATGGGAAAACGGATAGGATACATCTTTATGAGGGAGATGCCGCCGATATATTGCAGGAGTTATCAGATAAAAGGAAAAAATATGATTTTATTTTTATGGATGCAGCAAAAGGGCAATACTTGAACTTCCTGCCATTTGTTCTGGGGCTGCTGCCGGAAGGCGGAATGCTTGTTACAGACAATGTCTTGCAGGATGGCGATGTTATCCAGTCACGTTATGCCGTTACAAGAAGAGACCGCACGATTCATGGAAGGATGCGGGAATACCTTTATCGGCTGACACATTCCGAAAATCTGGATACTGTGATTTTGCCGGTAGGGGATGGCGTATCACTGTCTGTATTGAAAAAGGAAAGGAATTGATTTATGTTAGAAAATGGAAAGCCAGAGTTGCTTGTGCCTGCGGGAAGCCTGGAAGTTTTAAAGGTTGCGGTATTGTATGGTGCGGATGCTGTCTATATTGGCGGTGATTTATATGGGCTGCGTGCCAAGGCAAAAAATTTTTCCAGTGAAGATATGAAAGAGGGAATTGCATTTGCCAACAAATATGGGAAGCGTGTATTTGTAACAGCAAACATTACGGCCCATAACAGAGATTTAGAGGGCGTCAGGAAATATTTTTGGGAATTAAAGGAAATAGGACCGGATGCGCTTATCATTTCAGACCCAGGCGTATTTTCCATTGCACAGGAAGTTTGCCCGGAAATAGAAGTCCATATCAGTACGCAAAGTAATAATGTAAATTATGCGACCTATCAGTTTTGGCATAAGCTTGGTGTAAAAAGGGTTGTTTCGGCACGGGAGCTGTCTATAGAAGAAATAGGGGAGATAAGGAGAAATATACCGGACGATTTGGAGATTGAAAGTTTTGTACATGGGGCAATGTGCATTTCTTATTCGGGGCGGTGTCTTTTAAGCAATTATTTTACAGGAAGGGATGCAAACCTTGGCGCCTGCACCCACCCATGCCGCTGGAAATATTATATTGTGGAAGAAAACCGGCCAGGGGAATATCTTCCAATTGAAGAAAATGAACGTGGGACATATATTTTTAATTCCAAGGATTTATGTATGATCGAGCATATCCCTGATTTGGTGAATGCAGGCATAGACAGTTTTAAAATCGAGGGGCGTATGAAAACGGCTCTTTATGTGGCAGATGTGGCAAGGACATACCGCCAGGCGATTGATGATTATTTTGCTTCGCCAGAACTTTATGAGTCTAGGAAAGATTACTATATGCAGGAGATTTCTAAATGTACTTACCGCCAGTATACAACAGGGTTTTACTATGGACCGACAACACATGAATCACAGATTTATGATAACAATACTTATGTGAAAGGTTATGTTTATCTTGGGATAATACAGGAAGTGGACGGGGATGGTTATGCAGCTTTAGAGCAGAAGAATAAGTTTTGTGTAGGCGATACGGTAGAAATTATGAAGCCAGGCGGGGATAACCTTCTTGTTACCGTCGAAAAAATGTTAGATGATAAAGGTCAGGAGATAGAAAGCTGCCCGCATCCACAGCAGAAAATAAAGGTACTTTTCAGTAAAGCGCCGGAGGTAATGGACATTATACGAGTTCAGAATATAAATTAAAAATGGAAGGAGGAAACTGCCTGCTGGCGGGAAGTCAGAAATGGATTAAAAAGACGCTCCCGGCGGGTGGTATGAGAAAAGATGACAGTACAGGAGAAGTATTTAAAAATTGCAGAGGAAGTAATTGAAAAAGGCCCTTATAAGCCAGATTGGCTGACATTTGCGGATTATGAGGCGCCAAAATGGTTTCGGAATGCCAAGTTTGGTATTTTTATCCACTGGGGGCTTTTTAGTGTCCCGGCATTTCGGAATGAGTGGTATTCCAGGAATATGTATATACAAAGCATGGAGGAATGGGAACACCACCGTAAGACTTTTGGGGAACATACAGAATTTGGCTACAAAGATTTTATCCCGATGTTTACTGCGCCAAGGTTTAATCCAAAGGAGTGGGTAAAGTTATTTAAAAAAGCAGGTGCGCGTTATGTCATGCCGGTTGCAGAGCATCATGATGGATTCCAGATGTATGATTCTGAAATCAGTGAATGGAATGTAAAAAATATGGCCATGAAACGGGATGTGCTTGGGGAGTTAAAAGAAGCAATCCAGGAGGAGGGACTTGTGTTCTGCGAGTCAAACCATAGGGTGGAGCATGCCTTTTTCTTTGGGCATGGCAAAGAGTTTGACAGTGACGTAAAGGAGCCTTTAAAGCTTGGGGATTTTTATTATCCATCTATGCCGGAGCCGGACAACCAGGATTTATTCAGTCCGGACCCTCCACAGGATTTTTTGGAGGACTGGCTGGCGCGCAATGTTGAACTGGTGGAGAAATACCAGCCGTCCATGGTTTACTTTGACTGGTGGATTCAGCATGATTCCGTAAAGCCATACCTGAAAAAATTTGCGGCATATTATTATAACCGCGGGCTTGAGTGGGGGAAAGAAGTTGCAATTTCCTATAAGCATGATGCAATGATGCTTGGGACGGGTATTTTTGATATGGAACGGGGGCATTTTTCCAATGCAAAGCCATTCTGCTGGCAGGCAGATACTTCTATGGCATTTAATTCCTGGTGCTATACAGAGCAGAACCGTTTTAAGACATCCAAAGATATTTTGCAGGATTTGGTAGATATTGTCAGTAAAAACGGATGCCTTCTTTTGAATGTCGGGCCAAAGGCAGACGGGACGATTTGTGAAGAAGAAGTAAAGCTTTTGGAAGAAATCGGCGGATGGATGGATGTGAATGGTGAAGCAATCTATGATACCCATCCTTGGCGCGTACAGGCGGAAGGAAGCACAGAAGTTGTGGAAGGCATGTTCTCAGAGGAGGGGCGTAAAGATTTTGATTCTACCGATATCCGTTTTACCTGTAAAGGGGACTGCATTTACGTTATTCCAATGAAACAGGAGGGGGAAGATATCGTAGTAAACTGCATGGGTGAGGATAGCAAGGATTTCCATGCGATTATTACAGAGTTTAGTGTACTTGGCTATGAAGAAAAGACGGAATATACAAGGGAAGCAGATAAAATGATAATCCATGCACCATTTGTAAAGAGCGACAAGCCTGTTGTATACCGTATCAGGATAAAATAAGGGGTTAAAACGGTTTTATAGGGACAGAAGAAAAAATAGGGGAAATGAGGGAGTGGCATGCTGTTTTTGATGGTGCTTGAAAGCCCAGAGGATAAAAGTAAATTTGAAGCAATATATTATTCTTACAGAAATTTAATGTATTGGATAGCAAAGGATATTCTGGGTGACGCGGGCCTGGCAGAAGATGCGGTGCAGGAGGCGTTCTGCCGTCTGGTAAAAAATATTTCTAAAATAGGTGAAATAGACTGCAGTACAACAAAGAAGTATATCATTCTCACTACGAAAAGTGCCGCAATAGATATTTACCGTAAGTGGACAGGAAAAGAGTTGGTTCTGTTCGAAGAAGAACAGTTAGAGGAAGAGGCCTGTACGGAAGACGCGGTGCAGGATAGAGTGTTTGAGGCAATAAAAGGGCTGAAGCCAGAGTAAGCACATATTTTGCAGTTAAAATATGTGCATGGGTTCAGCAACCGTGAGATTGCCGCCTTTTTAAAGAAAAGGGAAGGAACAGTCAGGGTAACCCTGAGCCGCGCAAAGAAGGAATTAGAAAAAAAGCTTGCAGCCTGGAAGTTTCTGAAAGATGGGCAGAATCGGGGAGATTAGATGGATGATAGTGAAATGAGGAGGGTTTTGGAAGAATATTCTGACGTTCAGTTAGATGCGTATTGTAAAAAATATGACAATCAGCCAGAACATATCTTTTCCCCTGCTTTTGAAAAGAAGATGCAGCGCCTGATAAAAAACCAGAAACGGTATGGCCGCCATGCAGCGCTGGGAGGGAAAATTGCCAAGGCAGCTTCTATCCTGTTTGTCTGCGGTATTATCCTAGCGGGAGCTTCCCATATCAGCGCAAAATATTTTGGCATGAATCCCTGGAAGGAATTTATTGTAAACCAGGGGGATATGGATAAAGTACAGTTCCAGAAGAAAGATGGGGCAGAGGAAAAAGGGGTTATCAGGAAACATATGATACCGACATATGTGCCGGAAGGGTTTGAATTGGCATATAAGGATATTAATACAAATTTGTTTAAGGTATATGATACGACTTGGAAAACAGAAAATGAAAAGGGAATGATACTTTTCAGCTCGATAGAAATTAATGAAGATAATATAGAACTTCGCGATAATGAATTTGTTAAAGTAGATAGGGTGTCAGTGGCGGCATTTGAGGCAAAGCTTTGTTATAAGGAAGATGGTACAATTATATTGATGTGGAATGATGATGTTTTTGAAAATATGGTTACTTTTACAGGAGTAGAAGTAAAGGAAGTGTTATATATGGCGGAAAGTTTGTATGAAGAAAAATAAAAATATTATTAAATGTGTAACAAAACCCTCTTTTCATTCGTTATAGTTAATGAAAGGAGGGTTTTTATTATGAGAAACCGAAAAATGATATTTTATCTGACAATGGCAGCAATGGGAACTGCTATGTTATTGCCAGGAAATTATGCAGCGGCAAAGGAGGTGGACGAAAAAGCTGGAGAGGAAATTATTGTACAATCGTTAATAGGTGCAAAACAGATAGCAGGATTGACAATTTCTGGAAAGGTTGCAGAAGTGAGGGTGTATGCGTCTGGGCAGAATGATGTAAAGAAGATTGGCATAACAGTGAAGTTGCAAAAAAATGAGAATGGCAAATGGAAAGATGTTCAATCGTGGGAAAAAGCAACAGAAGCTTTGTCATTGAATTTTGCGAAAACATATTCTTTGTCATCGAAAGGAAATTATAGAGTGCAGGCAACCGTTACATATTATCAAAAGGATAATAGTAAAGAGATAAAAACTGTCACTTCATCAACAAAAACATATTTTTAAATTAAGGGGGTAGAAAGTTTAGTAAATATTTTTTCAAAAATTTACTAAGAAGTGTAACAAATGGCGTTTTAATATCGTTATAGTTAGGGAAGGGAGGTGAAAGAGGTTTTTGTAATGAAATATTAAATACAAATTTTGATGTGGAGGTGATTAAATATGTGAAAAGTTGTTTAAGTATGTTTTAAAAGAAGCAGCATAGGATAAAATAATATTTATTGGAGGGAGAGACAATGAAGTTTAAAAATGTGACTGAATATTTAGTATTAATGATTTGTTTAGCAGGAGTAATATTTGAGTTCCCAGCTACCAGTGCCAGTGCGGCTACACAAAAAAAGCAGCCATTTAAAAAGAGTTATTCATTTGTAGATACAAGTGGCGCAGTTTGTGGGGTTACAGTGGAAGGGAATATAAGAGAATCTTATGCAACAGAGGGGAATAAAGTCAAATATACGGAACGGTCAGGCTTTTGGGAATGACAGTTATCGGTAATGCCAGCATTAATGCACGTAATGTAACATTTCCAAAACATTTTACCTCTGCGGGGAATGTTTATAAATCATTTTCTGACTGGAAATTTCAAGATTATATAGTATCTAAAGAAACAAAGGTTCTCTTTTCACAGCATAGCAGTACAAGTGTCCAATATCAGAAAAATAACACTTATTATGCACAAATGAGTTTTTCTATAGGAAATGATAGCTTTGTACTGCAGCCATATCAATCTGGAAAGATTAAAATGTCTTTAGGGCTATAAAAAGGGGGAGAGAATAATGAAAAACAAAATAGTATATGGTTTATTAGCAGCAGGATGTATTTTGCCGATTACCTTGGCAGGTGCATGGAAACAGGCAGACAAAGCTGGTGCAGAGTCAACATATAAAAAAGTTGGTACGGTTTTGGAGAATGAGTTAAAAGAAAGTGATAGCCGTATTGTTGCGGAAGGGAAAAATATTGCAGTCAGCCAGAAGGAAGTAAATATAAGATGCGAGCTGTCAAAGTATAGTAAAAATGTGCTCAGTGAGGAAGATGCTGTACAGGAATTGATTGAAGAGAAGGCGTTGTATGAGGAAGCAGTTAAAAATGGATTCCAGATAAGTGATGCGGAACTTGACAAGGAAATGGCAGAATTAAAAGAGGTAGTGGAAGCATCTGAAAATGCAGATGTAGTCCAGGAGTTAATTAGCGCTTTTGAGGATGAGGACGCATATTGGGAATATGTGAGGGAAAGGAATCTAATCAAAGGGACGATTCTGGCTTACCAGCAGAGTTTGAAGGAGCAGTATTGCGAGAAAGACAGGGTAACGCAGGAAACTGAAGTGGATGAAAAGGAATGGGAAACGTATATGGAACAGGTAACTAAAAAGGCTGTTGATAAGCAGGAAGTGGAATTAAATATGAAATAATTGGATTCTTGTTTTTGTTTAAAAGAGTGTGAATCGTAACCAGTAAGTTGTATGGCAGCATATGCTAGAGAATGTTACTATTCACGGCCATTCTTTTTCATGCGATAGACCCTCTGTCTTCGGCATAGGTCATTGCTATGCAAATTTGTCTATCTTATGAAAAAAGAACAGCCTTTACAGTCAATTTCTGGAAAAGGGCTAAATCTTATGTGCAAGCACAACGATTTTAGTCTTTTTCCAGAGATGACCGTGAATAGTAACTAGAGAATACATATGCTGCTATATGATTCATAGATTTTCACAGGAAAAGGGAAACGTTTACCCTTTGTTAAGGAACTGTAAAGAATTAAGGAACTGTTAAGAAATTAAATGAACAAGTTACGAACGATGTTTTTTCAAGCGCAAAGAAAAAAACGCAGGTGTAGTGGGCTACGGCGAGGCTTTTTGATGTAGCGATTGGAAAAACAGGCAAGCAAGTTGTTCAAATTAATTCTTAACAGTTCTTAAGGAGATAAAATGTATCAGCATAGATTGAAAATTGACAATGCAGCAAGGGTTATTGTTATGCTTATTGCAGGAGGTTGTACTGTTTTAGCAGGAGAACTGCGTAACTCATGGGTTCAAGTGCATGGTGGACAAACAGAAATGTTACAACAGATTACATTAGACGATGTTATTCGTTTATCAAAGAAAAAACAGGAGCTTTCATGGGATGATTTTGAAAAGTATCAATATAAAGAAGGGGGTAGTGGCCTTTATATACGCTGTTATGAGATAGAGCCGCAATGGAAACTTTTTATCGGCGGAGGAGATTTGGAAGAGAAACCATTGTATATTAATTTAGAAAATAGCAGGACAGGCGGCAGTTTTGATATTCGAGAAAATGATTTAGAGTTAATAGTACACACCTAAGGCAAAGGCGGTAGAAAAAAATACCGTAATGAAAGATGGCCCCGGAAAGGAAAAGGTTTTAACGGAAACAGAAAAGAACGAGGAGAAGATTAAAATTCTTGATCCTGATGGAACGCTTGGGCTTAAAATTGTAGAGGAAGATGGGATAGGTGAAAATACAGTAGTGGAAGAAGGTACTTCGGAAAAGGAAAATAATGTGCGATGAATTTGCAAGGCAAATGAATATTGTATATAATAATAGTGCAGGCTAACATGAAAGAAAGAGTGCTTTGTATGGCGAATAAAAGAAATATGACTTTGAGAATAGAACCAGAATTGAAGAACAAGCCGCTGCTCTTTTTAGATCCCTGGGAATGGATTTAAGTACAGCGACGGGAATTTTTTACCGTCAGGCTATACATTATAATGGGCTTCCTTTTGAAGTCTGTCTTGACGAGCCAAACCAGACCACATACATAGCAATGATTTTAAAATTAATCGGGACAGGTACACATAGGGACTTATTTTACCCTCATTAAATAAGTCCCCTGCCTGGCTCTTTTAATGTTGTGGTAATGCCGTAAAGGAAAACAAGAAAAATTTGTGGTAAATGCAATACGATGTGAAAATACTTTAGGATACTGTGGTTAGAAAAAATTGTGAATTAAAGAGGAAGGATAATTATGCATAAAATTGAAATAGAAACAGATGAACTGGAATATGTCTCAGAACTAATTGAATTATCAGAACTAAATGATGATATTGATTTGATTACAGAAAAGAGTTTTAATGGGGATTTAACCATCATCGAATTATATATAAGCTTAACATTTAATATAATTGCTATTGTTGTACCAATTATTAAGACTTTGATAAAACAAAGGAAAATTTCTTCGCTTAAGATTGATGGTCAAAAAATTGAAATTAATAATGTTTCACAAGAGTTAATTGCTAAAATATTGACAGATAAAATGGAAATGGAGACAAATGAGAAATTAGAAGGAACTCTTGATTCTGATGCTGGCCAAGGAGAATAGGATATGTTTCCGGTTGAGGAAATTATTGCAAGAAAGATAGCTGACCGTTGTTGTAGGAGAGAATTAAAACATTTGCCGCAAATTACTGATATTGTGGGAACATGTTGTAATGATTTACAGATTCAGATACCAGAGGTGATATATTGTGAAACACTAACACGAAACCTGAACGCATTTTATTTACGGAAAAAACCTTATTTGATTTATGATTGTTGTCTTTTAGAAGCATTATATATTTATGATAGCATTATTTTCGCAGGAAAAGATGAACATGATATGGAAAAACTCTTTTATAAATTAATTGGAGAGGAGCTGATTCTAAATAATGACCTGGCTCGGAGCCTATATTTTTCTGGAAAATACCGCCAATTGAATTATTCGTTTGAGGATGAAGTAAATGAATGCCATAAAGTCCGTCAAATGATATCATTACAATCATATTTTTTAATTGGGCATGAACTGGGGCATTTATCCATTGCAGCATATCATGCAACAGGTATACCAGAAGACTATTATAAATTTGTTAATGCATGTATGGCTGTTTTAACAGACAGAGTCATTAAAGATTATTCTTTTGAAGAATTTGCTAAAATGAGGTATGGATATTTTATGGATGTTTGTCCAGCTAACATGGAAGAATATTGGAATGGTGTTAAAAACAGCAAAAAATACCAGCATCTGGTTGAAGAATGTTATTGTGATTTCCAAGGGTTAAAATTACTATTGGAACATTATGAAGCGCCAGAAGAATCGATACGTGCTATATCAGCAGCATTAAATTATCTGATTCTTCAGGAAGCAATTCGTAGTGACATAAAGGAAAATAAATTGTTTTTTGGAGATGAAACCCATGATGCATCACGGTCAATGTATTTTTCGGTGTTACGGATGGAAATATTATTGTTAACCTTGCAGATTAATAAGTTGTCCAATATCGAAGAAGGATTCCGCGAGATACAAAGCAGATCTATGTTAACTAAATATTGGTCACATCTAATAAAAAAAATACCTTTAGAAGAATCCTTTTCGCTGGTTTCAGAGGATGATTTACCAAAGCTAGACAAAAAGAAGATAAAAGATATACTTATTAATAATTTTTATTATGTACATATAGAATAATGTTAATTTCCCAACATTTCCATATAGATATATCTGTTTAAATGTTTGTCTAAAGTGATACTTAATGAATATGTTTTTAGTCTATATACGTCCAATAGTCTTATGTATTTTATATTTTGCAGTTAAAAATACATTAAAGGTAATAGGTCAGGAAGCTTTACTTGCTGTTTTATCTAACATAAGCAAAAGATATTACAAAGGCTTAGTAATACTATAAAAATTACATATAATATACTTAGCTGTACTAGGTATATTAACAGGAGGTGCAGATATGACACAGGTAAACATGCTTGAGGCTAAAACAGATTTGTCAAAGTTAATAAAGATGTTAGAAACAAAACAGGAAGATGTTATTTATCTGGCAAGGAATGGAACAGCCGCTACACAGATTACACTAATTCCGAAAAACCAAGGAATAAAACGTATTGGTGTGGCTGAGGGAAAATTCAAAGTTCCCGAAATGTTTGATGAATGGGACAAAGAAATTGAAGAAATGTTTGGAGGAGAGATATGAGGATTTTGCTAAGGAACTGTGAATAAAATAACTTTACAGTTTTTTAGCTTTTACCAAATCTTTATGATAAAAGTAATTAACATACTTTATGGAATGGATAGTGCAATATTCCTCAATTTCTAAAGAAAGATTATTCCAGTATTCCCTGTTACCGGTTACATAGATGTCATTATACAAATCTATTAATTGAGGATAGGTGTTTTTTATATAAGCAAGAATATCTTTTTTATAACTCCCCCGCAGATTTAAGTCCTCAAACCAGTACTCATCCACATATCCACGTGTTTTCCCGATTATTTCCTTATAGTCCGTTATCCCTGGGAAAATAGGTGACATAAATAAAACGGTATAAATACTATTTTCATGTAATGTTTCCAACGTTTCAAGACGTTTCTGAATACTGCTTGCCTGGTCCATATCCCGTTTGAACTGTTCCTCTAACGTATTCACCGATATTGAAACTTTCAGATTTTTACACTGTCTCAACAAGTCAATATCCCTTAAAATCAAATGGGACTTTGTAGAAACAACCAATTTACATTCTATCGGAATCAGTTCTTCCAATATTTTTCTCGTATTTTCATACATTTCTTCAAAGGGATTATAGCAGTCCGTTACCGATGACATAAAAACCGATTTTCCATTTAATGTTTTCCTGCTAAGCGGCTTATTGCACCGCTTAACATCAATAAAACTCCCCCATTTCTCACTGTGTTTCGTAAACCGTTTCATAAAGCTGGCATAGCAATATCTGCAGCCATGCGGACATCCCACATAAGGGTTTATTACATAGTCGCTTGCCGGCAAATTTGATTTTGTTACCAGGTCTCTTACTTCAATTTCTTTTATATTCACGCTATATTTCCTCCATGAAATGTACAAACATAAATTTTTTCCTGCCTGCAATATATTCTTTCTTCTCCAGTATAACAAGCAAAATCCCCCTGCACATGGCACTGATACATATAATCGCCGCTTTGGTAAATTTCCGGCCCGCGAAATGGCATAGAAACCGACACCTGTGAAAGCGCTTCTTTCAGAAAGACAATATCAAAATTATCATTTAGGCTCTGGCCATAATAATTCATTGCCCACACTATAGTATCTTTTTTCCAGACACGTTCCCCGCCAGCAA
Source organism: bacterium D16-51 (assembly GCA_003612285.1). Taxonomy (GTDB): domain Bacteria; phylum Bacillota; class Clostridia; order Lachnospirales; family Lachnospiraceae; genus Butyribacter. The sequence continues at coordinate 34,650 of RAYE01000012.1, read as the reverse complement.
ATCTCTGGCTGCCAAAATAAATATCCCTATACAAATAATCCCCTTCTCTATAATGGAATTCATGGGAATCCGGCTGTGAAGGCATAACTTCGTTTGTTCCTGCTGCATATGTGCACTTTCTTGCTTTCACCAAAAAAGTTTTTACATCATGCTCAGGACAACGTGTGTCATAAAAAATATTTTTCATGCAGGCATCATTTTCCTTTACAAGCCTGTCAATGGATACCTTTAAAATACCACTAAGTTGTATTAGATTCTGGATATCCGGAAAGGACTGCCCATTTTCCCACTTTGTTATGGACTGCCTTGATATATTTAGCTTGTCTGCAAGCTCTTCCTGTGACAGTTTCATACCTGTCCTCAATAACTGGAGCTTTTCCTTAAATTCCATTTCCCCTTCCTCCTGAAACACCAAAGTAATGTTAATTATACCTTAGTAAATGCCAATAAACAATCTACTTATGCGTTCCAATCTCGCAACTGTTGGTTGCAGTATTCTTTTTTTCATAATTTACCTCATTTCTGTGTTGCTATTTGCGCATAATACAATGTTTGTGAAAGCAGTGCGGTCACAAAATTGCCGAGTGAAAAATTTATTTTGTTTCTGGTTTAAGGGGTAGGAAAATAGTAATGGCTTCTAAAGATTTGGGAAGAAACCGTGAAAATAATAGTTTGGCGGTATTTGACAGCTACATTTTGGCATCGCCGGAATATTTAAAGGCAGATGTGTTATTTCAGTATTTTGTGTTGGAAAGCCATGCCAGAAACAAAGCATGCAGTGATTCCGCTATTATACAAAATAGTATGTATTCCCTTGGTTTCCGGGAAACGCCGGAAGAGACGGCAAGGTGTTATCAAAAAGAAGCAAAGAGATGGGCAGGATTCGGGGAAAAGCACGGATTTCCGAAAGGGTATCTGAATATGGTGGGGCAATATATTGGGCAGGGAAGGGCTGCTGAATTTGTTAAGGAATTGGCTTGTTACATGCTGAATCCCGGTACATATGGGAATGATGATAGATTTATAAAGGAAATGGTGGAGCGGTTATGATAAAGATAGAACAATTATCAAAAAGATATGGAAAAAAGACTGTTGTAAATAAAATTTCCCTTTCTTTGGAACCAGCAGTATACGGACTGCTTGGGCCGAATGGCGCAGGGAAGACTACGTTGTTGCGTCTGCTTGCCGGGGTCATATGTGCTGACAGTGGGAGCATAGATTATTCTGAAAATTGCAGGTGTATAGGATATCTGCCACAAAAATTTGGCTGTTTTCCTGAACTGACCGTATATGAACAGATGGAGTATTTTGCCTGTTTGAAGAAAATCCCGGGAAAACATAGGAAAGAGATGATTGAAAAGGCCCTGGAAATGGTACATATGGAGGAAAAGGCGGGGATGAAGTGCAGAAAACTGTCTGGCGGCATGGTTCGGCGGGTTGGGATTGCGCAGGCAGTTTTGGGGCGGCCGGGAGTTGTTCTTTTTGATGAGCCTACAGCAGGGCTGGATATGGAAGAGCGCATCCGTTTTTCAGAAGCCGTAAAAAGCCTGGAGGGGGAAATGATTATAGTGCTGTCCACCCACCTTGTGGAGGATGTAAAATCTGTATGTAAAAAGGTAATTATTATGAACCAGGGGAGTGTTTTGCTGGAGGAGACCGCATTAGGAACAGCAGCAATGGCAGCAGGCAAAGTATTTCGGATAAAAAGACAGGAAGTGGAAAAGCTGTCTGCCCCATATTATGTGGTGCGGTATGAAACAGTTGGAAATGCTGAGTTTGCAAGGGTTTTGGTATCGGAAAGGCCGCTGACAGAATGTGAAGAATGTGAAGCTGATTTGGAGGATGGTTATTTTCAGGTTATCAAGAACTTAGGAACTGTGATTGGCAAATTTTGACAGTCTTGAGTATAGAAGTATGGAGAGGTGAATCAATGGAAAGTTTATTACGAATGAAATTTCTGCAGATAAAAAAGCAGCCTGTTTTGCATTTGTGCCCGGTTCTGTTCTTCTATGTTCTGTTGCTTCCATACCAGGAACAGGCGATGGCTGGTGCAGATGAGGAAAAGGCTTTGGCGGCATTCATATTAACGGAAAAGATTGTTATCCTGTTTAATATATGGTATCAGTATCTGGATTTTAAGCTGTTTTTTTACAGGGATTTAAAGGAACTTTCGTTTGTGGGTTTTACAGTCTCGCATTTAAAATGGCTTTTGCTTTCACGTGCGGCATATTTAATTGTTCTGTTTCCTTTTTTGCTGGTTTTCCGTCAGGCAGGCATTACCTGTATTGTAAATTGTTTTGCAGTTTTTATCATACAGGTTTTAGAAATATCAGGGGCTGCTTTTTTGGTGATGGAAATATCCTGGTCTTCTGTAATTGGGGCTGTGTTTGCGTCCTGTTATATTTTTATCTGCATAAATGGGATTTTACCGGGACAGTGGAATGTCCTGGTGCTGGATGTAAATCCATATATGGTGGATGGGAACTGGTTTTTGGTTCATGGGGTAATTGCAGGTATTTTGTATTGGATAGATTGCATTGGCCGCAGAGTGAACAATAAAAGTATTTAATTAGGAATTTTGTTAAAATATTTGGTATAATATTACTGTTCACAGCTTTTAGGAATTGTAAATAGAGAATGATAGGAAAAGTTAAAGGAGGCAGGCAGATGATAACAAAAGAACAGATAGCGGAAAAACTGATGGGGCGTTATCAGAAAATGGATATGGGAAGCAGTTTGGAAAAGGGGCAGTTCAAGGTTTTGTTTAAAGAGGCGGTAAAGGATTATTATCCTCAATTAAAAGAGCAGTATGCCGGGCAGTTGATTTATGGTGTTTCGTTTGAAATTGCAGGTGTAGTGCAGAAAACATATTCGGATGATTTTTTTACAGCAGTATATTTTAACACAGAAGAAATGTACCAGGAAAATATTGAAGATTGTGAGGAAGATGAGAAAAGCTATTACCGTTTTGAAGCTTGGGCAGAATGGGATGTTACAACTGCAGAGTCTGCTTTGTTTGGCAAACTGCAGGATTATTTAAAACAAAACAGCTTAAAGTATTGTTCAGAGATTTCAGATTGTAGGGAAATTTTAGGGAAAGAAGCAGCGTTGTGGTATGAAGAAAATGAGTTGGATTTTGAAGAGGCTTTTGAGGAAGAAAGTGAACATATCCGTTTTTGGATGGCTGAAGCGTTAGGGGAACTTAGGAACGAAGGATTTTGGGAAGAACAGGGAAATGCTGGGATATATGTTATTCCATTTGGTGGGGAATGTGATATTGACAATGAAGAATTAATCCAGACATATCATAAAATGGATTTAGGATATCATGGAACAGAATATTTGGATTATCTTGAGTCTTTGGATGGGTGCTGAGCTGTCAAAAGAAGAAAGGAAAACGGGCGGTTTAATCTCCCGCCGGCTGTGCAGCGGGGATTAAACCTGTTTTTTATGTCATAGGAAATTGCGTTGTAGCATAGTGGTTGCCGACAAGATTTGCGAAGCAATTCTTGCTAGCGCACCAGCGCTGGCAGTGCGCTTTTTTTATTTATGCTTTTTTCACTGGCCTGATATATTTCCAGAACCGTTCGGGGTCATGATAGAAATAGAATACCCTGCCTTGCGTAGTGTCAAGGCAATAGCCGGATGCGTTATAGTCATAATTTTTCATCGCTTCTTCAATTTTTTGCTCAACGCTCTGATTTTGCGTTTGATAGTTGAATGGGCCATGTTCAAATACAATATATTCTCCTTCTGGAATATCCATAATTTGCATCTGCTCTGGAATTTTGCCGCAATAATCTGCAGGAAGCCGTACTCCATAGCTTTCCGCCATCGGGATGCCAAAGCCGCAAATTCTGCCTGCTGGTTCGTTGATAAATGCCATAATTTGGCCGCTTCCGCTATTGGCGTCAGTACCGCCCATATCATCCAGTTTTCCTTGTATACTGTCAAGCAGCCCGCAAATTGTTTCGCAGTCTTGTCCGGGAATCAGGCTTTGTTTTTGCCAGAAATCCCAATAACCATTGCTCTCATAATTTCTGATGTGCAGATATTTGTGTGCAGGTATTGTCACAAAATATACTTTTACATCATTTGCAGTATCTTCCATACTCATTCCTCCAGTGCTTATTAAGTAGCAATCAAGCGGTTTAATGATTGTGCGAAGGACAACAGGGACGGGATTATTGCGGTATTCGCTGGGGGTTATGCCATAGGCGTCTTTAAAAGAACGGGAAAAGGCTTCATGGCTGGAAAATCCGTAGTCTAACGCAATTTCTAAAAGGCCTTTTGAACTGTCCCGGACTTCTTTTAATGCGAAAGCAAGCGTGCGCTGCCGTAAGTAATCACGAAAATGCATTCCCGAAATTTCAATAAATTTGCGGGAAATATAGAATTCCGAATAGCCAAATTTTTGAGAAAGAAAAGACAGGGTTAATGCGTCATCATTGTGCTTTTCAATGCACCTGTCAATTTCTTCTATTATTGCCTGTACCAAACGATACCATTCACCCATCATTTTTTCTCCTTGTTGATTGCTCTATACTCATTATAATGGAAGCAGTAAAAAATTATCTTGATTTCGCTTGCAAAAATGCCGGCTTGCTTGCTGCATAACATAAATATAATACCATAATACCATCAATGAATGTAACAGACGGCTGTGAATATCAGTAACACAACACAGGGAGTCTTCCTATAAAAACTGGGGAAAAACATTGCTAGTGGATTCATATCATGATAATATAGTAAGAGAGGTACATAAGGAACTTTAAGAATACAAAGTAATTTTTTAATAGTTCACAGCAGGAGGAGATGTTTATGGAAAAGAAACTGCAAGACATTGTAGAGCAACTGACAGGAATGGATGACATATTTTTTCATAAGCTGGCAGAAAGTAAAGATTTTTGTGAGGAATTGATTCAGGTTGTGTTAGAGAATAAGAATTTTAAGATAGCTGAATATGCGGCACAGGAAAGTATACGGAATATTAAAGGGCGTTCCGTGGTATTGGATTTAAAATGTGTTAGTGAGGATGGCAAAATAATCAACGTGGAAGTTCAGAAAGAAAACAGGGATGACCATCAGAAGAGGGTTAGGTATAATGCGGCTAATATAGATACAACAGAATCGGAAAAAGGGATCAGGTTTGAGGAATTAAAGGATATCTATATAATATACATATCGAAGTTTGACTTATTTGGAAAAGGAAAGACGATTTACCATATCAACCGGGTAATTGAAGAGACACAGGATATTGTGGAAAATGGTATGCATGAGATATATGTAAACACAAAAATTGATGATGGGACGGAGATAGCGGAATATATGAAATTACTGAAAAGTTCTGCAGTGCCGGATAATCCAAAGTTTCCAAAGATATGTGAGGCAATAAAAAATATAAAAGAAGGATTGGAGGATGATAATATGTGTGATCTGGTTCAGGAATATGCAAAGGAATATGCAAAGGAATATGCGAAGGAATATGCAGATGAAGAAAAGGTGAAATTAATGGTGAAATGTTATATGAACGGCGCTTTGGCTGCAAATATAGCCGCAGAGATGGTGGATATGGAAGAGGAACAATTTTTGGAATATGTAGAGAGGTATCGGGAAGATTTTAACCATTTCTAATGAAATAGCCTGCAGATGCCAACACTTTCATTGCTTTGTTGAAGTTTTCCTTTTTAACAAGGATATAATCTGTATTAAAGGTTGAAATGGCAAATATGCCAATTTCATTTTCGGCAAGGATTCCAGATATCCCGGCAAGGATGCCAACCAGGGAAAAATCCAATGTGCCTTGTATTTTAAAACCTTTCCAGCCGTCGTCACGTTCTGTTGCAGTGTCAGGAGCCTCCTTTGTTGGGCATACAAGGGAGAGCTCCTCTTTTGTTTTTCCGATGAAATAAAAGGGTTTGCTTAAATCTATATCTGTTTCCGAAGTGACTTTACAAATTGTTAAGTCAACATTTATTATTTCTAGTTCCATTTTTTCTCCTTAGCAATAAGCGACATGTTTTTTTGTTTCTTTTTTTGACACAATTATAGCATAATTAAGTGTTGGATACAATCAATAACCTCACTGTAAGAATTGCATTTGCCTCGTTGCCTTCAAACGCTGTAGTACTTGCTGCAGTTCAATTATCCGCCTTGATTATGAATATTTATCCAGCGAAAAGATATTATGATATTTAACAGCCGGAATAGTGGGAACAGAGTAAACATCACCATTAATAATTTTAAGCATACTTTATTTCCTAAGAAAAAGAACATAAACAAATTAGATAGAAATGACGATATAAAAAAGAGAATATATGGTAAGTTTTCTGCAGTGCCTAAAGGGAGGTGGATGGCATGGGGATAAATATTTCCGGCTGTCATGATGGATGGCTTTTTGGAGTAGGGAATACTGGGAAATATCCTGACCGGACGATGTCGGAAAAAGAGTGGAAAAAGTATTTGGAAAGAATTGATGCCGTTCAGGAGGTAATACGCCAGCAGATTCAGGAAGAGGGAAAGCAGAACCTTGAAAGGGCGGATAAAGCCCGTGGTGAGAACAGGGCTTTCTGGCAGGAAGAATGGGAGGAAGCGCAGGCGGATGTAAAGAGGGGCAGAACGGGATTTTTGCAGCCAGATATGGCAGATTATAATTTTTTTGTACAGGAAGAACTGGTACATGAATTGGAATCGTATAGTCCAGAAGATGGGATGGTTCCTTACAGCCAGTATATGGAAGATGGCGTAATTCTTTATAATGGAGTAGTGTTTACCTGTAACCCGGTTGAGCATTCCATTTGCCTTGGGGATATGAGTGATTACCGCCAGGTTGTGACAATTCCTCTTGCAGGGGGCGGGCTTTTAAAGGTGAACCGAAATGAAATTGGCTCTCTTGCCAGGGCGATGGGGATGTTTTGTGCAGAGGATGTCGGCAATATTTTGCGTGTTCTTTCGGAAGACCGTCAGGTTCGTGCCAATCAGCATGCCATTGAGGAAGAAGAGAACAGGACGATGGAGGATATGGTTTCTTGATACAAAATCAAAAATAACAGGAGGGTAAAAAGATGAATACAATCGCAAGTTATGGTGCATACCAGAAAAATAATTATGATAATTCTGTCAAGGAGAGAAAAGACAGGGAAGCTGCAAGGACAGAAAGAAGAGGGAAGGCAGGTTCGGAGGACAGCCAGGTGAAGTTAAGCAGGGGAGCTAAAAGGCTGCTTGAGGAGCTTCGTAAAACCTATTCCAATATGGACTTTATGGTAGCGGATTATGAGACAGAAGAAGAGGCGCAGGGGTATCTTTCCAGGGGGACGAAAGAGTACAGTGTTTTAATTGACCCGGAAACTCTGGAGGAGATGGCAGCAGATGGAAAAGTGAAAGAAAAATATATGGGCATTTTAAAGGATGCCACAGACAAGTTTTCTGCTTTTAAAGATCGTTTAAAAGAAGAGGGCAAAGAAGATACCGTTGTCCATTTTGGCGTTTCCATTGATAAAAATGGGACAGTTTCTTATTTTGCAGAACTTGAGAAGATGAGCGAGAAGCAGAGGGAACGGATTGCACAGGCAAAGGAAGAGCGTGCAGAGGAGGATAAAAATAAGCAGGCAGACAGGGCGCATGCAGGTGCAAAAAGGGAAGATTTTATAGCGCCAGACAGTCAGAAGCGGACCAGGGTAACGGCAAATTCGATGGAGGAGTTATTTGATAAAATTATGTCAGTGGATTGGGATGCTATTAAAAATGAAAGCCAGCAAAAGAGCGGCGGCAGATTTGATTTTAGTATTTAGGAAATAAAACGCTGCTTTTTTAGATGCGAAGCATAATTTTATGTCATAGGAATTGCGCTGTAACGTAGTGGTCATTGTTGAGTGTGAAGAACGCTGATTTTGCGTTCTTCTTAGGTGCGATCATAGCTTTGCCTGGCGAGGTGTTTTCGAGCCTGGCAAAACTTCGCACCTTTTTTACCTGGCAGGAGAGAAAGGGAGGGGTTTTATGCAGAGGATAACCGATTATAGTTTTTTGTTTCAAAATATGCGTGGCGCTTTAAGTAGAAATAAGGTTAACCCTATCAAGGTATCGCAGCTATCAAGCAGATCAGTGCAGGCCCAGCTAAAGGCGGCGGGGATTAATACAAACAGCAAACAATATAAGGCGGTAGTTAGCGCAATGACGCAGGCAGCAGGGGGAAGGACAGCATATACGAATATTCAGGCGATTAAAAACCAGATGAAAAGTTATGATAAGGATGGAGATTATATTGACCCGACAACCGGGCTGGCAGGCCTTCTTGTAACGGATAAAAACAGGGCAGAGAAAAACAGGATAATTGATATTCCGGAAAGCAGCAGACAGGAAATGTTTGATCTTACAAAAAAGGAGTTCCTTCGGGAAAATGGCGTTTCAAATGGGAACAGGACAAAGCGCTCAGATGTATATACCCATTTATACCGAAAAATGAAAAAAGAAGACCGTCTGGCAGCGGGGCATACTTTGGAGCAGTATGAAAGGGCATACCGGAAAGCGTTTGTGGAAGCAGTAAAAAAAGTCTCTCCTTCCTGGCAGGCAGGGAGGCCGATTCCATCAGGGGCATTGGATGGGGTTACAAGGGAGTCGGTGGAAAGCACGCTTGTGCAAAGCGGCAGTTCCCTTATCAAACAGTCGATGGATATTATGGTTTAAATAATGTCCAAACATATTATAGTAATAGTACAAATAGAAAATCTAAAGAAAAATTTATATTTTCTACAGTACCCTCTTTATAACTGTTGTTTATAATTGCATTTAATAGATAACAGATATAAGGAGGGTTTTATGATGTTCCAATTTTTGATAGAATTTGTAAAGCATCCCAAAGCAGTTGGGGCTATTATGCCAAGTGGGAGAGCTTTGGCAGAAAAGATGATGGAGCCAATACAGTTTGAACGTGCCAGATGTATTGTAGAATATGGACCGGGGACAGGTTCTTTTACAAGGAAGCTGGTAAAATACAAAAAAGAAGGCACGAAGCTTTTTTTGATAGAAAATAACCCTGTTTTTTATAAAAAGCTGAGAAAAGAATTTGGCATGTTAAAGGGGGTATATATTATTCATGGGAGTGCGGAAAATGTAAATAGATACCTTTTGGAATATGGAGTCCGGGGTGTAGATTATATTGTTTCAGGACTGCCATTTACTTCTCTGCCGAAGGATGTTTCGGAAAAAATACTGTTGGCTGCGCAAAGTGTGATTGGGGCAAATGGAAAATTTATTACATTTCAGTACAGTCTTGTGAAAAGACGGTTTTTTGAGAAGTATTTTACTTTGGCAGGCTGTCTGCTGGAATTGAAAAATTTACCGCCTGCTTATGTTTTGGTGATGAAGCAAAAAGGAAACAAGGAGGATAAGATATGATAGTCTTATATTTTTTAGGCTGTCTGCTGCGGCCGATTTGCCTTCCGTTTCCTGAAGCGCTGCTGGTATTGTGGGGAAGCGGGCATATAAGCCGGCCTTTAGCGCTGGCTGTAGGTGCAGCTGGTTCAGCAGCAGGAATAGCAGGGATGTACCTGATTTCGTCAAGGATTTCTGAATGGATTGTCAGTAAGTTTGGCTGTGGCAGATATCTGGAGTCTTTTCAGGGGTATATTGAGCGTTACAAGACAAAAATTATAGCGGTACTCTTTATAATTCCTGTTTTTCCAGACATCATAATTTCTGTAGGGGCAGTGGTTTCAAAAATCAGCTTGCCAGTATTTGTCCTTATTGCTATAATGGCAAAAAGCGTTTCGGTAGGTATGATAGTATATTCAGGGGAAATAGCCAAATTCCTTTCTTTAGAAAAATGGCAGGTTGTTTTGGCGGAGTTATTTTTAGTCTATATTATTTCATATATTTTAAAATTTTATAATTGGGCCAAGGAGCGGTATGCAGATGCAGGATGAATATATACTTATTGTGGATGATGATAAAGATATCAGGAATTTGCTGGGGATTTACCTGGAGAATGAGGGGTATCGGTTTATAAAATGTGACAATGCAAAAAGGGCGCTTCAGATATTGGCAGAGTATAATATTGCTTTAATTCTTTTGGATGTTATGATGCCGGGGATGGATGGGATAGAAGCATGTATGAAAATCAGGGAGAGCGCTAAAATGCCGATTATTTTTATGTCAGCGAAGGCGGAGGATATGGATGTTGTAGAGGGGCTTATGGCGGGCGGTGATGACTATATAACGAAGCCATTCCATCCCGTCCAGCTGGTCTCCAGGGTAAAAGCCCAGTTACGGCGGTACAGGCAGTACAATGAAAGCAGTATTTCAGATAATATGCTGCATTATGAAGAATTGGTTTTGGATACCAATACCCGGCAGGCATGGGTGAATGGAAAGGAATTGCGCCTTACTTCCAAGGAATATGAGATATTAAAATTTCTGCTTCAAAATAAGGGGATGGTTTTGTCTGTTTCCCAAATTTATGAAAGAATATGGAAGGAACCGTTTTGCCATTCTGAAAACACAGTAATGATGCATATTGCTAATTTGAGGAATAAATTACGCAGTGCTACAGGGGGAAATGAATATGTTCGGACAGTGTGGGGAAGGGGATATAAATTATAAAAGAAAACATCCAATTAATGTGGCAGGAGGATGTGTTGTTGGACTCTTGGCAGGTGCTATCCTGCAATGGGAAAAGGATTTTACTGTAGATTGTTTGCTCCCGTATAATATGGAATGGCTGCGGGTCCTTGTACGTTGTCTGTTTAACATAGGGACGGCAGCGGCAGTTTTTTTTATTTTCTGGTATTTTTTGTCAATGAAGAGCCATAGGCTTATTGTCTATTATCTGCTTTCTGTGCTGCTTTCCATGGCTTCTGCCGTTTTATCGGGAGGGGTGATAACCAGGGTGTTTAAAAACTTGTTTTTGGAAGCGGCGGCTTCGGGTTTCATTGATACAAAAAGTGGTTTTTTTGTCTGGACAAATTTGTGCGGACTTTTCATTTTGTTTCTTGTCGCAGTATTTTCTGGGATGTTTATTTTATTAACGAAGGGAAAAGTGAATTATATCCAGTATATTTCCAGGGAAATAAAGGGTATAGAGAATGATGGGTTTGGAAGGGAGCTTAAAGTAATTGGAAATGATGAGATTGCAGATTTATGCCGCAGTATTAACCATATGTCGCAAAAACTTTTGGAGAAGCAGGAAAATGAACAGCGTCTGGAAAACAGGAAAAATGAGTTGATTGTAAATGTGTCCCATGATTTAAGAAGCCCTTTGACTTCTATTATAGGTTATGTTAAGCTTTTAAAGAAAGAAGGGGCAGAAGATACAGAAAAGTTCCGGGAATATATTGATGTGGTGGACAGGCGTCTGTTAGGGCTGAATGAGATGGTGAATGAATTGTTTGAATTAACCCGGCTGAATGGGGCAGACGTTGAAATGAACTTTGAGAAAACAGATATAGCTGCCCTTTTGCGGCATTTGGCATATGAAAATGAGATTCTTTTGCAGGAACGCGGCCTGGTTTTGCAGAATAATATTACAGATTCCAGTTTTGAGATGGAAGTGGATGTGAATAAAATGGTACGGGCTATCCAGAATCTTTTTGATAATGCCAGAAAATATGCAAAAGAAGGTTCGGAGGTTGTGGTTCGTGCAGACATTGCTGGAAATGTTTTCCTGATTCAGATGAAGAACCAGATAGGAAGCCAGGAAGGGCTTGTGGCGGAGAAGTTATTTGAACGCTTTTACCGTGGGGATGCTTCCCGGAGTGATACGGGAAGTTCTGGTCTTGGGCTTGCAATTGTAAAGCGGATTGTGGAATTGCACCAGGGGGAGATTACGGCAGACAGTAAAGAAGGGTGGCTGGTTTTGGATCTTTTGTTCCCGGGGTAATTAGTTTGGGCTGATGGCAGGGCTTTGCCTGTTATAGTGTGTTTATGGTGAGTATCGTTTTTTACAATACAAATATACCATTGACTGCGAATCGTAATGGGGAAAGAGGAAAATGAAGAATTATGGAGTAGACAGATTGCCAATAGTTTATTATAATGAGAAGAACAGACAGAAAGAAAAACCAATATGAAAGTATAGGGGGATAAGAATGAAAAATTTAAGAATTGGAAAAAAACTATTGGTAACATTTTTAGTTATCATCATCTTGTTCTGTGGCAGTGTATCTACTGCTGTACTTGGTCTGCGGGAAAACCAGGAAAAGTATTCAGAATTTTATAATGTTGGTTATCAGATTACCAACAAAGTTATGAGTATGCGCCGCGGGCTGCAGATTATTATAAAGGATCTTACCTTTATTACAATCGAAGACAATTTAAGCAAAAGCAGTACTTATGAGGAAGATTTGGAGAAGGAAGTGAATCTGCTGGAGGATAATTTGGAATGGCTGGAAGCAAATTTCACAGGCGATGCTGCTCTGGTAGAAAAGTTCCGTGTTGACGCAGAGAAGGCAATTTCAATGCAGGAAACTGTGGTGACTACAGCAAGGGCGAACAAAAAAAGAGCACAGGATATGCTGTTAGATGAATACCAGCCTTTAGTGGAAGAAGCAGTTAATATGCTGATAGAGATTAGTGATGTAGCTGCTAAGAGTGCAGAGGTAGATTATGAGGCCACGATAAAAATGCAGGATCAGCTTATTACTTTCCAGCTTGGCATAGCGGGGTGTGTGCTTGTGATCACATTAGTACTTTCTGCATACCTTACAAGAGGGATTACAAAGCCGCTCCGTGAATTGGAAGATTCTGCTGAGAAGATTGTAGGCGGTGATTTTGATTTTCAGATTGAATATAAGTCCAGGGATGAGTTAGGAAGTCTGGCAGATGCATTCCGAAATATGTCGGTTATCCTTAAGGATATTATTTCGGATGCCTCAAGGCTTTTAAGTGAGATGGCAGATGGCAATTTTGATGTGCGCACAGAGGCAGAAAAGCGTTATGTTGGAAGCTTCCAGAGCTTGCTGCTGTCGATTCGGAAGCTTAATAGGGGGCTTAGTTCAACTTTGGGGCAGATTAACCAGAGTGCTGACCAGGTGGCTGCCGGCTCCAGCCAGGTTGCAAATGGTGCACAGGCTCTTTCCCAGGGGGCGACAGAGCAGGCTTCTGCGGTAGAAGAGCTTGCGGCTACAATTACAGGGATTTCCCATCAGGTTAAGGGAACTGCTGAGAATGCTACAAGGGCAAGAGGGCAGTCAAATACTGCAGGGAATGAGGCAGAGAAGTGTAATACCCAGATGAAAGAATTGATGGATGCAATGGAAGAAATTACCCGTACATCAAATGAGATTGGAAAGATTATTAAGACAATCGAAGATATTGCATTCCAGACGAACATATTAGCGCTTAATGCAGCGGTAGAAGCATCGCGTGCAGGCGTTGCAGGAAAGGGCTTTGCAGTAGTAGCCGATGAAGTACGTAATCTTGCAGGCAAGAGTTCAGAGGCGTCCAGGAATACTGCCGAGTTAATTGAAAGTTCTATGAAGGCTGTGTCACGTGGAACACAGATTGCAGATTCTACTGCAGAGTCTTTGAAAAAAGTAGTAGATGAGGTTCGGATGGCTTCTTCTGAAGTAGATAAGATTGCAGATGCAGCAGAAGAGCAGGCAAGTAATATTGAACAGGTGACATTAGGGGTAGACCAGATTTCTACTGTAGTTCAGGCTAATTCAGATACAGCAGTACAGAGTGCGGCAACCAGCCAGCAGCTTTCCAGCCAGGCAGAGGTGATGAAAGGTCTTGTTGCAAGGTTTATTCTCCGCAGGGATTAATGATTTATAGTACTTTTAAACGTACTAAAAGCGAATTTGACAGGAAAAAGATGTAATATAAAAAGCCCCTGGAGATATTTCTTTGAAATATCTCCAGGGGCTTTTTAGGCTGTGAATAGTATTGAATCCTCTATAGTATTTGAAGAATTTTTTCCAAATCGGAAATCAGTTCCCGGGAATAATTTTCTGCCTCATGATAAATCTGTTCTGCCCGTATGTAATCGCCCTGGTGCAGTGCGTCAATTGCCTGCGAACCATAGCCATGAAATTTTTTATGTTTCGCCTCCAGTGCATTCCAGATAGACTGGATTTCCGGGATTTCCGGGGTGATTGCATAATAAAAATGGCCAAATCCGCATTTGGAGGCATTGAGCTGAAGTGGAAGGACTGTTTTTTTTGCAACCATATTTCCAAGGTTCTCAAGCCACTTTTTATGGGCGATAATTGCTTTGCTGATGTATTTGGAAAATTCAGAACGTTCCATATGGAAAAAGGCGTCATTGGCCATTTTTCCCATCAGCTTTGTTGATTCGTCTAATGTTTTTTCAATTGATACAACTGGTTCAGATGCAGATTTTAACTCATTGCTGACATTATGCATGAAATCTGTATTATTTTTTAATTGGTTTTCCATTTCTGCCATATTACTGCTGATTTCTTCGCTGACAGCAGCAAGGGAGCTGATGGAATCATTTACTTTGGAAACGTGGTTTTGGTTTTCATCATTTAATTCCCAGACGTTTCCGATTTTTTCCGTCATGGTCTGGAGAGCTTTAATGGTATTTGTCACACTTTCCGTACTTTTTTCGGATGCGCTTTTTATACCTTCTACAAATTCACCCATATTGCTTGTCAATTTCTGGGTTTCTCCCGCAAGGCTTCGGATTTCATCTGCCACTACGGCAAATCCTCTTCCAGCTTCCCCTGCCCTGGAAGCTTCAATGGAAGCATTTAGGGAGAGAAGGTTTGTCTGTAAGGAAATAGAGTCGATTCCGGCAATCATGCTGTTCATTTGGTCAATTAACTCAAACAGCTCGGTCATATCTTTTTGCATCTGCAGGGATACCTGTATGGTCTGGCTGGAAAGTTCCTTAATTGCTGTCAGTTCATTTTGCCCGAGTTCTATTTTTTTGTATACTTCATCTGTTTCCTCTGATGCGCGGATAATCGTGTTAGTCAATTCTTCATGTTGGCTGTTTGCCCTTCCTGCGGTAGATGAGCCTCCGCCAAAAATGATATCCGTTGCAGCCGCTACACTACGTGAGATTTCAAGAATCTCTTCCGTAAGATGGTTCAGTGTTAAATCAAGCGCGCTAATCTGCATAATTGCGTTCATATTTTTTTCAAGAGCTTCTTCAAATTGTGCCCTGCCGTTAGATAACCGTTGGTAAATATTATTTAACTCTGGTATCTTCTTATAGTCTGCTTCTTTTAGTTCTGAAATCGCTTTAATCAGTTCCGTCCGTCTTGCGTTAAACATCATATAT
Organism: bacterium D16-51; assembly: GCA_003612285.1. Classification (GTDB taxonomy): domain Bacteria; phylum Bacillota; class Clostridia; order Lachnospirales; family Lachnospiraceae; genus Butyribacter. The sequence continues at coordinate 19,406 of RAYE01000012.1, read as the reverse complement.
CTTCCCTCTTTTCTCTGAGTAAACGGTCTCAAAGCTGCCGTCAATTTTGTAATTTTATAATAACAAAACTGACGGTGTTTTGCAATATAATTGTTTTTTTCCCAATATATGTCAGACTGTGAATAGTAACGTCAGACCGTGAATCGTAATGTCAGATGATCACTTAAATATTTAAAAAGGTTAAAATATCCTGGTAAACGAGACGGTGTTTTTTCTCGTTTAATATTTCATGGCGCATTTCAGGATAGGTAATCTGGCTGATTTTCTGGAAACCTGCAGCAGAAAGGATATGATAAGAATCGTTCCTTCCTTTCTTTCCGCCGACGCAGGGGTCTTCCTTTCCACAAAGCATTAAAAGTGGCATGGTTTTATGGACATTTTTATATGCCTCTGGTTTATGCATTTGGATCATAAGGCAGTATAGGTCATGGAAAGCAGAACAGGTAAAGCCAATGCCGCAGTAAGGGTCGTTAAGGTAGGCGTTTACTGTTTCAGGATTGCTGCAGATCCAGTCTGCCTCTGTTTTTGGGTTATTGACTGCTTTATTGAAAATGCCTACACTGGCCTGCTGCAGGAGAGCAGATTTGTATTTTGGGCCATGGAGCATTTTGAGCAGGGAACTGAGAAAAAGTCCGGCATAGGCGCCTGCCTGATAATTCGGGAAGCCGGATAGCACTGCTTTTTCATAATATGCCGAATATGATTGTAAAAGTACACGGGCAATGATTGTTCCCATAGAGTGGGCAAACAGGAAAACAGGTAAGCCAGGGTACTTGCGGCGGATAAATTTTAGAATTTTTACCTGGTCAGAAATTAGCGCATAATGTCCATTCTTTTCTTTGAAATAGCCTAAATCTGCCGCATCCATCCCGTGTCCCCTCATATCTGAAGTGACAATAGTGTAGCCGTTTTGGCATAAAAATTCTGCAAAATCTTCATATCGTTCCTGGTGTTCTTCCATGCCGTGGATAATCTGTATTACAGCTTTTGGCTGCCTGGCAGGGAAGACGTGTACAGAAAGCTTGTAAGAATCTTTTGCTTTAATCTGAAAACGTTTCATAAAATTACCTTTTCCTTTCGAAAATGATATATGTGCTCTAAATAGTATACCAACAGGGGATTTTTATGTAAAGGTTTTTAAGAATTTTGGTTACTATGGTTTAGGCGTGCAGATTGTGAGAATGAATTTTCAAACACGCTGTACTAGTAATAGTTAGAAAAAGTTAATCCGTTTTAGGAAATGTTAAGTTGTAAAAGGCGGAAAATGTGGTAGACTGTGGATAGTAACATGGAATATAAGATTGGAGTGTGTATATGAAAGATATTAAAAAGCCGGAATTTATGAAAGCCGCAATGCAGGCGCGCAGCCATAATGCAGTGTTTGAGCTGTTTATTGCAATTATTGTATTATTTGTGGGGCAGTTTTTTGTAAGTATGCTGCAGGTTCCAATGATGGTGGTATATTTGTTAGGGAATGCAGATTACAGGGAGATGGTGCTTAATTACTCTGTGGACTTGGAAAAGATTACAAGGATTTTGCAGAATACGCCAGACTGGTTTATTTTGGCGAACCTGTTTTTGGAGATTGGGTTATTGGTTATATTTTTGCTGTATTGCAGGTTGTTTGAGAAACGTAAGGCGAATACGCTTGGATTCCGCAAAAAGGGATGTGTTCTTGAATATTTGAAAGGACTTCTGATTGGATCTGCTGCTTTTATAGCAGCCTATGGAATCTGTATTTTAACAGGAAGCGTTACTATAAACGTGGATACAATTACAGGTGCAAATATATTATATGTAATTGGCTTTTTTGGAGGCTATCTGATACAGGGGATGGCAGAAGAGGTAATTTGCAGGGGATATTTTATGGTGTCACTGACAAGAAGGTACAATGTGTCAACCTCTGTGATTTTAAGCGCAGTTTTATTTTCCCTTCTGCATAGCAGCAATCCAGGGATTTCTTTTTTGGCTTACCTGAACATATTTTTATTTGGAATATTTTTGTCCCTTCTGTTCATACGGTATGAGAATATATGGGTTGTGGGTGCAGTCCACAGTGTCTGGAATTTTTTACAGGGAAATGTATTTGGGATACAGGTCAGCGGCATGAGTCTGCAGCCGTCGGTTTTTGAGTCGGATTTAGTTGGGAGTACATGGATAAACGGCGGCAGCTTTGGGCTGGAGGGCGGTTTTGCTGTGACGGTTGTGTTATTGGTTTCAAATGCACTGGTACTTTGGAGTATGTCTAAGCATGGCTTTTTTGTGGATTCAGAGCCTGTCGAGAATCCTTATGACAGAGCTGCAAGGGAAAAAAGGATGTTACAGCAGGGGTTTTATCAGGGAAACGTCCCAGGGAATGGACAGGATATCTTTTACCAGAATGGCGGCCGGCAGCAGCCAGGAGAGACAAAAAGAAATGTAGAACAGGAGGCTTTCAGGCCACAGAATGGAGAGATGCAGCAGGCAGGGCAGCCGGAAGATAAAAAGGGAGAATATGAAAATATGGGGCTGAATCCAGAGGAAACGCCGTGGCGTCCTAAAGAGGCTTGGAAACAGGAAGACAAAAAGACAGCTTTTGACCAGTCCTATTTTAAGGATTAGAGTCGGGATGCTGCTAATCACGGACAATCGCAGCCAAATATAAATAAAAACATCTTCCCATGTATGTTTTCTATAATATGCAGTATGAAATACTTATAATCTCATTTTTTCTGTAAAAAGGGAAAGTTTTATTTTCTTACTTTCTGACAAAAATTATAGAAGACATTCCTTCCTGGGCAATCCTACGCTCTTAAGAATTGCTATTGCTTTTTGTTTTCAGCTTCTGAATTAGCGCGCTTACTGCCAAAACTCACCGAAATATCTTGGAACTCTGTTGTTTTTCGGTTCAAACAATTGTCCGTGCGCGCGCATCTGCTGAAAACCAAAAAAGCAAAGCAAATTCTAAAAGAGCTAAATTGTCCTGCAGGAAGGAATGTCTTTCTAAATTTTTGTCAGTTTGAACATATCAGGAACTTTCCCTTTTTACAGAAAATTTGAAATCTTGTATTTTCATACTGCATATATTACTAAGGCGGTTAAATGTCGATGTTTTTACTTGCCTAAATTTTTATCTGCTGCGTTGGTCTACGCTCCGCTACGGTCCGTGCTTAACAGATGTCCACCGGACATCTAGCACCATCAATCGCTGTAGCACTCGCTACAGCTCAATCTTCCGCCTTGCAGATAGAAATTTATTCTGCGTAAAATCCATTCGATATTTAACCGCCTTAGTAATAATAAAATACTTTACATGGGGAAGATGTTTTTATTTACTTAAAGTATTCTGCATTTGGCCGTGAATCGTTATGTTGGAATATGCACTGGATAATTTCGTTTAGGCGCATAGAGTATTGGTGGGACTGCTGTATTTTCTTTTGGCCGTTTTTTGCAATTTGCCTGCGTTCTTCGCCGTGTGACAGATAATAGCCTGCTTTTTGGATTAAATCAGGGATACCCTCAAATATAACAAGGTCTGTGCCATTTTCAAATTGGCTGCAGAGTTCTTCTCTGTAGTCAGTTAGCAGGAAGCCCCCGGCTGCAAGGACGTCGAAGACACGCAGCGGTATGCCGTTTTCTATATTAGGGATTGTAAAGTTTAAGTTGATTTTAGAGCTGGCAAATATTTTCGGCATTTCTTTCTGGTAAGAGACGGCAGGGCGGCAGTCTACATTCCAGAGCTGTTTTGTATGGCCGGATGTAAAGAGTGTTACGGGATATTTGCAGGCAAGTGCATTTAGGGCGTCGATACGGAGATCTGCGGCTGTTTTATAGGAAAGGACAGAGGTGGCAAAGTGGATACGGAGTTCTTCTGGGGAAGAATCGCCATTGATAACTTTTGTATATTTTATTAAATCAGCCAGGATATTGTCATTTAGCATCTGTGGAAGGAGATTTCCGGCGCCGATATTTTTTTGTGCTTCTATGGCGGCGTCAAAATATCCGCAAAGATATTTTGGCAGGCAGAGGCACATTTCGTCATAACGGTTTTTATCATAGAGGTTTCCGACGAAAGAAACCTCATATTCATAATTAGATGGGAAGTCCTGTTTGGCAGAATCAATATCTGCTGTAAAGGAGGTTTCTGGCGGCATGCCTGCTAAAGGCAGGTAATAGGCGTGAGGGGCGTTTTTCTGCACCAATGTGTTATATTCTTTTTTATCAAAACAGAAGATATAGCTGGTTGGGAAGAGGATAGATGGGTGCCGCAGGCTCAGGAGTGGGGAATCACAGGTCCATGTAGCATAGGGGATGTTGTATTCTGCACAGATAGTGGCGATGACAGCATAATAGTTTACGGAAAATACCATATCATATCCTGTTTTAGAAAGCTTTGCCTGAAGGACTGGGGTAAAGTCTTTATCATCTATATGGTTTTGGATAGGGAAAGAAAGGACATCAGTGAGATGTCCTTCTTTCTGAAAGGTTTCTATAATATTGTCATAGGGATAGATATCCCAGCGGTAAATTAAGATATTCATATGCCCTCCAGGGAGATTGTATCGTTTGTGTCTATTTGTTACTATTCACGGCCATTCTTTTTTTATGCGATAGACCCTCTGCCTTCGGCATAGGTCATTGCTATGCAATTTTGTCTATTTACATATTTTTAGCGGCGGTAGAAAGCATCAGTTTAATCCGGTTTAACTGGTTTACTTCGCTTGCGCCAGGGTCGTAGTCGACTGCAACAATATTTGTATCTTTATATTGGCGGCGCAGCTCTTTGATTACGCCCTTGCCTACGACGTGGTTTGGCAGGCAGCCAAATGGCTGTGCACAGACAATGTTTGGCACGCCGGAGTGAATCAGTTCAAGCATTTCCCCGGTCAGGAACCATCCTTCGCCAGTCTGGTTCCCGCAGGAAACAATAGGTTCTGCATATTTTGCAAGGTCGGCGATATAGGCAGGCGGTTCAAAGCGGCTGCTGGCTTCCAGCGCTTCCCTGGCCGGTTTGCGGCATTTTTCCAGATATTGTATGATAAAATTGTTGATAGCCGCGCTGGATTTCTTTTTCCCAAGGTATTCTGCTTTAAAGTTAGCATTGTACAGGGAGTACATAAAGAAATCAAGTAAATCAGGGCAGACAGCTTCTGCGCCTTCTGCTTCAAGCAAATCAACAAGGAAGTTATTGGCAAGGGGCAGGAATTTTACTAAAATTTCACCGACAATCCCAACGCGAGGTTTTTTCTGGCTGTTTAAAGGAAGTTCATCAAATTCTTTGACAATTTCCCGGATATTCTTTTTAAATTCTGCTGTTTTACCGTTTTTGACAGATTTCTGTACAATGGAAAGCCATTTTTGGTGAAGGGCATTGGCAGAGCCGGGAACTGCTTCATATGGCCTGGTTCTGTACAATACGCGCATAAAAACATCCCCATAAATCAATGCCTGCATAGCGCGCTTTGCCATTTTGAGGTTGATTTTCATGCCAGGGTTTTTCTCAATCCCAGCGCTCATAGAAATTACAGGAATTTGGGACATTCCCGCTTTTTCTAACGCCCGGCGGATAAAACCAATGTAATTTGTAGCACGGCAGCCTCCGCCAGTCTGCGTAATAATCAGGGCAACCTTATCTAAATCATATTCGCCGGAAAGCAGCGCCTGCATAAATTGCCCGACAACCAGAAGGGAAGGGTAGCAGGCGTCATTATTTACATACTTTAGGCCATAGTCAAGGCATTCTGGCGTGCTTGGGAGCACTTTCAGGTTATATCCGCAGGACGACAGGGCGTGCACTAAGATGTCAAAATGGATTGGGGACATCTGTGGTACAAGGATGGTATAGTCTTTCCGCATGTCTGCTGTAAATATTTTGCGGTGATGTGCCGTATCATTTTTTTCAGGGAGGATATTTTTTCGTTCCCGGTCTTTGATGGCGGCAAGCAGGGAACGGATGCGGATGCGCGCAGCCCCTAAACTGTTTACTTCATCAATTTTTAGGACAGTATAAACCCTGTTGCGCTTTGTCAGGATATCGCTTACCTGGTCCGTGGTTACGGCGTCAAGGCCGCAGCCAAAGGAGTTGAGCTGTACCAAATCCAGGTCGTTTCTTGTGCTTACAAAAGATGCGGCACGGTAGAGACGGGAATGGTACATCCATTGGTCCATAACAATCGTAGGGCGGTCCACTTCGCCAAGTTCGGAAATGCTGTCTTCTGTCAGGACAGCGACCCCAAAAGAGGTAATCATTTCAGGAATGCCATGGTTGATTTCAGGGTCAATATGGTATGGCCTTCCTGACAGCACGATACCGTGGCTGTGGTTCTGCTCTATGTAGCGGAGGACCTCCTTTCCTTTTTCAGTAATATCCTTGCGGACTGCCTGCATTTCCTGCCATCCGGCTGCTGCTGCTTCCCTGATTTCTGCCGCCGGGATCTGGTTTTCACCAGGAAAATATTCACACAGGCGTTTTGTCAGAATCTCTTCGTTTTCAAACGAAAGGAAGGGGTTCTGATATTTGATGGAAGGGTTTCGGAGCTCTTCCATGTTATTTTTAATATTTTCGCCATACGAGGTGACAATTGGGCAGTTGTAATGGTTGTTTGCATCTTCTACCTCTGTACGTTCATATGGGATGCAGGGATAGAAAATATAAGTGAGCCCTTTCTTTAAGAGCCATGCAACATGGCCGTGGGCAAGTTTGGCCGGATAACATTCTGATTCACTTGGGATGGATTCAATTCCAAGTTCATATATTTTCCGGCTGGATTCCGGTGAAAGGATCACACGGTATCCAAGTTTTGTAAAAAAGGTGAACCAGAATGGATAGTTTTCGTACATATTTAATACGCGTGGGATTCCTACTGTGCCGCGTTTTGCCTCTTTTTCTGAAAGCGGCGTATAGTGCGCAAACAGCCGTTTGTTTTTATAGGCAAACAAGTTTGGGATTTTTTTCTCATTTTTTTGTCCGCCAATGCCGCGCTCGCAGCGGTTTCCTGATATAAACTGCCTGCCGCCGGTAAAGCGGTTAATGGTCAGGAGGCAGTGGTTTGTACAGCCTTTGCAGCGGGACATAGAGGTTTCAAAACGTAAGTCGTGGATTGCGTCAATGGAAAGCATCGTAGTTTCCTGCCCGGTATAATGGTCCCGCGCAATCAGGGCAGCTCCAAAAGCACCCATGATTCCGGCAATGTCAGGGCGGACTGCCTTGCAGCCGGAAATCCGTTCAAAGCTTCGGAGTACGGCGTCATTGTAGAAAGTTCCTCCCTGGACAACGACTTTTTCCCCAAGGTCTTTCGGGTCTGTTAATTTAATTACCTTTAACAGCGCGTTTTTAATAACAGAATATGCAAGCCCTGCAGAGATATCGGCTACGCTTGCCCCTTCCTTCTGCGCCTGTTTTACTTTAGAATTCATAAATACAGTACAGCGTGAGCCAAGGTCAATTGGATTTTCGGCATAAAGCGCGACTTTTGCAAAGTCTGCAACTTCATAATTCAGTGACTTTGCAAAGGTTTCAATGAATGAGCCGCATCCGGAAGAGCATGCTTCGTTTAGCTGTACTTTATCTACGGAATGGTTTTTGATTTTAATGCATTTCATATCCTGGCCGCCAATATCCAGGATGCAGTCAACTTCCGGCTCGAAGAAGGCTGCGGCATGGTAATGGGCGACCGTTTCCACTTCTCCTTCATCTAACATCAATGCAGATTTTAAGAGGGCTTCCCCATATCCTGTTGAGCAGGAACGGACAATCCGGGCGCCGTCCGGCAGTTTGGAATAGATTTCTTTAACAGCCTTTAAGGCAGTTTTTAACGGGCTTCCGTTGTTACTGTCATAAAAGGAATATAAAAGCGAGCCGTCTTCCCCGATTAACGCTGCTTTTGTTGTAGTGGAACCGGCGTCAATCCCCAGAAACAGGTTTCCGGTGTAGTCTGCCAGGTTTCCTTTCTTAACGTCCTTTTCAGAATGCTTTGCAAGGAAAGCCTGATATTCGTCTTCATTATGGAACAGCGGTTCCATTCGGGTGACTTCAAATTCCATATGGATTTCTTCAGAAAGCTTTTGTTTCAGGCTGCCAAGGGAAGTGCAGCATTCTTCTTTTGCGTTCATGGCCGCGCCGGAGGCTGCGAACAGATGAGAATGGGATGGTGCAATTGTCTGTTTTTCTGTTAAGTTCAATGTTTTGACAAAGGCTTCACGGAGCTGTGTCAAGAAGTGAAGCGGGCCGCCAAGAAAGGCAACATTCCCACGGATTGGCTTGCCGCAGGCCAGTCCGCTGATGGTCTGGTTTACGACAGCCTGAAAAATAGAAGCGGCCAAATCTTCTTTGGTAGCTCCTTCATTAATTAGCGGCTGGATATCTGATTTTGCAAAAACGCCGCAGCGTGCAGCAATTGGGTAGATGGCCTCATAGCTTTTGGCATATTCATTGAGTCCGGATGCATCTGTTTTTAGCAGGACGGCCATCTGGTCAATAAAAGAACCGGTTCCACCGGCGCAGATGCCGTTCATGCGCTGGTCAATCCCCCCGGTAAAGTAGATGATTTTTGCATCTTCACCGCCAAGCTCAATGGCAACATCTGTCTGCGGTGCATAGTCTTTTAACGAAGTTGCGACGGCTACGACTTCTTGTACAAATGGGATTTCCAGATGGGTTGAAAGGGTCAGGCCGCCGGAACCCGTAATCATAGGGGAGACTGGCATATCTCCAAGCTGTTCATAGGCGTCATTTATAATAGAAGACAAAGTCTCCTGTATATTCGCATAATGTCTTTTGTAATCAGAGAAAATGATTTCTCCGTCTGGATTTAATATTGCAATTTTTACGGTAGTGGAACCAATATCGATTCCAAGAGTATTGTAATTTAGCTTCATATAAAGATACCTCGTTTCTGTTCTTACACGCTGCTGTCTAAAGCTTTTTCAAAATTGGCCCGGATAGCAGCTCATACATACATATCTATAACTAATTCAAGACTCGCCACATTGCCCTATTATATGACAACTTTTTTACGATTGCAAGAAAAATGGCGAAATCTGCGGATAGCAACTTCTGGAATGTTATTGTTCACTCTGTGTCCGGTAACTTCTGGATTGCAGGGGCGGAACCATTTCCAGCACTAAGAATATAATAGAGAAAAAAGTAATGGAAATGATTCAGATGAACTATGAGTTTTGTGATGGTGTTACCCATACCATAAAAAGGGGAGATACACTTTATGAAATCAGCAGGAGGTATAAAGTGCCAATGGCGCTTTTGCTGCGTGCCAATCCATATGTTGATGTATTCAATCTTCAGGTGGGGGATACCATCTGTGTTCCGGCAAACCCTGGGCAGGCAGTGCAGTACCCAATGAATGGGGCAATGCGCCCTCTGGAAATGGAAAACCAGCAGGAAGCGCCAGTACAGCAGCCTGTTGCTGCAAACAGGGCAGAAGGGATTAATGATACAAATGCAGCAATGCCAATGATGGGACAGAAGCCTGCTGATTTGGGACGGCGGGAGGATGACGACGACGATGATGATGACAGGTATGATGAGGATGATAATGAGGAATGCACAAAAGCATGGGAAAAATATGTTGTGCAGCCAGGCGATACGTTAGCGGATGTAATGGCAGATATGAAGGGCGATGTAGAGGACTTTGTCGAAAAGAACGGCCTTTCTAATATATATATGCTGCCAGGGGTGGCATATTACATTTGCAAATAGGGATTTTTAGGTTCGTATGGCAAGCCTTAAATTTACCGGATAGGGAGACTTTCCTTTGACAAAGGAAAGCCTCCCTATTATAATGGATTATATGTTATCAGGCGGTGTCGCTGGAAGCGGCATGTCAGTTTAGAAAGGATAGGCTTATGAATCAGATTTTAAATAAACTGGAGAGAAAGTTCGGGAAATATGCAATCCCTGATTTAATTAAGTATGTTGTGGCGTTGTATTGTGCAGGCGCTGTACTGGGCATGCTGAATGAAGATATTTATTATCAGTACCTGTCTCTGAATATGGAAGCCGTTTTACACGGACAGGTCTGGAGGCTCTTTACCTTCCTGATTGAGCCATATGGTTTTTCGCGCGGCATGGGGATTTTTATCAGCCTCCTTTTCTTTTTCTTCCAGGTAAACCTTTTCTTTTTGTTTGGGCGTTCGCTGGAGCAGGCGTGGGGGACGTTCCGCTTTAATATGTATTTCTTTTCAGGGTATCTTTTAAATATCCTGGCGGCGCTTTTGTTATATCTGTCGCCGCTCCATGCTACACAGTATTATTCTGGGTTTCAGTATATTTACTGGTCCATGTTTTTTGCGTTTGCACTGCTGAATCCGAATATGGAGTTTTTGATTTATATGGTGCTTCCAATTAAGGTAAAATGGCTGGCGCTTCTGGATGCTGCCTATATGGTATATCAGGTGGTTAGCAGCGCTTATATGGGAATCCGGCTTTTAAGTATTGGGCAGACGAATTATGCCTCTATGTATTTTAGCATTGCCGTGGCAATTATTGTGGGGATGGCAAACTTTTTGATTTACTTCTTTGCAACGCGTAATTATCAGAGGATTAACCCAAGGGAGGTCCACAGGCGGCGGGAGTTCCGCAGGCAGGTAAACCGCGGGCAGAATGTATATGGCAATGGGGCAAGGCACCGTTGCGCAGTCTGCGGGCGGACGGAGCTTGACGATGACAGGCTGGATTTCCGGTACTGCTCAAAGTGCGAAGGGAATTATGAATATTGTTCAGATCACCTTTTTACCCACCAGCATGTGAAAAAATTTATGTAGAAGATGGCGTCAGGCGGTGCGCCTGCAGTTAAGTGCGTCAAAAAAGCAGGAAAATATATGGACGATTCCAAAAGACGGAGGGGATTATGCAGATTGTATTAGATTTTATAGAAGAGCTGAAAAAGCCTGTCAGTATTATTATATTGATTTCGGCGGTATCCAGCATTGCAATTTACCTGGCATACCAGGTGATTTGCCAGTATGTCAGGAGTCAGAAGGCTGTTGCAGTAACAGGGAAAAAAAGCAGAAAGGGGGGCAGGAAAACTGCCATAGTGCCTGCTGGTCCTGAAATAGAGGAGTCTGCTCCTGCTGAACAAAAGACAGGCCGGATGGTTTTCGCAGCTGTTTTAATTGCAGGCTTTGTAATACGCATCATTGGCGCTGCTTCCTACCGGGGGTATGAAGTGGACATTAATTGCTTTTTATCCTGGTCGGATTTGATTTTTCAAAATGGGATTGGGAATTTTTATAGCTTAGATTCCTTTACAGATTATCCGCCAGGATATATGTATGTGCTTTTTGTAATCGGGGGGCTTCGTTCTATGCTTGGCCTTGCGCATTCTTCCGTAATAAGCGTTGTGCTGACGAAGCTTCCGGCAATCTTTTGCGACCTTGCAATTAGCTGCCTCATCTATAAAGCAGCAAAGAAAAAAATAAAAGAGACTGGCGCTGCAATTCTTGCAGGGATTTTTCTTGTGACCCCTGCCGTTGTACTGGACGGTGCGGTCTGGGCGCAGGTTGACAGTGTGTTTACCCTGTTTATTGTATTAATGTGCTACTTGATTACGGAAAAGAAATTAATCCCGGCGTATTTTGCATTTGCTGTCGGGATATTGATAAAGCCGCAGTCCCTGATTTTTACGCCGGTATTGATTTATGGGATTGTAGACCAGATTTTTATTGAGTCATATCAACAGGATACAAGGGATGTGTTTTTTAAGAAGTTTTGGATGAATTTAGGCTGCGGGATTCTTGCCATTCTTATGATTGGGCTTTTTATGCTTCCATTTGGCTTTATGGATGCATTTGCACAATATTCTGAAACAATGGGTTCCTATCCATATGCTTCTGTAAATGCATATAATTTCTGGACGATGATAGGAAGGAACTGGAGCAGCCAGACAGAAAAACTGTTTGGGCTGCCTTATCAGGTATGGGGGATGCTTAGTATTGCTGCGACAGTAGTATTTTCAGCGGTAATCCATTTTAAAAGTAAGGACAGGCATTCCAAATATTATTTTACAGCGGCCTTAATTGTTACATGTGTATTTACGCTGTCTGTCAGGATGCATGAACGTTATGTATATCCGGCGCTTGCGCTGCTTTTGCTTAGTTATGCGGCAAGGCCAAGGAAAAAGCTGTATTTGGCATATATTTTCCTTGCGCTTGGAAGTTTTTGCAATATGGCGCACGTAATGATTTATTATGACCCGCAGAATTTTGACAGAATGGAGGCATTTCCGATTTATACCGGTATGGTTCTGGTGGCTGTGTTAGTCTACCTTGTGTATCTTGCAGTGACAGAGTATGCCGGTTATGTTTCCGATTCGGAGGAGAGTATGAAGATTACAGGGGATGCTTTGCCATTGCCAAAGAAGGATAAAGAGAGAAATATTATCCGGACATCCGAGGTATTTCCTAAACTTGTAAAATATGATTTCATCTGCATGGCAGTGATTACGCTGGTGTATGCAGTGATTGCGTTTACAAACCTGGGAAATAAAGCTGCCCCGGCTACTGGCTATTCTGCTGTAAAGCAGGGAGCAATTGTACTGGATTTTGGGCAGGAGGTTGAGATTGGCGGAATCTGGAATTTTCTTGGTTACCAGAACAACCCCAAATATGTGGTTTCCTATACAAGCGACCCGGAGCAGGGATGGACGGAGGTATTTTCCACGGAACAGCCCTGGGATGCAGGCTCTGTTTTTAACTGGAATGAAACGGGTGTTGAAATAAAAGGACGGTATCTGTGGATTGCCGCCAACACTGGGGTGGCGCAGGATAGTATATTAGAACTTGTGTTTACGGATGCTTCCGGGAACATGCTGCTTCCGGCAAATGCTTCAGATTACCGGAATTTATTTGATGAACAGGAGTTTTTTACCGGCAGGAAAACTTATAAAAACAGCACATACTTTGATGAAATTTATCATGCAAGGACGGCATATGAGATGATTCACCATCTTTACTGCTATGAAAATACACATCCGCCGCTTGGTAAAATTTTTATTGCGCTTGGCGTATTGATGTTTGGCATGAACCCATTTGGATGGCGTTTTATGGGGACGCTCTTTGGCGTGCTGATGCTCCCAATATTTTATCTGTTTGCCAAAAGGCTGTTTCAGGAGACATGGGTAAGCGCAGTTACGACAGTATTATTTGCATTTGATTTTATGCATTATGCCCAGACGCGGATTTCTACAATTGATGTATTTGTTACGCTGTTCATTATTGCGGCATATTATTTCATGTACTGTTATACAAGGAAAAGCTTTTACGATACCAGCCTGCGGGACACCTTTATCCCTCTGGGGCTGTGCGGGATTACGATGGGAATCAGCTGGGCATGTAAATGGACCGGGATTTATGCGTCAGCCGGGCTTTGTATTATTTTCTTTTTGACAATGTTCCAGAGGTTCCGGGAATACCGGTATGCTTTAAAGCGCCCGGACGGAGAGACAGGCGGCATTTCCCACCGTTCCATTATTGAGACGTTCCGTAAGAAGTTTTTCTGTACTATTGGGTTTTGCTGTATCTTTTTCCTGGTTGTCCCGGCAGTGATTTATACGTTATCGTATATCCCAATGAGCGATGGGACAGACCATGGGCTGATACAGAGGATGCTTGACAACCAGAGGAATATGTTCAATTATCACAGCGGCCTGGATTCAACCCATCCATATTCTTCTACCTGGTATGAGTGGCCGATTATGAAACGTCCGATTTTCTTCTATTCTGGGCAGACAGCAGACGGTCTGGTAGAGGGGATTAGCTCTTTTGGCAATCCGCTGGTATGGTGGGCAGGGATTCCTGCATTTATTATGGTGTTATACTATGCAATGAAAAAGGGAGATAAAAAATGCAGGTTTTTAACTTTTGGTTATCTGTCGCAGTATCTTCCGTGGGTTCTGATTGGGAGGGTCGTATTTATTTACCATTATTTCCCTAGCGTGCCATTTGTTGCGTTAATGATAGGGTATTGCATGAAACGGATTGTAGAGATAAAGCCAAAATGGAAAAATGCAATGTATGTTTATGCTGCTTTTGCAGTTGTGTTGTTTATTATGTTTTATCCGGTGCTTACCGGCATCCCGGTCAGGGGGGAATATGTGGATAGATACCTGCGGTGGTTTAGCTCCTGGGTATTGACTTTGTAGGAAGAGGTGGAAAATGAGCAGCAAAATCAGGAATTGTGTCAGGGATTTGGAAAATAGTAAAAACCCGAAAGAATTGCTTCCAGAATATGTAAAGCAGTATATGCAGTTAAACAGTAAGTATGCCAGGGTGAAAATGATGATGGAATATTATCTGTTTTATGAAACGGTTTCCGAGGGAATCAACCCATATATTGCTTCTGTAAAAGATACGGCAGAGCAGTTATACAGGATTGTAGACGCCTTTTTTGAAAATGAGCTTTCAAAAGAAGAAACAGAAGCGTATGCGGAAGAACTTTTAAAACTGCGCCAGGGTGTTGTAGAGCGTATGCAGGTGGTTACGGCTTATGTGGATCAATTTGTAGTATATGAATATATCTTAAACCGTGTGCAGTACCGGTTTGAAGATTTGGAACTTTTGCCGGAAGACAGCGTATTTGCGCAGGAACTTGTAAAGTTTATTTTTTCCACACAGGATACTGCGACGGTCAATGATAATATCCGTTTTGCATTGGGGCAGCTTCCGATGCGTATGACAAGAAGCCGGTATTTTGAACTGGTGAAGGACAGCATTTCTGTATATAAAGGGAGTGATAAAAATTCATTAGACGGTTTCCTTTATATGTTCCGGACAAATGCGATGCTTTACCGGGATGAAAATATGGAACGTTATTTTACAGAGTTTGTCCCTGTTTTAGAGGAACTTTCAGGGCTTGATTATGAAAATATCAGCCAGGAATTATATGAGATTTACGCAGAGAAAATTCGTATCAATGCTTCTAAGTTAAATGATATTTCGGATTTGTATATGCAGCTTGGGCAGTTGATTAATGAAATGTATGCGGTATGCGCAACAGCAGCTTTTGGGGAAGAAGGGGATAAGCTGGATGTTCCAGGTTTAGTAATCCGTGGGATTAATTCCCTGTTCCTGCAAAAGGACAGTGACGTCTGGGCAGGGCATGGAGTGGAAAAAACAAGTTCAGAAGAAGAAAAATTGTATTGGCTTGGGGAGAAGCTTGTCTGGGCAGAAGGAAAACAGGAAAAACTGTATGATGGGATGAATATGGCAGGGGCTGCCCTGGAGGGGATTTCGGAGAGCCAGAAAGAAATGATTGCAGAACTTGGCCTTACAGGGGAATTTGAGGTCTTAAAGAATCTGTTTTTGCTGACTTCCAGCAGTGTGTTTGCAGATTTAAAAGAGCAGTCTTCTGGAGAAAAAGTGACGGAGAAGATGGCAGAAGAAGCGGCAGCCGCTTTAATCGCAGAGTGTAAAGCGTTATTTCAGGGGAAGAGCCGGATGCTGCGCAGGGCGGTTATGGCGAATACCTTGGAAAAAATGCCGGTATTTTTTACGTCTGCGCAGGAAGTGGCAGATTATGTGATGAATTCGTTGTCGCTTTGTGATGACGAGGCAGAAAAATATGCTTCAAAGCAGCTTTTGCTGGAAGTAATTCAGTAAATTTGGGCAGTTATGGACTGTAAGGAACTGTAGGAAATCAACTGCTCAAAATAGTTTCACTGAAAGCCCGAAAATTCAAGGTTTTTGAGACTTTATGTTGAGCGCTGATTTATCTACAGTTCCTAAGAAAAGGAGAAGATGCAGGTGTTTCGTTGGAATGCAGGACTTTATATGGATGAAAAAGTAAAAAAGAAGCCTCAGAAATACCGCAGGCTGGTGAAAAAAAAGAAGCTTGTACGGGGATGTTACTGCATTACCCTGCCTGCCAATGAAAAGAATTGTATGGACATCTATTCTTCCAGGGAATTTTGGTTCCGCCATTACAGAAAACAGGAAATAGAGATTATTGGACTTGCGGCAGACAGGGAAGGCGCTTTAGGGCTCCTTTTACAGATGGCAGAAGATATTACCAGGGAGTATGGGGAGATGAATGCACAGAATGTCAGGACATATTTTAGGGTGGTATGAGATTGGCCGTGAATCGTAACTGTTAATTCCAGAGGAAGGAGGCGGCCAGATGGGAATTGCTTTAACGGCAATTGGGGCATTTTTGCTAAAATTGCTGCAAATTATACTGATGATTGTTTTATGCCTGCTTTTATTTGTGCTGGCAGTGGTTTGTCTGGTTTTATTCTGCCCGGTTTGTTATAAAGGAGCTGCAGAATATAATGGCAGTCTTTGGGCAAAGGGCAGGGTGAGCTGGCTGTTTTCTATATTGTCAGTAACCTTCTCTTATCAGGAAGGGAAGACAGATAGTAAAATTCGGATTTTTGGCATTGATATCTTAAAAGTTTTGGAAAGACGCCAGAAGCATGGCGCGGATATAGAGAAGCAGGAGCAGGCAAAAGAAAAAAGGAAGCGGCGGGGCAGGCGGCAGGAACGCCAGCCGGATTTGGAAGCCAGTGAGGCAGGGACACCAGAGGAAGAGGAGAATGTTTTGGCTGAAATACCAGATTTGGAAACCAGCCAGATACAGGAAGAAAGAGAAGCTGTCCAGACGGATTTGCTTACAGGCGAAATACAGGAAGAGGAAAAAGAACAGGCAGGCAGACCAGGCATAGAGGCATTTTTCCAGCGTATCAGGGAACTGCTTTTGCTTCCCTGGAAGAAGATAAAGGCATTTTTCAAGATGCTTCGCCAAATTTTTGCAAAGATAAAAAGCAGGGCAGAATGGGCAGGGAAAATCTGGGAATTTTGGAGGTCGGAAAGTACGCAGGGAATGGTTTGCATCTTAAAGGATAATGTGCTACATTTATTGGGGAAAATAAAACCGAGGGTTTTGCGTGGCAGGATATTTTTTGGGACGGGAGACCCATGCACGACAGGCCAGATTCTGGGTGCGGCAGCGATATTGTTCGCCGCCTGGGGAAAGGGCGTAAAGGTAGTGCCTGATTTTGAGGAAGCGCGTTTTGAAGGGGAACTCTATATAAAGGGAAGGATTTCCCTGATTACGCTGCTTTTTATTGTAATCAGGATTCTATTAAGCAATGAATGGAAACAATTTAGGTATAGTTTAGATCAGTTAAAGGAGGCATTGTAATGGGAGAAAATAATTTTAAAGGGACAGTTGAATCGTTATTTAAGGGAATGGAAGGGTTCATTACCAGTAAGACAGTTGTTGGGGATGCGGTGAAGTTTGATGATGGGACAATTATCCTGCCGCTTGTGGATGTAAGTTTTGGCGTAGGGGCAGGCGCTTTTTCAGAGCATAATAAGAAGGATAATGGTGCTGGGGCAATGGGCGGTAAAATCCAGCCAAGCGCAATTTTGGTGATTCAGGATGGAGAGGCAAAGCTTGTCAATGTGAAAAACCAGGATGGACTTACAAAGGTGCTTGATATGGTGCCGGATTTGATTGACAGGTTTTCCGGCGATAAAAAAGAGAAGAAATCCCAGTCTGAGGCTGTGGACGATAAAGCTTAAAAACAGAGATGCTGCCTTAGTAATAGCTGCAGGATATGCAGCTATTACTAAGGCAGTTTTTAAGGAGAAACGTGTGAATATGGGATTGGCAGAGTTTGAACGAAAAAAAGACGAAAAAATAAATGGTGTAATTTATGACATGTCACCGGCGCCGGGGTTTAAACATGGGATAATTAATGGTAATATTTATAGAATGATTGGAAATGGGTTAAAAAATAACCTGTGCTTAGTATTTATGGAAAATTTGGATTTTAAATACCATCCAGATGTTAATGATGATTATCTATGCCCGGATATTATGCTTATCTGTGATCGAAAGCATTTAAAGGGAAGCTTTTACAGTGGAGTTCCTAAGTTGATTGTGGAGACATTAAGCCCGTCAACAGCTAAACGTGACAGGGCAGAGAAAAAAGATATTTATGAGCAGGCAGGGGTGGAAGAATATTGGATTGTATCACCACAGGGATCGGTTGAAATTTATTATTTAGAAAATGGAAAATATATTTTGGAGCATAGTTATATGCTGCAGAATGATGTAGAGGAAGAGGACTATAATGTAGAACAGGAAATTGCTTTAAAGGCATTTCCACATATAAAAATGACATTAGGTGAGATTTTTGAAGGACTAGAAGAATAAATTGAGCAGTTTCTTACAATAGGTTAATTTTTTATCACTCAAATTTAACCTTTGCGCCATTGTCCTGTAAAGATATCTTTGTTACCATAAGATACAGAAGAATGGAGGTGCAATATGAAAATTAACCAGATTATCCGGCAGAAGAGAAAAGAGTTATCTTTAACTCAGGAGCAAATTGCAGAGTATTTAGGCGTATCTGCCCCGGCGGTTAATAAATGGGAGAAAGGCAGCACTTATCCCGATATAACATTATTGCCTGCATTGGCCCGTCTGTTAAGGACAGACCTTAATACATTGATGTCTTTTGAGGAAGATTTGAGTGATGCAGAGATAGCCAGTTTTGTAAATGAAGTGGATAAAATTGTCCGTGAGAAAAATTATGAAGAGGCTTTCCAAATGGGAATTGACAAAATACATAAATATCCAACGTGTGAAAGCTTGATTTTTTCAGTAATCACATATTTACAGGGAGCATTATTGATTTATGGCGTGCCGGAAACAGAACAATATGAAGAAACATTTGAGGCGTTTTATGAGCGGCTGTCTGTAAGTGAAAGCGTTGCAATAAAGGAAACTGCAATTAGCATGTTAATTGCTTACAACCGAAAGAGAAAAGATTTTTCTAAAGCAGAGGAACTTATTAACACTTTGCAGTCTTCTTCTATTGATAAAGAGGAACAGCATGCTATTCTTTACACAAAGCAGGGGCAGTATATAGATGCGTTGAAGATATGGGAACGCAGAGTTTTAAATAACGTGTTTAGCATTCAGACTGCGTTAATGAATATGATGGAAATTGCGGTGAAGGAAAAACATATAGAAGATGCAGGTTTCTATGCTGATATTTATGAGCAGGCGTCTAAATTGTTCCGTGTTGCCCAATGGGTCCCCTATACCGCAAAACTTCAGCTTTCCGTTGCCAGGCAGGATAAAACGGAATGCCTGTCTGCACTTAAATCAATCCTGGCAGCTATGCGTGAAACATGGAGAGTACAGGATTGTCCGCTTTACAGACATTTAAACGGCAGTGAAACCAATACTATTGCAGAACGGCTATCGGCTATGATACAAGATGAGATGGAAAATGGCAAGGACTTTTTGTTTTTGAGTGACACTCCAGAATATCAGCAGCTTTTAAGAGAACTAAAAACCAAAATATAGTTCCTGCCAGTCGTTGAAAGAGGGTAACAGTTCAGCCTTCCATAAAATGCGAGGATTTTTGACATGCTTTTTGTCAAAAATATGAGTTTTACGG
>RAYE01000122.1 GCA_003612285.1 bacterium D16-51 | reverse complement strand
CTGGAACTGAAACGTGCAAAAAAATTTACTGATATGGAGAACCTCTGCTTGGAAGCGCTGCGCCAGATAGAGGAAAAAAAATATGCAGATGCCCTTATAGAGGAAGGATACCCCATAATTTTGAAGTACGGGATTTGCTTCTGCAAAAAAAGCTGCATGGTAAAATTATCTGGGAAAACAGCGGGATATCAAACCTGCAGAGCCACAGAGAAGCGGGATTGCTGACCCGCGCAGCTAAGATGGGCAGCAATCCGCTCCGATTCCTTTACCAGTCATAACAAACAGGATAAACAAGGTGCTGTTGCAATGGATACCTTATTTATCCTGTTTTATATTTGAGCTATTTCTAATGCCTGTTTTCCATATATATGAAGAACATGGGGCGGAAACTTATTTTTTAGAAGCCTCCGCTGGTTTTTTCAGGTCTTTCCTTGTAAGCTTTGCGTCCAGCGTCAGCCCGTCGCTGTCCCTCCACCCCGCATAAGTCACTTCCATCTTTTTCCACTTTTCAGGCACTTCCCACACAATAAAACCTTCTGCCGTGCTGCCGCCTGCAATATTGGCAAAAATAGTCTGGTAGCCTTCCGGCTCATTAAAAAGGAATGTATTTTCAATTTCTTTCCCATCTACCTTTGCACTAAGGTAATTAACATTAAAATAGTTCTTATCTTTCCCTTTGTTATATACTTTTAGGAAAAGGACAAGGTATTTCTTCCCTTTGGATGCCTTGTCAGTATATTTCTCTGTCTTTAACTTTTTATACTCCTGCAGGCCAAGGATTGAGACAGTACGTTCAGAATCACTGTATTCTTTCTCCGGGCTGAACGTTGCGTTTTTCGGGACAGGCGTCTCTACTGGCTGGGCACTGTCCCCTCCTGGCATTTCAGTACCCTGCGGGCTGTCTGCCCCCGGCTGTTCTTCGGCATTGTCAGAGCTGTCCGTTTTCTGCTGTCTGTTTACACTGCTTCCTGCTGTTGATGAGGGGGATGTGGGAGAACTGCCGTCCTGCCTTTTACCGCAGCCTGACAATAAGAGGCTGCATAGCAGCAGTGCTGATAAAATATAATGTTTCCTTCTCATATACATCCTTTCCTTTCTGTTTCCTTAACCTTATAAATTTGATAAAAAAGGGAATCCCACAGGCCATACGGCCTGTGAAACTCCCCATAATATTGCATAGATTTTGTTCCCTGAGGGATAATTATTTCTTGTAGCCCAGTTTTGCTGTACGGAATGTCTTATCTGCATCATTGTCATTTGAAACATATGCCTGTGTATCAGCGCCAACATTAATCTTGATGGACTTAGAAATGCTTGTTCCTGGGATAGTTGCTGTCAATGTAAAGGAATCACCAACCTCAGCCCCTGTAATCTGTAACTGGCTGTAGCCAGAGCCGCTTCCGGTTACTTTAAAGCTGCTTGGAACATGTGTCAGGTCGCTTGTGCTTTCCTTAATGTCAGTTACTGTATATTCAGCTTTGCTGCCGTCTCCATTGTCACGTTCCATCATCTTTCCATACTGGTCATAGATATGGATCTGGAAATTGGTCCACTCGCCAAATGTTAAGCTAGCGCTCGATGGCTTGTAAGTGTGGTCGCCTGTTGAAGAAATTACTGTATTCTCTGGCAATAATGTAACTTCAGCAGGGTTATACTGCCACCAGTCTACAAAGTAACGGATATCAGATGCTACAGATGCTGCATCAGAAAGGGTAACGTTCTTAGAAAGCTTAACCCCGTTCTCGCTGCCATCATTAAGGAGAAGTACCAGTTTCTTTGTAACATCCTTTCTTGTGAACCTTGCTGTATTCTCGTCATATAACTCATTCCAGCTTAACTCGGAAGAATCAATGGCTGCGAGTGCGCTTCCGCTGGCAATAGTAAATGCACTTCCTGAAGTTGTAGCATAATAGCTTTCAGGGATTGTAAGCGTCTTGCCATCATACTGGCCAGTTACAGAGAATACATTGGATTGTGTGCCATTAGCATCAATAGCACCAGCCACTACAGTTGCACCAGCTACAGGATTTCCTGCATCAATATCAGCCTGCTTAGCAGTACCATTAGCCTTGTCAGAATTATCTGTCTGGATTTCCTGTTTTGTGATATTTGAAATACTTTCGTTTGTCAGTGAACCAATAGGCACAACAGTATATGAGATACTCTTCTCATTGTCAACATTGTCCCATGCATTGTAATTGCTCTGGTTTGCAGTTGGGGCTGTTACAATAGAGAATTTAACAGTAGTATTCTTAACGGTGGCAGAATCAGCAGAAACTGCGATAACCTTATCATCATCTGCACCAGTATATACTTTGTCATTTAAGCCTACAATCGCCTTGTTGCCGTCTGTTTTAACCTTAACACCATGCTCAATGCCGTTTGTATTAGACTGCATGTATGCTTTAACAATTGCATTGTCACCCTTTAAATCTGCCCCATACTGGTCAAGATATACAACATTACCTGAATAAAGGTCAATGTTTGCTGTATTCTGGCTTACGATTGCATTATTGTCATCGCCATTTAACTTAATAGACTTAAATGCTACCGGACGCCTTGCATCAGATACAGGGAGTACCATAATATTGCTTTCGCCGCCTACTACAATGCTGCCAAGTGAAACACTGCGGTCTACATTGTCTGCAGATGCAGAGTTAAATGCAGTTGCCTTAGAAGCATCATCACACCAGTAAATACCTGCTGTACCATCATTTTCTTCTATAACATAGAGGTCACCGTCTGTTGCTGTCAATGTCAGTGTATTTGTAGAACGTACAATTGTCTCATAGTTTGTGATAGACTTTCCATCTGCATCTTTTGCTACATATGGAAACTTAACCCACTGGTCACCGTCTGCAACTACATTTGCAGGCGTGCTCAATGTAAGGCTCTGGAGAAGCCCGGCAGCACCAACTGTAAAGTTCTTAACTGTCTTCTGGCCAGTCTTGTTTGCAATTGCAGTAATGTTTACTTCGCCGCCCTTGCCTACATAATCGCCCGGCTCAATTGTAACTGCTGCATATTCCACGCCGTCGATTGTATATGTTCCGGCATCTGTAATGGAACTGTCAACCAAAAGCACATTATCATTGATAAATGTAAGGTCACCATCAGCAATTTCTGTACCCTTTACAGTAAGAGGGTTACCATTCTGGTCAAATGTGCGGTATGCAAGTACATATGTGTTCTTTGGGAAGTTTATTGGCAGGGAATCAACCAGTTTTGTAGAAGCATTTTTATTAATGAATCCAGCAAACTCAATTGTGTTAACTGCCTGTGCCATACCAACTGGGATGCTTGCGCTTACAGTTGTCCCAGAACCTACATGTACACCTGTCACATAGATAAGGCTTCCGTAAGTAAAGGAAGTTGTGCCATTGCTTACAGTAATCTTACCTAAAGATTTGTCAACCTTCTTTGTATCATTACCAACACTTGTTGTCCAGTTGATGGTTGTGGAGTTTTTAATGCTCTCACCATACTGGTTTAATACATCATAGTAAATATAAGCTAATTTTTCAGTTGAAATAGCAGAACCACTTGTTGTTGTAGCAGGACCTTCTGCTGTCAGAGCCTCTTTGCTGGTAATCTTAATCTCAGCAACATAAGAATCTTTCACTTCGGTTTCTGCACTTTCTTTTACATCACCCAAAGTAGCTGTCAAAGTATAAGTGCCTGCAGTTAAATTAGCTGTTGCATCAAATACTACAGTAGAGCCATCAATTGTAGACTTTCCTTCAATTGCAGAACTGCCCTTAGCTACTTCAATCTTTGTGTCAGCCGGTACTGCTGAATCAAATGTAGCTGTAAGCTGGGAAGCCTTTGTAGCCTTTAACTCTGTGATCTTGCCA
>RAYE01000121.1 GCA_003612285.1 bacterium D16-51 | reverse complement strand
GGGGGCGATAACATGAATTTTCCAATTCCCGATTTTGTACCCGTTCCAAGTGCGGAAATCATGCAGACTATTTCAATCGTATCATTGATTGTCGGTATCTGCCTTGTGGATGTGGGATTGATTTTCCAATTTCTTTATAAAAGAAATTTTTTCTGTAACAAGAGAAAAGGGAAAGAAAAGAAAGCCACAGCCCTATGGATTGTCATAGGCGTTGGCGTGTTGCTTATTGTAAATCACGGCATACAGTTATTATTTTAAGGAGGTCAAAATGATTAAAGGAGTAAATCAAGCTTGCGAAAAGCTGAATAGCAGATTGGGGATTTCAGTAGAGCTTCCCAACCCGAAAAAGAAAGCGTTAAAAACGGCAGCGGCTTGTAACTTAGTTGTCGGCGCTGGTCTGGTGGCGGCAGGAATCCTCTTCCCGTCAAAATCTTGTGCGTTATTGGGCGGCATCAGCGTTATCAGCAGCGTTGTACTGCGAAAAGAAAGCAAGAATAAGAACCATGAAGCATGACGGGAACGAGCAATTCAAATGGTTATTATGTCCTGTTTGCGGAAAAGAGCCGGACGCACAGACGCAGAGCCGATAACACGCAGATTTTGAACTGCTGTTATCGGCTCCTTTTTTGATAATTCAATCTAATTTGCTGAACGATGGCAAAGAAAAAAACTGTTGTTTAGCAGAGAGCTTTTTACACATTCCTTTTGACGCGATGGCTAAAAAGAGGTACCGCCATGAAGCATAAACTATATCGACAAAATCCGACGGTCATTGACCTGTCAAAAAAATCCAAGTCATTAACGAGGATTTAAAAAGAAATGGAAAAAAGTGCTTGCAATGTTCTTTGAAATGTGGTAATATACATATCGTTGCTGAATATGACAGATACAATTTGATGGATATTTGGACCTTTAGCTCAGTTGGTTAGAGCAATCGGCTCATAACCGATCGGTCCAGGGTTCGAGTCCCTGAGGGTCCATTTAAATAAGGCCCAGTGGCTCAGTTGGTTAGAGCGTCGCCCTGTCACGGCGAAGGTCGAGGGTTCGAGTCCCTTCTGGGTCGTTACTACTTGACAAGTTATCAGTCAGATGGTATAGTTATAAAAGGTTTTGGGATCTTAGCTCAGCTGGGAGAGCATCTGCCTTACAAGCAGAGGGTCACAGGTTCGAGCCCTGTAGGTCCCATTCAATAACATGAAAGTATTTGGTGTTATTGAGAGGATATTTATGCCGCAGTGGCGGAACTGGCAGACGCCCAGGACTTAAAATCCTGTGGGTAGTGATACCCGTACCGGTTCGATTCCGGTCTGCGGCATTTTAGGAAAATAGCTGTAAGTTCTTTTGAGGATTTATAGCTATTTTTGTGTTATAATCAACAATCTGTTGTAAGGAACTGTAGGAAAATGACTGACACGTCTTGGACTGTCTATTGTTGTGCCTGTGCAGGTTTTGGTTTTCGAAAGGAGGAAGATTTGGTACAGGAAACGGTTATCGAAAAAAGGAATTCACAAACTATGTTAACGCTGGATTTAGATGCCAAATGGAAATTTTCAAAAATCGGCGTTTGGGAAGAAGAGATAGCGGAAGCTGTTGCACCGGAATTTGATGACAGCCTGTATGAAACGGTTTCTTTGCCGCATACATGGAATGCAGAGGATGGCACATGTGGTAAGGAAGGTATTTGCTACCGTGGAAATGGGCTTTACAGGAAGAGACTTATGCTTTCTTATGGGGAATGGGGGCAAAAGACTGTATACCTTTCTTTTGAGGGAGCTAATACAGTGGCTGTGGTATATGTAAACGGCAGTATGGCCGGAAGGCATGAAGGCGGTTATAGTGGGTTTCGGATTGATATCACGGATTATCTTATCTGGGGGCAGGAAAATGTAATTGCGGTGCTTGTGGATAATTCTGAAACGGCTTATATTGCCCCGATAGGGAAAGAAGGTGATTTTACAAAATTTGGAGGTATTTACCGGGATGTTTTTTTGCTTGGCGTTGATGACGTCAGTTTTAACCTTATAGAAAATGGGGCGGATGGGGTTTTTGTTTCTCCTGTATTGTCAGAGGATGGCAGGGAAGGGAATGTAAAAATACATGCCGCCCTTAGGAATGCAAGCGCAAAGCAGAGGCAGTTAAATATATTTTCTGTTCTGAAAGACAGGGAAGGGATTGAGGTAGCAAGAGGAAGCATTTCTTTAAAAATGGAAGCGGATTCTGTTAAGGAGGTGGAGTACTTTATTGGTATTGCAAATCCTCATCTTTGGAATGGGGTCAGGGATCCATATCTGTATATTGTGGATACATGCCTGGTTTTGGAGGGGGAAGTGCTTCAGAATGTTATAACCGAAACGGGGTTTCGGCGGTATGATATTTTTGGGAACCAGTTTTATTTAAATGGACAGCCCTATAATATACATGGTGTAAATTACCACCAGGACAGCTCTGCAAGTGGCTGGGCGATGACAGATGAAGAGCGGGAAGCGGATTATGCCATGATGATAGATATGGGGGTGACGGCTGTCAGGATGGCGCATTACCAGCATGATCCTTATGAATATCAGCTTTGCGACAGGATAGGGCTGGTTGTTTATACAGAGATACCGTTGATTAACCGGGCTTTCAGTGAAGAGTTTTTTGTAGACAGGGCTCTTTTTGCAGAAAATATAAAACAGCAGCTTACAGAGCTGGTTTGCCAGAATTATAATCATCCTTCCATTTGTTTTTGGGGGATTTCAAATGAACTGTATGATACAGATTGTGAGACGTCAAAACTGTATACAGAGCTATGCCGCCTTGCTTTGTCGCTGGATGGGACAAGGATGACGATATATGCCGATAACCAGGCAGGGCCTGAATATGTAAAGCGTTCCTGTGCGGCAGATTTGGTAGGGTATAACCGTTATGACGGATGGTATTATGGTGAGGCGGGAGGAATCTGTTCCTGGGTTGCAGACCGCCAGGAAGAGGATTCCAGGCCGTCGTGTATTTCTGAATATGGGGCGGGTGGAGCGGTTACACAGCATATGGATCTGCCGGGTCAAAATGATATTATTCCTAATGGGGAATTACATTATGAAGAGTACCAGGCCATTTTCCATGAAAAAGCATGGAAGGATATTGTGTTATCAAAGAATGTCTGGGGTGAATTTATTTGGTGCATGTTTGACTTTGCCTCTGATTCCAGGGAGGAAGGAGATACAAAAGGGCAAAATGATAAAGGACTGGTAACAAGGGACAGAAAAGTAAAAAAAGATGCATATTATTTTTATCAGTCGGTCTGGGGGAGTAAAAAGATGGTACATATTACGTCCTCCCGTTACCAGATGCGCCCATGCCATGTGCCGGAAATTAAAGTATATTCTAATGCGGAAACTGTTGAATTGTTTTTGAATGGAAAATCTGCCGGGGTGCGGAATGCCAGGAAGGAAGAAGGGTGCTCTACAATTTTTACCTGGGAAAACATCAAGTTGCTGCAGGGCAGGGAAAATGTGATAAAAGCAGTGGCGGTATTTTGCGATGGCAGCCAGGAGATAGACTGCGTTTCCCATCCAAGCGCAAGCGGGGGCCGTTGGTAAAATTTTGGAATTGCCGGGGCAGTAAATTTGTGCATTATTTAATTTTCAAACACGCTCTAGTACAGCGAATAATAAGTATCTGGCTATATCACACAGGATAATTTTTCAGCTACAAGGCAGATTTTCGACGGCGTAGCGGTGGCTACGGCTAGAAAATCTAACACAGTAGATGGAAAATTAGGCAAGTGATATGGCTAGTTATTTACTATTTGCTGTACTAGTATAACGTTCGCCAATTAACTGGACTTTTTAATTGGTAATGTATCTACAATGACTTCCTCTGATACA
>RAYE01000120.1 GCA_003612285.1 bacterium D16-51 | reverse complement strand
GAGGACAGGGAAGCGCAGATAGCGAATATCACAGAGGACATCAGGAACGGGAATACCGGGTATCTGAATGACTTCCTCAATGCGCTCATTTCAGACAGTATCCGGGAAGGCATGACGGATATTATCGGGAAAGGGACGGAGCTTGATGACAGTGGGGGCGTACAGACCGCAAGGAAGGCGAAGGAGCTGTTAGATAAGCTGGCGGAATACAAGCCGCTTGCAAAGATTGAGGAACTAGAAGAATGTAACTATAACATGATTGACAACGTCCTGAACAATGAGAAGCAGAAGGAGGAAAAACAGACAGGCAGAATTTCCATAAAGGAGAAACTGGCGGAGAAAAAAGCGGTTATTGAGCAGAGGGATAAGTCGGTGAAGGAAGCCCCGGAAAAAGGGACAGAGAAAAAATCAGAAAGGGAGATATAAGCTATGGATAAATTTACAGTGGAAGAAATCAATTTGACGTGTGTGTTCGAGGGGCAGGACAGGACGGGCATGATTGCCGACATAAAGAACGTGATCCCCCACATACAGGACGGTGATATGGTGGAGCTTGCCGGACAGGTCTTAGGGAAACTGGAAGCCATGAGCGATGCGGAATTTGCAGAGGTGGCATTGGAAGAGGCGGAATGATTAACGCAAATCTTTTATAGCATTATTCGACATAACGTGCTATAATTCTCTTAGTCAGATTAGAGCGAGTAGGGATAGTCTGCGGTTGTCCTTTCTGGAAACGGAAAGGAGGTCGGTATGAACACGATAGAAGTGCTTACGTTGGTGCTGGTGATTTTTGCAGCCTTGACATACATAGACAATAAACACAACCGCAAGTAACGGAAAAGGCTATCCTCTACTGCCAATAGGGGATAGCCTGTGATCCGTTTGTTTTTTAAACTGATTATTGTTTCCGATTGAACAACCGTCGGACGTGCTAGAATCCTCCGGCTTCTAAGATGATTATAAACCAACACTGCGAATTTTGCAAGAGGGTTTAGGGAATGGGGGTGCTTCGGCACTCCTATTTTTTTTGCGGATTTTTGTGGCAGCCTGCATAAAAATGAGCTGGAGAGATGGAACTAAGCAATATTTAATAGAATTATGTATGTACTTATGATAGAATAATAGTGTTGAAAAATTCAGCATAACAGCATTGTTTATCCAGACAAAAGGAGAATAGCTTAGCAGGTGAGAATTATGGTTGGCAAGGCAGGAATGGTTACCAATAGTGAGTTTTGGGCTATTGATAGTATTATGTGTTGACAGCGAGGAGACAAGGAAAGCAATTTAAGTTAGTATTTACTGATATAATCATTGAGATATTTATTCTTTCACGGGTTTAATACCCCGATGCTTGCATCGTTCTGAAAAAGGAGGCTAGGAGCGGATACCCCGTATGCTTGCATCGGGGTGGTTCATTATTAAAGTAAAAAGATTAGTGAGGATTTTATGTATATAAGTGAAATAAAAGAAATTTCAAATTATCGGAATTTATCAGGAAAAACTATTAAATTTAATGCAACAATGAATTTCCTTATAGGGGAAAATAATATAGGAAAAACAAATATCTTAGAACTCCTAAATATCTTTCTTTTTAATGGAAAGTTTATTGAATCTGATTTTGCTGAAGTACTACAGCCAATTGAAATTAAGCTGATAATTGGGTATGATGCAGACGAAGTTGGTTTCTTTGAAGATAACTTTGATGTCGATAATAGCAATGCTATTACACTGATTGCAAAGCAGGATTCAGTTGATGAACGAATAAATTATTTTCATGATACACCAAATCAGACTAAAATCAGTGCAACTATGATTAAGAAGATGAATATTTTGTATTATTATGCTCAGAGAATGCCGTTAAAAGAAGTTGATTTTAGAAAGACAAATGGTTCTGGTAAGGTACTTAATTATTTGATACAACATAGCCTAGAAACAATGGGATTAGAAGAGAAGGATATTTTAAAAAGAACAAAATTAAAAGGTATTGTAAAAGATGTTAATAAACAAATAAACAGTTTAAATACAATCACAGGAGATAAAGTAAATGCATATCTGGATACGGATGTAGATAAAGTTGTTTGTAGAATGCTTGGTCTTGGGGATGAGAACGGAAGGGAATTAGGTTCTCTAGGGGAAGGAATTCAATATGCTTTTAATATATTGCTGCAGATTGTTGAGATAATTCATAATACTAAAATTATGCGGAAGCCAGAAAACTTTGAAGAGAGATTAATTAATAAGAATGGAAAAAAGTTGTTCCCATTGTTTTTGCTTTTAGATGAACCGGAAGTACATCAACATCCGTATAGGCAGAGAAGTTTAATAAAAAAGATTAAGGAATTAATGAATAATGAAAATCAAGTGTTTGTTGATTTGCTAAAAGAATTATTTGATGTAGATGGGGTAATAGGACAGATTTTTATTGCAACACATTCACCTAATATTCTTTTGAATGATTATAGACAGTTTATTAGAATCTTTCATCCAATAGGAACATCTATAAACGAGATTTCTATTGTATCTGGATGCAGTATTACTTTAGATAATACGATGTACAAGCATTTACTTAGAAGTTTTTTGTACTTGAAAGAGGCTATGTTTAGTAAATGTGTCCTATTTGTGGAAGGTGACACAGAGAATGGGGCAATGCCCGTTTTTGCGGATAGAATGAATTTTGATTATGATGAAAATGGTGTTGGAGTAGTAAAACTTGATGGGGCAGATAGTGTTGAAAATTGTATGAAATTATATGCAGAATTTAAAATCAAGACTATTGCAATGATAGATAGAGACAAAAAAGATAAATATAGTCATATTCCAGATGTTCTTTTTACAAAAGGAAAGGATTTTGAAGAGGATATATATGATAATTTTACACTTACAGATTATATGAAATATAATAATTGCATAGGCAAGATTGGAGCATTTGTGAACATCTTACGCCCTTATGGAATAACTCTGAATGTGCCAAACTATCGGAATAATCCCGATTTATTTACTGTTGATACAGAATTACAAAAACAAATTATGGTAGATATAAAATCTTCAGAATTAACGGTATTAAGAGATACCAAAAATGCGTCAAAAGCAGCATTACTAGCAGATTATGTAACAGTAATTCCTAAATCATTTCAAAAGGTCATAAAGAAACTAAAAGAAGAGGTAAAATAATGGCATTAGAGGATATAATCAGAGAGAAGCATTCTGGAGATGATGAGCAGCTTAATTTTATTTTTTCAGATGATAAGAATATAATTGTGACAGCCCCTGCAGGTTGTGGAAAAACAACAGCTATGGTAAGTAAGATTGCAAGAGAATTAAGCGTAGGTCATATCCCTTCAAATAAAAAAGTACTTGCGATAACTTTTAGCGTTAATGCTGCGATGAAAATAAAGGATTCATTAAAAACATTGTTGCCAGATTTAGTAGAGAATCCTTCACAGTTTTTATCTAAAGTAGATGTCGCAAATTATCATAATTTTGCAATGAAAATTTTATTCCCACGAAGGCAAAGTGAGGATGTGCAAGCAAGCTTGCATCATCCGAGCGCGCCCGTGAGGGTCAAATACCCCGCCCCTCTGGGGCGAACTTGATAAAGACAAATTAGGTCATGCCCCGTTGCTCTGCAGCGGGGTATTTGACTTAAACATGGTTATTGTCTTAATCCAGAATTTATTAACCTTGCGAGCTTTCAAATAGTCAATGAAAATAGTTGTATTCTTAACTGTTATCTTACAAGTTCGGATGAAAGAAAAATGAGTGCTGTTGAGGATGCCGTAAAAGCTTCTGATAAAGATGGTTTGATGGCAGCATTAGATGATTATTGGGATGTAATAAATAACTTGTGAGTTAAAAGTTTTCACTAAAAGAATAGCCCTTTTGGTATGAATCATGGTATTCTTTAATCACCAA
>RAYE01000119.1 GCA_003612285.1 bacterium D16-51 | reverse complement strand
TGTGTGCAGCCATTGTGAAATCAATTTATGCGGTGTAGTAAGGATAGAATTCCGTATTAACCATGAGCCGGAAGAGGATAAATATTGCCTGTATTCTTTTGGCAAAGGGAGTGTCAGGAGGTTAAGGCCTGAAAAGTATGGCTCCATAGAATCAGCAAAGAAAGCGGCATACAGGATTTACAGCAATGAGATGGAGAGGATAAAGAAAGCAGTTGATTATCTGGTGGAAGAGGAGGGGTATTAGATCTGCTGCCCCATGATAACAAAAATAGCAATGGGATATGGTTCCACAGATTTGTGTAATCACTGAGCACCAAATGTCCCTGAGTGAAATTTAACGGCAACCATTTCGTGGTGGTCGGTTTCTAAAGGGATAATTCTGTTGTGTGGTTTCACACAAAACCAATAAGCAAAAGAAGAAGAATACATTATATTGGTAATTAGAGATTCATATATTATCCCATGTTTTGTTTATGGCATCAAAACTTAACATTTCAGTTTTTTGGCTAAACAAGTTACAAAATGCAGATATTGGATTTTTTGTTAAGTTTTTGCAACCAGAAAAATGGATATTCAGGTGTGTAGAAGTTTAACATACCTTACAGTTGCTGACCACAAAATCGTGGTGAGTGATATTTAACTGGCCACGAAATTAGGTTGAGTAAAATTTAGGTGGAAACCATTTGGTTGTGAGCTATTTAGTGTTAGATGGTGCTGAGTGAATTTCTGTTTACCAGTAAAGCAAAAAGAGAATATATAGATAGATGATTTATTAAAGGAATATGGAAAGTGTTGATTTTATTGACTTAAAGGAAGGTATGTGCCAGACGCATACGTCTGAAAATCAACGTGTCGGTGAGGCGGAACGTTAGATTTGCTTCTATCTTTGGGATATTCAAAGCAAGCAATTAAACAGGCAGAACACATCTATTTATTATCAGATCGTGGATAGTAATTATACTAAAGCCATCGTGTGTAATTTTATAAAAATACATCAAAAAAGAAGAATAAGAAATATATAAAGCAATCTGATGTCAGCATAGAAAGCAGGATTTATGAGAAAAAGATATTACAATTACCATTTGGAAGAATGAAAAATACAAACAGAAAAGAAATGGGCAGGAAAAATTGATTATAAACAAAAAACAAACGTGCTACCTCGTTAGAGGTGCAAATTGGATCTCCTGTAGTAAAAGGATCTCCTTTAGTAGCAGTACCGAAAAGGGCAGATTTTGCCCTTTTGTCCTAGGTTAAATTTACATAAAAGGGCAGAAAATGCCCAAAATGGTACTTAGGATAATTTTGATTATGAATATTTATATGAAAGGAACTGACGTATATGTTAAAGAGCAAGCCGGTTTTTAATTATGATATCGAAGAATGCAACCAATTGTTTAAAAAAGGGATATTTCCTATTGGGTGTGGTGTTGGTGATAAGGATGGGAGGGTATTTCATGTATTTATTGCAAGTAGAAAATATTTTGATGCAGTTAAATTGATAAATTATGAAATGAAAGAAAAAGAAAGATAACAGTAGCTTATATTTATATTTTAAGTTTGAAGGAGTATTTTAAATGAAAATATTTATCGGAAAATTGAAAGATTTAGATGTTAAAGAAATGGCGGTATTTTCTGCATTGAATGGGCTGCAAAGCAAAAAACAGGATTATTTGATCACTTCTATAGATGCATTGTCCTATTTCCTGGCTGGAAGATTTTTGAGTAAATCTGTGAAGAAAGACAGAGTTATGATTGAAAATATCCGTACAGGTATCCAGTCTCTTGCAGACAGGAAAATAATCACCATCTTAGATCAGAACGGTGATAATTATATAATTTCAAATGAAGGGCTGGAAGTCCATACAGATAAAGAAAAGTTTGTTGTTTTAGAACAATGGGAAATGCAGAAGATATTTGCAGAATCCAACAAACCTTTTAATGTGTTCCTTTTCTTTGTGAATTTGATTGGGACAATTAATAACCAAACGAAGGAATGGCATATGCCGCAGGATGATATGTCTGAACTTTGGGGCGGAAGCAAGCGTACAGTCAATGATTACCTAAAACAATTGGAAAATATGAAGCTGATATATGTGTACAGGCATAAAAAGCGCAGGGCAGACGGTACATACCATAAGCTGAATAATTCCTATGGCAGGTATTGTGACAAGGGTGCTGTCATATCGGAAGCACAGAAATATGCAGATGCTGTAGAATGTGAAGACATTATTGAGAAGATTGACAGAAGGGCAGTAAAACTCAGATATAATGCGTATTGTAATGGTGCAAAGAAATATATAGACAATCCTGCTGCTGTAAAAGAGAATTAAAAAAGTAGAAATGTTTATTATGATGAATATTTTATAACGGAGGTTTATTTTTATGAGTAATAAAAGGTACGCATACAACTATGATATTGAAGAATGTAACCAATTATTTAAAAGGGGAGTGTTCCCTATTGGATGTGGGAAGCATGACAAAACAGGAAATGTATTTCTTGTATTTTGTGTTAATGCAAGATATTTGAAAGTACTGGAGGACATACGTTTTCTTATGGCACAAGGTACTGAAAATAACCGAACTCCACGTTAGTACAAAAAAATGCTTTATACACTTGAAAAAATCAGGTAGTTGGTGCAAAAAAATGTACTAACGTGAAGTGCTATTAGTATTTATGATTGATTAATATATATGACTTAACATCACTTGCAATTATGCAAGATGATACATATTTTTATGATTTGGTTTTGTTTATTTTTAAGAAAGGAATTTGTATTTTTATGAATATATTTTTAGACAGTAAAATTATAACTGACAGTGAGTTATCTTCAAATGCTGTTGCCGCTTATACAGCATTAAGAAGGATACAGAATTTCAATACCAATAAATATTATATAAATATTAAATTGCTGGCTTTTCAGTTGACGGACGATATTACACTTAGCCGTAAATATATGGAAAGATTGTCTGATGGGTTAAATGAATTGATTATGAAGAAATATATAGAAGTTGTAGCGGATAATAAAGAAAAAGATTATATCCTTGATATTGGCAGTCTGCTCATAGATAATCAATCCGATTGTAATAAAGATAAGGTTTTCTTTGTAGTTATTGAATCAGAAGAGATACATAGAATCATGGATATGGATAGCAGATTAGACAAGTTTTCCATATTGAGGTATTTTATGTGCATGATCAGCACTATAAACCATAATGCCGCTTATTATGATGTAATGGGGAATACATATGATAATTTTGTAGGCTTTATGACGAATGATTATATAGGTTCTCTTTGTGGAGTAACCTCGTATACTACTTATGATAAATATAACCATCTGTTAGAGGATGGCGGGCTTATTTATATTTACAGGCATAGTGTGATGTTGCGTGATGATAAAGGAAAATTAAAGAATCTGCCTAATCACTATGGCCGGTACAAAGATAAAGACTTGATTATAGGCTATTCTGTTAATCGGGAGAACTTTGAGCTTGGAGAAGATGCTGTTGAAAAGAAAGCAAATGAAAGCAGGTCGCTCATGCAAAAGTATTATTGCATGGTTAAGTACGGTACAGAGTATCCAGAAAAAGAGACAAAGCGAATACATAGATATGTTCATTATAGGAATCAACAGAATGAAAAGAAATATGGGCAGGCTATAAAAAAGGGTTATTCAGGTGAGGAATTTCTTGATAAGATAGTTCCTGAAGATGTTTTTCAGAAATACGATTATTTGTTTGGGAAGGATAGTTCTGATTGTGGAAATGTAAATACGGATTCAGTTAATGACAACTGGGGTGAGTCTGTTTCTATGGAGCATGATTTCTCTGTAGAAGAAATGCTGGACAAGCATACAGAAGGTGAGGGAATGAACCTGCCATTAGCAAATATAGATTGTGTGGGACAGGATGAACCATGTAAAGAAAACCCCACTCCAA
>RAYE01000118.1 GCA_003612285.1 bacterium D16-51 | reverse complement strand
CCATCAATTGATATATACATTGTACCATAGAGCAAAAATATAGTCCAGTTATTTAAAAATCATTATACTAGGTAGTGTTTCATGCGTATGAAAAGAGCATTGTGTAGTTATAAGGAACTTTGTTCTTGGAGAAATAGAAAAAATATGCCTGGACTTATTATTAAGGGGGCATAGCCGGTTCTGACTGACAGAGGGACCGGGGCAAAGTATTGATTGTAGAGGAGAGGATTTCATATGGGCATTTTGGGGATAGATGGAGCTTTGGCGGATGCATACCGGTATGCGGACAAAACAAAGAGAGCTGGCACGAATGAAACAGATTTTATGGAACAGTTAAAGAACTCAGGGGAGACGGAAAGCACATCAAGGGTAGATGCTTACACAGAATATCTCCGGTCAAAGTATGGAAATGTGAGAATCCAGAATGTTGGGAAAGATCAGCAAAGCCTTGACAGAATAGGAAAAAGCATGAGTGGAAGTGATGTTGTGATTGCACCGAACATTTTGGAACAGATGGCAAATGACACAGAAAAGGCTGCTTATTATGAAGGCAAGATAGATGATTTTTTCCATGCCACTCCAATGTTGAAGGCGTCATTTGCGGCGCAGGGGCTTGACTATCAGCCATGCGGCGTAGTTATTCATGAGGATGGGAGCGTTACCTATATCGGTGGCTGTGCGGATTCACCGGAACGTGTGGCGGAAGTAAATGCCATCAATAAAGCAAAACGGGAGAAAGAGGCGGCACAGCGGAAAGCAAATATGGAACGCAGCAGGGAGGTGGCTGGGGAACAGAAACGGCAGATGGATTTTGCTTATCAGAAAAGGAGCATGGCAGAACTTTCTGCTAACCGTGCAGCAGATACAAGCAGGGTTACATATACGGTCTCACCAGAGGTTATTGGTTTTGCTATTGCTGCTTATGAAAAGAATATCATGGAAGTGGTGGGCAGTTTGAATAGGTAAGCAGCGCAAATCTGCTGTAAGAAAATATAGGGACGTTTATTTGCAGGGAAAAATTTTATCAAGGAGGAAAAAATTATGGCAATTACAGGAGTAACGGATTACACAAACACTTATGCAGCAAGCAAGACAAATGGAAGCAATGGAGCTTCTGGAAGTACACAGGAATATTTGAATGGATTGAAAGGAAAATATCCCGATGTGAATATAACAGTGGCAGATTTTAAGAATGGAAAACAGGAAGATGCCTATATGTTTGGGAGCCGTGGTGGAAATAACATAGTCATTGCCTCTAATGTTATTGAGAATATGGCATCTGATCCGGCGACAGCAGCAAAGTATGAAAAGTATATTGCTGAAGTTCCAGAGGCAGCGGGGATAATGAAAGATGGGATTGAAGCACATGGGAATGAGATGGTGGCTTGTGGTACAGCTATAGATAAAGATGGGAAAGTTACTTACTGGAGTGTTAGCAGGCATAAACCATCCAAAGAAAGCCAGTCTGTATCTTACAAAAAGGTATTACAGGAACAGTTAGAGGAAAAACGTGCGAAGAAAAAAGAGGAAGACGAATTAAAGGAAAAGCAGTTGGAGAAAGCGGAATCTTTAGAAAAACTGTTAGAGAAGATAAAAGAAAAGAGGGCAGAAACGGAAACAAGTTTGTCTGAAAAACTGCAGGAAGATGGAAAGGGCATGCAGATGGATTTAACCATATAGCAGTTGGACGCAAGGAGGACTTATTATGCGGATAGTAAACAATAATCAAGGGATTTTACAGCTTTTTTCAAGGATGAATGGAAACAGAACAAATGCAAATAAACCGTTTGGCAACACTGCTTCATCAAGACATTTTGGCATCGGCGGCAGGAATACACTGGAAGATTTTCTCTCTGGCCATCGCAAAAACTCCTATGGCGTGGAGGGAATGTGTGTGACAGGAAGAAGTGATTACAAAAAAATAATTCCTGTGTCGGATGAGATGAAGCAGCATGTTTTAGAAGATTTAAAAAGGGCTTATTACAAATACAATGGCATGTCAGGGGATAATGAGGCTGAATGGGATGCCTATTACCGCAAAAATAATGAGTATTATAAGACACTGAAAAAAGAAGACCGTTTATCAGCATGTTGGACTTTGAACCAGCTGCACTTAGGAATATCAAAAAAGGTTACAGCTGCTATAAAAGCGGAAGTGCCTGGCTGGACTGCTGGAAAACCTATTTCGGAAGGATTGCTGGATAAGATTTTTGCGGATGAAAGTATTACGTCAATGGTGTCTGGAAAATCAGGTACAACAGAAGGTCTGGATATAAAAATTTAATATGGATGTTTGTAGTAAGTAGATATGAATATCTCTTACGTCTTTATTTGGCAGAGGTACTTAAAAGAGTGCCTCTGTGGTCTGCATAGTAGTAAATAGTGGAGAAAATAAAAACCAATAATTTTATTAAGGAAGACAAGCGGATATGAGCAACACAATCAATACGAATTACACGGCAGGGGTTTATAGTAATTCAGTAAACAGACAAGCAATGAGCAGCCAGATGGAAACAACATCTTTTGCTGATAAGATGGCAGAAAAAAGAGAAAGCGCCGTTGACCAGTACAAAAAGAATCACCCTGGAGATGCCTCTCATGTGGATGCACAGGTACGGGCGGGAAAGTCTGTAATAGCTAAGAATGGTGCTGATAATGTTTCCAGAGAAGATATGACAATGGAGGAATACAAGATTTTTATAAATGGGTTGTTAAGCAGCATATCATTTGATTCCACCAGAATTTATGACAAGGAAATCATTTCTATCTCAGACGCAGGATGGGAGCAGATGAAAAGCGATCCGGATTATGAGGCGTGGGTATTGGGATATACGGTAGGAAACAGGTCTGCTCGGAATCCATTTTTCGGATGACCAGGTGCATCGGGGAGTGTTTGTGTGGAGAAATTCGGTGCGTCTATTGAAGAACATATTGGACAGTGTGTAGGAACATTCGGTCCCGGCAGCAGTTCTAATCATGTTAAAAATGAAAAGTCATGGTGGGAAAAGCGCCATGAAAAAATGGAAGAACTGATGGAGGAACAGGTAAAGAAGGCAATGAAGAAAGCACAGGCACAGAGGGCATTTGAACAGGAGCGTTCTCTAAACAGCTATCTGGCTGGTCAGCAGAGGTTACAGAATTTTCTTTCGGATGGCACTCAGGGCAGTGTAGATATGATGAATTTTTAATCAACAGCTATGAGTGCTTTAACGGCAATGGCATATGAAAATACATTGGAACAGGTAATAAACTCTCACTTTTCTATTTATCATCTGTTATTAATACTAAGCTACGAGAAAACAATCTGAAAATTGGTAGTATAACTACAATATCTGTTGTAGAGGATTTGATAACTGCAATAATTTCAAATCCATTATTAGCTAACGATGCGAAAAAACTATCTTATCCGATTTGGAAATGCTTGTATATCCTGTTGTGAAAGTTCCAGATGGAAAATTAGCAGGTGGGATGGAGCGTGAAAATGTACTTGCCGAAGATAAAAGTGATGTTGATGAGCGTCGTAAAAAACTTGCAGAGATGTTGAAAAAAGGTGACCCTATCGCTATTGAAATAGAAATGAATAAAAGTAAAGAGCAAACACCAACTATGGAAAAATTATCAAAGATAATAGGCGTGGTAAGTGCGTTAGCCACTATTTTGTCATTTTTAATATCGACAGGACAAGTTACTGATATTTTTAAAATAGTAGATTTAACGAGTACAGTTGACCAAATATTGATTGGTATAGTGGCATCAATAAAGGAGGTGTGTGATTGAATTGATGGCAGAATGGGTGAAAGAAAAACCAGAGGTCAATCCTCTGGCAGCTCTTTTGCCTTACATATTCCCTGCGCTGTCCCTGCTATGATAGTCAGTTCTGCATCATCAAAAAAGCATCCAATTGACTGCGTAGGATGATTTTTCTTGTCAAAGTTCATGGGATATTGATATTCGAAAAAAAAAGTAAGAATTTGACCACTTTTTGACTTTTAAACTTTATAATATTTTAGTGTAGTCTCGGAAAGTCGATGAAGAAATAACAAAAAATTATGCCATATGATTGGGTGAGACAGGGAGA
>RAYE01000117.1 GCA_003612285.1 bacterium D16-51 | reverse complement strand
ATCTGTTATATTTTTAGATATTGAATTATTTTTTTAATCTTTTGATTTTTCATAAATCACTTGACACTACCCTTTTTTCAGAAACCATTTCTTTTTTCATAACTTCAATGCCTAAAATAATCAAATCTTGAATCATCTTATTTTCGGTTGTATTGTAGTATTTTTTCTGCTTTATCCTATCTATATATTCAAACACCGAATATATAGTTGTTTGTTTCAAAAAATTCCAAACCAAATTAACTTTCTTTCATTATAGGATAATGATAATGACTTTCTATTTTGCGAAAATACATTTGAGGAAACCATTATTTATCCCAGATGAACAAAAGCTGTTCAGTTCTTTTGCATACAGATACATTACCAAAAATAAAATTTTCTAATTTTTAGCAGAAAAGGATTCAAAAACAGGTAATTATTATTAATTTTGGATGAAGAAAGATAACACATATCCTTCTTAAATGAAAAAAGGCTGTCTGATTGCGCCTGTATAAAGATTAACACAAATAAAATGATGTTAAATTTAGAGAAAATGCATTCACATAATCACTTTCTTCTATATTAATGTGTTTCCTTTTTTGATTATTTCAGAAGAATCAAAAAAGGAAACAAGATTCTTAGGAAAACAGAAACCAACAAAAAAGACAACAGCATGCAGCTATCGTCTTTTTATATCTTATAAATTTATTTTGAGTGCAAAAGTTCTTCTTTTGTTTTGCTTCCTTTGTCCGGGGTTAATCCCTTTTGCAATTCCTGTGGTATCGAAATTAGGGTACTTTGGTACTCGGATTCCAAAGTATCCAGTTCTGATTGTATAATATTGGATTTTTCCTGCAATTTTTTGTACTTCTGTAGCGAAGAATTTTCTCTTGCCTTTGTTACAAAAGAGGACTGATAAGAATTTCTGTCTGCAATCTTTTGTTTTTCGCTGGCAATCTGTCTCACCAGTCTCTTCTTTTTCTCAGTTTCAAAAACTGAACAGGAAGCCAGCTCTTTTTCTAAGGATTCAATGATATCTAAAGCACTTTCGTTAAGTTTTGCAATGAGTTCCAAAGATTCCTTAGCCCTTTCTTCCTCGGACAATTCTTCGTTTGCAAGTTTTTGTAACTTAGCAAGTTCAGAAAGCAATGAATTTTTTTCTTTACTAAGTAGAGCTTTCTTTGCTTTGATATCTTGCAGTTTCAGTTTCGCTTCTGTTAATTTCATCTGCAAAACTTTTTCCAATTTGTATTGCTTCTGCACAGCATTATTGTAATCTTTGATATGATTGGAGAGTATCTCCTGATTTGGTTTTTTGGAATTTTTGCCCTCCCTTGCCAGTCTTTCGGCCCTTAACTTCATTAAATTTGCCTCATGCCCCAGATTGAACTTTGGAACATCGTAAGTGCAATCTCGGAAGCACAAGAGGGTCTCGGCGATGCTGTCAAGGAATGGCTCTTTGAAGCCACAAAACTTGTCTTAGGCGAAACGCCTTATGACAGGCCAGACAGCAATGGGCAGTTCTCAACCAAAGAGCAGCTTGATGGGCTTCTTGCCGATCCAACTACGTCATTCCGTGCAATGATAAACAATCTTGCGATTTCCTGTAGCAAAACAGGAGAACTCAAAAGATTGCTTACCGGATCGGGGCTGACACTACAGGAACGCACTGTTATAGTATTACACTATATTCACTGGAAATCCGAGTATGAATCAGCCCTTATGACCGGAGACGCGGATACAGGAGCCATACTCTGGTCCGCGCTTGTTAAGATCGGGCGCACGTTCCAGAGATCCAAAAGACGGTAAAACGCAACCATAAAAACGCCTCCGTATTCCGGGGAATAACCCTGGTACGTTTATGAAGATCTGATCCCAAAGATCAATACCATATAGACAGGACAGGTTTATGCAGTCCGGAATGCGGAAGGTACATAACAGAAAGGAAAAATATTATGACAACTACCAATAATAATTTTACAAGATCCTGTGTAAGCGTGACCACAGGAAACGACATCAAAATCGTAAATTACCCGGAAGATACCGGTTGCAGCGACGACTTTATCCGCAAGCAGCTCGGCAACGGATGCAGGTATCTTGATGAAGTACGCCCGAACAGGCTGTATAATCCGTGTCCTGCCTGCTATTCCGGCATCCCGGGCAGCAATGCAGCACAGACAGAAGCAGCAGGCCAGAATCCGTTCATGGGAATGATTCCACGTAATTTCGGGTTCCACTACCCGTTAAAACCATACTATGACGGAGGCAACATCCTCATGCTGGTAGATGACCTCGGCTATGATAAAGGGCTTCCGAACAACCCTATTGCAAGCTGGCTTTATGGCGCAGATGTCCACGGCGATTGTATTTAAAGGCAATGTCCTGTTTGTAGGCTGTACAAGTGATTTTGACGACTACTGCGGTATAAGCACGCAGAGACCTCAGCCGCCTTGTTGCCGAGCTTCGCAAGCTCAAACAGGAAATAGAAGGTAAATAAACAACCATCGGCAAAAACATAAGCAGAATATAGCACGCAAAGAGGGGAGCAAAATGCTCCCCTCTTTATGCTCCATGCCAATCAGCACTCACCCCACCATTACCCTGAGTTCTTTCTTATATTTATAGAATGTCTTGCGGGAAATCCCTGCAAGCCGCCATGTTTCCTCGTTCGTCAATGTCCCGCCAAAATCTTTATTGTGGCTTCGGATAAAGTCCTTCGCTTCCCTTGCTTTCTTTGTTTCCAAGTGTTGCCCCTTCGTGAGACCTACCTGCCTGCCGTTTAGCCTTGCCGTCTCGATCCCTTCCTTTGTACGCTGCCGCAGGTCAGCAACCTCTTTTTCTGCCTGTCCGAACGCAAGGCGTATCTGCTCGCGGGCCAGCTCCATCAGATACCGGTTCACACCATCGAGTATCAAGTCTACACTTGTACCAGTCATGCGGACGCCGCTCGTGAGAGCGTGTTTATAGGTATCTGTGTTGATATGCGGCTCTTTTAGGAATACAAGACTGATTCCGCTACGATACAGCTTTTCGTATAACGCGAAGCCTTCCTCCGCATCCCTTGACATACGGCTAACAGAGTCGAAAATAATGCAGTCACCTGCCTGTACCCGTGCAAGGATCTTCTCCAGTTCCTTACGCCCCTGGAAACACGTTCCGGTGTAGACTTCCTTTATTATAATTGCATCCGGGCAGGCAGCGCGGATATTGCGCTCCTGGCGCTCGATATTCTGCTTTGCTGTAGAAACACGGCAATACCCATATGTTTTCATTGTATGTCCGCCTCCTTCCTGCCTGACGGGGTGGTAAAACTGACGGTCGTTAGATGTTCCACTGCTACACAAGGGGAACAGGATGCTATGTATATGTCAGTTTTACCACTTTTTCACACCAGGTTAGTTTTACTACCAGTGTCATTTCTTAGTGCTGACAGACCTCTATACTCTTTTCCTTCAGCATTTTCACAGTCATGCAGGCTTCTTTGCAGGAGATACCACATATCCGAAGAACTGCTCAAGGCGCTCCTTTTTCGGGATGCCTGCATAATTAGCAACAACTCCGTTCGCCCGGACAAAATCAAGGAAAAAAGTTCTGATAAAATCAGATCGGCTGTCCTGCTTATCCAACATCACAAGGACATCGTGTTCCAGCCAGTCAGGCAAATCGTTATAAAGTGAAAAAATGAATGGACAATGCCTGCCCCCTCTTTTGCCAGGTTCAAACGCATATGCAGGCTCTCCGGGATATGTAGAATATCTGAAAAACTTCTCCAGCCTTTCTTTTTCCGAAATACCAGTGTAATCAATAACGATCCCATTTACTTTTACAAAATCCTTCAACATCGTGTGGATACATTCCGATTTATTATCCTGTTCCTCCAACATTGCATTGGATTCTTCCGTCAGCTTATCATTATCATGAGGGCTGAGGGAAGATAATTTATCAAACTCACGCATATAATCGCCCCTTTCTTTTTAGGCTATTCCAGCCGTATTTTACATATGTATATAGACGGTGATTAATTATTGCTAAAATCCACTTGTATTTTCTTCTAAGTAATATATACTATTCTCATAAATATTTTGGAGGAAAATCAAATGGATAACCAACCTGTTAACAATGAAATAGAAAAATTTGTACAGCTTTCCAAAAATGAAAAAAACGGTAAACAAAAAAACGGTATGATGCTGTGCTGCTTTATCTTGAAGGTCGTTCCCGCCGTGAAATTTCTGAGGTTCTCCACATACTGCGCAGGACAGTGTCTGGATACATATCCCTTTACACTGAAGGCGGTGCAGAAGCCCTCCTCATCCGCAAAC
>RAYE01000116.1 GCA_003612285.1 bacterium D16-51 | reverse complement strand
TGCTTCTGACTTATATTCTGCCGTATCATTATAAAGGTATGTAATGTCATCCAGCATAATGACTTCGCCGGAATAACTTTTCCTGCCCTTGGTGGTGTCAATGTATATTGCCGGCTTTGGCTCTGCACCCTCTTCTTCTCTGTAATAACCAATGGAAGCAATTTTACCAATATAACGCTTTCCTCCTGCTTCACAGATTACATTGTCCCCTGCAAAATACCCCATTATTTTTTCTTCATCTTTATGT
This sequence comes from bacterium D16-51, assembly GCA_003612285.1. Lineage (GTDB taxonomy): Bacteria > Bacillota > Clostridia > Lachnospirales > Lachnospiraceae > Butyribacter. Next base: position 4,072 of record RAYE01000116.1, on the reverse strand, counting down.
AAAAGATAGTTATTCATTTCTAAATCAAATCCCATACTATGTCCCTTTTCTTTCTTCATTACTTTATTATTTTTATTACCACTTATATAACTCTTCATCCTGTGTCATGCCCTGAACATTTTCCTGACATTCAGGCTGAAAAGCATTATTCTATATTTCCATCTGTTCTTAATGCAGGAAATCCTTAATTTTTCAAGTTCGATATATTTATCATTTAATTTTTCAATTATATCTGTATAACTGCCAATCTCGGCTGCCATCTTCCTGCTGATTTCCTCATTATTTAACTCATGTAACTTTTTATTCTCTGTTAATAATCTTCTATTGTCATTTATTAAAAGTTTGATTTTCCTGTTTTTTGTCATTGTGCCTCCCGGTTGTTTCATTTAGATAATTTATTGCATAGAAAAAGAGCAGGAGAGTAAGGTTCCTGCTCTAATTCATGAATATACATAGTTTTGCATTTCAACTAATTAGTATTTACAATAATCGGATATATTATCCAAAAATTTCTTCTTTTAGGTATACTAAATCTTTAAACGCCATAATCATAACCTCCAATCCATAATCATAGTTCATCATACCATATAATAATGATTAGGTCAAAAATACTTTTAGTGTAAACATCTTTTAAATATTTATTTTTGTTACTTTTGCCAGAATTGCGTGATTTCTACACAATTTAACCATAATCAATTTTATATACTTATATGTAACTATTTAATTTTATTTTTTTACTAAATATGAAACATATCCAGCACCTGGTATACACCAGTCATTAAAAGAAATCTGTAAATGAGTTCCATGCTTTTGTTCTACATGAAATCCGTGATTATTGTTCACTTTACAATAAAATGAAACAAATGCAGCACCATGTATATTCCATTTACCACCATTGTCATTATTTATGTAGATTTCATGTAACATAGATTTGCTTGGATATGTCAGCCTAAATATTTGTGATGTATCATTGATCGGAACAGCATATTCAAATTCAAGATGTATTTTGTGACATCTGCAATGTTGTAGCTCACGTTCAAATTTAATAGCATATTGGTATTCTGAATGTCTTTCTTTTATAGTAAGTAATTCTTTATATTTCTCAGCTTCATTAGTCAGATCAGTCTCATTAATTATGAAGCTTTTAACATTAAATTTATTTTTCTTGTCTTCATCACTCATTTTGTCGTCTATATCATGTAATCTAATTGTGTGTGACACTTTATTGCTTTTATCATATTCATTTATTATTTCATAGTCTATAATAACTTCTTTTTTAAAAATTCCGTTTTTTTCATCTGGTATAATTTCATATGACATATTATAGTAATTATAATATAATCCATTTAATAAATCAATTAAATTTGGTTCAACAGAATATATTGAATCATCAATTTTTTCAATATTTACCAGCCCTCTTTTTGCTGCTATTTGCTTATTGATTTCTTTTAGTACACTATTTGAATATGAATCTAAAGGTATATTGCCATACAATACATTATCCAAAGCATCTGAAACTAATCCTTTTATGGTGCTGATTTCTACCAGAACAGACACTACGCCTGCTGAAAACAATGTATTTCCAATAGTATTTATAATATCTAAAAATGGTTTAGTTGCATAATATTTTGTTAAAAATTTATCAGAGAATGCATTCAATAAAATATTAGCAATAATAATGCAACATATTCCAGAAAGAATTAAAATTACTGTTGTTGTAGATAAGTTCATGCTTACTTTTATGGAATTTGCTTTAGATTTATTTTTCATATTTCACCACCGATTATCAATATCTTAATGCTATTATATATTAACTATTGACATTATTCTACATATAAGCATAAAACAACTCGACACATTTCGACATCCAGCTTAACACTTTTTAAGAGGGCAGCATTACACCGCCCTCCATACAACTGAATTAAATATTATAAACTGCAAGCTTGTTGGAATACGGACTGGCAATCTGGTCAATTGTTGCGGCCTGTACGGCTCTCTGCATTTTATTTGACTTGCAGAATGCGTCACAGAATGAATCAGGGTCTGTCACATTGCTCCCGTCTATGTGTACATGCACATCTCCAATAGAGACATTTGCTGACTTATTATAGCAGTTGCTGACTTCGACCGCCCTTGATGCCTGTTCCATGTCCTGCCAGACATCTTTCAGGGTAGGGGCAATCCCAAGCGACTTCATAAGGTATGCTTTCTGTTCTGGCGTAACCTTTGGCTCTAATTTGGTATACCGTTCCGATACTTCCTGTAGGGCTTCCGTCTGCTCCGGGGTAATGACTGCCTCGCCTTTCTTCAATGTGGCAATCCCGTCATCCCCATTTTCCTTTACAGCTTTATTTATTTCAGAGACAATGCCCCCTTCTGCAAACCCTGCATCTTTCAGGGCATCACGGATTTTCTTTGCTTCCCTGGAAGTAAGCTTCTCCCCGGAGACTTTTATGCCGAGTATGTCAGCAAGCCCTTTCATGTCTGCCCATGAGGTATATACCCTGCCGTATTTTTCTGCAAGGTACTGGTTCAGCTCATTTCCATATTTGCCGAACGTATGCTTGTTGATAAATTCTGTGCTCTGGTTTTTCAGTGGTGTGCATTTTTTCAGGCTGGCTTCAATCTGCCTCACTGTCCTTACAGTCTCCATTCCTTCTCCCAGTGCCTCTTCCAGTGCCTCTTTCTTTGCAGTTTCCCCGGCTATCTTTTCTTTCGGATAAGACATAAAAGCTTCGGAATGCATCCCTCCCCTGTCTGCCATCGGGTCATCGGAAGCGTCACTGGAAGTATCGTGTGGCGTGGATACGTCTATGACATTGTTGTATCTATCATAAGTCACTTCCATCTTGTTCCCGTTGTAATCTGTATATTTCTGTGTGTAAGTGCCGTCCCCGTTGTCTTTTGTGTCAAAGGAATGGGAATCGCCCAGCCCAAGGTTCTCAAGGGTGCTTACAATTACGGCACCATTCTCATTGACTGCTTTTTCAACTGCCCCGATAATGGCATTGGTATCCTGCATTACGTTTTCAAAGAAATCTTCCATTTCATCCGCAAGGTCATCCAGCATGTGCTCCTGGTCGGAAAGCCATTTGTCATATTCCGTATCTTTTAAGTCCTGTTTTGCTTCCTCAAGGTTTGCATTTAATTTCTGTAACCTTGCCCTTGCTTCCTCGCTCTTATCACCTGTCAGCGCGGCAATCTGCTTCTCAATTAATGCTATGTTTTTTGTCTGTTTGGTAATTTTCTGCTGATAGTCGTACAAATCCTTTTCGGACTGGAGTGCATCCCGGCGTTTTGCTATCAGGTCATCCAGTGCATCCTTAAGTATCTTGAATGCATCCTCAACCAGGTTAACAATGGAATCCTTCAGGTCTTCATTGGCAAGCTTTGCGTCACGGACTGTCTCATCCCATTCCTGTAACTTCTGGTTCTGTTCCTCAAAGGAATCGCCTGTTATGCCTTCCTCCATCTGCCTTTTGTATTCAGCCATTGCATCCTGCGCATTTTTAATGGCTTTATTGTTGTTCTCCATTTCATCCATCCAGAGGGATACTGTAGTAAGCCCTTCATCTGTTATCCCAAGGGCATCTTTGCTTATCAGGTCTTTATGTGAAAGCATGTCTGCAAGGAAGGATATATGGTTATTTGCCGACTCAATCTGGCCTGCAATTAATGAGAATTTCTTTAAGTCCAGTTCATTAATTGCTTTCTGGAACTCAATGGTGCTTTGTGTACAGGATTCCATCTGCTGGTCAATGGCAAGTAAATCTTCCTGCCATGCATACCATTCTTCTGAACCGTAGTCAAATTTCTTCCCTGCTTCCTCCAGCTCTGCACGTTCTTTTAATAATTTCTCTTTTGTGTCAGCGGAAACCTTCATCATGCCTTCATATATTTCTTTTGTGGCTGACTTCCCTGCTGCTTCCAGCGTGGCAATCTGTGACTGTACAGTCGCAATCTGTGCATCATTTAAGCCTGTCTGGTTCTCATATTCTGTTTTGATGTTGTCATACATCTTTTGGTAGGATTCTGCAATCTTTTCCTGCTTTTCTAACTGCAGACGTTTCTG
>RAYE01000115.1 GCA_003612285.1 bacterium D16-51 | reverse complement strand
TCTTCTTCCACATACGGTACCCTAAAGGAAGGGAGAGATAAGAAATCCTGCGTTTTTTCCACACAGGTATGGAAGGAGGGAGCAGGCATGCCGGGGAGGACAGGGAGAGCGATGCCATGGAGATCCTGCTTTTTAAAGGGGGCGGCGGATAGTGTTTGACGAGGCGAAGGCGCAGAGGGCGGTGGAGTTTATCCGCTGTCTGAAACATACGAAGGGGAGATGGCGGGGGCAGGCGTTTGACCTGCTGCCGTGGCAGGAGACGATCATCCGGGATGTGTTCGGGACGGTGAAGGAGGACGGGTTCAGGCAGTATAATACGGCTTATGTGGAGGTTCCGAAGAAGAACGGGAAGTCGGAGATGGCGGCGGGGGTGGCGCTTTATATGACCTGCGGGGACAATGAGTGGGGTGCGGAGGTGTATGGGTGCGCTTCGGACCGGCAGCAGGCTTCGATTGTGTTTGACGTGGCGGTGGACATGGTGGAGCAGTGCCCGGCGTTGAAGAGGCGGATCAAGCCGGTGATGTCGGTGAAGCGGCTGGTGTATAAGCCTACCAACAGTTTTTATCAGGTGCTGTCTGCGGAGGCTTATACGAAGCACGGGTTGAATGTCCATGCGGTTATTTTTGACGAGCTGCACAGCCAGCCGAACCGGGAGCTGTTTGACGTGATGACGAAGGGGTCCGGGGATGCCAGGACACAGCCCTTGTTTTTTCTGATCACTACGGCGGGGACGGACCGGCATTCGGTTTGTTTTGAGCAGCATCAGAAGGCGGAGGATATTTTGTGCGGGCGGAAGGTGGACCCGACGTTTTATCCGGTGATCTATGGGGCGGCGGATGATGCGGACTGGACTTCGGAGGAGGTGTGGTATCGGGCGAACCCGTCTCTGGGGCATACGATTGATATTGGGAAGGTGCGGAATGCGTGTTTGAGCGCCAGGGACAATCCGGCGGAGGAGAATATTTTCCGGCAGCTCCGGCTGAACCAGTGGGTGAAGCAGTCTACACGGTGGATGCAGATGGAGAAGTGGGATGCCTGTGCTTTTCCGGTGGATGAGGGGGAGCTTCTGGGGCGTGAGTGTTATGGCGGGCTGGATCTGTCCAGCTCTATTGATATCACGGCCTTTGTGCTGGTGTTCCCGCCCAGGGATGATTCGGAGCGGTATGTGCTGCTGCCGTTTTTCTGGATACCGGAGGAGAATATGGTGCGGAGGGTGCGGCGTGACCATGTGCCTTATGATGTGTGGGAGAGGCAGGGGTTTCTGGAGACTACGGAGGGGGATGTGATCCATTATGGGTTTATTGAGCGGTTTATTGAGGAACTGGGGAAGAGGTTTCATATTAAGGAGATTGCTTTTGACCGGTGGGGAGCGGTGCAGATGGTCCAGAACCTGGAGGGGCTTGGGTTTACGGTGGTCCCGTTCGGGCAGGGGTTCAAGGATATGTCGCCGCCTACGAAGAGGCTGATGGAGCTGGTCCTGGAGAGGAATGTTGCCCATGGCGGGCATCCGGTTCTGCGGTGGATGATGGATAATATTTTTGTGCGGACGGACCCGGCGGGGAATATCAAGCCGGACAAGGAGAAGTCTACGGAAAAGATTGACGGTGCGGTGGCGGCGGTTATGGCGCTGGACCGGGCTGTAAGGAATGGCGGGAGCACGGGGAGCGTGTATGATGAGAGGGGGATTTTGAGTTTTTAGCTTGAATGTATTAAAGTTGACGAATAGACTCTTGCAAACAAATTAAAAAAGATTTCATTTTTTATATTGACAGACGATGAAATTTATTGTAAGATGCAAATATAGAAAATGAAATCAATTTTTAATTGATTAACAAAGGAGGAATGTTATGTTTTATTATCGTATTAAATTTCAATTGGCCAATGAGAAAAAAGCGAAAGAGATCGCACTTGATGAACATCGAGAAAAATTCAATGCTGCCGAAGAATATTTCAATTCTGCTGGAGCAAATGCGAGAACTTATAAAAAAATAATAAGGCAGAGTATAACGCCGTCATATGTCGAGATCATCTTCGAGTGCGCAAGCCAAATAACTAATCCAACAATGTGCTTTAGAAATTATTCAAAGTATTTAATTGAAACATTTGATTTAGGAGATTGGATTACTGCTTCCGGAAATTTTTTAAAAGGTATTGAATCTAAAGAACTTTCTGAAAATGAGGTATTAGAAAATGAGGGTATGCAATCTGGCGAGGCAGAAGAAATATCAGATATTGAAATGGTAAAGGAAATTTTAGATTTGTGCTTCGCCAATAGTGTTGAGAATGCTGAGGAAAAGAAAAAACGCAGAAGAACTATTTGTAAAATGAAACTTTTGCTAAGAGAGTATCAAGCATAAGGAGATACCGGGGAGAGACCGTTTCCGTGGACAGCCTGCCGCCGAATGCCTTTGGGCTGTACAATATGTACGGAAATGTATCGGAGTGGTGTTTTGATTATTATGGCGAATACATCAAGAGGTGTACGTACGGTTTGGGAGGGAGTGGATGCAAGTCCTTTTTGGAGGATGAGCTGAAGCTTACCTCATGACACGACGGTATATCTGGGCGGCAATGAGGCGTCAACGCACGAATACATTTCAAAGCTGCTTGGGAAAGCAACAATTGATAAGCGGTCAAGCGGGGAAACAAGAGGGCGGCAGGGCAGCTCCAGCCGCAATTATGACGTTATTGGCAGGGAGCTTATGACACCGGATGAAGTGCGGATGATGGACAGGAAAAAATGCCGTGTGATTATCAACGGGCTTCTTCCGGTTATGGATGATAAATTTGTTCCGTTTGGGCATCCGATGTTTGACCAGACCGCAGACGGGGCAGGAACGCCTTATGTGCATGGGCTGCCGGATGCAGGGAAATCGGTAGAACCGCCTTTCGTGCTGCTTAGCAGTGAGGCATTGCGGTATTACGAGAAACAAAAAGAGCAGGGGGAGCCGGTATATATCGACAGTCTTTCTTATGAGGAATTTAAGCTGCAGGGGCAGGCGGATATGGATAAGCGTTTTATGTACTTGGATGAACAGGAGCAGAAGAACCGTTATAATGAGGAACATGCAGGGGAACTGGAATACCAGACACAGGAGGAAGCCTATGAGGAAGAAATGACAGCCGAGAGAAGCATGCCGGAAGAACAGGCGACACAGCCGGAAGATTCTATCCAGAACCGGCTGTTCCGGATGCACTTTACAAAGGAGCAGTTGAATGAGGTGCAGAGAGCTATGCTGGTTCATGTGCCAAAGGATGTGATTTTGTCCTATTTTTATCCGGAGACGTCAGTTGCGAAAATGATGGAAATCCGCAGGCAGTATGAGTGAATATGCAGGCATTAAGACTTAGTTTTTGAAGTGAAAAGGGACTTATCTACTTTTTCCAGTAAGTCAGGCGGAAGGCATTTTTTCGTAATATCAATGCTGCCGTTTCGGAAAGTAAGTTCGGCATATATATCCTGCCGGATTGGTTTGCGGAAAATGGCAAAAATTTTTCCAGGTGGCTTTGGGGTAATATTCCGAATATCTTCTTTAAGAATGGTGTTTGGTATGTATTCGTTTCCACGCAGAATCAAACCTAAGCAGGCGGTGGTGGTACCGGCAACTTTTTCAGTATAGAGATCAAGGTTTGCACTGGTGTAGTCTCCAATCATTCTGGCAGAAAAAGGGATGTTCATGGTATTTTGCAGAATCCTCAGCTTTAATTCCGTTGTATGGTTGTTTTTGAATTGGATATCGGATTCTTTCAGGCGTTTATCAAGGGCATCCCGATAGAAAGCGTTAGCTTTCATGTGGTTTTTCGTATCAATGCCAGCTGTCGGTCACAGAGATTGGCTGAGTATAATGCGGCACATCTTCTGATGATGGCTATTGCTTCTTTTTTGGTCATCGTAATTCTTTCTCCTATAGTAATGTAAGGGGAACAAGTCCATTTACATGGAAATTTGAAAGGACGGTCTATCCACCGTAGCAGATAATCCCGCCCTTTCGTGACTGATTTTTCCGTTGTCCGCCAACCGTCCGGCCCCCTAAGTCCGGAATGGATATCTGGTTTTTCCGTTGCCAGCCAACCGTCCAGCGCCCGAAGTCTGGAATGAATTTCGGATTGATTGTGTCAGCCCACATGATAAGCCTGTAGCTCATCTATTGCTTATAGTATACACAGAAAGGGGGGATTATGCAAATGTTTTTTGAAGTATTATTTTCTCAAACTTCCCACCCAAAATCAGGGCATAAAGCCTGAATAAATACTTGAATGGAAAACAGGATATCTCCCGGTCTGTGAAAAGACACCAGCTTTCCAAGCTGTTTCAGATTATA
>RAYE01000114.1 GCA_003612285.1 bacterium D16-51 | reverse complement strand
TTGGTGATTAAAGAATACCATGATTCATACCAAAAGGGCTATTCTTTTAGTGAAAACTTTTAACTCACAAGTAATTTTTAAATGATATAATTTTTTATGTTGTAGGTAGCTATCGAAACGAAAGCCGCACTCTTTATGGAGTGCGGCTTTTGTGTTCTGGTACAATAGAGGTGTAATGATGTAGGACGGCTTTTGCGGACATTCAAAATAAAAAAGAATGTGGAGGTAACAGACAATGGCAAAGACGATTTTTGAGGAACTGGGCGGCAAATACGAGCGGCAAGGAGATTATCTAATACCGTGTATAGCTTTACCCGCCGAAGAAGAACAACCAATAGGCACATGGGGACAGCGGCATCTGGACTATCTGAAGCAGTACCGCAAAGTTACATACACCAATATGCTCACAAGCGGTAGGCTCAATTCTTACCTTGCCGACATCGACAGGCAGGCGCAGGAACGCTTTGAAGGGCTCATAGAGGGCATGAAACAGGCGCAGGGCATAACGGAACGCCTAAAGGAAGAAAGCACCTTAGAATGGGTACAACACTTAAATAACATAAGGGCGTGTGCGAGGGAGATTGTGAACGAGGAAATTATTTTCGCATAGACAGGCAAGGTGGCAGAATGTAAAAGTTCTGTCACTTTTCTTTTCATAGGGCTGATTAAAGTTCCTATTTGCCAGAAGGAGTTTCAGCATGGTAAAATATAAAGAACTATATCATTATCATTTCATTGTAAATTAATTGAGGAATGCGACATGCTTGTTGTCACATTCCTAATGCTATAACTAAAATGAAGGAGGAATTGAATATGCCGTTTACTGAAATATGTATTTATCAAGTCAAGCCGCAAAAGGTAGAAGAATTTGAAGCTCTTATGCTTGAAGCCAAAAGCCTCTTAGAAAAACAGGAGGGATTGCTTCTGCTTCGGTTCGCCAAAAGAGGGTATCGCATAGACATGGAGCAAATTAAGGAGGGGCTTCCACCTCTTAAAATTAACCGTATCATAAAAAGTGTTAAGTATATGCTTTACTGGGAATTTGATACGAAAGAGAACTACGGAGCAGCACAAAAAAATCTTTACGACAGCTATTGGAAGTCTATTGAAAAATGTTTAATAGTTCCGCATGACAAATATTTAGGAGAGGGAGTGTTTTAATGGATTTCTCATATTGTGGATTGGATTGTAATGAATGTCCTGTTTATTTGGCTGCTATCAGCAAAAATACAGATGAACAAATCAAATTGGCAAACGAATATTCAACTGATGTTACAAAATTCTCAAAAGAGGATATGTATTGTTTGGGATGCCATTCTGATATGGTGTCACAAAAGATGTGCGGTGATTGTGAAATAAGACTATGTGGCGTTAAGAAACCCTATGGAAGTTGTGCCGAGTGTGACAAATTTCCATGTTCTATACTGGAAGAAAATTTAGGTGATAATTCAGAAAATTTGAATCATTTAAAACGGCTTGCCATTAAACACAAAAGGGCAGAGTGATAATATGCAGATAGACAGACTCATTCAAATTGTGTTTCTCTTGTTAAGGCATGAGAATACAACTGCGAGGGGGTGAGAAAATATCTAATGGCAGAATATGGATTATAGAAAAAAGTGGTAATTTTAGGGATTTGTATAGGACAAAATATAAGAGGTCTGAGTAAATATGATTTTACAAAATTTATTCTCGCGTATGCAATGAGCTAAACGCAATGCTTGCACCCACTTTACTTATCAAAACATGTCAAATCTGTCTATTTATTACCAAAAAGCTAAAACACACGACATGCAGATGTACAGTAAAAAATCCCTCGGAACGCCCATCCTGCAAGGCTTCCGGGGGATTCTTAATGAACAGGGGTGGAAGGAGTTGAACCCTCCTCTGGAGTTTTGGAGACTCTTGGCAAAATGTGGGGAAATGTCCATTTATTGGGAGATTTGGAGAAGCTGATATTATGTGTACCCACTTTTGTACCTGGTTTATTTTCAGATACGATTCAATTTTGTAAGTCATCAATTGTCAGTCCTGCTTCCTTTATGGCATCTTCAAAAGAAATTATTTCATGATTTAAACTATTTAGATATCTTTCAGCTAAATTCTCACAAAATAATTCGTCTTCTATTTCATCGTCAATTTGTATACCTTTTAATAGATATAAGATTTTTGTCATTTTGTATTCGGGAAGCTGGTCAATAATCTGTTTTGCCTGCTCTTTTTCACTCATACAAACACTTTCTTTCCTATTGATATATTATTATACCAAAATATTACGATTTTACTAATGTTATTAAAAACTGCTTTAGATGGTACTCTAAATCTGGCTATGGCTGATATTGAATTGTAATTTTTTTTTATATAGAAATAATGAGAAGATTTTTATTATTGGATTAAGCAAAAACGATATAATAAAGATTTTAGATGCGTATTATTTAAAAAATAAAAAACTGGCGTGAAAAAATTAATATATCTGGCGAAGGATGGGTTTGCATAGGCGATGCCGAAAGAAAGTATTACACAAAAACCATGCCCACCAATAATGCCGCCTATGCAAATCAAGATAAGCAAGATATATTAATTGTTTTGCGGCAGTTTTTTAAATCATAGATTTTGCATAGAAGAAGGGAGATTCCATGTTCAGGGAACCTCCCATGTCTTGTAACTAGGAAAGGGATTTATAGGTAATTATTTATCTCTTCGTCAGATAAATGATACTGTTTTTTTAGCGCTGCTCTTATTACGTTATCATCATTTCCTAGGTCATGTAATACTGAAACTAAACCTTTAATATCTTCGTCCCTTATTTCCTTCCTTAACTGTATTTCAATCATACGCTTCTGTTCAGCAATGATTGGTTCTATCCTTTCAGCAATGATTGGTTCTATCCTTTCAGCAATGATTGGTTCTATCCTCTCGGCAATGATTGGTTCTATAAGTGGTTCCATAATTTCAAGTAATGCTTCACTCATGGTATCATCCCCTTTCAACTTTTCTATTATCTGTTCATTTGCTCTAAAGCATACTTCCAGAACAGAATCCGCAAATTCTTTATCTTGTTTCCCTTTCAGACGGCTGGTGTCCACTAACAGTCTGCGCATATCTTTTTCTTCCAGTTTATCGGTTAATGACCTAAGCCATGTATGGTGTTCCCGGTTTAGCTCTTTTGTAACAATAATTTGTGTTGGGAACAATACTTCGCCCAGAATATAATAAATGCCATCAAAAGGGTTTTCCACTATCACATTCTGCTTTACAAAATATTGGAATAGTTTTTCCGGTTTCCTGTCTCTGACAATGGATACCGTGACATCTTTTGCTTTCCGTTCGTTTGACACTTTCCCATAAGATTTATAAAGGGCTGCATAGGATTGTGTTTTATAAAATACATCAACATCAAGCTGTTGTTTTGGTGATTTATACTCAATAACATTATATTTTCTGAATAGCCGTCCTATTTCATTGCCAATATATTCAGAAGCATTCTCTTTTTTTATCACCAATAGGTCAATCTGCAGCGGCTTTGTATTCAGGTTATGCTCTTTTTCAAACAGGAGTTTTTCACGGTATTCCTTAAATTCAAGATGCATTGCACTGACAAACGCCGGATGCCACTGGATATTTGTGTCTTTCATTCCATTCCCCTTTCTCTGTCTTTTTATTATAGCACATCTGCCTTTTTTTACAATGGCACATTTTTACCGCACATTTTCTTTCGGGCAATATACATCCCATAATTTTAAGCAGATGCATGTTTTAAAGCTGTCTAGGATGCTTATGGAATCAGCCATAGAAAAGGGAGAAGGATGGTGTATGAAGTTTTTTCAGTGACGGACAGGGAATTTGAAGGGCTTAACTGTGATATGGAGTTATTAAGTCGGATAGCCTTGGAATTGTGCAATGGATACTACAGCCAGGGATTCCGGTCAGTCTACGGTATCCATTGGGACAAGGGAGAAAAAGCTGCATATCCATTTTGTCGTAAATGCAGTCAGGTTATTCTTCTGTCTTGATAATTAATTATTGAGACTACTGTTTTGGATAATAAATTGAATCAGAAATGTATAGTATTAAGCACAGAGAGCCGGGAAAGCTTGAGTTAAAATCAGTTTTTCCCGGTTCTTTTTATGTCGTTACACATTTAAGGGCATAGTTTTTCCTTCTATTATAAATATTGGCATCCTGTTAAAATCACCGGCAGAAAATTAACGTCATGGACAGGATGGGGCAGAAGCTGTTATGGGGAAGCTGCAGCATGAAAAAACAGGGACATGCTGGCAGGTTTTTTTCTATGTTCATTCTTCTATTTCATCTTCTGTCAGCTGGAATAAATCCCCAATTGGGACTTCCAAAATCCGCTGCAGTTTATTGAGTGTTTCAAAGCGGATGGCAGATGTTTTGTTTTCTACGATATTTTTGAAATTTTGGTAGCTTAG
>RAYE01000113.1 GCA_003612285.1 bacterium D16-51 | reverse complement strand
TGCTTCTGACTTATATTCTGCCGTATCATTATAAAGGTATGTAATGTCATCCAGCATAATGACTTCGCCGGAATAGCTTTTCCTCCCTTTAGTGGTGTCAATGTATATTGCCTGTCTTGGCTCTGCACCCTCTTCTTCCCTGTAATAACCAATGGAAGCAATTTTACCAACATAACGCTTCCTTCCTGCTTCACAGATTACATTATCCCCTGCAAAATACCCCATTATTTTTTCTTCATCTTTATGCAAAAGATAATTCTGCACTTCTAAATTAAATCCCATATTATGTCCTCTTCTTTCTTTATATTGTTTTATTGTCACTTATGTATTTTTTCATCCTGCATTATGCCCTGAACATTTTCCTGATTCCCAGCCCTAAAAGCATCATCCTGTACCGCCATCTGTTCCTAGTGCCAATTAACTTAAGCCTGTTCAATTCACAATATTTCCCATACAGCTTATCTATCACATCAGAATAGCGCGCTATTTCAGCTACCATCTTTTTGCTGATTTCTTCATTGTTTAACTCGTGTAACTTTTTGTTTTCTTCTAATAGTTTTCGGTTGTCGTTTATTAAAAGTTTGATTTTCCTGTTTTTAGTCATTATTTAGAATCTCCCATTTATTTATCTGTTTTAAAGAGGGCAGCATTGCACCGCCCTCCAGAATAACTAAATATACCTCATTGAGTTCCTAGTTGAGCCTTTTGTTAAATCACCCAATGCAATCTGTTCAATGTCGCTCCTGATTTCATAGTCACGCAATGTCTTACGGAATGATTCTTTGTCTACAACATTGCTCCCGTCTATGTGTACATGCACATCCCCAATAGAAACATTTGCTGACTTGTTATAGCAGTTGCTGACTTCAACCGCCCTTGATGCCTGCTCCATGTTCTGCCAGACATCTTTCAGGGTAGGGGCAATCCCAAGCGACTTCATAAGGTACGCTTCCTGTTCCGGCGTTACCTTTGGCTCTAATTTGGTATAACGTTCCGATGCTTCCTGCAGGGCTTCCGTCTGTTCCTGTGTGAGGACTGCTTCGCCTTTCTTCAATGTAGCAATACCGTCATCCCCATTCTCTTTAACAGCTTTATTTATTTCGGAGACAATGCCGCCTTCCGCAAACCCTGCATCTTTCAGGGCATCACAGATTTTCTCTGCTTCCTGGGAAGTAACCTTTTCCCCGGAGACTTTTACGCCCAGTATGTCAGCAAGCCCTTTCATGTCAGCCCACGAGGTATATACTCTGCCGTATTTTTCTGCAAGGTACTGGTTCAGCTCATTCCCATATTTCCCATACGTATGCTTGTTGATAAATTCTGTGCCCTGGTTCTTGAGCGGCGTGCATTTTTTCAGGCTTGCTTCAATCTGCCGCCGTGTCTTTATATTCTCTGCCCCTTTTTCCAGTGCTTCTTTCTGTGCCTCTTCCTTTGCAGTTTCACCGGCTATCTTCCCAGGGTAGCTTACAGCAGGGCTTTTTACTGCTGGTTCTGGGCTGTTTATGCTTGTCTCAAGCTTATTGCCTGTGTTCGTGCCGTTTTTATCATAGGTGGAACTGTAGGAGTTACCGCCATAGTCTGTTGTCTTGTCTGTATGCGTGCCGTCTTCGTTGTATGATGTTATGACTGACAGTGCATCCCCAAGCCCAAGCTCATTGAATTTATCCGCTATCACACCAGGGCTGTCAGCAACCATCTTCATAAGCCCGTCCATGACACTGTTAATGTTGTCTTTCAGCCCATTGATTAAGCTTTCCCAAAAATCTTCCATTTCATCAGCAAGGCTGTCCAGCATGTCCTCCTGGTCGGAAAGCCACCTGTCATATTCAGTTTCCTTTAGGTCATCCTGCGCCTCTTCAAGCTGTACCTGTAATTTTTGCAGGCGCGCCCTTGCCTCTTCGCTGTTGTCCCCGGAAAGTGCCGCTATCTGTTTCTGGATCACTGCAATGTCTTTCGTCTGTTTAGAAATTTTTTTCTGGTAGTCATATAACCATCGTGTTACTATACTAAATAAATAAAAAATTGTTTAATTCTTCTTCAACATTTTTAAAATATGGTATACGAAGAAGTGATATACCATTATTTTTACAATATTCATTTTTTATATTATCGTGTTTAACTATATATTCAAATCTTTCTTTTCCACCAAAGTATTTTATTGGTTTATAGTGCTGTTTTCCATCATATTCTATTGCTGTATTATAAGCTGGTAAATAAAAATCGAAGGGGAGAGGTTTAATATCCCGGCAATCTTTAAAAGATTTTTGAGTTTGATATACAATATGTTTATTATTTAGCCATATTCGAATTTTTCTTTCTCCTTTACTTTCACGGCACTGAGGGCAACCATTTCCCAATAATGCATTTCTTGGAGAAAGATACCATTTATTTCCATCTAATAAACACTTATGCAGAATAGGAGTATTTGTATCAATATATTTTTCAATAGCAATTATGTTTGGATTTACTTTTCCTAAGTCTTCAATATATTGATCATGGCTTTTATGTAATTTTTCACTTAATTTTTCCCTGCCACATTCTATGCACCCACAACCTTGTAATATGGATTGAGGGACTACTTTCCATTGAATATTATGTTTTTTACATCTGTGTAGAATAGGCGTATTTGAATTAATATACTTTTCTAAAACATCAATATCGGAATTAATCAGAGATAATTCAGTGACATATTCGTAGTGGGTTTTTTGAAGGGTATTGCCACATTTTGGGCATCCTTTCCCGGACAATGTATTTGATGGCTGCGCCTTCCATTCATAACCATCAACCAAGCATTTATGTAAGATAGGAGTATGTGAATTTATATATGTGCCAATAACAATAATATCTGAATTTACTTTTTTTTAAGTCTTCAATATATTGATCATGGCTTTTACTATTTTTATCTCCAATTTTTTCTTTGCCACATTCTGCGCATCCACATCTTTTTAATATATTACTGGGTATGGCATTCCAAAATATATTATGTTTTTTACAATAATGTTTAATAGGTATTTTGGCACCAGAATATTTTTCTACAACTTCTATATTTGGATTGGTTTTTGCCACTTCATTGATATACTGTTGGTGTGATTTGCTTCTTGTTTTGTAAAATTTTTCTTTTTTACATTTTTCACATCCTGCTCCTTGCAACACTCTGGAAGGGGTCGTTTCCCAATAAATGTCGTGTATGACACAATGATGCATAATTTTAGTGTTCGCATCATAATATTTACCGACAGCTTCTATAGCAGGATTTTGAATACATAGTTCATTAACATATTCTTCATGTGTTTTTCTTTTGATTGCTTGCACCTCTTATCTGATTTTTGCTAATAATGATTTTTTTGCTTTAAGAACATAAAAATTTTAGAATAGTATTTTTTAAACAATTTTTTATTTGTAAAGGTTCGTTAAACCCTATAGATTTACTAAAAGTAAATTTTCTCTAGCTTTCACTAAAGTGCAGACCATATCATTCACCATATTTACTATATGCAAACTTAGGTGTGTTCCACTTCGGGGGACTTCCCCCTATGGGTATCTCAACCCATGGCCGTTGAACGTTCCTCTGTTCGAGGCTTCGCTGCTGATTGTCCAATCTTTGTAATTTTTTACTTTCACGCTTAGATTTATTTCATTCTTACGTTGTAGTTTACAAAGCTCTAAGGAGTTCCCAGCAATTCAAAACAATACACTATACTCTTTCGAAATATAGCGGACTAAAAAAGGAACTGTATAATTAATATACAATTCCTTTTTATAATCTTTCTCGGACTGGAGTGCTTTTTTCTTCTTTTCAATTAATTCGTCTATGGCATCCATCTGGACTTTCAGTGCGTCTTCCACAAGTTCCAGTATGGCATCCTTTTCATCCGCAATGGCACTGATATTGTCCCGGATGATGTCTTTCTGCTCTTCGCTTTTTGCAAGGAAATCCTCTTCATTTAACCCATCTTTGCCATTGAGGTGCTGCCGGTACAGTTCCTTCAATGCAAGCTGTGCATTCTCAACAGCTTTCTTCCTGTTCTCCATGTCTGAGAAGCTGAGCGATATGGACGTAAGACCTGCATCAGTAAGCCCGCCTGCCTCCTTCCTTACAAAGTCCTGGTGGGAGACCATGTCCTGCAGGAAATCCAGGTGGCTCTGCGTTGCGTCAAGCTGTGCAGCCATAAGGGAGAATTTCTTTAAGTCCAGTTCATTGATGGCTTTCTGGAACTCAATGGTGCTTTGTGTGCAGGATTCCATCTGCTGGTCAATGGCAAGTAAATCTTCCTGCCATGAATACCACTCCTCCGAGCCGTATTCAAATTTCTTCCCTGCCTCCTCCAGTTCCGCACGCTCTTTTAATAATTTCTCTTTCGTGTCAGCGGAAACCTTCATCATGCTTTCATATATTTCTTTTGTTGCTGACTTCCCTGCGGCTTCCAGGGTGGCAATCTGTGACTGTACAGTCGCAATTTTTGCATCATTTAAACCTGTCTGGTTCTCATATTCTGTCTTGATGTTGTCATACATCTTTTGGTAGGATTCTGCAATCTTTTCCTGCTTTTCTAACTGCAGACGTTTCTG
>RAYE01000011.1 GCA_003612285.1 bacterium D16-51 | reverse complement strand
ATCCTTCCGACATCTTTATTCACAAAGTATATTTAGAACTTCCCATTGTCGGCTGCTTCCTGGATGGAAACGGCTACTGCTACTGTCATGCCGACCATTGGATTATTTCCTGCGCCAATGAGTCCCATCATTTCTACATGGGCAGGAACAGAAGAAGAACCTGCAAACTGGGCGTCAGAATGCATACGGCCAAGTGTATCTGTCATACCATAAGAAGCCGGGCCTGCTGCCATATTATCAGGGTGGAGGGTACGTCCTGTACCGCCGCCAGATGCTACAGAGAAGTATTTCTTGCCCTGCTCAATACATTCCTTCTTATATGTACCAGCTACCGGATGCTGGAAACGTGTTGGGTTTGTTGAGTTACCTGTAATAGATACGTCAACGCCCTCTTTATGCATAATTGCCACGCCTTCACAGACATCGTTTGCACCATAACAGTTCACCTTTGCGCGGAGCCCTTCTGAATATGGCTTACGGAATACTTCTTTTACAGTATTGGTATATGGGTCATATTCTGTTTCTACAAAAGTAAATCCATTGATACGGGAAATAATCTGCGCAGCATCTTTCCCAAGGCCGTTTAAGATAACACGGAGCGGTTTCTTGCGCACTTTATTTGCTTTTTCTGCAATACCGATTGCACCTTCGGCTGCCGCAAAGGACTCATGCCCGGCTAAGAAGCAGAAGCACTCTGTCTCTTCTTCCAGAAGCATCTTTCCAAGGTTTCCATGTCCAAGGCCTACCTTACGGGTATCTGCTACAGAACCAGGAATACAGAATGCCTGTAACCCCTCGCCAATTGCTGCTGCTGCATCTGCTGCACGGCGGCAGTCTTTTTTAATTGCGATTGCTGCGCCTACCGTATATGCCCAGCAAGCATTTTCAAAACAAATTGGCTGGATGCTTTTTACCTGGTCATAAACATTAAGCCCAGCATCTTTTGTGATCTTTTCTGCTTCTTCGATAGAAGAAATCCCATAGCTGCTTAATACGCTATTAATCTTGTCAATTCTTCTTTCATATGATTCAAATAATGCCATGATTCGTTTGCCTCCTTTATATTATTTTTCGATTTCTTTATCTGTTCTTGGGTCAATCAGCTTAACAGCGTCATCAACACGACCATACTGTCCGGAAGCTTTCTCCCATGCTGTGTTCGGATCATCACCCTTCTTGATGAAGTCTGTCATCTTCCCGAGGCTAACGAACTTGTAACCAATAATTAAGTCATCTGCGTCCAAAGCAATTGCTGTAACATAGCCCTCTGCCATCTCCAGGTAACGAGGCCCTTTCTTTAATGTGCCATACATTGTACCAACCTGGGAACGAAGCCCCTTCCCAAGGTCTTCCAACCCTGCACCAACTGCCAGACCGTCCTCTGAAAATGCACTCTGGGAACGTCCATATACAATCTGCAGGAAAAGCTCCCTCATTGCTGTGTTGATTGCATCACACACCAAATCAGTATTTAAAGCTTCCATTACAGTACGTCCCGGAAGGATTTCTGAAGCCATTGCTGCAGAATGGGTCATACCGGAACATCCGATTGTCTCAACTAACGCTTCCTGGATAATACCCTCTTTTACATTGAGGGACAGCTTACAGGCGCCCTGCTGTGGTGCACACCAGCCTATGCCATGTGTAAAACCAGAGATATCTTTTACTTCTTTTGCCTTAACCCACTTTGCTTCTTCAGGGATTGGTGCGCAACCATGGTTAACACCCTGAGCAACTGGGCACATGTTTTCTACTTCCTGTGAATAAATCATGTTTTCTGCTCCTTTCAATCATGCTTTTTTCTGCGAAACAAATCGCAGTCTTGTTTATATTTTAGGACAAATTTGTGGTTTCGTCTACCTGTTTTTTACATTTTTCCCACAATTTCCCCCTGCCTTTTATAAATGCTCCCTTTCGGGATAAATCCACGTACCATAGATACCGGATAAATATTTGTATTGCTTCCAATAATGCACCCCGGGTTCAGGACGCTGTTGCAGCCAACCTCCACGTAATTCCCAAGAACAGCGCCCATTTTTTTCAGGCCGGTCTGGATAACATCCCCCTTGTAGCGGATTGCTACTTTTGATTTATCTGATTTTACATTTGATGTGATAGAACCTGCCCCCATATGGGATTTATACCCCAAGATAGAATCGCCGACATAATTATAATGCGGCACCTGCACATTGTTAAACAAAATAACATTTTTCAGTTCGGTAGAATTTCCTACCACACAGTTTTCCCCAACAATAGCGCTGCCGCGGATAAATGCACAGTGGCGCACCTCTGTATTCTTCCCAATAATACATGGGCCGCTTATTGAAGCTGACGGCGCAACAGAAGCTGTTTTTGCAATCCAGACATCTTCTGCCGGATGTTCATATTCCCCTTCTGGCAGGCTTTTTCCAAGCGTCATGATAAAATCCTTAATTAATGGAAGCACTTCCCACGGAAATGTCACATCATTAAAAATATCTTTTGCAATCGTTTCATCTAAATTAAATAACGTCTTATTTTTTAACTGCTCATACATTATGTAATTACCTCCCGTTTTGGCGCGGCCTTTGCTTTTTTCGGTTTTTCCTTTGTTTTTTTATAATAGACGGCTGCCTGGTCAAACATCTGGTGGAGCATTACCTGGTTATTCGTCTGCCGCACTGCCTGTACGCGCCTTGTAATAAACCCGTTCAGCTTCTCCATATATTCTTCTGTCGTAATCGTGCCTTCCGCCACCTGTGTAAGCCCCAGTTCCCAGCTTGCAGTAAGCTCCGGGTTTAACAGCGGACGGATAGAAGTACTGACGACATCATATACCATTTCCCCTAAAAGCTCCGGCGTAATTACCTGCGTATTTTTATTTAAGTTCAAATACTTAATTTTTACCAGTTTACTCAATATTTCTGCCCTGGTTGCACTCGTCCCAATTCCGCTCCCCTTAATCTGGGAGCGCAGGTCTTCATCTTCAATAAGCTGCCCTGCATTTTCCATCGCAAGAATCATGGAACCTGAATTATACCGCTTTGGAGGCGAAGTTTCCCCCTCTTTCACTGCCGTCGATAAAAAATCTAATTCCATTCCTTTTTTCAGTCCCTGGAGTACAGAAAGGGATGACTGATCCACCGCATTTTCCTGCCCCTCTGCTGTCCCATCTGCCCGAAAAGCCCTTTCTTCCCCTGCTTTTTTCCCTGCAAAAGAAGCGCTGGCAATTTCCAGATAACCAGGGTTTACCATTACCTTAAAACCTGCAAAAAAAGATTCCTTCTTACATTCTGCAACAATCCCGAGTTTCAGATATTCCGCAGGCGGATAAAAAATGCATAAAAAACGCCGCACAATCACTTCATATACCCGCTTTGCCGTCAGGCTGACACTGTTTAAAGCGCCAAGCCCCTGCCCGGTTGGGATAATTGCATAATGGTCTGTTATCTGTTTATCATTGACATAACGTGTTTTGGAAAGCCCCTGAAAGCTTTTCTTTTCCAGAATGCCTGCCGCGATTTCAGATACAACAGGGTACTGGCAAAGCCCACGGATGTTTTTCTGGATTTCTTTTGATACAGCTGTCGAAAGCACCCTGGCATCTGTACGGGGATATGTCACAAGTTTTTTTTCATACAATTCCTGTACGATTTTCAGAGTTTCATCCGGACTGATTTTAAACAGCTTAGAACTGGTATTCTGAAGTTCTGCAAGATTAAATAAAAGAGGCGGATTCTTCTTTTCCTTTTTTCTTTCTGCCTTTGTGACAACTGCTTTTGCCCCAGGACTTTTAAATGCATCCTGCCCATCCTTTTCTGGCATCGGTTCCAAAAACCCCAAAAAACTGCAAAGTTCTAAAGCATCCTTTTTTTCTTTAAAGCCATTTTCCTTATAAAGGGCAGGCGACCGATAGTATTTTGACTGTTCCGTCACTTTCCATTCCCCTTCAAAAAACTGACCGGAATAAGAAAATCCGCCGATTACACGGTAAAAAGGCGTTTTTACAAAGTTCCTGATTTCCCGTTCCCGGCGGACTACCATCCCCAGGACACAAGTCATGACACGCCCAACAGAAATTGCCGTCCACTTGCCGTTATTCAGGTAATCCATCACCGTCCTCCCATATTTCAGAGAAAGCACGCGGGAAAAATTTATCCCCATCAGATAATCCTCTTTTGCCCGCAAATACGCAGAATCAGAAAGGTTGTCATATTCTTCCAAAAGCTTTGCCTGCGCAATCCCGCGCCTGATTTCCTCTTCTGTCTGGGAGTCAATCCAAACCCTCCGCTTTTCCTTTGTCTTTGGGACATTTGCCATCTGGTCTACCAGGCGGTAGATATATTCCCCTTCGCGCCCGGAATCTGTACAGACATAAATCCTTGTAACATCCTCCCTGTTTAAAAGCCCTGCGACTACCTGGAACTGTTTTTTTACATCTGGAATCAGTTCATACAGAAACTTCTCAGGCAAAAACGGCAGCGTCTGAAGCGACCATTTTTTTAGAGCCGGGTCATAGGCATCTGGGTAACTCATTGTCACAAGATGCCCAACACACCATGTCACAACAAACTCCCCGGATTCTAAGTATCCATTCCCGGCATTCCCGCTGACGCCAAGCACCTTGGCAAATTCTTTAGCAACACTTGGCTTTTCAGCGATAAATAAGTCTTTGCCCATAAACTGACTATTCCTCTTTCCTGTTTTCTTTAGTACATTCTGCATAACATCTTGTGCCAAAAATAATCCCTACAATTGCAATCCCCGCAAAAGAAATATATTTTACAATGTTTGTCACATTCACAGTTACGCAGACAGCGGCCTCCCTGTTTGCATTTGCAAGGCTTCCTGCTTTCTTTTTACATTTACACATAATAATCCTCATTTCTGCACACGTTCTTTGTGCATAACAAATTTGTGGCAAGTGTGCGCAGACACAAATTTGCGTGTGAAAAATGCATTTTTCACACTAATCTCCATGCCGCGCTCTTTGCGGCTCAAATAGTGATGAAAAACGCTGCCTTTGCGTTTTTCCATGATTGAAACCGTAATCATTCTTAGGATGCGTTTTGTGCAGCCTTAGAATGATTTTTCAATCTACTGCCTCCGTTTTCCTTCACAAATTACTAAAACCCTGCGCAGTCCCCACGTTTGGAAACAAGCTGATATCCAATGGAAGACACCCGTTTTGACAGGCTGTCCAGGCATTGGGCAGATTCCTCACCGGTACAGATTTTATTATCATAAAGCTGATATTTTTTACGCACCTCTGCCGGGGAAAGATTTGGCATAACAACATTTGCCCCCGCCAAAATACCAAGCTCACGCCCATCCGGATGGATTGTCCCAAGCGCAGTCGTTGCCGGCAAAAGTACATGCGGCAGCGTCAGCCGGACCAGGGCTAACATCAAAAGCGTTTCCTCCAACGTCCCATTTGGGAAACTTGCAAAAGGGGAATCCTTTTGTGCGATAAATGGCCCAATTCCAACCATATGCGGCATAAGCTTCTTTAAAAACAATAAATCATCTGCCAGGCATTCTGCTGTCTGGTAAGGCGAACCCACCATAAAGCCAGCCCCAACCTGATACCCAATCTCTTTTAACCAGTACAGGCACTGTATCCTGTGTTCAAAAGACAGGGCAGGCGGATGGAGCTTTTCATAATGTTCTTTTGTCGCCGTTTCATGGCGGAGCAGATAGCGGTCCGCCCCACAGCCATACCAATACTCGTAAACCTCCCGTTCCTGTTCCCCAACAGAAAGGGTGACGGCACAGTCCGGATATCTTTTCTTAATTTCTGATACCAGGCTGCCAATATCTTCTGTACTATAAAAAGAATCTTCACCGCCCTGTAGCACAAACGTGCGGAATCCTAAACGGTACCCTTCTTCTGCACAGGAAAGAATTTCTTCACAGCTTAGGCGGTAACGTTCTGCCTTTGTATTTCCGCTGCGTATGCCGCAGTAAAAACAATTATTTTTACAATAATCCGTAAATTCAATTAACCCGCGGCTATAGACTTCATTTTTATAGTATTTTTTCTGCATATCCCTTGCTTTTTGGAATAAAATCTCTGTTTCCTCTTTTTTACAGGATGTTATCAGATAACTATATTCCTCTTTTTCCAGAATATGCGTCTGTTCCAGCTTTTCAATCAGGTTTATCGTATCCACAAAAGCTCCTTTTAATACCCAAGTTCTTCCCCAACCAGAATCACTTTAATCCTTCCTGGCGTACGGGACATCCGGGTGACAACAGTATGGCAGCACATGCAGCCGTCCGCAAGGCATTCCGTGCACCTTCCATACTCCATACATGGCGTGTTTGTCTGAAGCCTTACTGCATTCGGCGGCGCGGCAATATTTTGTACACGGGCAATCCCGCTTTTTACATCCGGCACTACCTTATTCATCCCGGCAATTATGATTACATTAGACGGCCCATTACAAAGGCAGGCCACACGGTTTCCATTTCCGTCAATATTTACCAGTTCGCCGTCCATTGTAATTGCATTAGTACTCATCAGGAAAAAGTCTGCCGTGACCATTTTTCCATAAAACTCTTTCTCTGTCATGCCCGGATGGGGCTTTGTGCGGTCAAAAAGCTCATATTCCCCTTCCGCTTCTAATAAGTCGTCTAAGAGCCCGATTTCTTTAATCGTCTCGGAACCGCCCCAGGAAATAGAACAGTCCGGCGTCAGGAAGCGTTTTGCCTTTGCATTAGCCTCCTCCCGGTCTTTACAATAATAACCTTCCATATTCCTGTGCGCCAGCTTTTCAATAATGCCTTCTGCCAGGTTTTCATAATTCTGCTCTTTTGGTGACATAAACTCCCCCTTTTCCGCATGTGGACGCCGCCCACTCTGCTTTTTAATCCTCTAAACTATTCATACAATGGGTACTTATCTGTCAAAGCCTTCACAATTTCCAATGCTTTCCCTTTATTCCCTTCCGGGTCTGCAATTACCAAAGAAATTGCTTCTGCCACCTTATCCATATCATCCGTCTTAAACCCGCGTGTTGAAACAGCGGCCGTCCCAAGCCGGATGCCGCTTGTAACAAATGGGGACTGCGGGTCATTTGGGATCGTATTTTTATTACAGGTAATATGCGCTGCATCCAGCCATTTCTCAACCTCTTTCCCTGTCAGCCCCTTTTCTGCCAGGTCCACAAGCATTAAATGGTTATCTGTGCCGCCGGAAACAATCTTGATACCGCGGTCCTGAAGCCCTTTGCAAAGAGCCTGTGCATTGTCAATAATGCTTTTCCCATACTCTTTAAAGCCTGGCAAAAGCGCCTCTTTAAAGCAGACAGCCTTCGCCGCAATCACATGCATAAGCGGCCCGCCCTGGATTCCAGGAAACAGCGCTTTATTAAAGTTAACTTCCTTTGCAAATTCTTCACTGGAAAGGATCATGCCGCCCCGTGGGCCGCGCAGTGTTTTATGGGTCGTTGTCGTCGTTACATGGGCATACGGGATTGGGCTTTCATGGTAACCGGAAGCTACCAGCCCTGCAATGTGCGCCATATCTACCATCAAATAGGCGCCGACAGAGTCTGCAATTTCCCGGAAACGTTTAAAATCAATTTTACGCGCGTAAGCGCTTGCACCTGCGACAATCACCTTTGGCCTGCATTCTTTCGCAATTTTTTCAACTTCATCGTAGTCAATAAACCCTTCGTCATTTACCCCATAAGGGACACAGTGGAAATATTTGCCAGAAAGGTTTACAGGGCTTCCATGTGTCAAATGCCCGCCATGGTCTAAATTCATCCCCATAAAGGTGTCGCCCGGTTCCATTAATGCAAAAAATACCGTCATATTTGCCTGCGCACCGGAATGCGGCTGTACATTTGCATATGTGCAGCCAAACAGTTCCATCGCACGGTCACGGGCAAGGTTTTCCACTACATCTACATGCTCACAGCCGCCGTAGTAACGTTTCCCCGGATACCCCTCTGCATATTTATTGGTTAACGTGCTTCCCATTGCCGCCATAACTGCTTTGCTGACAAGGTTCTCAGAAGCAATCAGCTCAATATTTTCCCTCTGCCTCCCTGTCTCATTTTCGATTGCTTTTGCAACCTCAGCATCAAATTTTTCCACTTCTTCAAATGAATACATCGAAAATAACCTCCATTTCTATTCTGCGTCATCAATCGCTTTCCCGATATCATGCCTCATATATTTATTTTCAAAAGAAACCCATTCTGCCGCCTGATAGGCGTTCCTCCTTGCCTCTTTCAAATCAGCCCCCTTTGCCGTAACGCCAAGCACGCGGCCGCCATTTGTAAAGATGCCATCCTCTGTTTTTTTCGTGCCTGCATGGAAAACATAATACCCATCCTTATTTTCAAATTTCTCCAGCCCGGATATTTTTTTATTCTTCTCGTATTTTTCAGGATAGCCATCAGAAGCCAGCACAACGCAGACCGCCGCATTCTCCTCAAACTGAAGGTCAACCTCTGAAAGCTTTCCGTCAATACATGCTTCCATCACATCAATAATATCATTCTTCATGCGCGGAAGGACAACCTGGGCTTCCGGGTCGCCAAACCTTGCATTATACTCCAGGACTTTTGGCCCGTCTTCCGTCAGCATCAGCCCGACAAAAAGAATCCCAACAAAATCCCTGCCTTCCGCCTTCATCGCGTCCATTGTAGGCTGGTAAATCTGTTCCTCACATATTTTCTGGATTTCTGCCGTATAAAATGGGCTTGGGGAAAACGTCCCCATTCCGCCTGTGTTTAAGCCCATATCGCCATCTTTTGCCCGCTTATGGTCCTGCGCGCTTGTCATCGGCTTAATGTGTGTCCCATCACAATAACATAGAACAGATACCTCACGCCCAGTCATAAAATCTTCAATGACAACGGTTTCCCCGGCAGCGCCAAACTGCTTGTCAAACATTAACGTAGCAATGCCTGATTCCGCCTCTTCCAGCGTATTGCAGATTAACACCCCTTTCCCCAGAGCCAGCCCATCTGCTTTCAGGACAATTGGGAAAGATGCGCTTTCCAGGTAAAGCAGAGCTTCCTCCGGAGAATGGAATACCTCATAATGGCAGGTTGGAATATGGTATTTTTTCATCAAATCCTTTGAAAAGCTTTTCGAACCTTCAATAATTGCCGCATTTTTACGCGGGCCAAATACACGGAGCCCCTTTTCCTCAAACACATCAACAATACCGCCGACTAACGGGTCGTCCATCCCAATAATTGTCAAATCAATCTCTTTTTCTTTTGCAAAATCCGCCAGCTTTTCAAATTCCATCGCGCCAATCGAAACACATTCTGCATACTGGCTGATTCCCCCGTTCCCTGGCGCGCAGTAAATCTTATCGACCCTCTTGCTTTGCGCAACGCTCCAGGCAATGGCATGTTCACGGCCGCCGCTCCCAACGATTAAAACCTTCATGAAAAAACGCTCCTCTCTTTGCTTGATTCCTCCCTGATATGGGCAATCCCATCTGCAACAGTAACCCTTCCCTGTCCAATCAGGTGGATTGCCTGCGGCAGAATCTTCCACTCTGCCTCTTCCATTACTCTTTTTTGCAGGATTTCAGGCGTATCCCCCTCTTTTACTTCTACAGCCTTCTGTAAAAGGATCGGGCCATGGTCGGCCTCTTCATCCACAAAATGCACCGTAGCCCCTGTCACCTTATTCCCCGCGGCAAGGACGCTTTCATGGACTTTCAGTCCATAGTACCCTTTTCCGCAATGCGCAGGAATCAGCGATGGATGGATATTAATAATCCTCCCTGCATAAGCTGTAACCAGGCTTTTCGGGATAATTACCAGATAACCTGCCAGGACAACTAAATCAATCTTATATTCTGAAAAAATCTCTGCCATTGCCCTTCCAAAACCATCTAAATCACCAAATCCTTTCGGGCTGACATACTTCGCCTCAATCCCTGCTTTTTTTGCGCGTTCTAAGGCATACGCATCTTCTTTATTGCTGACTACAAGCGCAATCCTTGTATCCTGTATTGTACCATCTTCCACCGCGTCTATAATGGCCTGGAGGTTTGTCCCCCCGCCAGACACACATACCGCAATATTCTGCATAACAATCTCCCTGCCGCCTTTTACGGCCTAATCTTATCCAACTAGTATAACGCCTTTCTCCCCATCAGTAACTTCACCGACAATAAAGCCTTTCTGCCCGGACTGCCCAATTAACTCTACCGTCTTATCTGCATCCTCTGCCGAAACTGCTAACATCATGCCAATCCCCATATTATAAGTGTTATACATAATCTCCTTTGTAATATCGCCATCTTTTGCAAGCATGCCAAAAACAGGCGGAATTTCATAACTGCCTGTCTGGACCTGCGCCCTGCATCCTTCCGGCAGCATCCTTGGGATATTTTCGTAGAATCCGCCGCCAGTAATATGGCTGCATCCTTTGATTACTACGCCCGCTTCCCGGATTGTACGCAGCGCTTTTACATAAATAATAGTAGGCGCAAGCAGGACTTCCCCAAGCGATTTTCCGCCAAGGGATTCATATGTTTTATCCAGGGATTCTTTTTTTATGTCGAACACTTTGCGTACCAGGGAAAACCCATTGCTGTGGATGCCGGAAGAAGCAATCCCTACTAAAACGTCGCCTTTCTGGATGCTTTTGCCGGTAATCATATTTTTCCGGTCTACAATGCCAACTGCAAAACCTGCAAGGTCATACTCGTTTTCTGGATAGAATCCCGGCATTTCCGCCGTTTCCCCGCCTATTAAAGCAGCGCCTGCCTGGCGGCATCCCTGCGCCACCCCGGAAACAATAGAAGCAATCTTTTCCGGCTGGTTTTTCCCACAAGCAATATAATCTAAGAAAAATAATGGCTCACCTCCTGCACAGGCAATATCATTGACACACATCGCCACACAGTCAATCCCTACCGTATCATGCCTGTCCAACTCAAAAGCCAGCTTTAGCTTCGTGCCCACGCCATCTGTCCCTGACACAAGTGTCGGCTGCTCCATCCCTTTAAATGCCTCCATGGAAAATGCACCAGAGAATCCGCCAATATCTGTTAAAACCTCACTGCGCATCGTGCCCGCAATATGCTCCTTCATCAGCTCTACTGCCTTATACCCTGCCTCAATGTCTACTCCTGCCTTCTTGTAATCCATTTTAATCCTCATTTCTGCGCTGCTTATGTACTTAGGAACTGTAAATTCTTAATTTATTTACAGTTCCTTAGCAACCTTGCGCCAAACAGCGCGCAGACACAAGATTGCTAAATATACCAAAATTTACCTCATTGTAACACAAAGCATTTTATTTGTCATGTTGTTTTTCTTCGCCAAAATCCCTATAAATCCGCCCCATGGTCAATGACAATCACCTGTCCGGTAATTGCGCTGGATTCTTCGCCTGCCAAAAATAAAATCGCATTCGCAACCTCCTGTGCCGTACAAACTGGAAGTGATAAATCAGCATGCTTTGCCATAGCCCCCATCATATCCGCGTCTAAATTCTCCTTCTTCATCCCTGCTGTCATCGGCGTTATCACACTTCCAGGGCAAAGGGCATTACAGCGCACATTAACATTTGCACAGCGCATCGCTATATTTTTTGTCATGCCAATCACTGCCGCCTTGCTCGCCACATAGGCCACGCCGCCGCCCCCTGTATAGCCTGCCACGCTGGAAACGTTCACAATTGAGCCAGCCTTTTTTTCCACCATGATTTTAGAAGCTTCCCTTGTCATATAAAGCGTACCCTTTGTATTAATGTCAATCAGGGTATCAATTGTCTCATCTGTTACTTTCTCAATTGCCTCAATGCCGCTGTCAACTACGCCAGCATTATTAACCAGGATATCAACTGTCCCAAAAGCTTCTACTGTCTTTTCCATGACAGCTTTGCACTGCTCCTTGTCAGAAATATCACATGGGACTGCCAATACCTCCCCTCCTGCTGCCTTAATCTTTTCTGCCACCTCTTCTAACTGCGCTATCCTTCTGGCAGAAATCACTACTTTTGCCCCTTCTTTGGCAAAAAGCTCCGCCGTGCAGGCGCCAATGCCTGAATTGCCTCCTGTAATTACTGCTACTTTTCCTTCTAATCTGTTCATTTTGCTACCTCCTTCTATATAAAATTTTAAATCACAAACCGCTTTCTTTTTCCCCGCTTCCATATGATACAAATTCAAATTTTCGGAGCAGATGGATTTCATCTGCATCTTCTGTTAGCTGTTCATAGTAAACTGTAATGGTATCCCCTTCTGAAATGCGGATTAAATCTTCATTATCCTTAAAAGCCTGCTTATACACGCCATGTTCCGTATCCCTGATATATACTACTGTGCCATCTTCTGTATCCACAAACTGGACACGCCCTACTGTCACCGTTTTCTGTTTCCAGCTTTCTTCATCCGATTCCACGTCCCCATTGGCTGCTAACATCTTGCGGTATTTTGAAAATACTTCCGCCTGGCTCTGGGCGGTCGCCACAATATTGTACTGCTCCACATTTACCATTGCATACATCTTTACCAGCCCGGCAGAATCCTTTAACACCATAATATAAGTCGGCTGCCCGGACACATTAATCAAACTTGGGAAGGAAGCCTTATACCTTTTTTCCTGCACGGCGCCCTCGGCGGACTCCATCGCAGAATGCTCTTCCGCGCCAGACACTTTATAATATTTTGCTTCGCTCGTCCTCTGGTTCATCAGTACAAAACCAATATTGCTCTGGTCGCCATTTACCGAAGTAACGCCTGTATAAACCCATACGTCATCCCCTATAATTTTGTACCCAAAATCATCCGTCGTAATTTTGCATCCCTTCTGCCCAATAATACTATTAATAAACCCGCCGGAAAATGTGCCAAACCAGTCATACTTTTTTGTAAGCAGCTTCCCTGCATAAGCACAGTCCACCCAGGCCGGAATTGTATTGATCGGATAATAACTGCATTTCCCATCTACAGGGTTGCAGATAATCACCCCATTGACATCCATGCCGCCAAACAGCCCGACACGCGGCTTTACTGTAGGGCAGATATAAAATGGTTTCCCCTCGTCATCAATTTCAAAATGGTAGCCGGAAATAATTTTGGTAGGATAAGAAAGCTGCACATGGCGCTGTAAATTATAGTTAAAATATCCTGACGGCACATATTTCATCCCGTGCTCTAACGCCACATATTCTGCCTCCGAATTTACCGGGTTCACTTTTACATAGCCAGGTATCCCACTCTTCCTGTTGTTCCACCATTTAAAGAAACTGGCGTATTTTAAGCTGGACACCTTCATTGGATGCCCCTGGATGCTAATCTGGGTATAGTCATCCTCTACCTCATACTGGCTTACCACATCCG
This sequence comes from bacterium D16-51, assembly GCA_003612285.1. Taxonomy (GTDB): domain Bacteria; phylum Bacillota; class Clostridia; order Lachnospirales; family Lachnospiraceae; genus Butyribacter. The sequence continues at coordinate 93,964 of RAYE01000011.1, read as the reverse complement.
ACAGCGAACCAATCTTACGTTTGCCAAACTTCCTGGCGCTTTCCGTATCCATCAGCGCGATATCTGTCACCTGATTTGTCTCCTCAATATCCTCGCTAAATTCATATTCCTTAACAGTAAGAAGCGAAGCATATGCCCTGGCCCGCAGAAACGTACTTCCGGCAATGCTCCCGCCAATATATGCCACCATCACTAACGCTGACAACGCTAAAAAAAGTTTCGCCAGAAAAGGGAATTGCTTCACATCCGAAAAGTGAAACCTGCCGCTTCCAAACATAGCACGCAAACTCTGTACCGCAAAGAATATAGTCAATGCAAGAAAAAGCACAAGCAAAACACCCCAAAACATTGGCTCATGGATATTGATAGATGGAAATGTAAAATAATAATACAGTCCCACCACGATTACAAAAAACAATGCTAAAACAGCATAAAAGGATTTTTTCATAAATTACCTCCAAAATATTTTCTGTAAAAACAATCCTTCCCACCTAGTTTCTAACTCATTGTAAAGCATCCACAGAAATTCGTCAAACGCAAAACAAAACTTTTGATTTAATGTTTTTACTTATAACAATCCAATACAAACCCTTCCCCATCAGAGCGGATTTGCACCGCCCCATGATAGTCTGTCCTAAAAACACAGCTTTTATATTCTGCCAGCCTCCCTAACGTTTCCTTATGGGGATGCCCATACCTGTTTTTCTCCCCGCAGGAAATTAATGCAGCTTTCGGGGAAACAAAGGAAAGAAGGCCCTCCTTTGTTGAATTTTTAGAACCATGGTGCGCCACCTTTAAGACGTCATACTGCCCTGGAACCAAGCCGCTGCTGCCATTGTCCTGCCCTGAAAAAACATTTCCTGGCGCTTTTTCTTCTGCTGCTTCTGATAAAAGACAGCAAAGAGCTTCTTCCCCCTCCTGTTCCAAATCGCCTGTCAGAAGCATCGAAAAAGAACCATAGGATAGGCTTAGGACTGTTGAACGGGCATTGGCAGAGCTGCTTACAAAGCCTGCTTTAGGATGCAGGCAGAAAAGCGTAAGCTTCCCTTCGCGGATTTTATCCCCTGCCTGGATAAGTTTTACAGGGACTTTTGCTTGAGCCGCTGCATCTCTTAATTTTTTACCATTCCCCGAATCGGTTTCTTCATTCAGGCAGGGCATCAGCAGGCACCCAATAGAGATTTCTTTTTTCCATGCATCCTCCAAAAGTTCAAGCTGGCCGGATATATGGTCTTCATCGGAATGGGTCATAACCATATAATCAATTTTAGAAATACCATTATATTTTAAAAATGGAAGGATTCGGTAAGTCCCCACGCCGGAAACACTGCTGCTCCCTCCGTCAATCAATACAGTCTTTCCCCCGGCGCTCTGCACAAAAATCCCATCCCCCTGCCCAACATCCAGCATCGTAACGCACAGCCCTTTCTCCGGCTTCCTATAAAAAAGGCCAAAAATTGCGGCGAAAAAAAGAACAGCGGAAAGAATATGGGCAGCTTCCCCTGAAGCACCCCATTTAGGAAACAGACGGCATATGCCAAAACCGCCCTGCAAAGTATTTGCAGAACCTGCACACTGTCTGTAGGCATAATTCCAGTACAGGACAAAAACAGCAAGAATAAAAGCATAGGCTGCAATCTGTACCATTCCAGGCATCCCCACAACCAAAACCGCCCCCGGCAATTCCAGGAAAAGATGGCAAAGCGACTCATAACAAGACAAAACCCCCTCCACAGGAGCTAAAAACAAAGCCCCAAGCGGCAAAAAGAATAGGCCTGCCAAGCCTCCGGCCAAAGCCAGGACAACCAGGACAGATACAAATGGAAGCAGGAAAAGATTCAATAAAATGCCATAAGCAGGTATTTCATAAAAAAGAAAAAGGACAGCCGGGAGCGTTGTAACCCAGACAGAAATACTAAAAAGAAGCGAAGAAAGAAGCTTCTGCGGCAGCAGTGAGAAAAAAACGGCGGCTTTTGGGAAACGGCTGTTACACTGTTTTTCTTTTATAAAGCGTTTCTGCCTGCGTTTATATCCCTGCTGCTGCTCCCTTGTCCCATAGAAAAAGCTTTTCATAGCAGGAAATGTTAAAACGCTTCCAAGAACGGCACTGTAAGATAACAGGAAACTCCCGGAACAGACCGCATAGGGCTTCCTCAGGAAAAGAAAGACGGCGCTAAAAGCCAGGGCAGTCAACGCATCATAACTTCTTCCCAGCTCCTTTCCGGCCAACAAAAAAATCATCATAACTACTGCACGGCTTGTTGAAACCCCGAAACCTGTCAAAGAACCATACCCCGCTAAAAAAAGAACCGTCAGGAAAAAAGGAAGCGGACGCGGAATTTTTAAACGCTGTAAAAGCCAGCTAAAAAAAGCACAGAGGACAGAGACATGCAGGCCGCTGATTGCCAGGATATGCCCAATTCCATTTAATTGGTAAAGTGACTTTACATCTGCATCCAATAAAGATTTCTCCCCCAAAAGCATTGCGCAGACCACCCCTGCGTTTTTTTCACCCATGCAGCTCTGGTACACACTGGAAAGCCTATTGCGGATTACAAAAAGCGTCTTTTTCCATAAGTTTTCCTTCCTGCTTTGGATAGAAACATCAGAAGACAACATCTTATAATAAATATTCTGTTCCTTATAATAACTTTTTTCATCAAATTGCCCAGGGTTTGAAGGAGAAGAAAACGGATAAACAATTCCCGTAACTTTCAAAAGATTGCCCGGAAAAATTTTAAGGCTAGAGGCCTTGGCCCCGTCATCGGCTTTTTTTGTAATAACAAGAAAATCAGAAAAAGAAAATGCCTTTTTGCAGCCTTTTAGGCGAACAGACACATTTTCCAGAAAATAGAAATAAGAAGCAGGCTTGGATTCCATATGGCTCAGCGTACCATATGCCACCGCTTTTTCAGAACCATCCAGATAAGAATCCATAGAATAATACTGCCTGTCAAGCTGTTTACCATAATAAAAGCGCAGTATAAAAAAAGCGGCAAAAAGAACCCCTGCTGCCCATAAAAACGGGCGTCTGATAAAAAATCCCCCCTTCCTTAAAAAGGACACTGCCAGCGCCGGTGCGCTAACAGGAATTAATTTTCCACAAGATCCAAATTACATTCAAACGGCTCCCCAAAACTTACCCTGTCATCAAATAAAAGCACCTGTTTTCCATCAATACTAAACTGTACCTTATTAACCGCAGGAAGCTCCACCAATGTATTTACAACGGAATAAATTGCTACTTCATCTGAAATATCAGAACGCTTCTCCATAAATTCAGATGACAAGTCAAGATAACAAGTATTTTCCTTTACCGATATTTTATTGATTTTCGTCCCCTCCGGAACTGTCTTTAACAGTTCTTTTTTATCAGACCCTTCAATGGAATCCGGCCCTTTCATCAGCTGTTCCATCGCAAGCTGTTCCATCGGAATCGTTGCATCATAAGTAATCTCCACCGGAACCTTTACCAGGCCTGTCCCCTGCCTGTCAGAAAAATACATTCCTAACAGAGCCGTCTGCATATAGGCCGTCTCCCCGGTATTGTCAATAAAAGTATCTGCCATCATAAAACCAATCGCATTCATATTAGAATCTGTCAACGGCTGCCCCGCAACATAAAACTGGATATTTTTAATCTCCGGAATCTGGCAGAGTGTCTTTACAATTGCAGCACGGCGCAGGATTTCTGAAACCCCGGTAAAATTTCCATAGGAAGCAGACCAATATAAGCTCAAATCCCCTTGCTCATTAAAAGAATATTCATCCAGCTTTACATTATCCGGAATTGCCTGTTTCAAGGAAATGTCCCGCGGCTCTTTCCCCATCCTCTCCACCAGCTCAAGAATTAAGGAATCTGTATCCTTTCCCTTTGGCGTATATTTTTCAGAAGCAATCTTAGTATCATTTGCATCCAGGCAGTAAACAGAAAAACCCTCTGCATCATTGCTTTCCTTTCTTCCACAGCCCACTATAAGAAGACAGAAACAAAAAAATACGGAAAACAGCGCTGCCCTGCTATTTAGGAAAGGCAGGATTATACGGTTGTCTTTCACGGAAATACTCCTTTCTTCTCCCCCACAGATAAACCAGTATCTGATGCAACATAATTTAAAGGAATGCGTACTGTAAAAGTAGTCCCCTCTTTTTCCTTGCTATAAAGCTTTACAGAACCGCGGTGCAGCAGGATAGAATTCCTGGTCAGCGCAAGGCCAAGACCCGTTCCGCCTGTTTCACGGGAACGCGCCTTATCCACGCGGTAAAACCGTTCAAATACCTTATCCTGCAGCTCTTCCGGAATCCCAACCCCGGAATCCTCAATTTTAACATAAAAAAATTTATGGTCTGCATTTAAAGTAACGCGCACCCAGCCATCATCATAATTATATTTAATTGCATTTTCAATCAGGTTATTCAGCGCAATAGAAATTTTAACTTCATCAACATCTGCTGCTACCGGACGGTAACTCTCATAAATCAGCTCAATGTTCCGCTTCGCAGCAATCGGGCGCAGTCTCTTTAAAAGCTGTTCTAACAATTCATTGATGCTGACATTGCGGATATTCATCTTCGCATTATTCTTGTCCATTTTTACCATAGAGAGCAAGTCATTGATAATCTTTGTCATACGCTCAATTTCATTTGTAATATCTACCAAAAACTCCCGGTACAGCTCTTCTGGCATTCCCGTCTGGGATAGCAGTGAATCAGACAATACTTTCATAGAAGCCAGAGGCGTTTTTAACTCATGGGACACATTTGACACAAATTCCTGCCTTGCCGTATCCTGTTCCCGTATATAGCCTGTCATTTTATTAAAGGAATCCGATACTGTAATTAATTCGGAATATGTACTTAATTCCAAAGAAACATCCGTATCACCCCTTGTAATTTCATCAATGGATTCTGTTACCTTCAAAAGAGGTTTAGACAGCAAAGAAGAATATAACAGCGAGAACACCAATATACAAACAGCAAACGCAATTAAAAGAAGAATTGCGCGGTAATTCACGGACTCTTCCACCAGATGGATATTTTTTGTAGAGAAACTAATTAATATAACGCCAATTGTACGTTCACCGGAAGGATCAATGACAGGAAGCGTCAACTGGATATAATCGCCAATTTCATTGACATATTTTGCATCAGAGCCATTAAAACACTGGACAATCTCCGTAGAAATTGCAATTTTCCCCTGTTCCAGCCCATAGGTATCTTTTATAATATTCAGGTTCTGGTCAACAATCATAACACGTCCCTGATAGACATTGGCCACCTCTTCTGCTTCATGTTCCACTTCACTGGATTCCCTGCCCGAAAGGTAGCCAGAAGAAAGCACCAGATTGGAAATTACATTTCCATAGGACTGGAGTTCCTCTGTTTTTTGGGAAATAATCTGGGCATTATACGCCTTTAATAATATATTTGAAATCAGGACAAGAGGTATAATCCCAACTAAAAACATCACGCAAAATACCTGCACCCGCAAGGTACGCAGCCTGTACCACAGATTTTTCCATTTCTCTTTCAAAACAGTTCCTCCAATATTGGAACTGTTTTGAATTTACTTCCCCACAGTCCCCAAATCACATTTATTTCTGGAAATAATACCCAACCCCCCACTTGGTATGGATATACTTTGGGTCGCTTGGGGCAGTTTCAATCTTTTCACGCAAACGGCGGATATGTACATCTACTGTACGCACATCGCCAGGATATTCATAGCCCCAAACTGTATTTAACAGTTCTTCCCTGCCATATACTTTATTAGGATGCATCATTAAAAGCTCCAGCAAATCAAATTCCTTTGCTGTCAAATTAACTTCTTTTTCGCTGATATACCCACGGCGGCTCTCCGTATTAATCTTAAGCTCCCCAAAAGACAATTCTGTATTTTCCACAGCCTTAGGCGTCTTTGGCTCGCTGCGCCGCATAATCGCTTTTATACGCGCTTTTACTTCCAATATATTGAACGGTTTTGTAATATAATCATCCGCGCCATATTCCAGCCCCAGGATTTTATCCATATCGTCGCCCTTTGCCGTCAGCATAATAATCGGGACGTCTGAATATTCACGTATCTGCTGGCATACCTCAAACCCGGTAAACTTCGGGAGCATTACATCCAATAAAATAACATCATACTGGTTTTTGGAAGCCAGGTCAAGTGCTTCCTGCCCATCATATGCACAATCCACTACCATATCATCCTGTTCCAGGCTGAAACGTATCCCCTTTACAATCAGCTTTTCATCATCCACTACCAATACTTTCCTGGCCATTCCTGTTCATCCCCCTGAAATTATGTAATTGTTATCAAGTCTTTTATTTTATTATATATGCCGTCTTTAATGCCGGATATTTTCATTAAATCCTCCTTTGCAGCAAAAACGCCATGTTCTGTCCGGTAATCCAGAATAAGCTGCGCCTTTGCCTGCCCAATTCCGGGTAAAGACATCAATTCCTCTAAAGAAGCATTATTAATATTTACCAAACCTGCCACGCTGCTTGCTGCATTGCTTCCTGCTGCACCATTGGCGTCTTCCCTGCCGGAAGCCAAAGCCTGCTTTTTGGCCTGTTTCTTTGTCAGAACATGGATCTGCTCCCCATCTTCCAATACCCTTGCCAGATTTACCGAAGCCTTGTCAGCATTTTTTAAAAAACCTCCTGCGCTTTCCACCGCATCACAAAGCCGCGCTATACCATGGTAACGATACAGTCCTGCATGCTTTACCGCACCGGAAATGTAGACGGCACATTCCTTTTTTTCTTCGGACTGCCTATCCTTTTTTTCTTCCTTTTTAATGTCCTGGCCATCCTCCTGCCCTATCCTTTCTGGCAAAGCAGAACTTACCATTTCCTCCTGCGCCAAAATACTTTCTTCTGCAAAACCTGCACTCTCCCTCTGCTGCCTCACAAAAAGAAAGCCTGCAAGGATGAAAAAAAGCAGGCAGAACCCAATAATAATATGTGTATCTTTCTTCATAAAAATCCCCCATTTCTGTTAAAAGCAAAACTGCCCTTTTCCTTTTTTATATTAGGAAATTACGCTGTAACATAGTGGTCAGGGGCACCAGCGCTGGCGGTGCCCTTTTTTATGAAAATAATACACTTTACTGCACACTCCAAGTATATTCTAACGAATTTGCCCTCCAATTACAAGAGTTACAATTCACAAAAATCTTAATTCTTTCTTAAGTTTTTTTGGCTGGAACGTGCCTAAAATAACTCCTTCCATTTAAATAAGACAATCCCCGCAATAAAGACGGCCACACCTGCAAGTTTTAGCCAGTCAAACCCTACTTTTTCCGCGCCGAACCACCCAAATAAATCTACAGCATAGGCAGCGATAAGCTGCGCCGCAATAATAAAAAGCGTCGCTTTAGCAGGCCCCAGCTGCTCCATCCCCACAATTACAGTATAAGTAATAAACGCCCCCATCACCCCGCCCAAAAGCAGATAAAGCGGCCTGACATGGAAAATCCCGCTAAAGCTGCTTTCACGCCCTGTCACAAACCACGCCGCCAGGCAGACTGCCAATGCCGAAAGCTGGACAAAAGACGCCGATACCCACTCGCTTGTCTGCTTTGTTACCTGCGTATTAAAAACTCCCTGCAATGCCATTAACGTACCTGATATAATTGAGATAACCATTCCCCACATAAAAAAACTCCTTTTCTGCCAAAATCAACTGACACAAAAGGAGCCCTCCCAAATGCATCCTTTTGCACCTGGAGTTAGTATTTCCCAATATTACAAAACCATACCAATTATAATTCTGAAAAAATTCCATCAAGAATCTGCAGGCATGCGTCAATCTGTTCCTTTTCTATGACAAGCGGCGGTGCGATACGCACAACATTAGAACCTGCCGTCAAAAGCACCAGCCCTTTTTCCATTGCCTTCTTCACAATTTCCCCATTCGGGCAGGAAACTTCCAGCCCAATCAAAAGCCCCTTTCCGCGCACCTCGGTAATCACAGAAGGATATTTTTCAGCAAGCGCCTTTAATTTTTCAAAAAAGTAAGAAGATATCTCCTGGACATGGCACGGAATCCCTTTCTTTTTAAATATCTCAAACACTTTACAAACGGCGGCGGCCGCCAGTGGGTTTCCACCATATGTCGTCCCATGGTCTCCTGGGCACATAGCTTCTGCAAATTTTTCCACAGCGGCAAAAGCGCCTACCGGGACGCCGTTCCCAAGCGCCTTAGCACTTGTCATAATGTCCGGCAGGATGCCGTAATGCTCATAAGCAAACATTTTTCCGGTACGCCCCATGCCGCACTGGATTTCATCTAAAATCATCGCAATATCATTTTCATCACAAAGACGGCGGATTCCCTTTAAAAACTCCTCACTGGCCGGATAAATACCGCCCTCTCCCTGAACCGTTTCCAAAAGAATAGCGCAGGTATCTTTTGTAACCAGTTTCTTTACACTTTCCAAATCATTGTAAACCGCAAAAGAAACGCCGCCAATCAATGGTTCAAACGCTTCACGGTAATGCTTTGTCCCGGTCACAGAAACAGCCCCCATCGAACGCCCATGAAACGAATGCTCCATAGCAATGATTTCCCCTTTGCTGTCTTCATTTTTCAAATAAGCATATTTCCTCGCCAGTTTAAGCGCACCTTCAATTGCCTCCGTCCCGCTGTTTGTAAAAAATACCCGGTCCATGCCAGAAGCTTCTGCCAGATATTGCGCTGCACAAAGGACAGGCTTTGTATAATAAAGGTTAGAAATATGGATCAGCTTGTCAACCTGGTCTTTCACTCCCTGCTTAAACTCCTCGTTGCTGTAGCCAAGTGCAGAAACAGCAATGCCGGCTCCCATATCCAGATATTTTTTCCCTTGGTCGTCGTATAAATATACGTCCTCACCTTTTTCAAATATAACAGAACGGTTATATGTGTGAATTAAATATTGGTCTAAATCTTTCTCCATCGTAATCCTCCATTCCGCCGCCTTTCGCTGACAGCACAAGCTTCCTCCCATGCCACTTCCAGACGTCTTCTTACTTGTTGTACAAAACATTACTTTTCACTGGAATACGGCTCGCTGTCATCTCCAATAATTGCAGTTCCGATACCTCTTTTTGTGAAAAATTCCAAAAGCAGGCAGTGTTCCCTCCTGCCATCCAAAATATGCACCCTGTTTACACCGCTGTTTACCGCATTAATGCAATTATTGACTTTCGGAAGCATCCCGCCGCTTATAATGCCGCTTTCAATCAATTTATTTGCCTCAATCAGGTTCAATACCGGGACAAGGGAAGAAGAATCCTCTGGGTTCATGCATACCCCCTCCACATCTGTCAAAAATGCAAGTTTTTCCGCCCGGATAGAACCGGCAATGGCGCATGCGGCGTCATCTGCATTGATATTATAAGTTTCCCCTTTATCATCCATCCCAACCGGCGCAATAATCGGGATATAGTCATTTTCCAGCAGGGTATCTAAAATATCCGTTGTAACAGTATCCACATCCCCCACATAGCCGATGTCCTTACCATTTGGCATTTTCTTCTTTACATGGAGCATGTCGCCATCCTTCCCGCAAATCCCAATTGCCTTTACGCCAAGATGCTCTACCATCTGTACCAGGTACTTATTTACCCTGTTTAATACCATTTCCACAACTTCCATAGTATCTTTATCTGTCACCCGGAATCCCTCTTCAAAATGGGTTTCCATGCCAAGCTTAGCAATCCAGTGGTTAATTTCCTTTCCGCCGCCATGGACAATAATCGGCTGCATCCCTACCAGCTTTAGCAATGCCACATCCTTAATAACGCTTTCCTCCAGCGCCTTATCCTGCATTGCGCTTCCGCCATATTTCACAACAACCCTTTTATTATTAAAATCGCGGATATAAGGAAGCGCCTCAATCAGCGTTTCCGCCTTAACCGTAATTTTATCCATATACCTTTCTCTTTCTTCCGTACTCATAACGTTCCTCCATTTCTGTTCCTCTTAATCTGCTGCTTTTACCACACACTCTAAAACAGACAGCAGCAATTTCTTTGCTATTATACGTCTTTATTTATAATTATGCAAGACATTTTTAAAAATATTACTATCCACGGTACCTGGCGGCTTTGCCGCCGGGTTTTACACATATTGTTTAGAACGGAGATATATAATACTTTCACTGTTACTCTTCCATTAAATTTTTTACAGAAAGGCTTGCATAAATATTCATTTTGATGTATATTTATTACTATTCACGGCTAATTTTAGAAAACAGACAGACTCGTCGTGCTCGCACGTAAGAAGATGGCTGTTTTCTGAAATTATCGTGCAGGCTGTTCTAAACAACATAAGTAAAACGTAAGCAGCTTTAGCAGTGGCTGACAGCTTTGCTGGCAGGTTTTGCGCATGTTGTTTAGAATGGCCGTGAATAGTAACATATTAATAAATGGTTTTGAATTGCAGACAAACATATTGCTTTTTGCAAAATTTCTGCTTATACTAAGACATATGGCTATGGCAGCCTATAAAAACATATTGTTACAGGAGGAAATAAATATGAAGGAAAAAGTAATCCTCGCCTATTCTGGCGGATTAGACACAACAGCAATTATCCCGTGGTTAAAAGAAAACTATGATTATGAAGTTATCTGCGTCTGCATTGACGTTGGGCAGGAAAGCGAACTGGATGGATTAGAGGAAAGGGCGCTTTCCTGCGGCGCTGCCAAATTATATATAGAAGATGTCACAGACGAATTTTGTGATGATTTCGTTGTTCCTTGCGTACAGGCAAATGCTATTTATGAAAATAAATATCTCCTTGGAACTTCTATGGCGCGTCCGCTTATTGCAAAAAGGCTTGTAGAAATTGCAAGGAAAGAAAATGCTACCGCTATCTGCCACGGCGCTACCGGAAAAGGAAACGACCAGGTTCGTTTTGAACTTGGTATCAAAGCACTTGCACCAGATATCAAAATTATTGCCGCATGGAGGGACGAGCACTGGACACTGGATTCCCGTGAATCAGAAATTGCATATTGTAAAGAACATGGCATAGACCTTCCATTTTCCGCTGACAACAGCTACAGCCGTGACAGAAACCTCTGGCATATCAGCCACGAAGGCCTGGAGTTAGAAGACCCGGCAAACGCACCAAACTATGACCATCTGCTTGTCCTTGGCACAACACCAGAAAAAGCCCCAGAGGAAGGCGAAGTTGTAACTATGACTTTTGAAAAAGGCGTTCCAAAATCGGTAAATGGACAGGAAATGAAAGTTTCTGACATTATCCGTACCTTAAACAAACTGGGCGGAAAGCACGGAATTGGCATTGTTGATATCGTAGAAAACCGCGTTGTCGGCATGAAATCACGCGGCGTATACGAAACGCCGGGCGGAACTATTTTAATGGAAGCGCACCAACAGCTTGAGGAATTGATTCTTGACCGTGATACTTACACTGCAAAGAAAGATATGGGCAATAAATTTGCCGATATTGTCTATGAAGGGAAATGGTTTACCCCTCTCCGCGAGGCAGAGCAGGCATTTATTGAATCTACCCAGAAATATGTAACCGGAGAAGTAAAATTTAAGCTCTACAAAGGAAACATCATAAAGATGGGGACAACTTCACCATACTCCATCTACAGCGAATCCATCGCCTCCTTCACTACCGGCGAGCTTTATAACCATAAGGATGCAGAAGGCTTTATCAATCTGTTCGGCCTTTCCTCTAAAGTCCGTGCAATGAAGCAGGGCGCTTTTACAAAATTAAACGAAGAATAAGATTTCAGTGCGAAACCACCTGGCGAGTCATTTCAAGCCAGGAAAGGCTTCGCACCTTTTATAACAGCTTCCTAAGGTACTGCATCAGACGGGAAACCGGCAGCCCGACCACGTTATAATAATCGCCATGTATCCCTTTAATAAACTCTGCAAAGCAGCCTTGAATCCCATATGCGCCTGCTTTGTCCATGCAGTCGCCCGTTGCAATATATCCTTCAATCTGCTGTTTTTCCATAGGGAAAACTTCCACTTCTGTCATCACAGAAAAACTCTGTATTTCCTTTTTCCCCTTCTGGCAGGAAATCAGCGCAACTCCGGAGTAAACCTGATGAACCGCCCCCTGGAGGCTGTAAAGCATCCGAAAAGCCTCTTCTTTATCAGAAGGCTTCCCAAGAACTTCCCCATCCTTAGTAACTACTGTATCGGAACCAATTACAATATAATCCCCAGCCACCCCTGCCGCCACGCTTTCTGCTTTCCGCCTTGCAAGCAGTTCCACTATCTTTGCAGGCTCTGTCTCTGCACAGTTCTCTTCTTCCGTACTGGGAATCACCTCAAAAACCACCCCTACCTGGGAAAGCAGTTCTTTCCGCCGCGGAGAGGCCGACGCTAATATAACCCGTTTCATAAAATCCCCCATTTTCACTCTGCTTCTTTTAGAAGCGCCTGCCAGGATATGCCCGATATCGGGATGATTTCAGCGGTAAACAGGCTGTCATCATACAGCAGGTCGCTTTCTGTCTGTTCTGCCTTCAATTTTTCATAAATTGCCAGACGGTTGGTATAATCCGAATGGGAAGCTTCCCTGTCAATATCGGCAAACAGGCAGTATCCATCCAGCCAGTTATTCTGCACTTCATCCCAGCTTGTAAATTTCTCTTTCAGCTTTTTAGCGGCAGGCTCTATCAATGCCTGCGCCTCCCTGCCATCTAAATAACCCGCGATATAACCCCACTGGACTAAATGGGAAATCCGGCACATATCCCAGGCAAGCAGCCCTTTTTTCTTCCATGTTTCCCAGTTATACTGTACCATCTGATAATGGACTAATAAATCGCCGCTAAGCTGCTTCATCGCCCTTTTCAGCTCTTTTTCTGACATCTGCGCCATATCTTTAGCTTCTTCATAAAAACCTTTCCGGTCCCCGGTTTTTAGCAATAACTGAACCTGTGCCAAAAGCTCCTCCCGGTTATTAATATTCCAGCTTGAAGCCAGGATATTTCCCGCTGACTTCTTATTTTCTTCTGATGCCATATACCCGCCAAAATAATACGGGCTTCCATCATTCAGATAAAGCAGGACAGAGCCCATTGCCCTGCCCCATTGGCCAAGGTTCGATTCCTTTTCTTCATTGTGGTCAATCTCTTTTTTCTCTGGTTCCGGCGTTTCAGACTCTATCTGTTCTGACGTCTGGCTGCTGCAGCCAGCCAAAGAAGCTGCCGCCAGGCTGCAGGCACAAAAAAACACAGCCAATTTCTTTTTCATACTTCTCCTCCATTTACAGTTCTTTAGGAACTGTAGAAAGCCAAGATGTGTCAATCATTTTCCTACAGTTCCTTACCCTTGAATCAAATCGAGTATTGTGCTTAATTCACTTCCTTCAGAAGGCGCCTGCCCCAAATCAACGTCCTTCCCATCTTCCAAAAGCTGATGCAGATGGATTCCTTTTTCTGGCCCTTCCAATACAATTGCATAATACCATATCTTCTGCTCCTTTTGGTTCCATGCCACAAAAACAGAAGAACAGGTATTTAACATCAGAAATTCCCTTGGCATTGTAATCTGTACCAAAAGAAGGTCTTCATTGATATTTAAAGGCATAAACTCAAAATTTTCTGCCGTATAAGGGCATGCCACTTCCGTCGTATACAATTCATCATAAAGCTCCTTCATATATTCGCCCTGTTCCTTACAAAGCCTGGAAACAATCTCCTCTTTTTCTGTAAAAAGCTTTTTCGGCAAATAAAAGGATTCCATCTTATTACGTGTCAGGTGGTGAAATTCCTCTAAAGAAACCTGAATCGTCTTTGACTGCACATTTTTCTGCTCATTTAACTGAAATATAATATTGTGCGTATAAGCATTTACTACCGCCCCTTTTATATCCGGACGTTTCTTTAAAAAATCTACGCAAGAGGAAAACTCCATATTCAGGTAAAGAGGAAACTTCGGTGCTTTTCCCCCTTTGTTCAATTCATCTTCCGAAGTAAAGACGGCAAGGAACTTCTCATGCTTTTCGTTTTCCAAAATGCATGGCTGCGGACGCGCCCCCTCCGGGATTGCCTGCATTTTGCCCGGATTCTTTAAAAGGCTGCTCATCACTTCCGGTTTTGTATCCTTTGGCATCAGCGCGGGAACACATACCATAGCATTTTTCAGAAGCTCCATAAATTCTTCTGACGGCCCTCCATCTCCCTTCTTTTTCATCTCATCCATTATTCTTTCCAGTTTCCTATTTTTCATGGTTAACCTTATTTCCTCCTTCTATTCTCACGTACAAAGCAAGCCAGACGCAGGCCTGCCTGCAATGCTATTTTTCCATCTGGAAAAGGCTGCACATTTTCTCCTTCTCTTTATCACTGTAATAAGCATACTGCAAAAGTTCATAATTGTGAAGAAGTTCTTTTATGGAATCTGTTTCATCGGTATCATATCTATGCCAATTTCCCGCTAAATCCATATAACCGTTGACATTCATAACAGGGATTTCCTGTGAAACCTTCTCAATATACTGGTTATAAAGCGGCAGTTCAATCCCTGCCTGTTTTAACAGAAGGTTTTCCAGATAGTTATTGCTAAGCACCACATCTTTCCCCTCTTCAATATCATAATTTGCCCAGATAACAAACGGCGTCACATACCTTTTCTGAATCTCTTCAAACGACCAGTCCCTCTGCTTCTTCCCAAAAATCTCCTCATAAAATTCTGTTTCAATAGAAGGCTGGTGGTCTCCAAACATACAGATAATTGTCGGTTCTTCCTGCTTTTCAAAATAATCAATCAAATAAGCAAACGCATCATCTGAAACCTTTGTTGCAGAAAGGAACTCCTTTGTTTCCTCATAATATGCCCCATTCACAGAAACTGGGTCTTTCCACTTTGTATTTGTCAGATACCCGCCGTGGTTCTGGATTGTCATATCAAATACAAAAAGAGGCGTACCTTCTTTCTTCTTTTCATACAGCTCAATCACCTTTTTATAGCTTTCCTTGTCACTGATATAACGCACATATTCCGGATTTTTAAAATCCTCAATCGTCACAAAGCGGTCAAACCTCATGCTATTATAAGTGTTAATACGGTTCCAGTTCGCCCCGCTGCTCGGATGGACAGCCATTGTGCTGTACCCCAGTGATTTCAAATAATATGCCATTGAAAAAGTGGACTCATGCATAAACTGCTGATAAACATTACAGCCGCTTGGAAAAAATTTCATTGTATTGCCTGTCATTGCCTCAAATTCAGAATTGCTTGTTCCCGCCCCATAGATTGAGACATAGTCTTTCCCGTAAATCGTATTCTCTGTCATTCCATGCAAAAACTCCAATGGGTCGCGGTTATAATTTGTTTTGCCAATCTGGTCAAAATCAGCAAGGCTTTCATTCATAATTAAAATAATGTTCGGCTGTTTCCCATTTAACGTCTTATTTGAACTATAATCTTTATTTGACGTAAATTCTTTTTTACTGTCTGCCGGACTGGAAACCGGCGTCTGCGTATTTGCCTGTTCTTTTTTAAACTCCTCTAAAATCTCTGCTACCGTTTCCTGTGAATAACCAGATGGCTTAGAAACTGTCAGATAATGGATATTCAAAAAGAAATTCATGTAAAACCCATTTGTCCTGCAGGACGCCACCTTATTCCATACATTGTCAGTAATCTTGCATGTTTCTAGGACA
This sequence comes from bacterium D16-51, assembly GCA_003612285.1. Lineage (GTDB taxonomy): Bacteria > Bacillota > Clostridia > Lachnospirales > Lachnospiraceae > Butyribacter. Next base: position 78,307 of record RAYE01000011.1, on the reverse strand, counting down.
GGCGTATAATATAAAATACCAATAACAGCACAGGAAAGGACAGCAGGTACTAGATGGCGGCCAACTTTTTTGTACAGCTTTGTCTCCTTTTTCTTATCCCGGATACGGAACAGGATAAAACACCACAGGATAAATGCAGGAAGCATAACAAACTGTGCAGGAGTCAGAGATATCGTATACGTGCTTGCCACCTCTGTTGCCGTTTTCAATGCCAGAAGATCCGAAGGCAAAAATGGAGTTCCCCTGACATTCATCAGCACAAGGTTTGCAAGGCCGGATGGAAACAAAATACAATTTAGGATTAACACTGAAATTCCCATGCTGCCAGAAACAGCAAATAACAGGAACTGTACTGCAAGCAGCAGGATCCACGTGAAAATCCAGGCATTCGGCCCCATATTCATAAGGTTTTCATTCATCAGTTCAATACAAAACATCACAAGCAGCGGATTTAAAACCGTCATAACTATTCTGACTGTGCGGATTACCTTTGGCTCTGTCAGGCACCATTTTACAAACTCTTTCAGGGAAAATGCCTTCCTGTCTTTTAAAAGCTGCTCTTTATTCTTTTTCCGCTGAAGTTTCCGGAGGCGCTTCTTTTTCTTTTCATCAATTGTATTAGAGCGGGAATACCGGACTTTTGCAGAAGCATTTTTGCTATGTGCCCTCTTTTCCTTTGCCTGCTCCTCCAGAACCTTTGCCTTTTCTTTCTGGCGCTGTCCCTTTTTCTTCCTTTTTCGGAGCATAACGCCATATTCTGAAACACGTTCAAAACACAGCACAAAAAGAACAGCAAATTCCAGGATCATTGCAATCACCGGGAAAATCTGATGGTAATAATACGTATAAGAAATATTTAGACACTTTTTGCGTGTCTGCATTTTTAATGTAGACATATAAGTATTCGGATTTGTACGGTTTGTCGTATTCAGTGTTGGAACCGTATCATACTCCCTGTCTTTAGAACTGCAGCTTATCCTGATACAGCAGGTTGCCCCCTTAGGGATTGTAACAGTGTAATCCATGGCAACTCGGTAGGCGGCGTTTGGCGTAATTTTATCCACCGGGACAGTTGTTTCATACACCATGTTATTATCGCCGTCTAACATCTGGATTTTAAGTTCATCCCCAACTTCATCCCGTTCAAAAGAACCGAAACTCAATGCAAATTCTGACAGAATTACTTTCCTGTCAAATTTAAATTTCTGTCTGACAAGCTCTGTTTTATCCAAAATACCGATTACGGCACTCTCCGAATTTCCCGCGTCTACCGTCACCTTCTGCCTGGCAGTTAACGGACCTGTCAAAATAACCTGCAGTGCAATAATAAAAATGAAAAACACCAAAAACGTCAGGATTCTTTTTTTTGTAAAGCGGAAATATTTCTGTAACATCAAAATCCCCCATTCCAGCAAAAAGCATTGTCACGATTCATGGCTGTCCTTAGGAACTACCGTTCCTTTTTTTCTTCTTCAATATTGCTCAGCTTCTTATTTGCAAATGCCCAGCCCTTCTCCTCCTGAGTCACCGCCCCAGTTTTTTGCTGTTTTGCCTTCTTTTTTTCATTTTCTCCCATTTTCCTATAAATATTAAACGCTAAAATAAATAAAATAACAAATATAAGCAGCTGCAAAAGAACCATTACAGGCTGTATAATAAGCTCTGCCTGGTACAATCCCTGCGGCAGGTAAAACGCAGCGTGGAATAACATTGCATAACCGATCAGCCGTCTTTTAATGGCAGCATTCCGTACTGCCTGGAACACAAGCACGGAAAGGGCTATCTGCAGTGCAAACAGCAAAAGCCCCGATACCGTATTCATGATACATTCCGGTATATTCTGCAATGTTATCCCTTTTAACTGCTCCTTATCCAGATAAGAACTTATTTCTTCCTTTCCCCTGCTGTTAAGCAGGACAGCCCCCATATAATACTGGAGGTTTCCCCAGCCGATTACAAACATGCACTCAAGCCCGCCATGCCCGATTCCATAAGTAACCGCTGTCTGCCGGCTCTCCTTATGTTTTGTAAGAAAATAAGAAAATGCCAGATACCGCCCCGTTTCCTCTAAAAGCGCGGTAAAAACCCCCTGATAAAGGGCATACAGCACTGCATTGGAGCGGATTACTTTTGAAACCGGATGGTCAATGCCAACAAACAACATAAAAGGAACCGATTCAAAAAGTTTTGCAAATGCAAAAAACGTTACCGCCCCGACAAGCGCCGGCATCAGGTTTCTTCTTGTCCGGAGCCTCCATGCCATCAGTACGACAAGAGGAAATACAAAGCCAAGGATGCCTACCTCTAACAAATAATTCATTACAGATGTAGAAACCATAATTAACCAACAATCCTTTCACTCTGGAACATTTTTGTTAAGACAAATGCCCCAAGCAATGTTACGGCCAGGTTGCTGACAACTGTCACAAGCATCGTGCCTGCCGTTACATTAAATTCAAAAATACGCACCATTGACTGTACGCTGTTATAGGCCGGAATGCAATAATAATACAGTTCTTCCTTAGCCCCATTGCCAAACATGGCAGTAATCCCAACGACCATTAAAAGAATCATGACAGGCGTCGCATAAGACTGCGCTTCCTTAATGCTTTTGGCATAGGCTGAAATCAGGGAAAGCACTGTAACAAACACCATGACAGTAGATAAAATCACAACCGCCAGAAAAAGGTAATCCGTCACCGAATAAACCGACCCATCTAAGTCACCTGCCGCCCCCATTAGTTTAGGCAGGGATAAAACCGTCCCAATTGTGCTTGATGCGCCGCTTAACAATGCAATAATAGATAACGCAAGAATCTTCCCAATCGCAATATGGCTTCTTTTTGCCGGCGTTACAAGCAAAGTTGCAATCGTCCCCCGCTCTTTCTCCCCTGCAATAGATTCCGGTGCAACCGCAAGAGTCCCGGAAAACAAAAAAATCATCAAAAGCATTGGGAGCATGGAAGAAAATATCGAACCAATTGTATCTTCCTTCTTTGCCAGATCATACGCAACCCCGTCACTTTTATTCAAATCAAAACGGTTCGAAAGCATTCCTTCAAACTCATTTAAAACACCAGACATTGTCTGGAATGCCTTCTCAGAAGAAGTTTCTGAAGAATTATAAAAAATCTGTACTTCCGGCGGAAGCGCACTGGAAGTTACCGGAAGCGGCTCTGCAATTCTTTCAGAAAAGTCTTCCGGAAAAACAACACACAAATCCGTTTCCTTCTCCTGCAGCTTCTTTTTGACCTGTTTTACCTCTTCTTCCGAGGAAATCTCCTTGAAGCGGAACCCTTCCTTTAACATCATTTTCAGGGTATCATCTTTTGGGAAATTCATTACATAACACTCTGCTTTATAGTCCTCCTCTACAGAAAACTGGCTTGTCAGCGCACTTCCCATAAAACTGTAAAGGACAAAAATCATAAGCCCAGGCAGTAAAATTGTTGAAAAAGCAACCTTTTTATCACCAAAAAAACGTGCCAGCTCTTTCTTCATAATTGTCAATATAGAATTATTCATCTGTATCACCTACACTTTCTTTGTAGATTTCAAAAAACCTGTCTTCTAAAGGCATACCCGCCTGTACATTTTCCAGGCTGTCGCAAACCGTCATTTCTCCATTAATAATAACGCCAACACGGTCGCAGACTTTTTCAATCAAGCTGAAAATATGTGTAGAAACAATAATGGTTTTCCCCTGGTTTTTCAATTCCATCAAAAAATCAGTAACAACCTTTGCTGTTAAGACATCCAGGCCATTTGTCGGCTCATCAAAAATAATAACATTCGGCCAATGTACTAAAGAAATAGCAAGCGATACTTTCTGCTTCATCCCTGTAGAAAGGTTTGCAACCTTAACTTCTGCAAACTTGTCAATACCAAACGTCTGAAAAAGCATTTCTTTACGCTCTTTTACAGTTTCCTTTGGTACCTGGTGAAGCTCTGAAAAGAAATCAAAAAGATAATTTGGTGTAAAAAAATCTTCTAATTTTAAATCAGTCGTTAAAAATGCAATTTTTTTCCGAACCTGCTCTGCATCTGATAAAATACTGCTTCCATCAATTACTGCATCTCCCGAATCCGGGCGTATTAACGTTGCTAACATTCGAAGGGTCGTTGTCTTCCCTGCGCCATTTGGTCCCAGCAGACCAAAAATTTCTCCCTCATACGCCGTAAAAGATAAATCTTTAACGGCTGTTTTTTTCTTTTCCTTCGTCCTTTCAATCTTTTGCTGCTTCGCGGAAAGTGAAAAGGTTTTGGAAAGATTTTTTACCTGAATCAGTTCTTTCATTATTTTTCTCCTTCTTGGTTTTCGTGTACAGGCCTTACCAGGAACTGTACCAGCGCACCATGATAAGCTGCGAATAATAACAATATATCCTATTCTCCCTTTAACTGCAAGCATTCCAGCCAATATTCAGATATTTTTAAGGTTTTCATTGTTACTATTCACGGCTGTTCTAACCATCATGCGTAAAATCTGCCAGAAAAGCTGCCAGCCGCTGCAAAAACAGCAGCTTGTGTTTTAACAGTTCCTTAAATCCACAGGGGATTTTACAATGCCGCGTTCTGTAATAAATCCCGTAATCAGGCTGTGGTCTGTCACATCAAAAGCCGGGTTATAAATCCTGACCCCTTTTACAGTCATCGGCTTCTGATACCACATTTCAGAAACTTCTGCTGCATCCCTCTGCTCTATCACAATCTCCTTCCCTGTCGGAGTATGAAAATCAATTGTCGAAGTCGGGGCGCACACATAAAACGGCACCTTATAATAATGTGCCACCGCCGCCACAACAGAAGTCCCGATTTTATTTGCAGTGTCCCCATTTGCCGCCACCCTGTCACATCCAACCAAAACCGCCTGGATAAGCCCCTGCTGCATCAGGCTTGCCGACATATTGTCACAGAGCAGGGTAACGTCAATCCCAGCAGAATATAATTCAAATGCAGTTAAGCGCGCCCCCTGTAAAAGAGGGCGTGTTTCATCCGCATAAACACGGAAATGGTATCCCCTTTCCTGCCCAATATAAATCGAGGCAGTTGCGGTTCCATATTTACAGGTGGCAAGCTGCCCGGCATTGCAGTGTGTCAGGATTCCATCCCCATCTTTTAAAACATCCAGACCATATTCTCCAATTTTTCTGCAGACCGCTATATCCTCCTGTTTCATCAAAAAAGCTTCCTCTAGTAAAAGCCCCTTTAAAACCGCCACAGGCGCTTCTGGGTTTTTATGGCAGACGTCCATCATCCGCTTCAAAGCCCAGGATAGATTTACGGCTGTCGGGCGCGCAGAATTTAAAAACTCCTTTTTTTCTGCCAACTCTTCCAAAAAAGCAGCCTTATCCTGCGCTGTAATCCGATGCGCCAGCGCTGCCAGCCCAAATGCCGCCGCTACGCCGATTGCAGGCGCACCACGCACCTTTAACAGATAGATGGCGTCCCATATATCCTGTGCTGCTGTCAGTGAAAGCAGCACAATATCATTTGGGAGTTTCGTCTGGTCAATAATTACAAGCGCATGGTTTTCCCTGTCATAATCAACGGTTTCATACTCTAAAATTGATTTCATCTGTCCCTCTCTTCCTGCCACAAACTATTCCTTTTCTACCATAACGCTCATATATGCCGGGCGTATTATCTTATCTGCACAGATTAATTCCTCAATCCTGTGTGCGCTCCATCCAACTACACGGGCAATTGCAAAAATCGCCGTATATAATTCACGTGGAATCCCAAGCATATCATAGACAAAACCACTGTAAAAATCAACATTGGGGCTTACCCCTTTGTATATGCGCCGCTTCTTTGCAATAACCTGAGGGGCAATCTCCTCAATATTCTGGTATAATGCCATATCCTCCTGCATCCCTTTTTCCTCTGCCAGATTTTCAACGTACTTTTTAAAAACCCTCTCTCTTGGGTCAGACAGCGAATAGACAGCATGTCCCATGCCATAAATCAGCCCTTTCCTGTCAAACGCTTCTTTATCCATCAACTTGCCCAAATACGAAGCAATTTCTTCCTTATCAGAATAATCCTTAACATGCATCCGGATATCATCCATCATCTCCATCACCTTAATATTTGCCCCGCCATGCTTCGGCCCTTTCAAAGAAGACATTGCCGCCGCAATGGTAGAATATGTGTCGGAACCGGAAGACGTTACCACCCTTGTCGTAAAAGTGGAGTTATTGCCGCCGCCATGTTCCATATGAAGGATTAACGCTGTATCTAAAACTTTTGCTTCCACCTGGGTATATTTCTGATTCGGCCGTAAAAGCATCAAAAGATTTTCAGCCGTAGAAAGACTGGAATCAGGATGGTGGATATACATGCTGTCTTGTCTTTCAAAATGGTTATATGCATGGTATCCATAGATTGCCAGCAATGGAAATTCGCTGATTAACTGGATGCACTGCCTCAGAGAATTGCTCAGGCTTGTATCCTTCGCCCTCGCATCATAAGAAGCAAGCGTCAGGATGCTTCTTGTCATAGAATTCATGATATCTTCGCTCGGAGCTTTCATAATTACATCTCTTGTAAAATTTGTCGGCAATATCCTGCATTTACCAATCAGCCCTGCAAATTCCGCTTCCTCTTCCTTTGAAGGCAGTTCCCCCATAAGCAGCAGGTATGCGATTTTTTCAAATCCCAGCTTGTCCTCCCCCAAATCCTGTATCAGCTTTTCCACACGGTAGCCTCTGTACCAGAGCTGCCCGTCGCACGGCACCTTATGCCCGCCGACAACATGGGAAGAAATAATCTTGGAAATATTTGTAAGCCCTGTTAAGACGCCATTCCCATTTTCATCCCGCAAGCCAAGGTTCACTCCATATTCTGCATATAAACGGTTTGCAACACTGTCATTTTTACGGCAGACCTGCTCCATCCGCTTTGTATAATCATTCATCTGATTCATTGCCATCCTCTCCTTCCAATCCTTCAAGCTCGCCGCCCATTACAGTATCTAACTGTTTCATTAACTGAAGAAGCTGAATTAAATTATCCTCCCCAAATTTGCCAATCACCCTTTTATAATATTCCCCAAGAGAAACCTCATGTTCGCTTAAAAGCGATTCCCCTGACTCAGTAATCGTCACATACGTCCCTTCGCTTCCGTCCCCGTCATGCGACCATACCAGCAGCCCCCTGTCCTTCAGATTCCCAACCATTTTAGAGGTCTGACGGATCGTAAGGTGCATGCTCTCCGCTAAGTCCTTCAAATATGTCCTGCCCGAATAAATCGCAGAATCCTTGCTGATTTCCGATATATTCTGCAGCGCAATATATTCTGGCACGCTAAGCTTCTGAAAAAGCTGCTTCATCTGGTTCCTGTTAAAAAGATACCTCTGATAGGTCAGTTCATTAGAAAGTTTCGTAATATCTAGTTTTTTCTTCTCTGTTATGTTTTCCTGCATAAAAATCCCCCTTTCAATTTTATTAGCACACTCCCCATGGGAGTGCTAACATCGTCTCAAAAAAATAGCTTCTTCAAACGGAAGCATAGCAATTTAGATAAGGAACTGTAGAAAAATAATTTCCTACAATTCCTAAAAAGGGCAGTCATATCGGTGCTGCCTAAGCTTTACTAATTATGAATGATATCAGTTTTGTTGTCAAGGCAGTTCTTAACCAAGTTTACTATCTGCTTTTTCCTGAAACTTGTTATTCACAATGATAAAACGTTCATGAATGCCTTCCCCTATCAATCCTGCCTCATCATATGCTTCAACTTTAAAGGTGAGCTTCCTTCCCTCCACGCTCTCCAATTCCGAATGGCAGGTGATTTTCATGCCTACCGGAGACGCCGCTACATGTTTTACATTCATTAAAGTCCCAACGCTTCCCGAACCTGCTTCCAGCTCCGAAGCTACGCTCTTATATGCTGTTTCCTCCATCAGCGCAATCATGGCAGGGGTTGCATAGACTTCCAGTTCCCCGCTTCCCATTGCTTTTGCTGTATTTTCCTTAGTTACTATGCTTTCAAGCCTTCCTTCAATTCCTTTTTCCAACATCGGCTATTCCTCCTCAAATGTAACAACGACGTAGAAACCACGTTCCGTATGCTTTACTTCCTTTACAGTCCCTTCCCTTGCCTTCAGCCTTTGGTTTACTTTATAACAGCCGGACATCGCAACAGCCGGCTCAATAATATACGAATAATTTAGTGCTGTTTTCTTTTCACTGATTTTTACCGTATCGCCAGCCGACACCAGCCCTGGCCGTTCCATTTTAAATGTCATCTCCCGCATCGTTAAAACCTCATCCTATATAACATAAACAAACATCAGCAGCAAAATGTCCCATATCCCCCATTGCAATAATAACTGCCTCCGCAGCATAAATTACACAATACACCGATATAACAGAACTGCATGCAGCATTCCCCAGCATCCATCTGGTTCATCTGATACGGTTTCTGCCTCTCCTTATACCAGCTCCTGCCAGCCTCTAACTGTGCCACAAGCCTCTGGTAATCTGCATTCCCTGGATCTAAAAGAACTGCTGTCTTTGCGTGCTCCAATGCCATAATATTATTTCCCATACCGGAATTGGCAACCGCACTAAAATAATACCACATCCCATCCCTGTCTTCCATCTGCCTCAGTACATTATCTGCCTCTTTAAAATATCCCTTTTGAAGGAAATTTCCGGCCGCCATCAGATGCATATTATAAACATCTGAATCTGACTCATTGTAAAACCGTCCGCCGGAAAAGCTGCCAAAACCAGAATCCCATGTCCCCTGCTTCCCTGCAGCTTCCCGCTCATTCATAATATCCTGATACGCCTGCTGGATTTCTTTAAACCTTTCCTCCGCCTCTTTCTTGTCAGGATTGTTAATATTGGCATCTGGATGATATTTACGGCTAAGTACACGGTACGCCCTCTTCACTTCTTCATCAGAAGCTGTCGGGGACACCTGTAAGACATTATACGGGTCTGCCATTTTTGTCCTCCTGTTTCTCTCCCTTTTTCTCCCTTTTCTTCCTCTGTTCCCCAATTTGGAAAAATTTCCCCCAGACGCCCGCGTACAAAATATTCCGCAGTAAATCTGCATCCTCAACAATAGGAAGCTTTTCAAATTCCCTGCATGCCTCCGCCATCATCATCTTTAAAAGGCCATGCACCCATTCTTCAAAGCCCTCCCGCTGCCCACAAGCCAAAAAAGGATTATAACATCCTTTTTCCCTGTCCCGCTCCAAGTCATCATAAGCATCCAGCAGATAAATAAACTTCCCAAGGAAAAAGCCAATCCTTTGCGTGGAAACCTCCCACTGGCTGTCATAAGTAAAAAGTTCTGCACAAATCCTGCCAAAACAGCCCGCCGTCTCATCCAGATTCCGGCTGTTCTTCTCCTCATACGCAGAAAGTTCTTCTAAATATCCCTGTATCCGCAGCGCCTTCTGCGGATATTTTTTACAGACTCTTTTCCCTGAAAAAAACAAAAGCTTTCCATAAGCAGAATGCAATAAATCATGTTCATCCTGCCAGTCATCCATACATTTATAATATGTCAAAAGAATATTCATATCTGCGGCATATTCCAGATATTGATTTTGCACAACCAGTCTCTTTCTGCCCGGATGCAGCATACAGCGGTGCATACTTTCCTGCCTTTCCGGCTCATAAAGCGAAGTCAGCAAAAGCCCCAAAAAAGCCATATCATAGTTCAGGGAAAGACGCCCGAAAAAATGATACTGCTTCTTTAGTGCCAGGCATAAGCCGCAATAATATCCCTGGTAGGCTTCCAGTTCCCTTATTTTAAGTTCCTTCCGATCTGGCAGTACATATCCAAACATACAAAGCCCTCAGCTTTTCCGAATAAACTCTGTCCGGCATTTCGGACAGGTAATCGCGATTTTTCCCTTTCCTTTTGGAACACGAATCGACTGCTTACAAGACGGGCATTTATAAATACGGTGTGTCCGCCTTTGCTCCATATGGCTTTTCTTCCTTGCAAAGAAAAAACGGATTTTATTAAAATATTTCATAAACCGCTCATTTTCTGCATAACGCCTATAGTGGTTTTTTGACAAAATCCTAAAATAAGCATATATAAGCAGTAAAAGACCTGCCGTGCCCAGTCCTGACCGAATATGGATTACAGGGATAAACAACTCAGCCACCATCAGAATTAACGCAAGTATTACAAGGAAGTTGCTAAATTGATCTACCCCATACCGCCCCTGCATAAATCTTACCAAACGTTCCCGCATAACCTCAGTCCTTTCAAAATGCTGCCCGATATTTTATCCATAGCTTCTTCTATTATTTTAAATACATTCTGCCAAAATACAATTACCTAAATAGGAACAATTCTAATATTTTTATAAACTATTACTAATATTGCCCCCAAAAACACTTTAAACCTTTCAGGGCGGCTTTTGCATTATGCCGCTTCTCCTTTTCCTGATTTAATATCTTTTCTGTATCTTCTTTCAATTTTTCCAAAATTTCAAGGCACTCTATTGCATCTTCCTCTGTAACCACAACAAAATTATCCCCTGGACACCTGGCGTCAAAATAAAAGCCCCCAAGCCATTTACAGTCCCTGGAAGTAATTGAAAACTGGTATTTTGATGAAATCTTATTATATAACGGTCTTAGATTATGCGTACGGAGCAAATGCATTATTTCATCACTGCTTTCCTCCACAAAGCAATGCTCTATCACTGCTTTCAAAAACTTTTCAGCAGACTGGACACACAAAGATGCCGTGCCATTTATAATTTCCAATTTCACTGCCAGTTTTCATACTGCCTTTAGCATAATAGTAATCATTCATGCCCATTCCAAAGTATGAATTCAACTCCTCCATAGCAATATCCCATCCCTTCTGATTTGCTGTGCCAAAACACAATCCGAACTGCCAAACTGGCTTTCTGTATAAAAAATCAAATCCGCCCCCATTTCCTCAAACATGGAACATAATTCACCCCGTTTTTCCCTGCTGACGGCACATTCTGTTAAAGCTAATATATCAAAGTCACTTTGTGCCTTCTGCTCCATCCGCGCATAACTTCCAAACAGGACTATCTTTTTTATGTCCGGCAGTTCCTGCAAAACATCAACAAATTTTCCCAAAAGCTCCTTCTGCCTCTCGTCATACGGCAAAAGTCCTACGTTTGACTGTCCCATAGCCGCTCATTCCTATTCCTTTGCCTGCTTTAACAGTTCCGTTTTCATTTTATAATAGGCCGGCGTCATATCGAGGTAGTGTACATGGGGATTGACAAACCGCTGCTCTTCCTCCCAGATTTCCTCTCTTAACTGCCAGCTGACATACTGCCTGATTTCTTCCGTGCCAGCCCTCTCCTTTACAAGTTCCCCGCTTAAAAAGACAGGTTCCAGCAATGGGCGGAAAGTACAATTTTCAAAAAAACGTTTCTTCCACGGTTTCTGAGGGTCAATATACTCCGCTGTTTCCCCATCCTCCAGCTTTTCCTCCCTGCAGGCAATTAAATCCGCTATCGCCTTATGATCCCTGTCATAGACACGGTACAATGCCTTAAACCCAGGGTTCGTTATTTTCTCTACATTTTCCGAAACCTTAATTCTAGGCACAAAAATACCATTTTCCTGGACGGCGGCAATTTTATACACTGCGCCAAAAACCGGTTCTGATTTGGACGTAATCAGCCGTTCCCCCACGCCAAAGCTGTCAATACATGCCCCCTGTTCAATCAGGGACTGGATTGTAAATTCATCCAGGCTGTTTGACGCTACAATCATGCAGTCAGTAAGCCCTGCTTCATCTAACATCCTCCGTGCTTTTTTTGACAGATACGCCAGATCCCCACTGTCCAGCCGGATTCCTTTCAGGCGTTTCCCCATTGGTCCTAAAACCTCTTTTGCCACACGGATGGCATTTGGGACGCCGCTATGCAGCACATCGTATGTGTCGACAAGCAGGACTGTCGCATCTGGATACATCCTTGCATACTTTTCAAAAGCCGTATACTCATCCGAAAAATACATTACCCAGCTATGTGCCATCGTACCGCTGACTGGTATACCAAAAAGCTGGCCTGCCAGGACAGTTGCCGTAGAAGCCGCCCCGCCGATATAGGCCGCCCTTGCCCCATAGACAGCCGCATCCATATTGTGCGCCCTCCTTGCCCCAAAATCTGACACCAGCCTGTTTCCGGCCGCATTACAGATACGCCGCGCCTTTGTCGCGACTAAGGACTGGTGGTTAATCTCCAGAAGGATTGCCGTTTCAATAAGCTGTGCGTCAATGACTGGCGCAACAACCGTAATGACCGGCTCATTTGGGTACATTACCGTCCCCTCTTTCATCGCATATATATCCCCTGTAAAATGGAAATTCGCAAGATATTCCAGAAACTCTTCCCTGAAAAGATTCTGCTGCTGCAGATAAGTAATATCTTCCCTGGAAAAATGAAGATTCAATATATAGTCAATAATCTGCTCCAGCCCCGTAAAAATAGAATACCCTCCATTATCCGGGTTAGAACGGTAAAACACATCGAAAACAACCAATTCCTGCCCCTTTGTATTGGCAAAATAACCATTGCCCATTGTAAGCTCATAAAAATCCATTACCATGGACAGATTTCTTTCCTCATGCTGACAATTCATCTTAAGCTTCCTCCAGACATATAATTAATAAATAAAAAAAGCACGAGACGGGATTCGAACCCGCGACCCTCGCCTTGGCAAGGCGATACTCCACCACTGAGCCACTCGTGCAAATTTCTTTGTCTAAGACAAAGCCAATATGTAATTGTCTGGGAAAACCCAAGCACGAGACGGGATTCGAACCCGCGGCCCTCGCCTTGGCAAGGCGATACTCCACCACTGAGCCACTCGTGCATCATCGTGCTCTCCTGAACACAATAAGTATTTTACATGAATTGACAGCAATTGTCAACCACTTTTTTTATTTTTTCAAAAATCTCTCTTGCATTCTACAGTAACCTTGCCTGTCGTAGATGATGTCCCCTTTACAACATCCCCTACAGAAGCCGCATGAGCAGCCATAACAAAGCCAATTCTCCCGTTAATACCAGCTTATATCCCATCAAACCACTTATGCCCATCGCAGGATTATTTATATCCCTTTCAGGATTTAGATTCGCACAATCCACCCCTTGTCCCCCTGAATTGATAAAGCTAATCATAGGAGAGTCTGTCACTTCTTTTCTAAAAAGAGAAATCTGTTCATCACTTACATCATCAAGTTGTACCAAAACAGCATTGTCGCTGTCAGACAAAAAATGTCCTGACCAGCTTTTTGCAATTTCACTGTCACGAGTATTTTGTTTATATTTATTCAAGTATTCCATCATTTCTTCTAATTCATTATAAGAATACTTTACATTTTTAATCTTAAAATCGCTTGCATTTATCGCTTCTTTTATACTTTTTGAAGCATATTTCTTTTCCTCAGCATTTGCAGCGACAATACAAACAACGAGACCGCCATCATCATCAATATAGGAGCCCCCATAATAATCTGGATATATCAATTCGCCGGTCTCAGTTTCTTCAAAGGAATCCATTAGTTCTTCATATTGCAATGAAGAATCGCTTTCTTTGATCCGACGCGTTGTCTTCTCATCAATAATTTTCTCTCCAGCGAATACTAATGATGGTTCTGCACTTGCCTGACTTGCCGCAGGGCAAATCATTACAGCAGTTACTACTGACAATGCCAGTTTTAAAATTGTTTTCTTCATCATAACATTTACCATCTCCTTATATATAGCAGTGTTTATAGTCCCCTCCAGGGAATGTATGTTGCATCAACACATGACGATTTATCATAGACGTCGCTAAATATATTTAATATTATATTTCTCGGATTGTCAATATCTTCAGCGGATTGGAAATCGGAATACGGCAGACGGACGTCTGTGGAACGCTCAAATCATTATGAATCCGAGAGGCTATAAAATTGTGCCTGCATATGGTATAGTTCCCCATATAATCCCTTTTCTTCCATCAATTCTGTATGAGTGCCATATTCACAAATTCTACCTTTATCAAAAACTACAATCTTATCACAAAAATGTGCACTGGACATCCGGTGTGATATGAACAATGCCGTTTTTCCCTGCACTAACTGATTAAAATTTTGGTATATATTATACTCTGCACGGGGATCTAACGCTGCGGTAGCTTCATCCAGAATAATAATCGGTGCCCCTTTATGCAGTGCCCGCGCTATTGCAATTTTTTACCCTTCCCCTCCAGACGGCTCAAAACCATCTGCTTCAAAATTCTTATGCAAATTAGTATAAATGCCATTTGACAGTGAATCCAACTTACTTTTTAATCCAACTTGGGTAAGCTCATTCACTATGGTCTTATCATCGGATTCTTTTCCAAAATCCAGATTTTCTTTTATCGAAAAAGAAAATAATTTGTAATCCTGAAAAACTACAGCAAGCAGGGACTGGTAATATTCATAATCCAATTCTCCTATCACTGCCAATTTTTCCCCGGTATCTATTTTCAGGTTAATATGCCGTACGGCGTAGCTTTCCTGTTTCGGATAACGGAAGGAGAATGGTATCACCATCAAATACCCCATGTCCAAGCCAACCCCAGCAATACAAATTTCTCCAATCCCCCTCTTACTTGTAATTCTTTGCCTGCGCCTCCCACATTTTTTGATACTGTTTTGATTTCTTCAGCAGCTCATCGTGTACGCCCTCCGCTTTCAATTCACCGTTCTGGAATACAAGGATCCGGTCGCAAAAAATACAGCTAGAAAGCCGGTGCGAGATAAAAACTAATGTTTTTTCTGACAGAAGCGTGTTAAACTGGCTGTATATCTCAGCTTCTGACATCGGGTCAAGCGCCGATGTCGGTTCATCCATGATGCAGAATGGCGAATCCTTGTACAGGGCTTTGGAGATCGCAATCTTCTGCGCCTCTCCGCCCGACAGTTCCACTCCGCTGCCGTCAAAGTCATAGTTCATATATGTATGGATGCCGTTTTGCATTGCTTTCACGCGGGCCCGCATGCCCACATCGCCCAACACGCTGTCAACCTTCTCAACATCCGCCTGCTCCGAGGCCGCTATATTTTGAACTAATTTAATAGAAAATAATTCAAAATCCTGGAAGATGGCAGAGATGAAATGGATATATTCACTAAATTTAATCTTTTGAATGTCTAGCCCATTAATCATGATGGTTCCGCTCGTTGGACGGTACAGGCGGCACAGCAGGCGGATGCAGGTTGTTTTCCCTGAACCATTCTCCCCCACAATCGCAATATGTTCGCCCCGTTTTATCTTAAATGAAATATCGTGCAGCGCCCACTTTTCTGCATTGGGATACTGATAAGAGACGTGATGGAATTCAATCTCAAAATCGCCATTTTGCACATCCCGCATGAGAGTGCCTGCGTCGTTTTGGCTGTCGTCTTCCTTCTGGCAGCCTGTCACAACATCCCCATCCCCAGGATTCCGGCTGTAATCTATAAAGTCAATATACTGCTGAAGAAATTTTTTATTTTCACTCAGCTCTGTGACTGTCTGGATATTTCCACTGATACCGTTAAGAAATTTAGTGATAACACCCACAAATACGACAACCGTACCAATATCGATTACCCTGTAATAGGCGAGGGTTCCGACAAAGACGTAGGTCACTAAAAGCAGGAAAGAGGTCAGTATCGTGTTTTTCACCCGAAACACAGCCTCCTCGTCACCCAACTTTTCCATAAAATCTCTCACTGCATTTTTCGATTCATCAAATTCATGGTTTATCAGCTCCTGCTCCTCATAAATTCTGATGTCCTTCCCATATCTGTAATTGGGAAATATCTCCTGCCGGTAAAAACCAAAAATACGGTTGATCGGCGCCACCTCGCCAAAACGCGAAAATATATTTTTGCCATGCCTCATCCCATTTTTGGCAGATAATATAGAGACCCACACAAGAATGCCAGCCAGGAAGAGTATAATAAGCGGCATATAGGCAACATGCACCTGCGTATTATTTACCGCATCAAAAACTATTTTTAATATCTGTACTGCTGCCGCAATGATCGTCAAAACACTGGTGCACAATTTTTTTATGATGTCAGCCTGCTTTGCCCAGCTGTCCCCTCTCTGAAATCTGCTCTGCCTGATATTTTCCAGCAGAACCTGAACCTCGCTGCTCTCCAGTTTGGAATACTCCATATCCATCGCACTTTTTGCAAACGTCAGATCCTGCTTATAGGTCAGTTCCACAGTGCAGATATCTATTTTATTCGCAAGCAGCGTAACAGCTAAATCCAGTAAAAAAGCAGTAAGTGCCAGTACTCCTGCAGTTAAGATAATTTCCCGCATCTCTTTCCTGTCATAGAGCTCATTTACGATTAATCCCATAAATTGAACAACAATGAAAGGCTGCACCGCCAAAAATACGGAATATGCCAATGTAAAAGGTATCAAGCGCGGCACCTGGCGCTGTATCATCTTTATTGTCTGAATAGTCACTCTCATATTTTGCAGGCATACCCCTTCCTGTAATATTTGCTCTGTTCCTTATACATTGTATAATACAGCCCCTCTTTTTTCATCAGTGAATCGTGGCTTCCCTCTTCTTCTATTTTTCCGGAATCCAATAAAACAATTTTATCACAGAAATTTGTGCTGGCGAGGCGGTGGGAAATAAAGACGGACGTTTTTCCCGCACTCAGCCCATTGTACTGCTGGTAGATGTTGTTTTCAGATATCGGATCCAGCGCCGCCGTCGGTTCGTCGAGGACAAGTAAACTGCTGTCTTTGTATATGGATTTTGCTATCATCAATCGCTGCTGTTCACCGGCAGACAGGTCTGTGGCATTCATTTTAACCTGGGTATTGATGGAAGTGCCGGCCCCGTCCGGCAGCGCCTCCACCCGCTCCCACAAGCCTACTTTTTTCAGACACTCTGCCACTTTGTTCCCGTCTGTCTTTTTCTCCGTCGCAGAAGATACATTCTGCGCAATGCTTACCGGCAGGAGGAGGACATCCTGGAAGACAGCGGCAGGATATTTAAAATACTCTTTGGAGCCATACTTTGTAATATCGACGCCGTTTACCAGAATCCTGCCCTGCGTAGGCCTGTATAAGCCTGTAATCAGCTTTACAAACGTAGTTTTCCCGGAACCGTTGCGCCCCACAAGGGCTATTTTTTCTCCCGGATGAATGGTCAGATTGATATTTTTTAACGCCTCGTGTGCGGAGCCGTCATAGCAAAAGCTGACATTCTCAAACCGGACAGACGGTGCTGTATTTAAAATATAGTGACTTTCTGCTGCATCTTCTGTTTCTGGCATATCCAGATATTCAAAAAAGCAGCAAAAGAACATGAAAAACCGGTGCAGCTTTGATAAATCTGACATAAAATTCGAGATCCACACCGATAATCCCGTCACCATACCAGTCAAAAACAGAAAATCCTCCACCTTGATCTGGCCGTTATGTACCATAACGATTAAAAAAACATATGAAAAAATATTTCTCATGAGAGACAGCACATGGACGGAAGAGCCGGCGATAGATCTTCCTCTGCAGATATTTTTTTCTAAGGCAAGTCTGCTGCAGATCGTCTTGTCATAGATCCCATATAATAAATTCTGCATGCGGTACAGACGGATCTCCCTGCCCGCCCGCGTAGCGGCAGCTTCCCTTTCTAAATATTTTATCTTTCTGTCCTCATCTGCCATCCGGTCCTTTTGCTTCTGCTCATATTTGTTTAATCTGTCATTGAAGAAGTATCCTGCAGCCGCTGTGGCTGCTGTGATCAGGAAAAGCACCTTCTGGTATGAAAATATCGTGATCCCATAGAGTATGAAACCGCACAGATTCACCATGCAGGAAACAGATACCTTTATAAGCTGCTGCCCGCCGTCATAGATGGAATTCAATGCCTTCTGCCGCTTTTGCTGCCCCTCTGCGCTCTCCACATTCTTATAGTCAGTATTTAATGTCTTTTCATCGACACATTTTAATAATGTATTGACAAGTACCCGGTTATACCATTCCGACCGTCCCTCAAGCCATTCTGATAATGCCTGTATGAGCAGAATCAGCGCATAACCTGTGACCACGGTCAGAAGAAAGCGCGAAAATATGTACTGCTGCGTGATCCCGCGTATGATCATTTTCTGAATAACAAGATTAATATAGGGTGAGAGCACCAAAACCGGAATCTGGATCAATGAAAAGATCAGGAGCTTTCGGTTGTTCTCCCACACTTTGGACAGAAAAAACTGCAGCATTTCCCGCACAGTATATTTTTTCTCCCTGTCCATCAATCTAACCCTGCCTCTCTCCCAGCCTGCGGGCTGTTCTCGCAAACCATTGTCCAGCATATACCATAAGGGTCGATCAGGCTGCACCGCAGCCCCTGCTCTGACTGCTCAAGTGGAATGTTATTCTTAGAACCAGCCTCTGTGAACTTTTGATACAATTCCCTAATTAGACCGGGCTCCTTTACATGAATATCAAATGCGATATTGTCATTGCAGCCAGAAAGCCTGTCTGTTCCCGTAAATACAATAGCCGGAGTATCGCCCATTGTCACATAAAACTTACTGTCCTCCAAAGTAATCTCCAACTCTGCCGAGAAAATAAAATCCTGAAATTTCGGCTCTATTCTCTGCGGAAAATCATTCTCTGCATCCTGGAAGCTTTTTTGCACAAGCACTTTTACATCAAAGCATTGGCTGTAAAACCTAACTGCCTCGTTACATAAACCACCAAACGTTAATTTTACACTTATCATTTTTTCATCCTCCCCCAATAAACGTTTATACACATCCCTAATAAGGTTATTATAAACGGCATTATTATCTTCAATCATTATATACAAACTTCATTTATAAATCAATACAATATCGAATCAAATTTATAAACATCTTTGCAAAAAGTATAACTTAATTCTTAAAAAAATCAATATATTTTGCAAGAAACGGCATTTTTCTGCCAATTTTGGGCAAGTTTGCCTTTTTACCTTCTTTTTTATATGCACTTTAGAATAAAGTGGTTATAGCAGAATATATTCAAATGTGATACATTATTATTCTGTATTATAATCCTTTTTAGCAAATAATCTTTGCTAAGATAAAGCGGAATATATGCCTTCCCAATGGATGTTTCCTGAAGCAGGTATTTATAAATTTCAACAGAATCGAAAGCGGCATCCCCGAGAAATATTTTCGGGTTGATAAGCGGATGTTTTTGGAAGAAATCTTTTAATACAGGGATAAATACTTTAGAATCCGCAAACAAAGGCAATATCAGCACTATCATTGC
The DNA here is from genome assembly GCA_003612285.1 of bacterium D16-51. Taxonomy (GTDB): domain Bacteria; phylum Bacillota; class Clostridia; order Lachnospirales; family Lachnospiraceae; genus Butyribacter. Next base: position 59,027 of record RAYE01000011.1, on the reverse strand, counting down.
GAAAGACATCAGCAAGAAAATCAAGTCCACCTTTAAGGCAAAGGGCGAGAGCCGACATCAAGCTATGCGGCCGCATTTTAACGGGCAGCGTTTATGGGGTCGCTACCCCATGGGTACATTTTATGCCCGGAAGGGCAGAGGGGATACTCAGTTTTATCAAAAAGTTAATGACATTGATTTTACAGCCAATTTCTGGAAAAGGCCTAAAATCATGTGTGCAAGCACAATGATTTTAGACCTTTTCAGAAATTGACCATGAATAGTAACTATTAGCTATTTATAGTATGCAACACCAGATTCAAAAATATGCTGGTTTTGGTTTCCATAGATATTCATTGCCACACCGTCACCAATGCGCTCTGAATGCGCCATCTTGCCAAGCACACGTCCATCCGGGCTTGTGATGCCTTCAATAGCAGCATAAGAAGCATTCGGGTTGAAATCCTCATCCATCGTTGGATTCCCTTCCAAATCGACATATCTTGTGGCTACCTGACCATTTCCAAAAAGCCTGCGCAGCATTTCATCTGAGGCAACAAAACGCCCTTCCCCATGGGAAGCCGGAATGACATAAACACCCCCAAGCTCTGCCTGTGCCAGCCAAGGTGATTTATTGGTACATACCTTTGTATAAACCGATTTTGAAATATGGCGTCCAATCCTGTTCGTTGTCAAAGTCGGGGCGTCTGCCGTCTGCGGCCTAATCTCACCATACGGCACAAGCCCAAGCTTTATCAGTGCCTGGAAGCCATTGCAAATGCCAAGCGCCAGCCCATCTCTCTTTTCAAGCAGCTCATTAACCGCATCCATAATCCCTGGATTCCGAAATACAGAGGCAATAAACTTAGCAGAACCATCCGGCTCATCTCCTGCACTGAAACCGCCGGAGAACATTAAAATCTGGGACTCCCTGATTGCCGCCTCAAATGCATGGGCAGACTCTGTAATCTGGCTTTCCGTCAGATTGCGGAATACAACTGTTTTAACTTCTGCCCCTGCCTTCTCAAATGCCCTCTTCGTATCATATTCACAGTTTGTCCCCGGAAATACCGGAATAAACACCTTTGGACGTGCAACCTTATTTTTTGCTGCATAAACAGTCTTCGCATCATATAAAGAATCTTCCAGCTTATCCTGTACAGCGCCTGAACGCGTTGGGAATACGCTTTCCAGCCTGCTTTTCCAGGCAGCAAGAGCTTCTTCCATAGAAACGGCTACGCCACATGCGGCAAATTCTGCTTTCTCTGTAACCACGCCAATCTTTTGGTATTCTGCTGTAATCCTGCCCAAATCTTCTGGGGAAACTTCTGCAATAATATCCCCATAATCCTTTAAAAACAGCATTTCCTTTGAAACACTGCCATCAATTGCCACGCCAAGGCCATTCCCAAACGCCATCTTACTGACAGCCTCACAAATTCCGCCAAAGGAAACCGCATAGGCAGATACTAACACCTTATCATGTATCATATCCGTGATTTTCCCATACAGGGACATTAACTGGCTATAATCCGGCAAAGAATATGCGTCTTTTTTGATGCTAAACTTCACCAGGATATTTCCTGCTTTTTTCAGTTCCGGCGTCACAACATCAGAAAGGGTGGCTACATCTACTGCAAACGAACAAAGTGTCGGCGGAACATCAATCTTATCAAATGTCCCGGACATGCTGTCTTTTCCTCCAATTGATGGAAGCCCCAGCTTCATCTGCGCATCATACGCACCCAGAAGCGCTGCCATCGGCTCCCCCCAGCGGGAAGCATCTGCGCCTAAACGGCGGAAATACTCCTGGAACGTAAAACGGATTTTGCGGTAATCCCCGCCAGAAGCAACAATTTTTGCTACCGAAGAAACTACTGCATAAACAGCGCCATGATATGGGCTCCAGCTTGTTAAATATGGGTCCATGCCATAACTCATCATTGTCACCGTATCACATTTCCCGGAAGATACCGGAAGCTTGGCAATCATTGTCTGTGTTGGCGTCAGTTGTTTCCTGCCCCCATAAGGCATCGTTACCGTAGCAGCCCCAATGGAGCTGTCAAACATCTCCACAAGGCCTTTCTGTGAACAGACATTCAAGTCATTTAATGTATCCAGCCATGCTTTTTTAAGGTCAGCACATTCTTTCCCCTGCTCAAAATAATTCTCTTCCTTTGCAGGCATCGTCACACGCACATCTGTCTCCTGATGCGCTCCGTTTGTATCTAAAAACGCCCTGGAAAGATTGACAATTACCTTTCCTCTCCACTGCAAAACAAGCCTTGGTTCTTCTGTTACCTTTGCAACCGCAACCGCTTCCAGGTTTTCTTCTGTTGCAAAAGCCAGCATTTTATCTACATTTTCCGGGGAAACGACAACTGCCATACGCTCCTGTGATTCTGAAATGGCTAATTCTGTCCCATCCAGGCCGGCATATTTTTTCGGCACCTTATCCAAATCCACGGTAAGCCCGTCTGCCAGTTCCCCAATTGCAACAGAGACACCGCCTGCCCCAAAATCGTTGCATTTTTTGATAATGGAGCTGACCTCTTCCCTGTAAAAAAGCCTCTGTATCTTCCTTTCTGTCGGCGCATTCCCTTTCTGGACTTCTGCGCCACAGACGTCTATTGATTTTGTAGTATGCGCTTTGGAAGAACCCGTTGCCCCGCCAATTCCGTCACGGCCGGTGCGGCCTCCCAAAAGAATAATAATATCGCCCGGGTCGCTGTTTTCCCGGATTACATTGCGGCGCGGGGCAGCCCCCATAACAGCGCCAATCTCCATGCGCTTTGCAACATAATTCGGATGGTATACCTCATTGACAAGCCCTGTCGCAAGTCCAATCTGGTTTCCGTAAGAACTATAGCCCTGCGCAGCGCCTGTTACAATCTTCCGCTGTGGAAGCTTACCCTGTAATGTATCTTTCATTGATACCGTTGGGTCTGCAGCGCCTGTTACACGCATTGCCTGGTAAACATAGCCGCGTCCTGACAATGGGTCGCGGATTGCCCCTCCAAGGCAGGTTGCCGCTCCGCCAAACGGCTCAATCTCTGTTGGATGGTTATGTGTCTCATTTTTGAAAAATACCAGCCACTCTTCCTTTACCCCGTCAATTTCCACAGGGACTACAATGGAACAGGCATTGATTTCATCAGATTCTTCCATATCCTCTAACTTGCCTTCTGCTTTTAGCTTGCGCATCGCCATCAGTGCAATATCCATTAAAGAAATATACTTATCTTCCCTGCCCTTATACATCTCCTGATGGGCTTTTTCATAATCTTCATATGCACTCTGGATTGGCTCTTTATAAAACCCTTCCTCAAATGTAACATTTTTTAACTCTGTTAAAAACGTTGTATGGCGGCAGTGGTCTGACCAATACGTGTCTAAAACACGAATTTCCGTTACAAAAGGCTCTCTTTTTTCCTCTGTTTTAAAATAATTTTGGATATGCAGAAAATCCTGGAACGTCATGGCAAGGTTTAAAGAAGAGTACAATTCCTTCAATTCCTTTTCCGGCATACCAGTAAACCCTTCAAATACAGAAACATCCGCAGGTTCCTCAAAGCTCTGTACTAAAGTCTCCGGTTTTTCTTCATCTGTTTCCCTTGAATCTACCGGGTTAATACAATAGTCCTTAATCCGTCCAGCATCCGCCTCACTGATTTCCCCTTCAAAAATATAGGTCGTTGCAGAGCGGATTACCGGCTCTTCTTTCTCATTTAACAGTTTTACGCACTGTTCTGCTGAATCAGCACGCTGGTCAAACTGTCCAGGCAGATATTCCACAGAAAATACAAGGGAATGTTCCGGCGCTTCAAACCCCTCCTCATAGCAATTATCCACTGGCGGTTCTGAAAACACTGTACCAAGCGCCTGCCGGTATGTCCTGTCACTTAAATTTTCCACGTCATAACGGCTTAACACACGGACTGCCTCCAGGGACTCAATCCCAAGATAGTTCCTTATTTCCTCTTTCAACTCTCTTGCGCGGACTGCATATGGCTCTTTTTTTTCTACATATACTCTTCTAACACTTCCCATTCCGTTCCTGCCTCCATCTATTCTTCACTTGAGCCGTCAGCAGCATCAGAGGAATCGCCCTTCATTTTTTCCAAATCTTCTGCTGTTACAATATCTGTTGTTACTGTTCCGATTACTACATCTGTCCATATATCTGTATTTACAACAACATCATACTTCTCCTGTTCTTTTTCATACCAGGTAGAATATGCACTGTTTTGCTCCGTCTTTATTGCATCATCGCAGGCTGTTTTATACGCCTCTTCTGAATTATTATTCACCATCTTTACTACAACGTAATAGTTTTCATCTAAGATCACGTCTGAAACAGCGCCATTTTCCATTTTCTTAATCTTTTTAAGATTTTTATCAGAAACATACGACCAGCCGTCTTTTTCTGTGAATTTGCCTTCCTTTTCCAAAGTAATGCTTGTCTCATCCTCGCCAATTAACGTTGTAAAGTCTTCCGCTGTTTTTGCCTGGGAAGCAATATTTTTCATCTTCTCTTCCAGCTCTTTCTTTTCATCGTCAGTCAGCTCTTTTGCCTCGCCTTCCTCTGTGCTCGTCTTTAAAGGAGCAGAATAATACTGGATATCATACTGGCGGTAATCCTCTTTGCTGATATCGGCAATTGCCTTTGCCTCGTCCACGTCCTTATTTAATTCTTCCTGCTGATCCTTTTTGAAACGGTCGGCCAGCGCCCTTTTCTCAAAACGCTCTGTCAGCTTAGATTCTGAAATATTAAGCTGCATCTTCTGAAGCCAGGAAAGCCCTTCTAAAGCTTCCTTTGCATCCTCTGCCGCATCCTTTTTCTCATCCTCTGTCAATTCATACTTTGCTTCTTTTGCCTTCTGGTATAAAATCTCATACTGCACTTCACCGTTTAAAATTTCCTGCTTCCAGCCAATAGAGTTCGATACCCCTGACATCGTCCCAGCTTCCCCCTGGTAATCAGCTTCCCATATCGTTCCGCCCGACATAGACTGATACCATTCGTTATATGGCAAATATGTGCTCTCCAGCTCATAAATCGGATAGGTCATATCATCTAATGTAAGCTTGGTATCACCAACTGTTACAGCCACCTTCGGCTTAAACTGCTGAATGGCAACCCCAACACATAAAACCACTACCAAAACAACACACAGCACTGTTAAAATAATTGGCTTCAATTCCCTGCCCGCCAAAAAACCGCTGCTCTTTTTCAGTGTCTTTTCTGGTACAGAAGGAGAAGCCGCCTCCTTTGCCCCCTTGTCCTTCTTTTGTTGATTCATAATATTTTTCGATGAATTCATGTCAATTCCTCCAAATGTATTTCTTTCACTACTAACTCTAAAAACTAATAGCCTACGTTATATTTTATCGAAAATCCGCAAGAAGTCAAGATATATTATTTTTTCCCCGCCATCAGACAGCCACTTTAAAGATTCATTTACAAGACGGCATATCGGCCTATAAAGTGCAGTCCTACGAAGCGTAGAATGTGATTCTACGCACAGAAGGTTGAAGGGATTCCTATTTATTGCTATGATACAAATGCAGGGCGGCATTGGGGGTATGGAGCAGGATTTGGGGGATTCAATATAGTGGAAAGTGAGTTTATGGCATGGATCAGGAAAAGACAGGCAGATTTATTGCAGAGAAACGAAAAGAAAAGGGGATGACCCAAAAGGAGCTGGCAAGACAGCTTGGTATTGGAGATAAAGCGGTTTCAAAATGGGAATGCGGCCGTGGAATGCCGGATAATTCGCTTATGCTGCCGCTATGTGATCTTCTGGGAATCAAGGTAAATGAGCTGCTTCTGGGCGAATCTCTTTTAGAAAACGATTACCATGAAAGTTCAGAAGATATTATCCTCACGCTTATGGAGGAAAAAGAATCCTTAAAAAAGAAAAATAAAAAGAATCTGCTCTCTTGTATTCTGGCGGTTTTATTTATGGTACTTTTGCTTTTCCTTACTATTGTGCCAATTCGGATCTGGCATAGCTGGGTTTATTTTTTGGATTCATATACGTTTATTACGAATCTGCTTCTTGTGCTGATTATGCTGCTGGCAAGCGGTAATGTGAAAGCCTTCTTCCGCTCTTTTGTATTAATACGGAGAGAGGATGTTAAAAGGAATACGCTGTTCTCCTCACTGCAGGCTGTTAAGCTTGCGATTGCTTCCACTCTGTTAGGTGGAGGGGTGTTTACTCTTTTGGATATGATTTTCATTCTGCGGACAACAAAAAAAGGCACAGGGCAGGTAGCAGCAGTCTCCCTGCTGACTCTGCTTTATGGAATGTTATTTGCATTGCTTTTGCTGCCGCTGAAGTACCGCCTGGAATCAAAAATGGAGGAAATAAATGAAAAATCTGACGAAAGCAGAATTGTTTAAACTAAAAAAATCAACGGCATATAGGACGTTATTCATAATCTTTTTGCTGACAGAAATCATTGTCCAAATAAATAACATCGGCAACAGTGTGGCTTATCCGAAATATAACCCTACATATACAGGAATAGGCTGGCTGTCAGAGTTGCATCGGCCATTTTCAATTTATGCCATTACTTTATTCCTTTTTGCTGCTTTTTTTGTAAATGGGGATTTCACAGGCCGCACATTCTACGCCTCCCTGCTATGTGGCACAGAGCGAAAAAACGCCTTCGGGGCAAAGATGATTTCTGTATTTGCAGGAGGAGTCCCCCTGGCACTGGTATCTCTTCTGCCGGGAACAATACTCTGGAGCATACACACAGGCTTTGGCATGGATTTTGGCATAAAGGCAGCTTTTCTCATTATAAAAGCTTTTGTATGGCAAATACTGATATCTTTTGCGATAATCAGCCATACGGTGTTTTTTGCCGTAATCGCCAAAAGTAAAACCAGTACTTTCGTATGGAGTTTTGGAAGCCTGTATGTAGTAGGTGTATTACGGGCAAATATAGGGCGCATCATACCAAATCCAGCTTTAGGTGAGATTTTAAAGTTTCTAGTATCTTTATACTATTTAAACATTTGGACGTTTCTGGCATCCGTTTTGCTGAAACTATTGGCTGCCGGATATATTTTTGAAAAATTTGACTTAAAATGAATAGTAATCATGAATGAAATTGATTGGATATGGAGGCAGACATGGCAGAAATTATTTTTAAAGCGGAAAACATTGTTAAGAAATATAAAAAGAAGAGGGGATTTTTTGCCTTAAATGGGCTGGACATGGAAATCTGCCGGGGAGATATCTATGGCTTTGTCGGGGAAAACGGCGCCGGAAAAACAACCCTGCTCCGTATTCTGTCAGGACGGGCGGCGCAGACATCGGGAAATATTACATTATTAGGGGAAAGCAGCAGGAAAGGACTCTGTCAAACAAAATGTGTTTTTTGCCAAACTTGCAGCGTACTTCGCAGGACTGCTTATACTTATTATACAACCCCTGTTTATTTCAAGCGCCGTCGCAGCTCTGAGGAATGGTTTCGGTATGGAGGGGGATAGCGCAGCGGCACCAGAGTTGGCAATAAAACTTCTGTTCTATATAATCTACAGGTTTTCCATGGCAGCTTTTTCCATCTTTGCCGCTTCTGCGCTTCGGGACCCCATCGGAAGCCTGGGACTGTGTGTGGCAGGGATGTATCTTATATTTCTTACTCAAAATCCCCCGAAAATTTCAGCACCAAATGCATGGATTTCTTTTTTGGGAGAGATTGCTGTTTTTTTATGGGCAGCAGCTTGTATTTTCGTAAGACGTGATACATAATTAATTATGACAGACATCCTTTCGGAATTGGCTTCTAAATGTGCCTCGCCTGACGCTTTCTTTGGATTTTGCCCTGAAAAATCAGGCAATAAAACCGCAGCTACCGCTGTCACCAGCACACTGCCCAATACCAGTGCACATTTTATTTTCTTCTGAAATAAACCTTTTTGTCAACTATTATTTTGCAACAACCTTCCCTAAAAATCCCCGTTTCCTAAAATAAGATGTATACAACGACTTTTTCGATTTTGGCACTTCCAAGGTCAGTCCTTTCCCATTTTGTATGCCACTCTCCAAAAAGACATCTGAGCCAATTGAATTATCTTTAAGCTGTAACGTTTTAACAGTCATTTTTTTCATCTTCCTACATTTTGCAAAAGATTCCAACCCAATATATTCCACCCCAGAGCCAATTGTAACGGTTTTTAGCTTCTTGCAGGATTGGAATGCATATGGGGCAATTTCTTTTACGCTGTTTGGAATTTTTATTTCTGTAAGGCCTGTGCATCCCTTAAATGCATTTAAAGATATTTTTTCAGCCGAAGAAGGAATTTTCACCGTTTGCAGCATACTGCAGTCTTCAAACAAAGACTCGGAAATCATTTTCAGGTTTTTGGGAAGTTTTACCGTTTCCAGGCTTTCACATGCCTGAAAACACCGTTCTTCTATATATTTCACAGTGTCTGGCACCGCTGCTTTTTTCAGCCATTTTGCCTGTGCAAATGCACCTTCCTTCAAACGTTTTACAGAATCCGGAACCGCATAACTTTCGTCTGCCTTTCCCTGCGGATAACAATACAGCACCTGCATTGACCTGCTAAAAAGCACGCCATCTACCGCCGTAAATGTCGTATTCTGCGAGTCTGCCAGAAAGCGTTTTAAATTGCTGCATCCCAGAAACGCCCTGCTTCCAACACTGCTTACTTCCTTTGGTATCGTAATCTCCACAAGCCCTGTACAATAAGCAAATGCATCATTCGGGATTTCTGTCAGTCTGTCTGGCAATCTTACTTCCGTCAACTTCGCACAATTTTTAAATGCCTCCCTTTGTATTGTATGGACAGAATCTGGCAAATTCAGCTTCATAAGCCCGGTACATCCGGAAAAAACAGAAGTGTTAATGGTTTCTACCCCTTCCGGCAAAGTAACCTCTTTCAATGACGTATTGCCATAAAATGCCCTCTCCTCTATTTCTTTTATCCCTTCCGGCACCGCATAGCTGCTGTCCTTTTTCCCCTCAGGGTAATACTGTAGTCTTTCTCCATCTTTAGAAAATACAATCCCATCCTTCGACTGGAAATACCTGCTTGCAGAAGAAACTTCAACCTGTGTAAGCTGCGTGCATCCATCAAATGCCCTATTGTTAATCCATGATACCCTGGCTGGGATTGTGAGGCTTTTCAGGGAAATGCACCCTTTAAACAATTCTTCGGAAATCCCGGACAGCTTCTTTGACAGCCTTACCTCCGACAAAGAGGTACAGCCAGAGAAAACACTTTCATTCAGGTAGCTTATCTCATCTGTCATCGTCACCGTTATAAGCCCGCTGCCTGCAAAAGCTTTATACCCTATGCTTTCCAGGTTCTCTGTAAATACCACCTGTTTCAGGCTTTTACAGCCATTAAATGCATTATTTGCAATCTTGGACACTTCGTCCGGAATTTCATAAATGCCATCCTCTTTTTGTGCCGGATAACACCATAACGTCCTTTTATCCTTTGAAAAAAGGACGCTTTCTTCCACTACTAAATCCTTATTCCTGCTATCTAAAATAATTTCCTTTAAAGACGGACATCCTGACAAATAGACGCTATATCCAAATTTCTTCATTGATTTTCCCAGATAAAGCTTCTTTAAATAAGGATTGCTGTCCTCACTGCCCCTCCACCACCTCTGGATAGGATCAGCCAGGTGCAGCGACCGGAACGCCGCATCTTCTGGAAGTGCGCCCCAGCCAACTAAAGTAACCTTCCTGCCTCCTATATACCCTGGGACATAAAGATTCCTGCACTCCTTCCCCTTTTGTGTCAGCCCTTTGATTTCATATGTTGTGTGGCCATTTTTTATACTATATTTAAAATATTCGCCAGCTTTTCCCAAAACAGTAAGCTTATAACTTAACTTTGCCGTCTGCTTTTTTCCCGCAGCCTTTTTTTTATAAACCACATTGGCGCGGATTGTTGTTTTCCCTTTCCGCTTTGGCACTACAAGACCCTTTTTACTGACTGTGGCAATATTTTTATTAGAAGAAGCATATTCCACTGATACAATATTCTCCCCCTCGACAGAAACCCTGTTCTTCCCATCCAGGTACATCACCTTTTCATTGCCTGCAAATATAGGCGGCGCTGCCTGGCCTGCCGCATTTCCCGTTTTCGGAAATAAAAACACGGCGGCCAAAACACAAATCACTACGCCAAATCTCATTATTTTTTCTTTCATATCATCAGCCCCTTTTCTTAAAACCTTTATTTTCATCAAGTATAAACAGAATGTTTTAACATTCACAGAAAAAATTCTTAAGATTTCTTAAAATTCTGAAAGCAGGCTATATTTCACTATATTACTGCAACTTTGTTAAAGCAGTTAAATCTATACCCAAAATGCTGCCATATTTTTTTATCGTGTTTTTTTTCGATAAGTGCCATATTTCTTATTGCATTTTTCTTCTTTTTGTTATAATCTTAATGTAAGACCATTTGTAACAGGATATATACATCCGTAAATATTACTTTAACAAACATATGAAAAGGAGAAGAATATGGAAAGAATAACTATGACCCAGGAAGCAGTTATGAAAGTATTTTGGGAATACGAAGACAGGGCATTGTCCGCATCTGAAATAGTAAAACTGGAGCCTTCCTTAAATTTAAACACGGTACGCGCCTGCGTCAAAGTATTGTTAGAAAAAAATTATATTGTTGTTGATGATGTTGTTTACAGCAACACTGTCCTGGCTCGTGCTTACAGGCCGATTATATCTATTGACAGATACATAAGTGAGAATTTTGAAGGGACATTCGGAAGCATGCCTACTATAGATATCGTCAACCAACTGCTTGAACGGGTAACAGATGCAAGTGTATTAGACGAAGCGCTAAGATTAATCGCCGAAATCAAAAAAAGAAGAAATATAAAATAACTTTAATCCATTTCCCCATATATCAATTAGTCTGTTGTAACCGCCAAAACACAGGCTAATTTTGATATATGGACAACAGACGCCATCCTATACATAATATTTTATTTCCCGCAGAATACTGGCCGGAAACCAAAAGCCCAGGCTGTATGGCTTATCAATCAATTGTTTCCCTTTACTGTAATCTCATATAACACATCCAGCAGCCGTTCAACTCTTTCAAGCGTATTAGGGTTGAACCGTTCTAATGTAGAAATAATTTCTTCCTCATATTTCCGGTATTCACTTCCATACATAATGTAATCTAAACTTACCTCCAATGCTTTTGAAATCCCCATAAGCGTTGTTGCAGAAAAACCCTTTTTGTCTGTTTCAATTTCATATAAAAATTTCTCCGAAATACCTGCCAAATATGCCAATTGTTCTCTCGTGTATCCCCGGCCTAAACGTAACTGCATTACTCTTGCACCTACTGTCATAATAACCACCTCCTTTATCCTAAGAATATTAAGCTTCGTTCTATCTTACCATTGGGCACGTCATATTCAAATATACAATAGCACTAAAAAACAGAACTATTTCTTCCTCCGATAAAAAATACTAGACTGTGAAAAGTAATAATTTATCGCAGTGCAGTTGGAAATTTTTCAAAAAAAGCTTGCTTGTGACGCGGCGTTATGATTTATAATATATCACAGGAGGTAAACAATTATGGCAAAGTACAGAGCAATACCGCAAGGATATATGACAGTTGGAGAGGCCGCAAAGAAACTGGGAGTTACTGTCCGTACCCTCCAATACTATGATAAAGAAGGCCTGTTGTCCCCATCAGCAGAAAGCGAAGGTGGACGCAGGCTCTATACAGATAAAGATTTAGTTACACTTCATCAAATTATATCTTTAAAATCATTAGGGTTTTCTTTGAATGATATAAAACAACATTTAATTTCTTTAGAAACACCGACGGATGTTGCAAAGGCCCTTACGAAACAGGCTGATGACATACGGGAGAAAATAGAGCAGCTAACAGCTTCTTTGACAGCAATAGAGCAGTTAAAAGCAGAAGTGTTACAAATGCAGACAGTCAATTTTAAAAAGTATGCAGATATTATTGTCAATTTGCAAATGAAGAATAACTTTTACTATCTTATTAAGCGTTTCGATGATGACACGCTTGACTATATCCGTAATCAATTTGACAAGGAAAGCGGCTTAAATTTTATAGACAGGTTTAATCGTTTAAGTGATGAAATCATACAACTTCAAAAAGAAAATGTGCTTCCCGAAAGCGAAAAGTGCCAGCGGGTTGTAAAAGAATATTGGGGCTTAATTATGGAATTTACAAACGGTGATATGAGTATGCTGCCAAAGTTGATGGAAATAGGAAATATTGATACTGCTGCAAATGCCTGGGAAGAAAGACAAAAAATAGTAAACAACTATTTAGAGCCGGCTTTGCAAGTCTACTTTTCAAAACTCGGAGCAAATCCGTTCGGGGAGGTGGAATGATGAATCATGCAATACAAGTTAGCGGATTAAGGAAAAGTTATGGCAGCCATATTGTTCTTAAAGGACTTGATTTTCAAATCGAAAAAGGAGAAATTTTTGCTCTGCTCGGTGTAAATGGAGCAGGAAAAACGACATCTCTTGAATGTATTGAAGGCTTGCGAAAATATGATAGCGGTACAATTATTGTAAACGGAAAAATGGGCATTCAGCTGCAGTCCTCCTCTCTGCCTGCTTATATCAAACCGATGGAGGCTATAAAGTTATTTGCAAAATGGAACAGGAAAAAGATTGATCATACTATGCTTAATGCTCTTAATATTGGAGACCTCGAAAAAAAAACGTATAACCAGTTATCCACGGGGCAAAAAAGACGGCTGCATCTCGCTCTTGCACTTATTAGTAATCCAGATATTATTTTTCTTGATGAACCGACTGCCGGGCTTGATGTCGAGGGCAGGCTTTCACTCCACAGACAAATCCGAAAGCTCAAATCAAGTGGAAAAACAATTATTTTGGCAAGCCATGATATGGCAGAAGTAGAAACCTTATGCGACCGAATTGCCATTTTGAATAACGGAAACATTGTCTTTTGCGGCACAGCTTCGGATCTGACAGACAAGATTGAAAGAAAGTATTTTATCCATGTCAAAACACAGCAAGGGTACAACACTTTTGAAACAGACAATATTGAAGATACTTTAATTTCCCTGCTCAGTGATTTGAAACAAAAGAGAAACCCTGTGTTAGATATTAAAGTTGACCGTGGCACACTGGAACAGCATTTTATGAAAATAGCAGGGAGGGAAGCAGAATGAATGGTTTTTTATATAGTGTAGCATTACAGTGGAAATTAGATATACGAAGCAAATCATTGTTAGTTACTTGCTATATCGTTCCGCTCATTTTCTTTCTCCTTATGGGCGGTATCTTCACTTCTGCTATGCCTGAAATGAAAAATACACTCATACAATCTATGATTGTAATGAGTATTTCAATGGGGGCGTTTATCGGACTGCCGCCATCGTTGATTGAAACTTACGGAAGCGATATAAAAAAAGTTTATACGGCAAACGGAGTACCTGTCTATTTAGGTCTTATTACAATGTTTCTTTCCGTATTTATCCATTTAATGATTACCTGTGCTATAATATTGCTGCTTGCACCCGTCCTATTTAAAGCAGCTTTGCCGGCACAACTTCCGATTTTCTTTCTTACGCTTGCTATATACATTATTGTGTCATTAAGCATTGGAAGTATTTTAGGGCTGATTATAAAAAATCAGGCAAAATTAACAATGATAGCACAGTTAGTATTTTTGCCCTCAATTATGCTTTCAGGGATTATGTTCCCTATTGATTTGCTGCCCGGTTTTCTTAAAATGATAGGGCGCATTTTCCCCGCCTCCTGGGGATACCGATTGATGCTGGATAATGGCTTTTGCCTTGAAAATCTATGGTATCTAATCTTTGCCTTTTTCGCGGCAGTAATTGTATGTGGGATAATTTTGAAGAATAATGAACAGTAATAGTTTCTATCCCCTTTTGCTGGTCATTATTTTCCAGCGACAAAGGAAAGTAACTTTGCTATCCTTTGTCGCAGCATTTTACACTTTTTTCTTTATTTCCTTCACTAACCGATAAACTGTCGTACATGGACACATCTGCGATGGTACCGTTTTTCCCTCCCTCACACACTGCTCATACTTCTGCCTTGCAATCTGAAGAGCCTTTTCTTCATTTCCTGTCCGGGAAATTTTTTCATACAATCCCTCATCTGATTTTGAATACCTTTGACCAGTTTTTCTTTGAAAAATCTTTTCAAACTCATCACAACATGTCCAAGATTCCATAATTGTCGGCATTACTCCATAATAAGAGTACATCCATATTTCAAAACACGGATTTGACCAACCTACATTTATGCCCAGTTTTTCTGCTTCCTTTATGATTTCATCAAAACCTTTCACCTCATCCCTGTCAAATACAATCCATGGTATACGGTATTGCGCATCGTATGCAGCCATTTCCAGACACTTATCAATCAATGCCCTTGTCTTAGTTTCCACTACCTTGATTACTAATTTATTCTGTATCATTTTCGGAAGCTCTTTATACAATCCTTGAAAATAACATCTTTCTGTTGCCTCTGTATCTGTAACCACTAAATAATACCCCAATTCCGGAACCTTTAATGGCCGCTGCTCTCTGGTCTTTCTGTTACCTCTCCTATCCTTTTTTGCCATATATAATCATCCCTCCTTAAAGATATCAATACTCTTTAATGTTGGAACTGCACCATACTTACCAATCAGATAATTTTTTTCATAGCTCTCATCTTTTCGGATTCTGGCACCAGATTCATCTACGAAATCTGCCAGTGAATACAGTTTAGAAATTCCCTGTTCATCTTTTTCCGTAAACCATACTTCATCTCTTCGGAGAAGCTGATTGGACAACTGCCAAGTATCATGTGTTGTAAAAATTAACTGCGCATGATTCGTATTGATTTTTGGATTCAGAAAAGTAAGCAAAAAATTCCGTACCAGCAACGGATGTAAACGGGCATTTAATTCATCAATAAAAAATACACTTCCCTTCTCCAAAACATCCTGTAATTCTGGATATAGTGCAAACATTTTCAATGTTCCTGCCGATTCCATCCCTAAAGGAATTGCTACAAAACCATCTGAATCTATTTTCTTGTGTAATGAACTAATTTTATAAGTTTCCTCTTTCGTTTCCGTATCATGTGGAACCTTTTCTATTTCAAAATCTTTAATGTGTTCATCAAAAGAAGCAAAATACTCTATCACTTTCCTTTGCACACTATCATCATCTACAAAATCTTTCGGCAAACGACGTGACAAAAAGAAATTGGTATATGGATCTCCAAAATCTGCGAACTCATTTGCCAGAAACCAATCCCTAATGTCTTTACACTTATCCACTTTCAATTTCGCGCCAAGAGAAACAATCAGAACCTGTTTCTCCAATGCCACTTGAATATTCTCCCTGCTGCTCTTAGGGAAGCCTGACAAATCCAACATATTATCTTCAGCAGAACGATAAAACACAGACTTAAACTTACGTGCTGTCTTAGCCTTTGAATTCAGCCATTCCTCTGTTACTCCATGCTTATCTACACAAAACCCATAATTATATGTTTTTTCTGCCTTATCTCCTGAAATTGTAAAATATATTTCAAAAGTGGACTCTGCGTCACTTGAAATGCTATCAAACAAAAATGGAGTTGGTCTGTATTCTTCGAATCTTTCTTCTTCGTCTCCATATTTGAAAGATTTAACCACATAATCTGCCATGTATTCAAACGCATTATATATATTAGATTTTCCACTAGCATTTGCGCCATATATAGCCGCCATAGGTAATATCTTTTCATTTCCTTCCGAAACCACTCTACCAGAGAATTCTGTCATCTTTGCCGCTGACAAATCCAAAATCGCTTCATCACGGAATGATTTAAAATTTTTAAAGCTGAATTGAATAAGCATGATTGCACCTCACATTTATATTTACTATCTATTATACCGCAATTTCAGCATTTTACAACAAGATAATTTGATTTTTTCTCATTTAAATGTATTTTAAGTTACTATTTTTAAACATTACTTATATCTGCTATCTTATCTCATTCTCTGCCAAACTTTCCAAAAACATCTTTCTTAGATACGTGGGAATTGTGTGAAACAGAAATACTCACGAAAAAAGCATCCAAACCTTGTTTAAGGTTTCGATGCTTTTATGCCCTTTAGAAATTTTTATCCCTTGTTGCTGGTCATTATTCTTCTTTAGAAATTTCATATGCTGCTTTTAAGATTCGGTCCACCTGCTCAAGTGTATTCGGTTTAAACTTCTCTATTGCAGCCGCAATTTCAGAATCATATTTCCTGCTCCCTGTTCCTGTCATAATATAATCCAGGCTGACTTCTAATGCTTTTGAAAGGTTCATAAGCGTAACCGCCGAAAACCCTTTTTTGCCTGTTTCAATTTCATATAAAAATTTATCTGAAATATCTGCCAGCTCCGCTAATTGTTCCCTTGTATATCCTCTGTCATTCCGCAACACCATAATCCGTTCGCCTGCTGTCAATTTACTCACCTTCTCCTTTGTTCTCCCAATATGCCTGAAATTTCATGTTTTCATTCAGCTTAACAGACGCTGCGCAGAATTAATACCTGCGATTGTCCATAAACTACTGAACTATTGCAGGTTTATTTTACCAAATTTTTCCTGATATCATAATCTTGCCAATAATATCCTATTTTTCTTGCATAAAGTACTAACAGAATAATAAATAAAAGCCGTAATTGTACATTATCACATAATTACAGGACTTTATACTTTTCCATCCTATTCTTTGGCTCATTGTATACCATTTTTAACTGCATCTATTTAGATAATGTAGTAATATTCTTCCTTTTTGTAGAATAACGTCTCTTCTATTTCTATATTAAACTACAAAAATTCCATTTATTATAACATTGAAAAGAAATTCTTTCACTCCTTTTCCTATTGATATAATGTAAAGCAGTAAGAAATAACTGCAAAATATGAATATACCATACACATATTCAGCTTTGGTTACAGAATATGGAAGCATGGCAGAAAGAGGGCGCAAAAATGGAAGCAATTAAGGAACATCTAAAAAATACGTTTACATCATATGAATTGGAACTAATCCGTTATTTGTATCTTTGTATCGTATATGATGGAAGTAAATTTCTTATACTGCTGATATTTTTTAGCATATTCCATTTGGGCAGGGAATTTTGTATGGAAATCCTGTTCCTGCTTTCCCTTCGTAATTTCTTTGGCGGGCTGCATTTCCAGCATTATACATCCTGCTTTGCATTTACTTTTATATTTAGCAGCGCTGGAATCGCATTGTCACATCTGGCAAAATTGGATAATATCTGCCAGATAGCCCTGTTCGTTATAGCAATTTTGATTTCAATAACAACCAAACCTATTACATCTGCAGGAAGGCCTCCTTTATCCCCAAAACAGGAATCTAGTTACCATAGATGCGGTATGGCTGTATTGTTGCTTTATTTTGTTTTCTTTCTTACAATTCAAAATTTCCCATACAGAAACCTCTGTTTTTGGGTTATTATTTTACAAACCTTGCAGCTTCTGGCTGCCAAATTACTTTTGAAAGGAGAAAAAAGGCCATGAAAACACGTTTAATGAAAGCAATCACAGGACTTTGTACACTTGCACTTGCACTGACTCCATTTTTCCATTGTAAAGGTTCTAGTATTATATTCTTTGGTGAACCTGAATACCCTTGCAAAAAAAAATAATGCAAAATAAAAAGCACTCCTACTTTATATCTGCATCAAAATTTATTTTTTGGGGGGCGGATTTGCCCCCTATCTTTTTAAATAAATACTAACTACAAAATAATTATCTGTTCCATACATTACATTTCCAACTTGAATATTCCCATGATATTTATCCACTATTTTCTTTACATATGGCAGACCTACCCCATGCCCTTCCCCTTTTACAGAATATCCATCTTTAAAAAAACGACTATATTCTTTATACGGAATTTTCTCATGCTCATTTCCAACAGAAATACATATTTTATTACCATCATCTGTAATAGTAACCCGTATTTTCTCATTCCTTTTTCTGGTCAAAACCTCATCCATTGCATTATCCAGCAAATTTCCAAGAATTTCTATAAGAAAAATATCTGGAATATTAACATGCTCCAAACTACATGAAAAATCAGTATGTATATCAATTTGCTTCTCTTCTGCCTCACATAATTTTGTATACATATGCGCAACAACAAGTGGTCTCTCCAAAATCAATATTTTGCCAGGCATCAAATATCTTCTAAGATTATCCAATTTCGCTGCCTGATGCTGCACTAATTCGTCATAATTATCATATATCTTGCACAAAGCATATATTGAATCTAACTGATTCATAAATTTATGCTGTCTTTCTCTCAATTCAGTAATTACTTCACCATATTTATCAGCATATCGCCTATGATAATCAATTTCCATTCGATATCCACTATATTTGTATACAAGCATTATAAACATAAATACTGCAGCTGACAAATAAATCCCCTCGTCCCATGACATCCCCTTATCAAATCTGAGTAAACTAACAATAAAAATAAACAGCACAACAAAAACAATACATATGAATTGTAAATTTATCTTCTCTTTATAGTTATCAAAAATCCTTCTGTTTGATACAAATATGCCTTTCCTTTCTACAAAAAAGCAAATCAAAAAAGATAGCAAAACAACAATAAATGAGCAATCCCCATTTCCATAAAAATATGAATAAATTAAATTGCATGGTACATAAACCAGCAGTTCTAATACTCCTACTATTAAAAAACTAAGTATCATATAAACTAATGCATCAATAACACCCATTCCATATCGTATTATAAATATGCAAAATATCCCCAAATAATAAAGCATCTGAAGTAGGCTACTGCCACTAAAAAAATTAATATAAATATTAACTGCCAACATCGCTACCACAATAAAGTACTGTAGAATATATCCTCTATTGTCCTTTTGTCCAGTAAGAATCTTCATAGTTTTCATCAAACAACCTATTTCTAACAGACATCTGGCCAATACAATCCATATCCACATTACTACACTCCTGAATATTTATGATGCTCAAAAACTATGTATAGTCGTTTTACTACATATTTGCCTAAATCCGCATATTCTCTACTGTTAGCGCATACCTTTCATCTAATTATCTCAACCTGTCTATACAAATTTTTCTAATTAATTTGTAAAAATATTTTAACACAATTCCTTAGCTTTTTGCCGTCCCCAAGTACTCCTCTTTAAATTTTTTAAACTTCCTTCCTCCAATCGGGATAACGCTGTCATCCTTCATATAAACTTCCTTGTTCCGAAAATCCACGCTTGCAATAAAATCTGCATTTACATAAGTCCCATAAACAGGCGTCAAAAACCTTGTCTGGTGAATCATGCTGTTAAATTTCTTTGCCGAATAATTCGGGATATGGATTTCATCATCGACCAGATGGATATATAATGTTCCTGCTTTATTTTCAAAAAATACCACTTCATCCATAAAGACCATATAGCCAATCCCGTCATAATGCAATGGGACATATTCTCTGGAGTTTGGTTTTTTCCCTGCTGAAATTGCACCCAGAACTTCCTCAATATGTTCCCTCACAAGCCTGCCATCCCCAATCGGCTTCTCAATATAATCATAACAGTGGACTCTTTTTAGCAGTTCACGTTCCAGTCCCATAAGCACTGTTATAAAAATAATTGGCGTCAGCTTATATTCATCATACTTCCGTATACTTTCTGCAAAAAGGATACCAGAATTATCGTTTCCGCTGCCTGGTTCTAAAATGATGTCCAACAAAAACAAATCCATATGTTTATCCATTGCAGATTTCAATGCATCCTCACTTTTTTCATAAGTATAGACACATTCCACACCTGTGCAGGAAGATACAATTTTTTGCAATGCTTCTCTGTTGTTTTTCTTGTCCTCTAAAATCAACACATTCATCTTCTATCTTACCCTATTACCTGATTTCCCCTATGTATAAAAGTTCCAAAAACCGCCTATGCTTCCCCGCCCTACAGCTTTATTATCCTGTCAAATATCCCCAAAATCTCCTGCCTCCGCGCCAATGTCTCTTTTGACAATAATGTCTCCAGAAATAAGTCGTCCTGTACCCTGTTATTGATTAAAAAATCCAGGCCATAACCGTACTGTTCCTGGATTTTCAAAGGGATTTCTATATTTTTAATGGGTGCGCCCTTCATAATGCTTGTCCAGACAAAACGTGATATCCCCAATTCCTTAATCATAATATTTTCGCTTACACCCCGGATGTTTTTCTCATACTCCAGTACAGCCGGAATCGCAGAAGACGCCCCCGCCGGAAGCAGCTCCATAAGCCCGCCCATAAAAATCTTATACACTGCACTGTCTTTCTGCCCCGCTGCATTATCCTCTGTAAACAGTAAACAGCTTAAAATCTTTAAAAACCTTCTGGAATCTTCTTCTGAAAAACCTTCAAGCCTTCTGAAAATACTTCCTGGTTTTCTTGCCATGCCAAATAAAATGTATTCCGCTGTAACACCATAATAGGCACATGCCCTTTGCAGGACGTCTACCGTAATTTTACTCTTGGCCTGCTCTAACCTGCAATAATGGGCTTGGGATATCTCCAGGACAGTTGAAATGTCAACTTCTTTTTGCCCGCTTCCATTCCTCAGGCTGCAGAGCCTCCTGCTTATGCCCACATCATCTATCCGCTGCATAAATGCCCTCCGCCTTAATTCTTTCCATAAGTGTACTATTATTAAAGCGGCCTTGCTTCCATTTACTAAAACATTGTATGAGTTATTGTAATTTTCCTGCAAAAAACAACTTATCTTCTACGTTATTCTACATTACCTTTCTATTCTATGTCCCTGTCCTGCATCCTTATAATCCCATCAAATGTCCGCAAAATCTCCTGCCTCCTATCCGATGTTTCCTGCGACAGCAGCGTTTCCAGAAACATATCGTCCTGAAGTCTGTTATTAATCAAAAAATCCAGGCCATACCCATATTGTTCCTGTATTTTTAGAGGGATTTCCATATTTTTAATTGGCGCCCCCTTCATAATGCTTGTCCAGATATAACGTGATATCCCCAGTTCTTTTATCATCGTATTTTCACTTACATCTCTAAGGTTTTTCTCATACTCCAGCACAGACGGAATTGCAGAAGGAGCCCTAACTGGAATCAATTCCATTAACCCGCCCATAAAAATTTTGTATATTGCACTATCTTTCTGCTCTGCTATATTATTTTCTGTAAACAGCAGACAGCTTAAAATCTTTAATAACCTTCTGGCAGATTCTTCTGAAAAACCTTCAAGCCTTTTCAATACACTGCCCATTTTTCTTTCTGTCCCATACAAAATGTACTCTGCTGTGACTCCATAGTAAGCGCATGCCTTCTGTAAAATATCGACTGTTATTTTGCTTTTCGCCTGCTCCAGCCTGCAATAGTGGGCTTGGGATATCTCCAAGACGGTTGAAATATCAACTTCTTTCTGCCTCCTGCTATTCCTCAGCCTGCCCAGTCTCCTACTTATGCCCACATCATCTATCTGCTGCATAAACACCCTCCGCCTTAATTCTTTCCACTAAGTGTACTATTATTGCGGCGGCTTTGCTTCCATTTACTAAAACAATGTACAAGTAATTGTATTTTTTCGACAAAAAAAGACAGAATTTTCCATTTTGTACCTGTATATTTCATTCATGCATATATCTATTAATTCTCGCGTACACAACGAGACAAACGCAGATGCATTAAATAAATAAGAAGAATTTACAAAAATTTTTAAAAAGGGGCTTTTCAAATCAAAAAAAATGTGCTATGGTAGTAACAGTTGGTTAAATACTGTACAGGACAAGGGCGTTCTCAATTTACTTGAGTGCGCCTTTTTTGCTAATTTCTGTTTGTAGCATCCGGCAGTACGCCGCCAGACTGATTCAGATTATATCAAATCTGATATTTATGAAAGGATGGTATTAATATGGAAAAAAATGTAATTGAACAGGTATTTGGGATAAACGTGTTCAACGATGAGGTAATGCAGGCAAAACTGCCAAAGGATGTATATAAATCCTGGAAAAAAACGCTGGAAAGCGGGGAGGACTTAGATTCTGACATCGCGAATGTCGTAGCGCATGCGATGAAGGAATGGGCGCTGGAGCATGGTGCAACACACTATACGCACTGGTTCCATCCTATGACAGGGATTACTGCAGAAAAGCATGATTCTTTTTTAAGCCCTGCAACAGAAAGCAAACCTGTCCTTGAATTTAAAGGCAAGGAATTAATAAAAGGCGAGCCGGACGCTTCTTCTTTCCCTTCTGGCGGGCTGCGCGCCACATTTGAAGCAAGAGGCTATACAGCATGGGATTGTACTTCACCGGCTTTCCTCCGCCAGGATTCCGGCGGCGTAACCCTCTGCATCCCAACCGCTTTCTGCTCCTATACAGGAGAAGCCCTGGATAAAAAGACGCCTCTTCTCCGTTCTATGGAGGCAATCAGCAAACAGGCTGTCCGCATCATGAAGTTATTTGGATATGATGATGTTAAAAAAGTATCCTGCTCTGTAGGTCCTGAACAGGAATACTTCCTGGTAAACCGTGAAAAATACTTGCAGCGGAAGGATTTAATCTTTTCCGGACGTACCCTTTTCGGCGCGCCGGCTCCAAAAGGACAGGAGCTTGACGACCACTATTTCGGTATTATCAAAGAGCGGATTGCTGTATTTATGAAAGACTTAAACCAGGAGCTCTGGAAAGTGGGCATCCTTGCAAAAACACAGCATAATGAAGTAGCTCCGGCACAGCATGAGATGGCGCCGATCTTTTCTACTGCAAATATCGCTACTGACCACAACCAGCTTGTAATGGAAATTATGAAAAAAGTAGCAAAACGCCATAACCTGGAATGCCTTCTGCATGAAAAACCATTTGCCGGCGTCAATGGTTCCGGGAAACATAATAACTGGTCTATTATTACCGATACTGGCATCAACCTTCTGGATCCAGGCAAGAAACCGCATGAAAACACAAAATTCCTGCTCTTTTTGTCTGCTGTCATTAAAGCGGTTGATGAACATCCTGAGCTTTTACGTCTTTCTGCTTCCAATCCGGGAAATGACCACAGGCTCGGCGCAAACGAAGCTCCTCCAGCTATTATTTCGATCTTCCTTGGAGAACAGTTAGAAGATATTATTGAGCAGATTGTAAAAGGGGATGTTTCCTCTTCCATCCAGAGTTCACAGCTTGATACCGGCGTCCATGTCCTTCCTGTATTGAAAAAGGATGCAACGGACAGGAACCGTACCTCGCCGTTTGCCTTTACCGGAAATAAATTTGAATTTCGTATGCTTGGCTCTTCCCTTTCAATTGCCGGGCCAAACTTTACATTAAATACAATTGTAGCCGATGTACTGCAGGAATTTGCAGATGAACTGGAACAGGCAGAGGACTTTGACAGTGCAGTAAATGATTTAATTAAAAGAACCGTTACAGAACATCAAAAAGTAATTTTCAACGGTGACGGCTATTCTGATGAGTGGATTGCCGAGGCAGAAAAACGCGGGCTTCCAAATGTTAAGTCTATGGTTGAAGCAATCCCATACCTTATCACTGATAAAACAGTAAAGGTATTTGAACGGCAGAATGTACTTACAAGAGCAGAACTGGAATCCAGGGCAGAAATTAATTACGAAACATATTCCAAAACAATAAATATTGAAGCAAAAACAATGATTGATATGGCTGGAAAACAGTACATACCTGCTATTATCAAATATGTTACAAACCTTGCAAACTCTGTAAACAGCGTAACATCTGCATGCGCATCCGCAGATACTTCTGTCCAGACAGAGCTATTAACAAAATGCTCTGCACTTTTGGCAGAAGCCCAGAAAGCGCTTGTAAATCTTGAAAATGTAACAGCAGAAGCTGCTGCAAAAGAGGAAGGCCAGGAGCAGGCTGTTTATTTCCGTGAAGTTGTGTTCCCTGCGATGGATGCACTCCGTAGCCCGATTGATGAACTTGAAATGATTGTGGATCAGGATTTCTGGCCAGTCCCAACCTATAGTGATTTGTTATTTGAAGTATAAAAAAGGTGCGTAGTTTTGCCAGGCTCGAAAATACCTCACCAGGCAAAGCTACAATCGCACCTAAAAAGGACACCGCCTTTGTGGTGTCCTTTTTATATGGAAAATGCTCTAATCAGCAAGGAACTGTTTTACCAGTTCGTAACATTCCAGATTTAATTCCCGTCTGACTGCATGGACATACTCAATCACCTGGTACATGGTTTCCAGGCATTCAGCACATTCTTCCTTTGTCACCGTCACAAAATTCTCCCCGGGGTATTTTGCATCAAAATAATAATCTTTCAGCATAGAAAGAGCGCCTCTGTCAAGCGCAGGCTCTTTATACTGTACCCGCACAGAATCATACAAAGCCCTTAAGTTGTGGGAATGCATCAGCGGAATGCTTTCTGCGCTGACACGCTCCACAACAGATTTCAGCATTTTTTCTGCTACCTGCTGCGCCAGGACAACAATATCATTATAAAATGGCAGACCTAATGTTGCCTGCAAATATAACAGATTGTTATATGCAATTTCGTAATAATCATTTTTCATGCAGCTTATCTCTCCTTCCTGTTATCTCCCTGTGCCCCAAACTATGCACTTCATTGTCCCTTATAACAAACGTTTGTAATCCTTCCGCAGGTTTTCTGCAAATACAGAAGGATTGCTGTTAAAATAGTCTCTTGTCACATAAATAATATCTGCCCTTTCTAACTCTGCATCCTCCCGCAAAGAGCCGCTTACTCTCCTGCCAGGCCTGTTTTCTGTAATAATGCAAAAATCTATATCACTGGTGATTTTATAATCTCCTCTGGCATAACTCCCAAAAACCCCAATTTCTTCATATTCTATATTATACTCTGCAATCAGCGCCAGAACCTTTTGCATCCTTTCTTCAAATACTTTTACAACAGCGTCACTTACATGGCAAATACCTGTCATCCCCATCCATCCCCCTTTAAAACAGCAATAATGACTAATATAGTTACTATTCACGGTCGATTTATGAAAAAAGCTAAAATCGTTGTGCTTGCACATAAGATTTTGGCTCTTTTTCATAAATTGACTGTAAAGGCTGTTCTTTTTTCAAGGAACTGCCCTGAAATAAACTATTGCCTATATTATTCTTAGGCAGTTCCTTTAAGATAGACGAAGCTGCATAGCAGCAACCTGTGCCGAAGGCAGAGGGTCTATCGCATGAAAAAGAATAGCCGTGAATAGTAACCTAATATAACCAATCTAATATGAAGGTCTCCGAAAACTATCCTTGGTAAAAGAATATTCCGGCGTCTGAAACGTATCTCCGATTTCTTCCTGATAGTACCACAAATCCTCCTGATGCAGAGGGTTTTTCAAAAGCTGGAACTCCTGTGCCGGCATATATCCCTGTGCCAATAAAAATGCCTTTTTTCCATCTTTATCCTTACAGACGTCCACAACCATTACAACATGCCCCGGGCTTGCCCCCTTTATAAAAATATCGCCAGCCTGCAGTTTTTTCAACGGAATCTTCTTTGCTTCCTCTTCCATAGAAAGCGTCCCTGCATAAGCGAAAACAATCCGCATAAACTTCTTAAAATTACTGTAAGAATCATTGTAGTCTGCTGACTTTACCCAGCTTGAAAAATCCCCCGTCTGAATCCGGTAACCATCCCTCCACTTTGTATACTCTGCTAAAAAACCATCCACAAAATGGAACCGAATCCTCTCCTTCTGCCCCGTCTTCCAGAAATACTCTGCATACATCCGCATTACGGAATCAGCACACTGCTGTAAATCCTCTTTTTCTATCGGAAGCTTAAAAACAGCAGCATGGGCTTCCTGGTTTCCTTTTTCTTCCCCACTATAAAGCAATACCGGGCTTCCATGCTTTTTTAACGGATAATTCCTTAGAAATTCCGCAAAGCTTCCTTTCTTACATGCCGTCCTCTGATAGCCTTCCGGCGCTAAAATCCTGGACTGGAGCGTTTTTCCATCTGTCTGCAGCAAAGATTCTTTAATTCCGGTTACTTCATCCAAAGAACCAGATTCCTCTTCTGCCTCCTCTTCTTTTTCCAATGGTACTGTATTTCTGCTTTCCCGCCTATCCTCTATTTTTCTGCTCTTTGTACCGTCAGATTCTTTCCTTTCTTTCCTGAACTGTCCTAATTGCCCCTGTACCCCCTTTTCCCCACTTTTCTGCCAAATAAAAATCCCTGCACAAGCAGCTATCAGGCAGACAGCCAATATAATTAATTTCCATCTCCTCCTCATAATCCCTCCTTGGAGTATATATTACTAAGGTGGTTAAATATCGATGTTTCTACTTGCCTAAATTTCTATCTGCTACGTTGTTATCAATCGCTGTAGCACTCGCTACAGCTCAATCTTCCGCCTTGCAGATAAAAATTTATTCTGCGTAAAATTCATTCGACATTTAACCGCCTTAGTAATATAAAAATTCATTTCTATTATATCGTTCTCTATTCACAGCCTTTTTCAGAAATAGACCGTGAATAGTAACATTATATCATAAGAACTTCCAAAATCCAATGAACTGTTATTTGCTTTTCCAGCTTTTCCATGATAAAATATTACAATGAATAGTAACGATAGGTTACTGTTCACTTTGTTACTAATTACAGCCATTCTATTTGGCATCACTTATAAGGAGTAATTTATATGAATAACAAAAAAGTAGTTGTCGCATTGGGCCACAGCGCCTTAGGAAGAACTTTCCCAGAACAAAAAGAAGCTGTTAAAAATGCAGCATCTGCCATTTCTGATTTAATAGAGGCAAAATACCAGGTTGTCATTACACACAGCAATGGCCCGCAAATCGGAATGATCCATGCTGCCATGACTGAATACAGCAGGTTAGAGCCTTCCAATACTGTTGCGCCAATGTCTATCTGCAGTGCAATGAGCCAGGGATATATTGGATATGACCTTCAAAATGAAATCCGTACAGAGCTTTTAAACCGTGGTATCTATAAACCCGTTTCCACGTTGATTACACAAGTACGCGTCGACCCATTTGACGCTGCATTTACCCACCCCCATAAACTGGTTGGCCGGTATATGACGGAAGAAGAAGCAAAGCAGGAAGAAAAAAAGGGCAACCATGTTACCTTTATTGAGGGAAAAGGATACCAGCGCATTATTGCGGCGCCGCGCCCAATGGAAATCTATGAACTGGACGCCATTAAAGCACTGATGGACGCCGGACAGATTGTAATTGCGGCAGGCGGCGGCGGAATCCCTGTATTGCAGCAGGGAACACGCTTAAAAGGCGCCAGCGCTGTTATTGAAAAAGACATTACCAGCGCGTGCCTTGCAGAACAGCTTGATGCAGATATCCTGCTGCTTTTAACCGGAGTGGAAAAAGTCTGCCTGAATTTTGGAAAAGAAAATGAAACTCCATTAGATTCTATGACTGTCGAAGAGGCAACAAAATATATTGATGAAAACCAGTTTTCCACCGGGGCAATGCTGCCAAAAGTTGAAGCAGCCGTTTCTTTTGCGTCCTCTTCCAATGAACGCAAGTCCATTATCACCAGTATTGATACCGCCCTTGCCGGGCTGATGGGAAAAACAGGCACACAGGTACATTGCTAAAAATATTTCACCTGTCTGCTGGCTTATGAAAGTAAATAGTCGGCTAATCATTCATTGATTAGCCGACCTCCCACCTCACCATGCGTACCATTCAATACACAGCACTTCTTTAGTTTTCACAAACTTAAGCATTCACTTTTGATAAAATCCATTTGCACTATATTCTGACCATTTCAAAAACATTTCACGATAATTTTTTTTGATAAACTTCTTTATCTTCAATACTTCCCTATCATTCAAATTTCCTTGATTTTGAAGTACAGCCTCCCCGTTTTCTTTAACAAAAAATTTGGCAGAACCACTTTCCGTAAGTTGTTTATCACTTGCATGAACATGCATACACTCAACAGTACAAAATGATGTAAAATACAGAAAATATCCAGCAACCATATATTCGTAATACTTTGGCATGTCAATCCTCCATAAATTCAACATTATTTGCTAAATATTCCTTTACAATTTGAATTTCTATATCACTCATTGTTGTTTCAAGAACCTCAATGTTATTGTCAAATACAATTGCCATTTCAGGATTATTTAAATTCAACACTCTTATATATTTATCTTTTTTTGTAAAAGCATAGCCATTAATAATCATATTTGAATCTTTAGCAACAACTCTATAGTCAATCATATTGAATCCTCACTTTCTTTATTGGGGCTAAAAATTTATTTGCATCATAATACAAATCTTCCAAGATTGGAATGAGGTCTATATACTCTTCTTCTTCCTCCTGATTATGAGAATATTTAGCCATAACTACTAAATATCCATTATCCCATTCCTTAACTTGTGTATACCTTTCCAAGGAATATGGAGCACGGAATCTAATGATATACCTATCATACTTAAAAATCGTATATTCGTTTTTGCTACTTAAAATTGCTTCATTAAGCATTTTTATCCCTTCCATTTCTATAATGCAGCTTCCAACAAAAAGAGCCAAAACAGGTATTTTACTACTACCTACATTGACTCTATTGTATAACATTATATGGCAAAATACAAACCTTAAACCCTACTTTCCCGTTCCTTTGAAATTGTTGCAATATCTACAACAGAAAGGTTTTCATGGTCGGAATTTTCCAGGCTTTTCAGCAATGCATCTGCTGTATCCAGCGACGTCAGGCAGTTGACGCCTGTTTCAATTGCCGTGCGGCGGATTAAGAACCCATCCTTTAATTTGTCACCATAAGTTGGCGTATCTATAACCAAATCAATCTGATGTTCTAACAGCAGGTCCATCAAAGTCGGAGATTCCTCATTAATCCGGTTTACTGGGAAAGTAAGGACTCCATGCTCATTTAAGACCCTGGCCGTATTCCTTGTTGCAAAGATATCATACCCTAACTTTTTAAACCTCTTAGCAATGTCTACCGCCTCTAATTTATCCGAATCTTTCACTGTTAATATCATCTTTTTATGCTTTGGCAAATCCACCCCGGAACCTAAAAATGCCTTATAAAGCGCCTCGTCAAAGGACTTGGAAATCCCAAGGCACTCCCCGGTAGACTTCATCTCAGGTCCTAAGCTGATTTCTGCCCCGCGCAGCTTTTCAAAAGAGAAAACAGGCATTTTAATTGCAAGATATTCTGATTTTTTCGCAAGCCCTGTCTCATAACCCAAATCCTTGATTTTTGCCCCAAGAATCACTTTTGACGCCAAATCAACAATCGGAATCCCCGTCACTTTACTGATATAAGGCACGGTACGGCTGGAACGCGGATTTACCTCAATAACAAAGACTTCTTCATTGTATACAATAAACTGGATATTAATCAGCCCGATTACATGTAAGGAACGCGCAAGCTTCCTTGTGTAATCTACAATTACACGCTGAATCTTGTCAGAAATACTCTGCGCCGGATATACGGAAATACTGTCGCCAGAGTGGATTCCTGCACGCTCTACATGCTCCATAATCCCCGGAATCAAGATATCCTCTCCATCGCATACCGCATCCACTTCCACTTCTTTTCCCATCAGGTACTTATCTACCAAAATCGGATGTTCCTGATGGTAGCGGTTAATGACTGCCATAAACTCCCGGATATCAGAATCTGTTACAGCAATCTGCATCCCCTGCCCGCCAAGTACATAGGAAGGGCGCACAAGCACCGGATATCCCAGTTCATTTGCTGCAGCCAGGGCTTCTTCTGTAGTAAACACGGTTTTACCGGCAGGGCGCGGAATACAGCACTGTTCTAAGATTTCATCAAATAATTCCCTGTCCTCTGCAGCATCTACATTCTCTGCGCTTGTACCAAGAATCTTTACGCCCATCTTTAACAGCGCCTCTGTCAGCTTAATCGCCGTCTGCCCGCCAAACTGCACTACTGCACCATCCGGCTTTTCCAGACGGACAATATTTTCTACGTCTTCCGGCGTCAACGGCTCAAAATAAAGCTTATCCGCAATATCAAAATCTGTGCTGACTGTCTCTGGGTTATTATTTACGATAATCGTTTCATATCCTTCCTGTGACAGTGCCCAGACACTGTGTACAGAACAATAGTCAAACTCAATCCCCTGCCCAATCCGGATTGGGCCGGAACCAAGCACCATTATTTTCTTCTTTTCAGAAGTATCCTCTACCTCGTTCACACCGTCAAAACAACTGTAATAATACGGCGTTTCTGATGCAAATTCCGCTGCACAGGTATCTACCATCTTAAAAGCCGCTGTAATACCCATCTCACAGCGCATATCATGTATTTCCTTTTCTGTCTTGCCTGTAAATCCTGCAATGACAGAATCCGGAAATTCCAGCCGCTTTGCTTCCTTTAAAAGCTCTTTATCCAGAACCTTTGCCCCTTTCAGCTTTTCCTCCATCTCAACCAGAAGCGCAATTTTATCGATAAACCATTCATCAATCATTGTAATCTCATGAATCTTATCATATGTGACTTCCCTGCGGATTGCTTCTGCAATCACAAAAATACGCCGGTCATCTACTACATGGAGCTGTTCAATCACTTCCTCCTTGGACATCCCCTCATATTCATCATTTATCAGGCAGTCAACATGCTGCTCTAAGGAACGGAGCGCTTTCATCAATGCCCCTTCAAAATTAGTACAGATGCTCATTACCTCGCCCGTTGCCTTCATCTGGGTCGTCAAAGTCCTCTTCGCTTTTATAAACTTATCAAATGGCAGGCGCGGAATCTTTACCACGACATAGTCAAGCGCAGGCTCAAAGCTTGCATAGGTCTTGCCGGTTACGGCATTTGGTATCTCATCCAACGTATAGCCAAGCGCAATTTTAGCAGAAACCTTTGCAATCGGATACCCGGTTGCTTTGGAAGCAAGCGCAGAAGAACGGCTGACACGCGGATTTACTTCAATGACAATATATTCAAAAGAAGTTGGATGAAGCGCAAACTGCACATTACATCCCCCTGTAATCCCAAGTTCATCAATAATGCGGAGCGCCGAAGTACGGAGCATTTGGTATTCCTTATCAGACAAAGTCTGGGAAGGCGCTACGACAATGCTGTCCCCTGTATGCACCCCAACCGGGTCCAGATTTTCCATATTACATACCGTAATACAGGTTCCGTTGCTGTCACGCATCACCTCATATTCTATTTCCTTCCAGCCGGCAATGCAGCGTTCTACCAAGACCTGCCCCACACGGGAAAGACGCAGCCCATTTGAAAGGATTTCCTTTAATTCCTCCTGGTTATGGGCAATCCCGCCGCCAGATCCCCCAAGCGTATACGCCGGCCGCAGCACGACCGGATAGCCGATTTTTTCGGCAAATGCTACGCCATCCTCTATATTCTCCACTAACTCTGAAGCAGCACACGGCTCGCCAATCCGCTCCATCATATCTTTAAATTCCTGACGTCCTTCTGCATTCCGAATAGTTTCTGCTGTCGTACCAAGAAGCTTTACTCTGTGGCTGTCTAAAAAACCTGATTCCGCAAGCTCCATCCCCAGGTTCAGTCCTGCCTGCCCGCCCATATTGGGAAGCAGGCTGTCCGGCTTTTCCACCTCAATAATTTTCTGGAGCACTTCTACAGTCAAAGGTTCAATATAAACCTTATCTGCTATCTCTTTGTCTGTCATAATCGTAGCCGGATTGGAATTAACCAGAATTACCTCCATGCCCTCTTCTTTTAAGGAACGGCATGCCTGTGTGCCGGCATAGTCAAACTCAGCGGCCTGTCCAATAACAATCGGGCCGGAACCTATTACTAAAACTCTTTTTATCCCTTCAAGCTTTGGCATTATCTGTTTCCTCCTGTCATTTTCATAAACTCATCAAACAAAAGCTCCGAATCCTTCGGGCCGGCATTTGCTTCTGGATGGAACTGCACTGTCTTTACAGGCTTTCCGATATATTCCAGCCCTTCTACTGTTTTATCATTTACATTAATAAACCATGGTTTTGCTACCTCTTCGTCAATGGAGCCTGCATCTACCACATATCCGTGGTTCTGCGAAGAAATATAAACCCTGCCTGTCACCAAATCCTTCACCGGATGGTTTGCACCCCGGTGCCCATATTTCATCTTATATGTCTTTGCCCCATGTGCAAGCGCCATAAGCTGATGCCCCAGGCAAATTGCAAAAACAGGGATTCCGGAATCTGCCAAAATCCGTATCTGCTCAATAATCTCCGTACACTCTGCCGGATCTCCTGGTCCATTTGTAATCATTATGCCATCTGGCTTTGAATCAATGACTTCCTGTGCATCAAAATCACATGGGTAAACCGTTACATTGCAGCCACGGTTTAACAGGCAGCGTATAATATTTTTCTTTGTGCCGACGTCAATAACGGCTATCCTTCTATCTGCGGCCACCTTTTCTGACCGGATATCGCCTGGCACATATTCTTCCCTGTCTTTACAGCTTACTTTCTTTACCACATCCACCACTCTGTAATCACTTAGCCTGGAAAGGACTTCCTCTATGTTGAACTCCTCATCTGTTGTAATCATCCCGTTCATCGTCCCCTTTTCACGGAGAAGTTTTGTCAGCGCACGGGTATCAATCCCAGAGATTCCCGGAATATCGTTCTCCTCCAGAAAATGCTGTAATGTATCTTCCGAACGGAAATTACTTGGCATACGGGAAAGCTCCCGGACAATAAAGCCGTCTGGCCAGCCCTTTCTAGACTCCATATCCTGATAACAAACCCCGTAATTGCCAATCAATGGGTAAGTCATTGTTACAGCCTGGCCTGCATAACTTGGATCGGTAAGCACCTCCAAATACCCTGTCATGGAAGTATTGAACACAATTTCACTAATTACCTCTCTCGCCTTCCCAATACTTTTTCCCTCAAACACGGTTCCATCTTCTAAAATAAGAAATGCCTTCATCATTAAATTTCCCATTCCTTTCCATTGAGTTCTAATATCATTTCTGCTGTTTCCACCATGTTGGTAGCGCTGTCCATACTTAACTTCTGAATATAATGATGTGCTTCGTCTTCCGTCATCTGATTACGCTCCATCAGTAATTCCTTTGCAGCGGTAATCGCCTTTTTCTCCCTGTCTGTCCGAGCCTTTGGCCTGCTTTTTTGCTTCCTGCGCCAACGGTTATACTGAACCATCATCATTTCCAACGTATTCAGCAAATCCTGCATCTTAAACGGCATGGCAAGCGTTAAAAAATCTCCCGAACCGCCTTCCGCAAGTTTTGCAGGCGATGCCAGCAAAAGCATCTGAAACCCCTTTGGCAGGTAATCATTAATTTCCATATAATGCATATCCGTAAGCCGGTACCCGCAAATTACAATTCCGCCATCCAGACGGTTAACCGCATCAATCACCTGGGAACCACTGTCACAGGTAATCCGCACATCATAACCATTTTTCAGAAGGAGTTTTTGTAAATTCTTGGCATCATTTCGTTTCGGAAAAGCGATGATGATATCTGCCATGCAGAAACAACCTCCTATCTTTGAATCAACAACCCCACTGCAAACAACGAGGTATCAAACTTGCAGCGTTACAGAGCAGTGGGGTATGTGACCCGCGCGCAGTCGCCAAGTGCAAGCAAGCTTGCGTTTGGCTCGTTGCGTACGCGAGAATCATGATGCTTCTATAATTAAACAGTTCCCAGATAACGTTCTTTTTCCCATTCCGTTACCTGTTTGCAATATTCATTCCATTCTCTGTCCTTTGTCTGGATCAAATGGTTTGAAATGTGTCCCCCAAGCGCTTCCTGAAGAAATACATCCTTTTTAAACTGTGATACTGCCTCATGAAGTGTACGCGGCAGCTTCTCAGGAACCTCTGCCTCTGCTGCAATCTCATCCATGCAGGCAGGCGGCTTTAACGTCTGCTTTATGCCGTCAAGCCCGGCACAAAGGCATGCTGCAATTACAAGGTATGGGTTGGAAGCTCCATCCGGGCTCCGTAAAACCACCCGGGCCCCATCCCCGCCAATGGAAGTCAGCCGGATTAACGGGCTTCTGTTCGTAGAAGACCAGCACACAGACACTGGTGCTAAATACCCCGGTATCAGCCTTTTATAAGAATTGACAATCGGGTTATTTACCAAAGACATACTTGCGATATGGTTTAAAATCCCTGCCATAAACTGATAGCCCTCTTCACTGACGCCCAGTTTATCCCCCTTATCCGTAAAAATATTCCTTCCATATTTATTGCACAAAGAATACGTATAATGCGCCCCAGAACCCTGCACATTTTCCTTCGGTTTTGGCATAAAAGTTGCATGGACTCCATGGCGTCTTGCCGCTGTCCTGACAACCAGCCTCGTTGTCATAATATCATCTGCCATCTTTAAAGCATTGACATGCTTTAAATCCAACACATGCTGCGCCGCCCCTTCCGAATGATAGGAAGATTCTACTTCAATCCCCATATCCGCAAGAAAAAGCACCATATCACGCCTTGCATTTTCACCCCCATCGATTGGCCCTATATCAAAATAGCCGCCCTTCTCACTGGTATGATTGGTCGGCTCTCCATTCTCACCCAGGTCAAAAAGGAAAAATTCATTTTTCACTGCGACATCAAGCTGATATCCCATTTCCTTTGCCTGGCTAATCGCTCTTTTCAATATATATCTGCTGTCCCCGTCAAAAGGCGTCCCATCCGGCTTTACTACATCACAGATAAAACGCGCCACTTTGCCGTTTTGTGGACGCCACGGAAAAATAACAAAAGTATCTAAGTCAGGAATTAAAAATAACTCTTCATATCCCATTCCCCGGAATCCATCAACCGCGGCACAGTCAAACTTGCATCTGCCATCTAATATCCTGCCAATCTGGTCAACTGTCATTGCCATATTCTTCAAATTCCCTGCGATATCCGTAAACTGCAGACGAATAAATTCAATATCTTCTTCGTCAATCAGGTTTATAATATCCTCCCTGGAATATTCCGCCATCCAAACACCATTCCTTTCTGTATCAATTTCCCATCTCCTTGCTATACAGCCCACGCCCTAATTACGCACTTCATAATATTATACACGTTGTTCCAGTTCCTGTCAAAAGAAAAATACAGCCGTTTGAAAAAGTGAATATTGCCGCTCATGTTCCTTCTTTTGGACGTAAAAAAGGGCACCGCCAGCGCTGGTGCCCTAGCAAGAATTGCTTCGCAATTCTTGTCGATGACCACTACGTTACAGCGCAATTTCCTATAACATAAAAAAGACACATGGTTTACATTCCTGTTCCATGTGCCTTTACGCTCTTATTCCACTTTTTATTCAACCTGACTATTTATGCAAATTGCATAAGTTCTTCTTCAATCTCCCTCGCATCGTCCATTGTCAAATCTGGATAGCAAACTGGAATTTCCTCAACTGTCAATTTCCCCATTTTTAACATATGTTTAGCATTTTCCCTTAGTGTTTCCCTTTTAATATCTTTCGTATAAGTCCTCATAATCTGCTCATCATCAAATAAACTCATCATAATCGTTACTACCTCCACTTCCTTGCTGATTAGATACTCTTTTAAGATATTTCTGTTCTTGCAAATACGGATTGTTTCTGTAACCGCCTGTTTTGTCATTCCATGCTTTTTTACCTGTTCGTTAAAAACTTCACAAAAAACAATGTACTCATTGATTATATTGTCCTTGCCACTCTCATATATGACTTTGGCTTTTATCTCAATATCAATATCTGCACCGTTAAAAAACTCTTTGGACAACGATACTGTATCGGGTTTTCTGCCTTTGCTGCCTGTGTATATCACATATAATTCAGGCCTTGGCATTTTCACTTTCTTTCTTTTATGTAGGCTCTGGCTGGTTCGTTCGAAATATTCATGGTAACTCTGTGCTAAATACAGAAGTATTCTGATTAAAATATTTACCGTCCAACTCGATTGTGCTTCCATATGCAAAAGCATTCTGCTTGGCTCGTTGCATACACAGGGATAAAAACTTACACAAAACACCTAACAAACTTTATTCTTCTTCTATAATCCGATAAAGCTGTTTTTCTTCTCTCTTTTCACCTTTTCTAACTATCAAATACCCTGCACCATAAATATAAGTTTCTACTGCACCATTATTATACACCACATCAGCACAGCCATCTTGTCCCGCAAGCATACTAGGATCATGTTCTATATCATACTCTACTTCTTGTAGTTCCAAACTATTCAGCCATTTTAAATACCCCTTAATTTCTGTCTTGGCAGTATATTCATTATCACCTTTAATAACAGGAAATACAATCTTCTTAACGCCATAATGATAACTGTTAAATATACAAGCGGCTGTTAAAACTACCAGAACTGCAAACACTGGAATCATTAACTTTTTACATGTTTTCCTTCTGATAAACAATATAATAGCCGCTGCAAGTAAAAGAATAATTCCGATAACCAACGCATAATGAAGTATCAAGTTACTTTGTGATTTAAATACCATTGCCCCTCCTCCTGCTATTT
Source organism: bacterium D16-51 (assembly GCA_003612285.1). Classification (GTDB taxonomy): domain Bacteria; phylum Bacillota; class Clostridia; order Lachnospirales; family Lachnospiraceae; genus Butyribacter. The sequence goes on along the minus strand of RAYE01000011.1, from coordinate 22,448 downwards.
ACTTTCTTCCTCTTTATCCTAAGACTACATTATAAACCATTCTGCCATATTTGTTAATTATTTTACAATAAGACAGCACGAAAAAGGCGGCCAATGAAAACCGCCTTTTAAAACTTGCCCCTCCTCGCACATACCACTCTGCAACACAAAACTGTCCTAACCTTCTAATACCCGTGCAAGCTTCTCAATACCGCCCTGTACAACCTCCAGGGATTTCAGGATATTTTCCACACCGGAAACCTGTTCTTCTGTCGCCATGCTGATTTCATTTGTAGTCTCCGCCGACCTTTCTGAAATCTGCTCCAAACTGTTCATAGCATCCATCAAAGTATCTTTAATATCCACAATGCTAAGCAGTTCCTGCTTTAAGGTTTTAATTATGGATAATACTTCATCAGAGGATTTTATCATCGCTTCAAAAATCTTTATCGTGTCTTCCAACTGATCAGAAGACTCTTTAACAATCACCCCGTTTTTATCCATAATCCGGTTAGTTTCTTCAACCGTCGTAATAATATCCTTTAAAATTGCGTCAATTTCCTTTGTCGCATTAGATGATTCTGTTGACAGAGTATTAATTTCATCAGCAACGACTGCAAACCCTTTTCCGGCCTCTCCCGCCCTGGCAGCCTCTATTGCCGCATTCAGTGCAAGCAGGTTTGTCTGCTTTGAAATCTGGTTTATGCTGTCTACAATCCCTGCAATCAGCGTTGACTTCTGAGAAAGGGTAGTGACCCCATCCGCTGCCTCTTGTGTTGCCTTGATATTTTCATCAAATTTTTTGGAAAGCTCTGCTATAGATGCAATCCCTTCATCATTTTTCCCTTTCAATTGCACCATATTATCCATGGTAACTACAACCTGTTCTTCAGAAACCCGGATTTTATCATTTAAAGTATTAAAAATATCAATACTGCCATTAACTTCCTCTATCTGCTTTTCGGAACTGTTTGAAATTTCCTCCGTAGATGCGGCAATATCCTGTGTACTCTGCTGAAATGTGCTTAATGATACATGGATGCTGTCTGTTGATTCTTCCAGCCCTGTAAATGCCTGCCGTACATTATCCAGCAAAGCCTCTACCTCTTTCTCGCTTTCCTCCACATCAGAAAACAGCCTGAATGTCCTGCCGGCAATAATATAGGCAACCATCACTTCCAATACATATACGATTAATATGAAAATCCATACTATCAAACTATGTAATTTTAAATAAGCTCCAGGAAAGATAATCATTGCCAAAATATTTACTGCTGCCGTAACAATTGCATTTACCTTTACTACAGATACATCATAATATGCAATTATCATTACTGCAGCAAGGAAATATGCCTGTGTCATCGCGCCGAATTTCCCATCGTTCCCAACCACTATTGTAACCGCCCCAATCACCGGCATCAGGCTGGCATATAAATATTTTGCATTTGCCCCCAGGCTTTTTTCAAACAGCTTAATAAGCAGCGCTAAAGGTACCATAATCAGAATCGCTGCATCCGCTGCCGTACCACTCAAAAAAATCATGACAAACGAAAACGCTGCAATTGGTATCAAAAACCCCCATACTAAAAACATTATCAAATTCATCTGTTTTTCTTCATTTTTTAGTAATTCAAGCTGCATAGTCCCCGACCTCCCCTAATATTGATATAGTACGCATACACATGTAGTTCCCGCCCCAACTGTCCAGAATATTACATAATCGCCAATCTCCAATTCATCGTTTTCCAAAGCCCTGGCATAGGCCAGCATTGGGCTTGTCGTCCCTGTATAGCCAAATTCATCCCCAATAAAGATAAACTTATCCATACTTTCGCCCAGCTCTTTTGCAACATTCTCTATATTTTTTAATGCAAACTGGGACATAAAATACTTTTTAATATTTTCTTTCTTCAAATCATTACGGAATAAAATCTCTTCAATAGAAATTTTGGCGCTGTAAAATGCGCCTCCTAAGTCAAAATTATCCCATTTTACTAATTTATCCTGTGTCGACAGGCTCCTGTCTCTTATTACAGTAGACATCCCCTTTGCAGGAAGCAATATCTTATTGTGGTTACTGGAATTTGTATAAAAATCAGAATCCAAAAACCCCCTTGATGTATTATATATATTTTCAATCAGCATGGCACATGCCGAATCTCCAAAATTAGAATATGTAATAGGCTCTTTGTAACGGGAATACCGATTCAGCTGATCTGCCCCAACAATCAGCGCATACTTTAACCCCGGATTGTTCCGCATTACCCTTGAAACCTGCTCCAGTGCAACTAACATCCCGGCGCAATTTGCATTTAAATCATATACGCCGCATTTCTGGCCTGCATGAATCATCTCATGGAGCTTAATAGCATTTGTCGGGGCTATATATTCAGGCGTACCTGAAGAAAATACAATCAGCCCCAATTGGGAAGCTTTTACGTGTGTCTTCTCCAGCACTTCACTTGCTGCGCGGACTCCCATTGTCAGCATATTTTCTGTCTCATCATCTGAAATATACCGGCTTTTCCTGCCTGTTGCCTTTAACAGCGAATTAATATCCTTCCCTTGCTTTTTGTAATACTCAATAAAATACTCATTATCAACCTTTCTTTCCGGATGATAATAAGTAATCCCTTTTATCATTGCATTATTATTCACAATATTTTCCTCCGGACTTCGTATATTCCCCAGGATACTGCAGCGTCCCGGATCCTTCTTTTGCTATCCTTGCAATCCAATATTATTTCATTTACAAATGTAATAATACTTATGTTGTTGCAATAAATAGTAACATATTATATGAAAAATTTCAAGATTAAAATTCTCCATTATAATAAAGAAATCCACCCTTTTATCTGCCATGCAATGCATTTATGTGCTATCTGTAATATCTTGCCAAAGTGCTTTATCCAATTTTCCGAAAAAATACCACTAATGCCTTTTTATTATACATTCTTTCGCTTCCTTCCCCATAAAAATCATTAGACAATTTTCGACATTATACGCTATTTTCTTAATTATTATATAAATAAATATCACACTCTATTCTCCCAAATAATATAAGCAGGCCAAATCCTTTACACCGCGCCTAATTGTTGCTATACTTATAAAAAATACCGGTTTAAGGAGCAGGAAATGAAAAAGCGCAAAATATCATGTCCAACTTACACCTTCTTACAGAGCGGATGTACAATTTTTCGACAGAAACCATCTTTCTTGATGATATCGTATCAGAAACAGAAAAACAGGAATGTTTTGATAACATTAAAAACCAGATTGAATTTCTCTGGCTATCGGCCTATGATACTGCGGGCAAAAAGCTTTGAAAATGCGATATTATCGGAGACCGCGATAAACAAAATATTATAGACAGTAAAAATATTTATAAGATGTACCCTTCTTCTGCAGACTTTGCTGCACGAGTTAAAATTAAGCAACCTAATATGTAACAACAACGGAGGTATTAAAATGAAAAGAAAAAGTGTTTTACCTGTTTTACTTTTAACTGCTTCCCTCTTTTTTAGCGGCTGCTCTTCCCAGCCAAAAATGAAAGACGGCTTTTATACGGCAGAAATGTCTGACTATTCTTTCGGCTGGAAAGAATACGTCTGCATTATGGTAAAAAATAATAAAATCGTTTCTGTAGAATATAATGCAAAAAATGCCAGCGGCTATATTAAAGCATGGGACAACAACTATATGGGAAATATGCTCCCTGTTTCAGGAACTTACCCAAATGAATATACCCGCTATTACGCCTCAGAATTAATTGAGCAGCAGGCAGATATTAAAGTAGATACCCTGACTGGTGCAACCAGTTCCGGCAATAACTTTGCAAAGCTTTCCAAAGCTGTCATTGAACAGGCAAAACAAGGAGACTCCCAAACAGTCATTGTAAAATCAGAACCAAATGAAGAAGAAAAATAAGGGAAAAAACAAGGGCATCCGCATAAGCGGTGCCCTTGTTTATATCAGCAGTTATTAAACCTATGGAAGGTTTGTATATCCCATCAGGCTTTCATCTACTTCTTTCGCCACCTGGCGGCCTTCGCGGATTCCCCAGACGACAAGCGACTGCCCGCGGCGCATATCTCCCGCCGCAAAAACTTTATCTGCAGAAGTCTTATAGCTTCCTGCTTCTGTCGCTGCATTTGTACGCCCATCCAATTTTACATGGAATGCCTTTGCAACATAATCCTGCGTCCCAAGGAAGCCTGCCGCAATCAAGACATAATCTGCCGGCAGTTCAAATTCGCTGCCCGCAATTTCTTCCATATTCATCCGCCCCGTTTTCGGGTCTTTTTTTGCTTCCAGCTTTACCAGCTTCACTTTATTTAAGTTTCCATTTTTATCTGCAATAAATTCTTTCACTGTCGCCTGGTAAATCCGCGGGTCTTTCCCATATACGGCAATTGCTTCTTCCTGCCCATAGTCTGTCTTGCAGACACGGGGCCATTCCGGCCATGGGTTATTGGCTGCGCGCTCTTTTGGAAGCTGCGGCATCATTTCAATCTGCACAACCGATTTTGCCCCCTGGCGGACTGCCGTCCCCACACAGTCATTTCCGGTATCTCCGCCGCCAATCACGACAACATGCTTCCCCTTTGTGTCAATCCAGCCCTCACTATTCCCAGAAAGTACATGCTTTGTAGAACGCGTCAGAAAATCTACTGCAAAATAAATCCCTTTCGCTTCCCTCCCTTTTGCCTTAATGTCGCGTGGGTTAGAAGCGCCGCAGCAAAGAACAATGCGGTCATATTCCTTTAACAAATCCTCTGCCTTTACATTTTTCCCAACATCTGCATTTACAACAAATTTTATCCCCTCTTCTTCCATCACTTTACGTTTCCGCTCAATCACCCATTTTTCCAGCTTCATATTTGGAATGCCATACATCAGGAGGCCTCCTATCTGGTCGCTTCTCTCATAAACTGTCACATCATGGCCGCGTTTGTTTAACTGATCTGCGGCGGCAAGGCCGGATGGGCCGGAACCAACCACTGCAACTTTTTTCCCAGTACGTGCTTTAGGCGGAACCGCCTCCATCAGCCCATTTGCATATCCATATTCAATAATCGCAAGTTCATTTGCCTTGCAGGTAACAGGAGAATCATTCAGCCCGCAAGTACAGGAAGCCTCGCACAAAGCAGGGCAGACCCTTGCAGTAAATTCCGGAAAATTATTTGTCTGACGGAGCATCTGCAATGCTTTTTCCGTATTTCCACGGTAAAGCAAATCGTTCCACTCTGGAACCAAATTATTCAGGGGGCATCCCGAAGCCATCCCATGAAGCATCATCCCAGACTGGCAGAATGGAACACCGCAGTCCATACAGCGGGCTGCCTGTTCCTTCCGGCTCTTCTCGCTCATTGGCACATGGAACTCATTAAAATGTTTTATCCTCTCCAATGGCGCTGACGCTGCATTATTTTTCCTGTCATATTCTAAAAAACCAGTTGGCTTTCCCATATTTTCTGCTCTCCTTTCCTATGCCTGCTCTTTGTGTGCATAAAATGCCTCAATCTGTGCCTGCTCAAACCCTAACCCGTGCTCTTCCATCTTGGCAATCAGCTGCAGCATCCTGCTATAATCATAAGATATAATTTTCTTAAACTTAGGAAGGTACTCACTAAAATGTTCCAGAACCATCTTCCCTTTTTGGGAACCAGTCGCTGTAACATGTTCCTGAATCATCTGTTTTAACTCTAAAACATCGTACTTATCTGTTACAGGAGCAGACGAAACAAGCTCTTTATTTAATTTCAGGTACAAATCACTTTCTTCATCCAATACATACGCGACGCCGCCGCTCATGCCGGCTGCAAAATTCTTGCCTGTCTGCCCTAAAACAACGACCCTGCCTCCTGTCATATATTCACATCCATGGTCGCCGACCCCTTCTACAACTGCCGTTGCACCAGAGTTACGCACGCAGAAACGTTCCCCTGCAATTCCATTAATATAAGCATTTCCACTAGTCGCCCCATACAATGCCACATTTCCGACAATAATATTCTCCTCTGCCTCAAAATTAGAGCCTTTTGGAGGATATACAATAATCTTCCCGCCGGAAAGCCCTTTCCCAAGGTAATCATTGGAATCACCAACCAGCTCCAGGGTAAGGCCATTTGGTATGAACGCGCCAAAACTCTGCCCACCGCTTCCGTGGCATTCCACGGTAACCGTATCTTCTGCAAGGCTGTCCCCAAACTTTTTCGTAATATTCGAGCCAAGGATTGTGCCAAGCGTGCGGTCTATATTGGTAACATCTGCGGTAATCCTGGCTTTTTCCCCTGACGCCAGCGCTTTTTTCAGCTTCGGCAGGAAAAGCTTTTCATCCATTGTCTTTTCCAATGCAAAATCATACTGGTTTTTCGGGTTAAAACGGTTTTCTTTTCTTTCGCCGGCAAATGAAGAATCAATTACCGCGCTTAAATCAACCTTTCCTGCCAGATGATTTCCATCTTCTTTTATTTTAATCAAATCTGTGCGCCCAATTAAATCATCTACTTTCCGGATTCCAAGCTTTGCCATATATTCCCGGAGTTCCTGCGCAATAAACTTCATAAAGTTTTCTACATACTCCGGTTTTCCCTTAAAACGTTTCCTAAGTTCCGGGTTCTGGGTCGCAACCCCGACCGGGCAGGTATCCAGGTTACATACACGCATCATCACACAGCCCATCGTAACAAGCGGGGCAGTCGCAAACCCAAACTCTTCTGCACCAAGCAAAGCCGCCACCAGTACATCACGCCCTGTCATAAGCTTCCCATCTGTTTCAATGCGGACACGGGAACGCAGGCCATTCATAATCAGCGTCTGATGTGTCTCTGCAAGTCCAAGTTCCCAAGGAAGCCCTGCATTATAAATGGAACTTCTCGGAGCAGCGCCAGTGCCGCCATCATGCCCGGAAATTAAGATTACCGCAGCACCTGCCTTTGCAACGCCAGCAGCTACAGTGCCTACACCGGCCTCCGAAACAAGCTTTACTGAAATCCTGGCATCCTGGTTACTGTTTTTCAAATCATAAATTAACTGCGCCAGATCCTCAATCGAATAGATATCATGGTGCGGCGGCGGGGAAATCAGGCTGACGCCAGGCGTGGAATGCCTTGTCTTTGCCACCCAGGGATACACTTTCCCTCCTGGAAGATGGCCGCCCTCGCCGGGCTTCGCCCCCTGCGCCATCTTAATCTGGATTTCCTTCGCACTGACAAGATAACGGGAAGTTACCCCAAAACGGCCGGATGCCACCTGTTTAATCGCAGAACACCTGTCTTCTTCCTGTCCCGCAGTCGCCAGGCGTTCCAGGCTTTCACCGCCTTCACCGCTATTCGATTTCCCATGCAGGCGGTTCATTGCAATCGCAAGCGTTTCATGCGCCTCCTGTGAGATGGAACCATAGGACATTGCGCCTGTTTTAAAGCGTTTTACAATTTCTTCTACGCTCTCCACCTGTTCGATTGGAATCTCTTTTTGCGGATACTTAAAATCTAATAAGCTCCGAAGCGTTACATTCCCATCTTTTTCATCAATCGCCTTAGAATACATCTTAAATAATTCATAATTCCCTGTCCAGGTTGCCTGCTGCAGCAAATGGATTGTTTCCGGGTTATATAAATGCTCCTCCTTCTGCCCGCGTTCCTTGTGCTGCCCACGGCTTTCCAATGTTAAATCCACCCCCAAATCAAGCGGATCAAATGCTGTCGAATGCTGTTCATTTACCTGTTTCTGGATATCTTCCAATGTAATACACCCTGCACAGCTTACTGTATCTGTGAAATACTTCTCAATCACATCCTCTGAAATTCCAATTGCTTCAAAAATCTTTGAGCCCTGATATGACTGAATCGTAGAAATTCCCATTTTGGATGCAATTTTTACAATTCCATGCAAAACAGCAGCGTCATAATCATTGACTGCCGCATAATAATCCTTATCCAGAAGCTTATTGTCAATCAACTCCTTAATCGTACTGTGCGCCAGATACGGGTTCACAGCACAGGCCCCATATCCTAAAAGCGTTGCAAAATGATGCACTTCCCTTGGCTCTGCCGTTTCAATAATCATTGCCACGCTGGTCCTTTTCTTCGTTGTAACAAGATGCTGCTGCATCGCTGCAACTGCAAGTAAGGACGGGATTGCCACATGGTTTTCATCTACGCCCCGGTCGCTTAAAATCAGGATATTTACCCCGTCTTTATACGCCCTGTCTGCTTCCAGGCAAAGATGGTCTAACGCCTTTTTCAAAGAAGTATTTTTATAATAAGTAATTGGAATCACTTCACTCTTAAACCCTGGTTTATCAATATATTTTATCTTAAGCAAATCGGTATCTGTCAGAATCGGGTTATTTATTTTTAACACTTTACAATTTTCCGCACGTTCCATTAACAGGTTTCCATCTTCCCCAATATAAACGCTGGTAGAAGTTACAATCTCCTCACGGATTGCATCAATCGGAGGATTTGTTACCTGTGCAAATAACTGTTTAAAATAGTTAAAAAGTGGCTGCGGCCGTTTGGACAGCATTGGAAGCGGTGAATCCGTCCCCATAGACGCAATCGGCTCACTCCCATTTTGCGCCATTGGCAGGATAGAATTTTTATATTCTTCAAATGTATAGCCAAACGCTTTCTGGAGCTTTGCACGTTCTTCATCGGAAAATTCTGTAACCTTCTGGTTTGGAATACGAAGTTCTTTTAACGCAACAAGATTATTATTCAGCCATTCCCCGTATGGCTGGCGCGATGCATAACCTTCTTTTAAGACGTCATCATCAATCAGTTCGCCCTTTACCGTGTCCACGAGCAGCATACGCCCCGGCCTTAAACGGTCTTTCTTTACAATTTTTTCTGGCGGGATTTCAAAAACCCCCACCTCAGAAGACAGGATAAGCTGATGGTCTGTCGTAATATAATAACGCGACGGACGCAGCCCATTCCGGTCTAGCACCGCTCCCATCAAATCGCCATCCGAAAACAAGATAGACGCCGGACCGTCCCACGGCTCCATCATTGTTGCATAATACTGGTAAAAATCACGCTTTTTCTGGCTGATGCCTTTGTCATTTTCCCATGGTTCAGGAATGGTAATCATAACAGCAAGAGGAAGCTCCATGCCGCTCATTACCAAAAATTCCAGTGTATTGTCCAGCCGCGCAGAATCAGAACCGCCTGTATTAACAACTGGAAGGATTTTATGAAGCTCACTAGAAAGCAGTGGAGACTCCATCGTTTCTTCACGTCCAAGCATTTTGTCTGCATTGCCGACAATTGTATTTATCTCACCGTTGTGGACAATAAAACGGTTCGGATGCGCCCTCATCCAGCTTGGGTTTGTATTTGTACTAAAACGGGAATGGACAATCGCAATCGCCGATACATAATCTTTATCCATCAAATCAGTAAAAAACTGACGCAGCTGGCCCACCAAAAACATCCCTTTATATACAATCGTACGGCTGGAAAAAGAAACCACATAGGTATCGTCATTGCTCTGCTCAAAAACACGGCGTGCCACGTACAGCCTGCGGTCAAAGTCAAGCCCACGCCCAACCTCTTCCGGACGTTTTACAAACGCCTGCATAATACAAGGCATGCATTCTAACGCTTTATGCCCAAGAATCCCCGGGACAATCGGCACTTCCCTCCATCCTAAAAATTCCATCCCCTCTTTCTGGATAATTACCTCAAACATTTTCTTTGCCTGGTTCTTCATCAGTTCATCCTGCGGAAAGAAAAACATGCCAATCCCATAATCCCTTTCCTCCCCAAGCTCAATCCCCAGAGGCTTTACTGCTTTTTTAAAAAATCTATGTGAAATCTGGAGAAGGATACCGACACCGTCCCCTGTCTTCCCCTCTGCATCCTTACCGGCACGGTGCTCCAGCTTCTCTACAATATCAAGGGCGCCAGATACTGTATCGTGGGTCTTATTCCCCTTCATATTTACAATAGCGCCAATCCCACAGTTATCATGCTCAAACCGCGGATTATATAACCCTCTTTTTTCATGGTCTACCGCTTTTGAAGCTTCTTCTATTACATTCTTTTGGGCTTCCTTTTCCCTCATGTTCCATTCCTCCTTAACTATGGCACAATTTCCTATAAAACCCCAGGCTTGCCAAACACGCTCCAATACTCGCCAGAATTTTCATAGTATGCAAAAAAGGTTCAGCAAAAAAATGCTGAACCCCTTTGTTCATCAACTTCAGTTACTATATCACATCTCTTCTAAAAAAGCAATACCATTTTTTAAAGTTGCAGACAATGCCGTAATAGTTCAGCTTTTCATAAGATGCGAGGATTTTTGACATTTCTTTTGTCAAAAATATGAGTTTTATGGTGCCATTTTGCACGTTTTTTGTGCAAAATGTGTACATCAACAGTGCTGAAAGCACTGCTGTGTAACTATGAAGCCGCAAGGCTGAATAGTTACACAATGCCATAGTCCATAGTTACTATTTACAGTTTATAGTTACCCACAGCCATTTTTTCTGCTTGCAATAACAGCGTCTCCACGCCAATCTGGTCTGAAATCCTGCCCTGTTTAAAACAATATTCTGTATCAACACACATTTCCAGCATTTTACGAAGCGTTTCTTTGGTAAAATTTTTACACTGGCTCTGATACTTACCTACTGTAAAAGGCGGAACCCCCGCCTTCTTTGCCAGTTCCTGTTTTGACAGCCCAGGAGGCGCATCTTTTACCTGCAGCAAAATATTAAAATGCCTGGTTAATAAATACAAAATAGACATTGGGCTTTCTTTTAACGCAAGCAAATCATGATAAAGTAAAAATGTCTCCCTGCGGTTTCCAGCCGCTGCTGCATCAAGCATTTTAAAAATCTGCCCTGTCACCTGCACGCTGCAGACAGCGTCAATATCATCACAGGTAACCTCTTCCCTCCCATGTGTATAGGAAATCAGCTTCTCCAATTCATTTTCTATATTATTTAGGGAATTATCCACCTGCTCCAAAAAATATTCTGCCGTGCTTTCCCGGATCTTCCTGCCGCTGTCACTAAGCTTAACTGCAACAAATTTTTTTGTGTCAGAGGCTTTCATCTGTGTCATTTCAACTGCCAGCCCATTTTTCTGGACATATTTATACAGCTTGTTCCTCTTATCCACCTCTTTTTCTGTAAAGACAAGAACCGTAGACTCCGGCATGGATGGAAGGTAATCCGCAAAATCATTCGACGACTTAAACAGCTTCGTATCTTCCAGGATAATAATCCGGTAGTCCTGGAAAAATGGCAGGGTTTCTGCAATTTCCTTTACCTCAGACAAATTAACGCTGCTGCCCTGAAAATTGGAGTAATTCATTTCATCCGCCCCATCCAAAACAGCCTGTTTCAATTTATCCCGGTATAAACGGACAAGATAGCTTTCCTCCCCATACAAAAGATAGACTGAATGAAATGACCTGTTTTTAATATCCTCCTGAATCCGCTTCATATCCCCTCCTGCTGCAAAACATTAATCCCTGATAATTACCCCTGATTCCAGATTACTTTCCAAAAAATTCTCCCTGGCATATTCCCATAAGGAGGCAGAGCCTTCCTTTGTTTTCTCCTGCCGTTTCATAATCTGGGAAAGCCTTACCTGATGCTCTTTCCAGGCTTTTCCGCCCGTTGCATCATTCAACATCATAGGCTGTATATTATCTAATGTATGCGCAAATTTTGATTCCGGCGTAATATTTTCTTCAAACTCTTCCCAAAGGCCATTCAAATACTCCGCCTGGTCTTTTGGAAGAATATGGAATATCCTGTCAGCGGCGGCAAGCTCCCGCTCCCGTTTTGTAGCATTTCCAGCCTCATCATATGCATATGTATCACCAGCGTCCAGTTCAATAATATCATGAACCAAAACCATAGAAATCACACGCAGCAAATCTATCGCCTCATTTGCATACTCTCCCAGCAGAAGCGCCATCATCGCCAGATGCCAGGAATGCTCTGCATCATTTTCCTTCCTGCTTCCATCTTTTATGTAGGACTGCCTGACAACCTCTTTTACCCCGTCAATTTCCTTAATAAATGCAAATTGCTGCTCTATCCGGCTTAATCCGCTCTCTGTTCCCATCGCTTTCCCTTTCCAAAAAACTACAAACTGTTGCTGTTTGCGGCCATTCTTTTCTACAGTTCCTAACGGTATGTCCTGTATAATCCAACCACCTTGCCAATAATCTCCACCTCATCAACGATAATCGGATCCATGGAATCGTTTTCCGGCTGAAGGCGGTAATGTCCGTCTTCTTTATAGAAAGTTTTTACTGTAGCTGAATCCTCGACAAGCGCAACAACAATTTCGCCATTTGACGCTGTGCTCTGCTCTCTGACAAGAATTTTATCCCCATCATAAATCCCTATATTAACCATGCTTTCCCCACGGACATTTAGCATAAACGCATTGCCGGAAGGCATATTTTCTGATAAAACCGGAAAATACCCTTCAATATTCTGGTCTGCAAAAATAGGTTCCCCTGCCGCAACCTGCCCCAGAATCGGAACATTGACAATTTCGTTCCGAATCAGGTTAAAACTGTCGTCAAGAATCTCTATCGCCCTTGGCTTTGTCGGGTCACGCCTGATATAACCATTCTTTTCCAGCGTTTCCAAATGGGAATGTACAGACGATGTAGATTTTAAATGAACCGCTTCACAAATTTCACGGACAGCGGGCGGATATCCTTTTGACAAAATCTCTGACTTAATATAATCTAATATTTCCTGCTGCTTTGCAGAAATCCTTCCAGTTGACATAGTAATTTTCCTCCATCTTTACTTTTTTAAAAGCTTCTCCTAAATTAAGAATAGATTACCACATTATCCACAAATTGTCAAACAAATGTTCGCGACTGTAGGGATTTTATGGAAGGCTGAACTGTTACGATTTTATTACTGCTGCAGTTCTTCCGGCGTAACCGTCTTCCCATCACTCCAAATACGCTCCAAATCATAAAAAAGGCGGTCCTCTTTATCAAAAATATGGACGACAACATCACCATAATCCAAAAGAATCCAGCTGCTGCTGCGGTTTCCTTCCACCCTTTTAACCTCGAAACCAGATTTTCCCATTTTTTCCTGTACATTTTCCACCATCGCCTGTACTTGTGGAAGGTTTGCTCCATTTGAAATCACAAAATAATCCGCCATAATGGAAATCTGAGAAATTTCTATTATGGTGATATCCTCACCTTTTTTTTCACTTAACGCCTTATAAGCCGTAACGGCCATTTCTGCCTGCTTATTCATACTGCCCCATTCCTTTCTTTATAATAATCATATGCGTCAACAGAATATGAATCAATTGTATCCTTATCCTTAGCATTCCCTTCTTCCAGATAAGAAAGTGTATTGTCCAAAATTAAGTACATGGCCTTGTCCAGGTTTTGGAAAGACACTTTACGGATTTCCTCCATCCGTGGAAGCATTTTTCTTCCCGGTTCTATATAATCTGCAATAAAAACTATTTTTTCCAAATCCGTCATCCCAGGCTTACCCGTTGTATGCCAACGGATTGCAGAAAGGATTTCCTCATCTGTAATCCCATATACCTCCTTTGCAAAAGCTGCCCCCAGTTTTGCATGGAGCAGGGAAGGCTGCCTCTTTTCAATTTCACTGCAAAAAATCTGGCGCTTCCTGCACGCCAAAAGCATTTCCTTATCGGAAAGGTATTTTGCACAATCATGGAGCGCCCCGGCATACCCAGCTTTCATTATATCTTCACCAAACCGCATTGCCAATGCCTGCGCTGTAAAACGGACACCAAGAATATGCTGGTATCTCCTCTTTTTTACCTTTCTTTGCACACTATCCTGTATTTCGTCAATAGACATCCACATTTTTCAGCCTCCATGCCACTATTACTTATCTAAACCATAACATCCATTTTCTATAATATATTCATATACCTTTTTGGGAAGCATTCCACGGACTTCTTCCCCTTTTATAAGCTTTTCACGGATTAAACTGGAACTGACATCCATTTTCTCCATTTGGACAAGCTCAAACCTCCCATGAAATCTTTCTGCCAAAAGACCCGCCTGCTCTTCCATCTGCCCTGCGTCCATATTTCCCCGGTTTACGGCAAGAATCACAGCATGTTTTGCTATTTCCTCCGGGTGATACCAATACGCAAACTGGAACAGGGAATCACTGCCCATTATAAAATAGAACTCTTCTTTTGGGCACTGCTTTTTTAATAAAGACAGCGTTTTTGCTGTGTAAGTTGTCCCTTCACGCCTTAACTCAAAATCTGAGAAGCAAAAACCTTCTTCATCCTCTATCGCCAGCCTGACAAGCCGTGCCCGCAGCCGCTCATCGGAAACATCTTTCCCTGCTTTATGAGGTGGTTTTTTAGAAGGCATAAATAAAACCCTGTCTAATTTTTTTTGCTCCATTGCGCAGCGTGCCATCCGTAAATGCGCACAATGGACTGGGTCGAATGTCCCTCCCATAATGCCCGTCTTACCCATTACGCCTTGCTCTCTTTGCCGCCACTTTATCAGAAACCGGCTTTTTCTTTACTGCCTGCGATTTTACCGCACGGCGCCTTTTTTCTTCTTTTTCCATATTTTTTTTGTATAATACAATTTTCTTGCCGATCACCTGCACTACCTGTGAACCAGTACGCTCAGAAACTATCTCAGCCAGCTCTGCCGGGTCGTCTGCACAATTTTTTAATACAGAAATTTTAATCAGCTCCCGTGCTGCCAGCGCGTCCTTAACCGCTTCTACGAATTGCGGCGTCAGGCTCGCCTTCCCAATCTGGAAAATACTATCAAGTTTCATTGCCTGTGCTCTTAATCCTGCTCTTTCTTTGCTTGTCATCCTACTCTTCCTTTCCTTCTGCCATTCAATTTCTGATTGTAGCATTCTTTAAGGCAAAAAGCAACCATTCCTGCTGAACTGTCATAATTCTCTGCCAATGATAATATATTAAAATAAATAAGGTTGAAAAGGATATTTATCATGGCTTTTCTGAATCAAAGAAATGAAAACCACACTTCTGTTTTGTCTTCCTTCCGTATTGTTATTGCAAGCTTACTGCTCCTATCTGTTACCGGGCTTTCCATAATTGCCACTTGTCCTGTTGCTTTTGCCTCCTCTTTTGCAGATAGGGGCCTTTGCTTTCAAAAAACAGCACAGGAAGGCGTTGAAACAAACGACACGCTGAACCTGACAGCAAAAGCTGCTGTTTTAATTGAAAATAACAGCGGGCGTATCCTCTATGAAAAATCAAAAGATACAGAGCTGGTTCCAGCCAGTATTACAAAGATTATGACTCTGCTGCTGATTTTTGAAGCATTAGAAAAGGGAAAGATTTCCCTGGAAGATCCTGTTTCTGTCAGCAATTACGCAGCACAGATGGGCGGTTCCCAGGTTTTTTTAGAACCAGGCGAAACACAGACAGTCCATGATATGATTAAATGTATCAGCATTGCAAGCGCAAACGACGCCGCAGTTGCAATGGCAGAGTTAATCGGAGGATCAGAAACTTCCTTTGTTAAAATGATGAACCAGAAGGCAAAGGAACTTGGAATGGTACATACAAACTTTAAAAACTGCAACGGCCTGGATGATTCTATCCAAAGCGGACATTACAGCAGCGCCTACGACGTTGCATTAATGTCTCGTGAACTGATTACAAAGCACCCTGAAATCTCTAAATATTCCACCGTATGGATGGATGAAATCACCCATAAA
The DNA here is from genome assembly GCA_003612285.1 of bacterium D16-51. GTDB lineage: Bacteria > Bacillota > Clostridia > Lachnospirales > Lachnospiraceae > Butyribacter. The sequence continues at coordinate 6,751 of RAYE01000011.1, read as the reverse complement.
ACAAAAAAAGGCGAAAGCCAGTTTGGTCTGACAAATACAAATAAACTAATCCGCACTTACAACGGCATTACCGGCCTCAAAACAGGCTCAACCTCAAAAGCAAAATACTGCCTGTCTGCAACGGCATCACGCGACGGCATCAGCCTCACTGCCGTTATTATGGCGGCTCCAGACCATATGGTGCGCTTTACCCAGGCTGCGGCTCTTTTGGACTATGGCTTTGCAAACTGCTCCAGCTATCAGGAAAAAATTGATGACATTCCCTTAAAAAAGCAAAGAATACTTGGAGGTTCAAAAGACTATGTTATCCCACGCATTGAAAAAAATTTTTATTATACGCTGACCAATAAAGAAAGCGCAGATAATATTAAACGAAAAATCAGCTACCACAAAAAAATTACCGCACCCATTAAGGAAGGGCAGAAAATCGGGACAGTCACTTATCTTCTAGACGGAAAAAAAATCGGGGCACTCCCCATCCACTCTGCAGAGACAATTAAAAAAGCCTCCTTCCCTGATTACCTGCAAAAAACATTCCATAAATTTCTTTTTTCATAAACGAAAACTTGATAAAACAGAAAAAGGCGCCGCCTGCCGGTGCCCTTTTCTGTTTCAATATCCAAAAACTTATTCTTCTTTACTTGTATACGTACCATAAGTAAACGGCTGTTTTCCATTATACTTAAATATAAAATTATTTAATGCCTCTGCATTCGCCGCCGGCGACAAAGTTGAACTGGTGCCGTCTGTCATTACAAGACAGTCGCCTGCGCTAAACTCGCCAGTATAGGAAGAACGGTAATACCCTTCTAATGGAATCTGAAGCTGGTGGATTTCCGTTGTACCCAGCATGACACAATCCGTCACATAGCCTATTATCTTATCATTTGTCAAATCAGTCTTTATATTACCCAGAAGTTTATTTGCAATGTCAAGCCATTCTGTCATTGGAAGGGACTTTACTTTATCAAATACCGCCTTAATTACTGTCCTCTGGCGCCAGGTACGGCCATAGTCGTCACGAAGCCCTGTAATCGTTACCCCTTTCTTACGGATACGGCAATACCCCAGTGCCTGTGCGCCATTTAATGTCTGCTTCCCGACTTTTACGTTCCTGGAATCTTTTTTACGGATATAATTTGTTGTATTCAGATATTCAGCTTCTGATTCCGTAAGCTCCAGTTCAACACCACCGACTGCGTCCACAACATCTGTAAACGCTTTAAACCCTACTTCCACATAGCCGTCTAACTCAATATTAAAATTGGTTGCAATTGTCTTATACAAAAGCTCAATCCCGCCATAAGAATTCGCTGCATTTAATTTACTATACCCATAGCCTGGGATATCCACATAATTATCGCGCATCAAAGATGCCATCTTCAATGTGCCATGTTTTAAATCCATAGTTGCTATAATCATCGTATCTGTCAGTCCAGATGCTGTATAGTTCTTTTCTTTTCGGTAATCATTGCCAACAACCAATATATTGATGATATCATCATCTGAATTTACCTTAATCCCGCTTAAATCTACATTTTCCAACACAGTATCATAATCACGCTGTACATGGTTCAAAGTGTCAAAAAAAGTCACCTGCGCTTTTGCTGCCAAAAAACCAGCAAGAATACTAAGAACCATTAAAAAACCAAATACAATTTTTTTCCACATATTTTAACCCTCTCTATCCTCGTACACTAATTTGCTGCCTGTCCATCTGCCTTCCCATAGGAAAAATCCTTTTTCCCATTATACTTAAAAACAAACTTATGCAGGATTTTTGCATTTTCCGAAGTATCAAATTCTGTACCCACCCCATCTGTCGGTACAAGGGAATCCCCCTCGCTTGTTGGGAACTCTGTCTTTTTTCCTTCCCTGAAATAACCATTCCTTGGAATCTGAAGCTGAAAAACATCTGTTGTCCCCATCATGATAACATCCTTAATATAACCAAGAATGCTGCTGTTATCCAAATCAGTCTCTACAGATGGCAGAACTTTATTGGCTGTCATAATCCAGTCCTTCATCGGAAGCCCCTTCATTTTATCAAAAACAGCGCTGACAACCGTCCTCTGCCGCCATGTACGGCCATAGTCATCTATTAAACCATTTACCGTCCTGACCGGCTCCCCGATCTTATCCTTCCCCTTTCGGATACGGCAGTATGCAAGTGCCTGGTCTCCATTTAAAATCTGTTTCCCCGCCTTTACTTTCCTGTTTTTGTGTTTCCGTATGTAATTCGTCATATTCAGATAACGGGCCTCCGTATCAGTAAGTTCTATCTTCACACCGCCAACTGCATTGACAATCTTCTCAAAAGCATCAAACCCCACCATTACATACCCATCCAGCCTGATATTAAAATTTTTCGCAATTGTCTTGTACAAATTTTTCACTCCGCCAAAATCGTAGGCAGAATTCAGTTTCCTAAGTTCCTCTTTTTCTGTAACTTCAACAAGCATATCACGCATCAGTGTAGTAATTTTCAATGTGTTATGCTTTTTATCCAGTGTGCCAATCATCATAACATCCGTAAGCCCTGATGCAGTATATAATTTTTCCTTCCTGTAGTCATTTCCTATCAACAGGATATTTACAATGTCATCATCTGACGCAAGCTTAATCCCGCTTAAATCCACTTTATCCAGTGCGGACTCCTTGTCCCTCTTCACCTGGTTCAAGGTGTACTGCATCGTATTTTCTACCTTCGCCAGGGTAAACCCTGCTACAGCGCTCAGAATCACAAGAATCCCTATAATAAACTTTTTCCACATAAATTCCCCCTCGTCTCAATACCCGAAGCCATTATAACACAGCTTTCTAAATATCACAATCATTTCCTTTCTAATTCACCGGCATAATGTAACTATTCAGCCTTGCGGCTTCATAGTTACACAGCAGTGCTTTCAGCACTGTTGATGTACACATTTTGCACAAAATGCGTGCAAAATGGCACCGTAAAACTCATATTTTTGACAAAAAGCATGTCAAAAATCCTCGCATTTTATGGAAGGCTGAACTGTTACGGCATAATTCCTCTATTATAATTTATTTCTTTCCCCTAAAAAATATGCATAAATTTTCAAATATGCCAGAAATTCAAGGAATAGTTGTATTCCACCACTGTTGCAGCATTTCTTGCAATATCAAAACCCCACTGCAGAACAGTAGGGCTTCTTTATTTAAAAACTGTTATTCTTTTATCCTGTCAATTTCTGTAAGATTAATGCCAGAAGATGTCAGTATGATTTATAATTCAATATATCTTACTTTCATAGCTTTATATATTTCTGAATCTTTTTCGGTCAAAAGCATATATCCCTGCAATCTCGAAAACTCTTCGATATTTTTTTGCAGCATCTCTTTCTCAGCCATACAAACCACCACCTTTTCTATATTAAACATCTAATACCATCTAATAATTTCTATTATAGACAACATAGCACAAAAAGTAAAGTTATAGTATCTAATCAATACTATCCTGCCTTCCAAAATTTGACGTTTATTAACTGCTCATGTATAATATACAAGAACTAAAAAGAAAATATATTGGAGGTACATCATGGCAAAAGGCGCCGGAAAAAACAACTGGGCACTGTTCCTGCTGCTATTGGCAGGCATCGTCCTTGGAAGCTTTATTGCGCAGGCAGCTGCAAACGTCTCCTTCCTTTCCTGGTTAAATTATGGCAAAAACTTTGGGCTGACCCAGCCGCTTACATTAGACCTCGGGGTCTTGGTACTGACCTTTGCGCTAAAAATTAAAATCACGATTGGAAGCATTATCGGGATACTTATCGGAATCATTATTTATCACTTTATTTAGGAACTGTTAAGAATTAATTTCTTAACAGTTCCTTAGTAAAAAACCGTTCAGAACACTATCATCATCCTGAACGGTTTTTTACTGTTAACATTAAAACTAATTATTTACAATATCTTATCCACGATAATAATTTATCAGGCATCCCTTTGCAATAATTTCCCTTTCGTCATCTGTCAAATCGCCAAGGCGCAGTTCAAATTCCTGCATATCTTTCCCAACCACATATGCCTTAATCGTATCCGCCTTTTCTTCTACCGCCTTCTTCACATCCCTGATAAAAATAAAATCCCCCTTCGAAAAAGGTATTTCATCCGGATATAAGAACGGAAGCATCCCCCAGTTAATCAGGTTAGAGCGGTACCTCTTTGTTGCATATTCCTTCGCAATATTTGCCATACCGCCAAGCACCTTCTGGCAGGAAGCCGCCTGCTCGCGCGCAGAGCCGTCGCCCGGTTTTACTGCATAAATCATGCTGCCAATCTGCGTCTCTTCAGGCTTTACATCAAATGTCCCATTAATCTTTTCAAACACTTCTTTTATTTCAGGGCAGGCGGCAAAAATATCTTCCCCTGCAATCCTTGCTTTCTCTGCCTTCTGTACTTCTTTTGCCTTCCCAACATATTCTGGGTCTTTCCGGGACAATGTAAACTCAGCAAGCCCAAGCGGGTTAGAACGGAAAGAAGAAGTCTCGCCAGATGGAATCAATTCATCTGTTGTCGTAACCGGGTCATGTATTTCGGAAACCACCTTTAATACCATATTATCTGTCAATGCTGTCATCTCCGGCCAATCCTTAATATTAGGCCCAAACTTGATTTTGGCTTCTGTATCGGCTTTTCCAATCCCATTATAAACACGGTTTTCATAAATTGTACTGTCAAAGAAATACTTTGGCTTCGTAAAATCAACATCTACATCCGTTGCTGCCGTTAAATACCCCTGGTTTGCCGCTGTCGCCGCAATTGAACGGGCGTCCATCAGCGCAACAGAAGCAATCTGCCCATTTGTCACCTTAGAGCCTTCACGGTTCGGGAAGTTCCTTGTAGAATGGCGGATTGACAGGCCATTGTTTGGAGGGACATCCCCTGCCCCAAAGCATGGCCCGCAGAACGCTGAACGCACTGTTGCACCAGTCGCCATCAAATCTGCAATTGTCCCATTTTTTACAAGTTCCATAAATACCGGCTGGCTGGACGGATAAACACTTAGTGAAAATTCATCCGCACCAATATTCTTCCCACGCAGGATGTCTGCCGCATCACAGATATTTTCAAACCCACCGCCGGCACATCCGGCGATAACGCCCTGCTCTACATATAATTTTCCATTATGGACCTTGTCTTTAAGCGTATAATTAATATTATTATTATCCAGGCTGACAAGCGCTTTCTTTTCTACGTCATCAAGAATATCCATTAAATTTGCATTTAATTCTTCTATTGTATAGACATTGCTTGGGTGGAATGGCATTGCAACCATCGGTTTAATCTCAGAAAGGTCAACATAGACCATGCCGTCATAATATGCCACATCCGCAGGCTTTAATTCTTTATAATCTTCCGGACGCTTATGAATCTCATAAAACTCTTTGATTTTATCATCTGTTGTCCAAATAGACGACAGGCAGGTTGTCTCCGTTGTCATAACATCCACGCCAATACGGAAATCAGCCGAAAGCTTTGCCACACCATCTCCAACAAACTCCATTACCTTATTTTTAACGTAGCCATTACCAAACACAGCGCCAATAATTGCAAGGGCAATATCTTGCGGGCCAACTCCCTTCTGCGGCTCTCCTGTCAGATAAATCGCAACAACACCGGGCCTTGCAATATCATAAGTACGGTTTAAAAGCTGCTTTACAAGCTCAGGGCCGCCTTCGCCCATCGCCATTGTCCCAAGCGCACCATACCTTGTATGGGAATCAGAACCAAGAAGCATCTTGCCGCCGCCTGCTAACATTTCACGTGCAAACTGATGGATAACTGCCTGATGCGGCGGCACATACATCCCGCCATACTTTTTTGCACAGGAAAGCCCAAACATATGATCATCTTCATTAATTGTCCCACCTACCGCACAAAGGCTGTTATGGCAGTTCGTCAAGACATATGGCACCGGAAACTTTTCAAGACCAGACGCCCTCGCTGTCTGGATTATCCCAACAAATGTAATGTCATGTGAAGTTAATTTATCAAACTTAATCTGCAAGTTTTCCATATTGTCTGATGTATTATGAGCCTCCAAAATCCCATATGCCATCGTGCCCTTTGCCGCCTCTTCCTTTGACAGCGCTTTCCTGCACTTCTGCTGTATTGCTGCAACACTGTCACTGGTATCTTCTACAATTTCTGTACCATTTACCAGAAATACACCATTGTCATATAATTTAACCATTGTTTACCCTCCTTCTATTTCTATTCCTATTGTTACTGCCCACAGCCATTTCAGGCAGCATAAATACCAAGCATAAAAAGCAGGCATCTTCTTATATGTAAGTTGTCTGTTTTCTATAACTTATACTGCACGCCGGATAAATTTACAGTTATCAACTAATATAACCCAATTTAATTACCTTATCTTTTGGTGAGGATGCTTTTTTGAGTGCAGGTGTAAAAACGTAGGCGCAGCGAGCTATGCTAAGGATTTTACGCCTGTACTGCCGGGAAAGCAGACCAGCAAAAGAGTTACTAACCATTAAGTGCAGACAAAGCCTATTATCATAGAAATAAAGAAAAAAGTCAAGTTTACAAGGAAATAACTTCAATAAGTCTTTTGGCCTAAATCATGAAAATCTGGTATAATAAATGGGGAATTCCCATGATACCAAAACGGAGGTGGCTTATGATACAGATATGTCAGAAAGATAAGGAAAAGGTTTATGATGCGATACGCACAGGAAAGATAGATGCGGCAGAAATGTCATTC
>RAYE01000112.1 GCA_003612285.1 bacterium D16-51 | reverse complement strand
GGATTGCAAATAATTATAATCTTCCTGTGTTATATCTAAAATGGTTGCATGTGCCATAATAAGTACCTCCATAATCGTATGGAACTAATTATAACAGAAATAGAAAAATATAGCTAGTTATTTATAGAACATTATACTAGCTTTTATTATATGGATTGTTGAAGGGTCCTGATAATAAAAGGATAATGTACCCCCATATGCGGTGCCGCATATAGGGGTATTTGGATACATATGGCTGGTGTACATTATTGTGTTCTGTGTTTTTATAAATTTCCAATTATGTTAAAAACTTATGGTGTCCATTGTCTGATGCTGTAATGTATGTAAAATACAGGGAAGGACCAGTATGTATGGAGAAGTTAGACTGAAAATACCAATTAAATAAGACAGGCTGGGGAAGAGGATTCCCTGGTCTGTTTTTCATTGTAAATGGTCTTTGAATAACCTAAAACAACATATTTAAACACAGAGGAAGTACGATTTATATCAAACAGGAAAATAAGCCAGGAGTAGTGTTGATGTATTGATGCAATGAAATTAGGTTTTATTTGAAAATCACTCTATACAATACAACAAATTTGTTGTATTGTATAGTTACAAACAAGAGAGGATAATATACTTATGAACCGGACATTTGTTGAAGTGCCAATGTTTACAAAAAAGTGGAAAGAATTAGGTTTAACAGACGGAATATTAAGGGACTTACAGAATATGTTATTGAATGATCCTAAATCTGGTGATGTTACCCAGGGAACTGGAGGACTTAGAAAAATCCGCATTCCAATGGGAAACAGAGGAGAGAGTGGTGGAAGCCGGGTAATATATGTTGATATTGAATTGAAAGGAGTAATTTACTTCATAAATGTTTATGCTAAGAGTGAGAAGGATGATTTAACGGAAGATGAGAAAAAAGCATTTAAAGCAGTAGTAAAAATATTAAAGGAGGAGTAGATGATGAGTAAATTTTTTGATGACACCATACAGGGATTAATGGAAGCTGTTGAAATTGAAAAGGGTTCTATTCCACTTACTGGACGGCCAGAAATGGCAGCACCCACATTTTATGTACCAGATAGCGATACAGAATTAATTGGCCGCCTTGTTGAAATCCGTAAAAATGAAAATATATCACAGTCTGAACTGGCTAAAATGATAGGAAGTAAACAACAGGCAATTTCAAGATTAGAAAAAAATGAGCATAGTCCATCTTTGAAATTGTTTTATAGTATGGTAGATGCATTAGGATATGAGTTACAGATTGTGAAAAAACAGGAAATATAAAAAATATTTTATAGAAAAGAGATTACTTCATAATAGGAATGACAGAAAAAATTAAAATTCTTATGGTTAAATGTGATATTAATTGTATGAGGGTGAAAGGATTACTGCAGCATATGCAGATATCAATGATGCATGCCAGACAGTTAAGATTATGGAAGATGACCCATCTGTTACACTACAGAACACTGACCTGCCAGTAAAGGTAAAAACTGGTGATGGATATGGGCTTTACATTGTTTGTTATAGAAATCGTAGTGTTGGGAGTTGCAATCGTTATTGTAAAGAAAAAAGAGAATAAATAATTAAATAAGACAGGCTGGGGAAGAGGATTCTTTGGTCTGTTTTTGCTGGTTAAAAAATTCTGTAGGAGTTTAATGAACCAGATATCAATCCGGTTCAAAAGTGGTATCAGAATGTGCCTGCAAGCCATAAGAACTATTGTTACAGATTAGTCATAGAGTTTACACAAATTATTCTTTATGTAATCTGCTGCCATATAAATTTTACTGGCATCATAGAATCTGTATGTGTAGCCATCAACCCCCTCCTCCTCTTTTTTCGTCTATTTTTCTTCCATGTATCTATCTAATTCTACAGATTATCATCATGCTTTTTCTGCTGATATTTTCCAGGTGTGCATGTGCATCAAAAATATTTGTTGGACAGAAAGAGGTAAAAATGTATTAAAAATTGAAGAAGGAAGAGGAGGGTCCGGGTGAGTTGTATGGTATCATTTAGAAATAGCATCAGAATGTATATAAAAGCCTCATAGAAACATTTTTGTGGATTAGATGCATGATATGCTTTTTGTGTTAAAAATTGCTATATGGCAGCAGGCAGTATAAGGTGATGTAATTACATATATTAGCATTGCTATGGGGTAGCATGAGAGAAAAAGATAAGGGAAAATTGGGAAGAGGAGGATTTTTTCTGTTATAGAAATACTTGTATTATAAAACCTGTACATAGAATTGTACAGGTTTTATTAAAATGTAACTCCTTCATCACCAGTTTACAACTTTTGAACATTTTTAAAGCCTGACAAAATATAATTTTCAATTATTTTAATCAGATGGCACGAATTTTTTACAGTTTCGAGTTTTCCCACGAAACTGCTGAATATTATACTGGACTGAATTTGTTGTCCAATACCATAACGGGTTTCCTGCGCACTTGCAGACCGATAGCATGAAAAAATCTCATCGCTGTATGGAAGCAGTGCCATGGCACTGTAAGCTATGCACTCCAGATTTATCAGCCGTTCAATGCCTTCACGGCTCCGTACGCGGTATTCTTCCAGCGACCAGAAAGTCTTGCTTTCATAGTATGATACCTCAATGTCCCAGTGGAGCATGTAGCAGGCCAGCGGGAGATAGCAGATGTCTTCCTTTCCGTATTCACGGATGGCATCATCTGCACAATTCTTGTAGTCAAGTGTGATCTCTTCCGGGGCCTTGGTGCAGAAGAACAGCCTGCGGCTGCCATTCCCGCTTTTTGGGAGTGTGACAATGGCATAGACCACCCGCCTTCCCCACAATCTGGTAAGTACAGGGCGCACGCCCACCTTCCAGCCCCCGGTTTTTGGTGATTCAAGCCCGAAATCTTCTGGCGGCAGACGTTCCCCATATTTCTTTGGACGGCCGCGTTTTCCTGTGCGTTCCGGCGGGAGACCATACATGACAGTATCAATCCTGGCATTACAAATAATATCAAGGTTACAATACTCATCCACAAGATCCGCAACGCACCCTTTTGGATACCAGCTGTCGCAGAGTAGGAGCACCTGCCTCTGTGTGCCGATGGTGTCCATGGCCTGGCGCACCATTTCGGCGGCAATTTCCAGCTTCGTCTGCTTTTTGTCCCAAAGCCGGTAGCCGAGCGGGACAGAAAGATAAAATATGCTGCCATCGTTCATAACCGGAAATGACAGCAGGATACTTACCATGCAGTGCCCATTCAGATAATTAGAGCCATTATGTGCGGCATGGTCAAAGAGCTTTGAACAGAGTTCAAATTTCTCACCTTCCTTTTCCACCATAGTGTCATCAATGGAAAGGAACAACGGCTGCATTTCTAACAGGCCGGGGACTGTCCTTAAAGCTTTCGACACTGTCACATTCCTCCAGGAAGCATGGTTTATGTTGTCTGTTTTAAGCGCATAGTAATAAGCATTCAGCGATGTGTCTGAAAGTTTTGAGAGAACATGGCTGTGTGCAAAGCGTACAGAACGGAAAATATCCAGTGCCAGTATAGAAACGATGATAAAGAACAGGTTTCTGGCCGTAGGTTTTGTCGCATCTGGAAAATATTCATCAAAATAAGATTTCAGTCTGTCCAAGACAGAATTTTTCATGTATAATAAGCGGTAGATACAAACTCATCTCTTTTCGTATAGTTTTTGATTCAACGCTTTAATTATACAATAAAGAACGTGGGTTTGTATCTTTTTTGGTCAAAAAGTTGTAAACTGGTGTCCTTCATTTTAGCAGTTATTATAAGATAACTATCATTTTACTGCAATTTTTTCAATCTGTTCCACAGTCTGTATGCTGTCAATATTTAACAAAATTCCCAGCATATCTATACAGCCAAATGATGGCAGTACTGGTTCGCTGTCTGATATAACAATATTGTCCAGATATCCATCATCTCTGTTTGTCCTGATTGCAAAATATCCAGATTCATCACCAGTAGTTTCGTCATAATTGAAAGTCTGGCCAATAATATGGTACTGGTATAGCCCTTTGTCTATTGGATGTGCTATTTTTACTGCAAAATAACAGCCCTTGCAGCAGTTTTCAGAAATCCATTTTTGATGGTCCGCAATTACATAACAGGTATCTGCATTTCTAAAATAACTATCCAAACTACTGTTGCTGCCTGGGTACAGAAGCGAACCTGCCAGTTCCATAACTTTGCTGTGTTCTAATGGCTTTTTGGTGGAAACAAAACCAGAATATGCAAGATTGTTCTGGTACAGATACATCTGGATAGCATCTGGTATTTTTTCATAAAGGCAATTTTGTATTGATTCTAATATTTTTCTTGTTTCTTCGTCTGTCAGTTTTCCATTAAATGATACAGAATAAATATTATCATCCTCCATAATTTCAAACCTGTAGGATAAAAAACAGTCCCTACCCTGCTGCATGGTGCTTTCTGGTGTATCTTCCTTCTGTGTGCCTGTAATATTGTTGTTAAAATTTTTTTGATTCATAACGAAATCCTCCTATATATTCGGTGCTTGAATATCGCCAACTATATTTATAAGCACAATCTGTCAATAACAATTTGTGGTATGATATTTATCCAATCGATAAATTTCGCAACAGCCGCTTTAATTTCATCCCTGCAGCTAAAGAAAACGTTGTTAATCACGGAATTTTT
>RAYE01000111.1 GCA_003612285.1 bacterium D16-51 | reverse complement strand
AAAAATTCCGTGATTAACAACGTTTTCTTTAGCTGCAGGGATGAAATTAAAGCGGCTGTTGCGAAATTTATCGATTGGATAAATATCATACCACAAATTGTTATTGACAGATTGTGCTTATAAATATAGTTGGCGATATTCAAACACCGAATATATATTATTGTAATTCCTTTATTGAGTTCTATTTTTATTTTTTACAAATGGTTATTTGGGTATTTATATGCAATAAGGCAGGAACAGCCCAATTCTCTATATCATAAAAATCGGCTTTATATAATTGGGCAGATAACATCGAGTTTAAAAACAAGTGCTATTATTAATATTATTTTGTGCATATGCTTATTATTTTCAGCGATGTCTTTCTTTTGTGGGGTAATTATGCTTCAACCGAGTATTAATTTATTTGATACGGATAGCCAACAATGGATGGGAGTTTTGCAAATAAGCCCTTGTCTTATTTTTATTGTTATATATTTTTCAGTTCTGTCTTTGCAGCAGATTGTAGAATTAAAACGAGAATCAGAAGGCATTAAGGTATTGTCTTATATTGGGAAAAGCAATAAACAAATAAAGGAATTAGTAAAAAAACAGATTGCAGGCAAATTGCTTATGCCGATGTTTATGACACTTTTGGTTTTGCTCTTTAGTATTCCATTAGTAAATCTGAAATTAAATTTGCTATTGCCTATTGTCATGCACAATATTCTTTTGAGGGCTGCTTTCTGTTTTGCGATATGTTTCTTGCTTTTTTATGTTTGCTATTTTTTTGTGGTATATACCATAAGCAAACAATATGTGAGGATTGCTAATTATAGAAAGCCCTGTTGAAAAAAAACAGTTTTTATAAAGGAGTTTGAAAGGATGAGAAATAGATGGCTTATGTGTCCTTTTTGTAAAGGTAAAACCCGAATAAAAATAAGAGAAGATACAGAATTATATAAATTTCCGCTTTTTTGTCCAAAATGTAAGCGGGAGCAGATTATCAATGTTCAGCAGTTAAAAGTAACAGTTATCATAGAGACAGACGCATAGACGCAGAGCCGATGAACTTGTGCAATAAACTCACAGTTCGTTGGCTCTATTTTATTTCATAAGGTTTTAAGGCAAACGCCCACCAAATAAAAAAAACGAGGTTCGGTGGGCGGTATTGCTATGCCCGAAAGACTTAACAGACACTCTCCAGACCTGTTTTGAAGTTTGGAGGGATTTTTTATGTTCTTTTTTCGGGCAGTAAGCTATCTGCTCATGAAATGCAGATTTGACTTATACATAGCATATCGGGGATTGGCAGGAAGCCAGTTAAAAAAATCCCTGCTTATGCAACGCTACTTCTCACCATGAAACCAGAAGTAGAATCTCCACTTAACAGAATATGTATCTCCTATAACCGTAGAGGTCACAGAACCTTTGCGGTTTTTCTTTTGTCGTTTTTTATCGGAATGTGCCGCAGGGTTATTTCCGCTGTTGGCTGTCGTTCGCCGCCTTTCCAATCTGGATTTTTACATTTTCAAGAGTTCAGATTGGAGGAAAATACGGTGAAATACGCACCAAGAAAAGTATATATCAAAGAAAGCGGCAGTTATGTGGAATTATCCTATACGGACTTCTGCCGCCGCAAACAAGCCGACCAGAGTTACATGGACAAGCTGTTTATCCCCGTGCAGGGCTGTCTGCTTGAAGTTGTTCGGGAACAGTACACGGATTTTTATCAAGATAAAGAACGGTGGCGTTATCTGCAAAAGCTGGACACGAACCACAAGCTGCTGTCATTGGAGGGATTTACGGACAGTGAGGGAAATGTGATTGACTTCGTTATTGATGAAGCGGTGGATGTTGCAGAAACCGTTGTCCATTTGAAGTACGACATCCTGAAACACCCGAACGTGAAACTGACCGCCGACGGCGGGAAGCAGCCGTATTTCCACGGCGAGCCGACGCAGGCGGTCGCAACCTTTGTGTTTGGCGGGGATATTCCAAAAGACGCTGTTACGCTTAACCCTGTCAGCACTTCCTATGAGCTTCTGTCCGATGAGGACTTGGAAGAAATATTCAATTTATAAGGAGGAATCACCCTATGAAACTTTTTCAGAAAAACGAGAAGAAAGCAATCCAGAAACTGCCGATGGCAGGCAAGGTAAAAAGAGGTTTCCGCTTCTACTGCATGGCGGTACTGGCTGCGGCTCTGATGCTTGGAACGTCCGTGACCGCCTTTGCCGCCAATGACCCGATTGCCGTCGTCAACAACCTCTCCAACTTTATCTTCGGTCTGATACGGGCGGTCGGGATGATTATGCTCGGCTTCGGCATCGTGCAGGTCGGCTTGTCGCTGAAATCCCACGACCCGTCCCAGAGGGCGAACGGATTTTTGACATTAGCGGGCGGCGTTGTGATTACCTTTGCGAAAGAGATTTTGACCCTCATCACAGGCTAATCCAGAACAGACTGAAATAACAGACTGACACAAGACAAGATAACGGGGCAGATCCGCTCTGCGGGACTTGCCCCGCTATCAAATTTTAAGAACGGAGGTGGTCGAATGTCAGACAACTGGGTAGTCCAGAACTTGGAGAATGCCCTTGACACATGGAATGGAAAGTTAGCCGAGATATGGCAGCTCATCACCCAATCCCCAGAAACCTTTAAGGGCGGTGCGATATGGAAAGTCATCGTTGACATCCACGGGGCGTTGCAGGCTATCGGGCTTGCCCTGCTCGTGCTGTTCTTTGTGGTGGGCGTGATGCGTACCTGCGGCGACTTCGCAAGCGTGAAGAAGCCCGAACACGCCTTGAAGCTGTTCATCCGCTTCGCCCTTGCGAAAGGTGCGGTCACTTACGGCTTGGAGCTGATGATGGCTCTGTTTAAAATCGTGCAGGGCGTGATTTCCGCCATTATAAAAGCCGCAGGCTTCGGCTCGGCGCAGAAAACGGTTCTGCCGCAGGAGATAGTGACAGCCGTGGAGGACTGCGGCTTTTTCGAGAGCATCCCCTTATGGGCGGTTACGCTGATAGGTGGGCTGTTCATCACGGTGCTGTCGTTCATTATGATAATGTCGGTGTACGGCAGGTTTTTTAAATTGTATCTCTATACCGCCATCGCCCCCGTGCCGCTGTCCTCGTTTGCGGGAGAGCCGAGCCAGAGCGTGGGCAAGAGTTTCATCAAGAGCTACTCCACCGTGTGCCTTGAGGGTGCGATTATCGTGCTTGCCTGCGTCATCTTCTCGGTGTTTGCGGCGTCCCCGCCCGCAGTCAACCCCGATGCGGCGACGGTCACGATGGTATGGGGCTATATCGGGGAATTGGTGTTCAATATGCTCGTCCTTGTCGGTGCGGTCAAGATGGCAGACCGTGTGGTAAGGAAAATGATGGGCTTGTAAAGGAGGAACTGATGGAACGGTTTTATATTTTCAAGGACGGGATGCAGCAAGGCAGCACAGCGACAAGGGAAAGTGCGCTTGACCTCATACGCCAGTACCAGAAACTGGAAACGCATCCGTTTTTGAGGGCGGAGTTCAGCATCATTAAGGGGGAGGAAGAATTTATCCCCTACCCATCCCCGCAGAAGCCGCCCAAGAGAAAAAGCGGGATGGAACGGTAAGGAATTACAGCTCCACCCTTTCAATATCCAGAAATTGCGCTACGGTCATGCACTTGGGATGCTCCATATCCAGACACAGGAAATCCTTATCGCCCGTCAGTATGATGTCAATGCCATAGAGGATGGCGGCATTCAGGATAGGCTGGTCTTTTGCGTCCCGTATCAGCTTTTGTGCGTGGGGAGCGGCGGGGATTAAATCATACGCCAGCTCCGTCAGCAAGACTTCCGCATCGGGCAGAGCCTGCGGCGCTTTCCTGTTAAGGACTTCCCGAAGCTCTGTCAGATTCTGGTCGCACAAGACCATCTCGTGGTTCTCAGCGGCATATACTAATGCTTTTGCAGGTTTTGACCGTGGGAACAGCACGGCGGAAATCAGAATGTTGGTATCTGCAAGTATCTTCATTCTTTTCCCTTTCCGTAACGTACTTCGTCAACCAATGCTTGTACGTCATCCTCGTTATATACGCCCATCTGTTCGGCAACGCCCTCAAATGCTTTCTGGGCTTTATAAATTGCCTGTGCGGAAGCGTTGTTGATGACGACCTCGCCGCTTGGCTTCTGGAAGAAAAGTATTTTGTCGCCAGATTTCAGACCGAGCAGGCGGCGTACCTCGGCAGGCACGGTAATCTGCCCGTTGGCAGAAATTTTTGCTAAGTTCATGTAAACCATCCTTTCTCATGGCCGTACCGTTTGGCACAGTCGGGTATACAGAGTTCTTGAAATCTAAAGAATACTTTAGGCTTCTATCTCTATTATATCCAAAAAACAGAGGAAGTAAATAAATTTCAAAAAAATTTTTCAATCAAGGAGGTGTGAACCATTTGGAAGTAAAGATAAATAAGGAAATCCGCAACTACACGGAATCCATGTTCTTCGGGCTGTCAATGCGGCAGTTCCTGTTTTCCGTGCTTGCCTGCGGCGTGGCGGTCGGCTTGTTCTTCCTGCTCCGTGGCAGGTTCGGGACGGAAACATTGAGCTGGATGTGCATCTTGGGGGCTTCCCCTTTTGCGGTCATGGGCTTTGTAAGGTATAACGGCATGACCGCCGAGCAGTTTGTTTGGGCATGGGTAAAGTCGCAGTTTCTGATGCCGAAGAAGATTTTATTTGTACCAGAAAATCTTTATTACGAAGCGATGAAGAACGCTATTGAAGCCCATGAAAAGGGCTTGCCCGCCGTGCAGGATAAGAAAAAGAAAAAACGCAGGAGGGCAAGGCGCAAGGCGGCAAGGGTGCGGAGAAAACAGGCTGAGAAAGCCAGAAAGAAAGATAAGAAATCAAGAAAGCGTAAGGAGGTAGACCATGATTAAGACGCTGAAAACGCTGTTTAAGCAGGACAGGGAGAAATTCATTGTGCCGAAGTCGGTGCAGGCGGTCATCCCGTTAAAGACCATGTGGGAGGACGGCATTTTCCTCGTGGGCAGGAACAAATACGCAAAGACAATCAACAACCCCGGTGCAAGCACTCAAGCACTGTGCTCGGCTCCTACGTCGCCGCTCACAGCACTTGCCT
>RAYE01000110.1 GCA_003612285.1 bacterium D16-51 | reverse complement strand
TTTTATTCACAAACAGGTGACTAATCATGGAATTTATTTTGAGAATGTGGAATTTACTTTGAAAATTGACCAAAACCAAAGAGGGTTAGGGATACTTCCCTATGGAAATTTCATCATACGGACGGTAGGGAAGTATGGGGAATTTCGCCCATGTGTCCGGACATGGGCAGTGCTTGCTATTCTACCCACGACACTCCCAGAGGGTGTGTCGCTCTAAGCCCTTTCATACTATCATATAGGGTAGTTGCTATCTAAAAAGTGCGTTCTTGTATTGACAGCGGCAGAATGATATTTTAAGTCTGAATAAGAAGGAAAGGATATGGGATGATGAAAAATATAGAAATTGGCTTAATTCGTCCGCCGTCAGAAAGTGAAAGCCTGCTTGTCCGAGTGACCAGAGGATGCCATTGGAATAAGTGCTATTTTTGTGGACTATACAAATCTATGAATTTTTCCATGCGTCCGATTGAAGATACCATACAGGATATTAAGGAACAGGCGGCATTATATCAAGGGAGAAAATTCAAATCATGTTTTTTGCAGGACGGGGATGCGCTGGTATTAAAAACGGATTATCTGCTTCGTATTCTGGACGCACTAAATAAGTATTTTCCTGATTTGGAGCATATAACCTCCTATGCTCGTGCTGACAGTATCACACGAAAAAGTTCGGCAGAATTACAGGAGCTTCGACAAGCGGGACTAAATCATTTGTACTGTGGTATGGAAACCGGATCGGATAAGATATTGCAGCTTATCAACAAAGGCTTCCATGCAGATACCGTTGTGGAAAGCGGGTGTATGGCAAAAGACGCTGGCATGATTTTATCAGAGTTTATATTGCTTGGGATTGGTGGAAAAGAGCTTTCGGAAGAAAATGCAATCCAGACAGCAAAAGCACTTAATGTGATTCAGCCGGATTTTATTCGTGTCCATGCAACGGGAATAAAACCGGAGTCCAAAATGTGGGAGTTTGTTCAGGAAGGTTCTTTCACATTACAGTCCGAAGAAGAAATAATGATAGAACAAAAATTATTCTTGGAGAAGCTGCTTGAAATGGACAGCTATTATGTGAATGAACATATCGTCAATTTGTTGCTGGAGGTCAGGGGAAATCTGCAAACAGATAAAATGGAAATGCTGTTTGCCATAGATAATTTTTTAGGCTTGCCGGAAGATGAAAAACTTTTATTTATTGTAGGCAGGCGGCTCAATATTTTCTTTTTTCTGGACGATTTGAAAAATCCGGAGCTATATCGAAAAGCACAGGAATGTATGGAGCAGATTTTACAGAAAAATCCGCAGGTCGATTTTACCGGACTTTGTAACTACGTCAGGCAATCACAGATTTAGGATAATAAGAGAACTCGCATAGCTGTTTTAAGTTTTGGTTGTGCAGGTGTCTCCTTCCCCGGCAGATACGGACACGGAAAGCCGACGAAGCCCGTAAACACGGCACTTTCAGCACTACATAGATTCCAAAGTTACATTATTTCCGTGTGCTTTTAAGGGCATTTTTACATTAGTGAGGGTACGAACTTCTGTTCTGGGATTCTTTTGCCTGATAGTATATACTCGTAGGCAAAAGTCGGTTATTATCACGGAAACTCGGATACTCGCAGGCAAAACTCGATACTATCACGCAAAAGTCGATACTCACAGGCAAAACCCATATACAAACACGGAAACTGCCTGTATTATCACGGAAACAGGATGGGAGTTTTCGTGATAATATAAGGGTTTCCGTGATAATATACAGAGTTTCCGTGTTTGTATATGAGTAAAGCGGTAAGAATTTAATGGATAAATGACAATGCGAGAAAAGAGGCTGGAGAATGGCTCTTTTTTTGGTCTGGATATTTCTGATTCACTTCTCAGTGATCACTTCCACTCTTTCCAAAAATGACGGTGCTTTTTATATTTTTTTGAGCTAAAATAAAAAAAGTGTTTTTCTCTGCAACCAAATCTGAATTTTTACGGGATATACAATGAAGGGCATAACAGCCAGGGAGGTGAGTGAGACCATGCAGGATGACAGAATTGTTGAATTATACTGGAAACGCAATGAGGCGGCAATCCAGCACACAGACCAGAAATATGGGCGTTACCTGATGAAATTATCGTATAACATTCTCGCTGATTGGGAGGACAGCAAAGAGAGCGTAAATGACACTTATTTAAGTGCATGGAAATCTATGCCCCCGCACAGGCCGAGTGTTCTTTTAACATACCTTTGTAAGATTACGAGGCAGATATCAATCGATGTTTTCCGAAAAAGGAACAGTGCGAAAAGGCAGGCGTCAGAATATGCCCTGTCTCTATGTGAATTGGAGGACTGCGTTTCTGCCGGAAACACAACAGAACAGGATGTTGACCTGCACTTTCTGGCAAAGGCTATTCAGGATTATCTTGCAACATTACCGGGGGAGACAAGGGATGTATTTATTGGAAGATATTTCTTTTCGGATTCCATCCGTGAGGTAGCAGGATATTATGGCATGAGTGAGTCCAAGGCAAAGAGTATGTTGTACCGCACCCGTATCGGATTAAAAAAATATTTGGAGCAGGAGGGATTCTTTGATGAAACGTGAAGACATCAGTGATGCATTAGGGTTAGTGGATGAAAGTATGATAAGCCGTACTCTTATGGTAAGAAGAAAAAAGAAGAAATTGCGGTCAAAAAGAAATAATATATGGATAATGCGATATGCTGCGGCAGCAGGTCTTTGCTTGGTCTGTGCAGGGGTTGCAGCCATTTGGTCTGTATTACGGCATGAACCGGAAAGTGACCTTCCGCAGAATGGGTATTGGGTACAGGAACAGCCTATACAGGAAAGCCCAGAGCCCGATATGCCGGAGCAGTTTGTTGAAATCTCATCCTTGCTTGCATCAAATAACGGGAACTTTATGGCACAGCAAACAGAGAAATATGCAACCGTTCCCATAGAACAATACAGCGGGTTTTATACGGAGGTTCCCTCGGCTGGCAGTTCCGTGTTAGCAGAAAGTATGGGTAAAAGTATTGATAATACCGGGGAATGGCACTATGTTTCAGGACATTCAGACCTGCAATATCTGATCCGGAACGATGGGCAGGAGAGTTCGTTATGGAAATTCCAATGCTTTGACAGCGGTGAATACCCATACGATGATGTCCTTAAGCTGGTATATCAGATTGATTCCGCAGATGCGATCACAGAAATAGAAGTGGCGCCTGCCAGAATGGATAATACGGATGCAGGAAAGAAAATACAGGAAGAAGTTGGGACACGGAAAATAACCGACAGGGCCGCAATAGAAACAATATATGAAGTGCTGTCCGGCATGACCTGCTATGGGAGCGGCCAGTGGGAGAGGATTGATTACGGAAATGTGGAAGCGGCGGGCGATGGTCAGACACCATCCCATGAAGCGGTGAGGCTTGGACGGTATTTGTCAATAACTACAGATTATGGGAACGTAATAGATGGTTTGAAGTATACAGCGGTGTCGGATATGTTTTACGAGTTCTCAGGCATTGCCTACAGCCCCCTGACAGAAGAACAGGCAGCAGGTATATGTGAAATTATC
The DNA here is from genome assembly GCA_003612285.1 of bacterium D16-51. GTDB lineage: Bacteria > Bacillota > Clostridia > Lachnospirales > Lachnospiraceae > Butyribacter. Next base: position 1,692 of record RAYE01000110.1, on the reverse strand, counting down.
GGGATCATGGAGTATGAGGGAGAAGACCGGCAAAGCCATGACGTGAAGACAGAGGATGCCCAACAGGAGAAAGAGAATTCAGATGACGGAACAGGCACGGCCCTTTTGGAGAATACAAATACAGATGTAAGTTTGGAATATGTGACGGAGCTGCAGACAAAAGTGAGCAGTGCCATGATGAACCATGAAATGCCATTTGTCATATCATCCTCAGTCTATGAGAATCCATACAGGCTCCATGTTGTAGTGACATCAAACGCAGAAGAGGATTTGCAAAGGCTCCGGGATTTGGACACTATAGGTGGGGTTTTGGAAATAGAGTATGTTCCTGAAAATACCAACAGCCGACAGGATTTATATGAGCAGAAGAATTAACAATCCTGCCCTTGGCTTTAGTGGGAACGATATTCTACCGAAGTAGTATGAAACAGTCCGGGAGGCATACAGGCAAAGTGCGGAAAAGCTGAAATCCTATATACAGCGCCAGTGGAGCTTTTCGGGGGAATGGCTGGCACATTCAGGAAGATGGAATGATACTCCCCAAATTGATAGATGCTACCCCAAAAGTAACTGCTTGCTATTTTGGCAACGATTCCTTATACTGTCAGTGGAGGTGTCAGGCATGGGCAGACGCTTTTGAACAGCTTAGACCGAGCGCAGGGATGGGCTGATTCACCGCTCACCGAAGCAGGAAAGCAGATGCCGGCTGACATAGGGCAGAAATTAAAGGGGATTGATTTTGATGCGGTCTATACCAGTGATATGCTCCGGGCTGTACAGACGGCAGAGCTGATCCTGGAAGCGGGCGGAGAGGGCGGTGTGCCAATAGAAAAGGACGCAAGGCTTCGGGAATGGTGCCTGGGATGCATGGAGGCGGAGAACAATGCGCTTTTCATAAAGAATGTATCAGACTGGCTGGGAGGGATAACCTCTTTTGCAGAGCTGAATCAGCGGCTTCCTGACGTGGCGGCTGCCATTTATGAACATGACACGACAGGAATGGCGGAGCCGTTCCAGACAATAGAAAGCCGCCTGAAAAGCGTATTTGCGGATGCCGTCCAAAAGGACGGGATGGAGGAAAGCACCGATATACTGATAGTGACACACGCCTTTGCCATAAAGACCATATTCCACCTATTTGCGCCGGGGCAGTTAAGCGGATTGGGGAAGGTAAAGAACGCATCGGTTTCCCGGCTTATATTTGAAAACGGGATTTTCTCATTGGAGCCGGATATACAGTTATGAAAAGCCAGCAGGAAAGCCAATCAAGGTTCTCCTGCTGATTTTTTTGTGCAGCATGGCGGCTGGATGTCCAGCCCGTCCAAAAAGTCTGCGCCCCAATCGCACATGGCATTCAGTACAGGGATGATGCTCCGCCCAAATGAGGTGAGGGAGTACAGAGTCCTGGGCGGCTTGTCCGGGATGACTTCCCGGTGCAGCATCCCGCATTCCTCCAGATCATGTAACTGCTGCGACAGCATTTTGGGTGTCGCTTTCGGGATCATGCGTTGCAGCTCCATGTAGTGGAGCGGTTTTTCTATCAGATACCAGAGGATGAGCGGCTTGTATTTCCCGCCGATCAGAAACAGCGTGGCTTCAACCGGGCAGTTGAACTGGTCTTTTGAATCCAAGGAGGGTACATTCCCCGATGCTTGCATCGTATCTTGCTTAACAAAAAGTAGAAAAGATGGT
>RAYE01000109.1 GCA_003612285.1 bacterium D16-51 | reverse complement strand
TCTTGGTTAAGCCCTCGACCTATTAGTGACAGTCAGCTCCGCATGTTGCCATGCTTCCACCCCTGCCCTATCTACCTCATCGTCTTTAAGGGGTCTTACCGGATTCCTCCGGGGATATCTCATCTTAAGGGGGGCTTCACGCTTAGATGCCTTCAGCGTTTATCCCTTCCAAACTTGGCCACCCTGCCATGCCGCTGGTGCGACAACAGGTAAACCAGAGGTTCGTCCAGCCCGGTCCTCTCGTACTAAGGCCGGCTCCTTTCAGATATCCTGCGCCCGCGCCGGATAGGGACCGAACTGTCTCACGACGTTCTGAACCCAGCTCGCGTACCGCTTTAATGGGCGAACAGCCCAACCCTTGGGACCTGCTGCAGCCCCAGGATGCGATGAGCCGACATCGAGGTGCCAAACCACTCCGTCGATGTGAACTCTTGGGAGTGATAAGCCTGTTATCCCCAGGGTAGCTTTTATCCGTTGAGCGATGGCAATCCCACTTTCATACCACCGGATCACTAAGTCCTACTTTCGTACCTGCCCGGCCCGTCGGCCTCGCAGTCAAGCTCCCTTCTGCCTTTGCACTCTCCGGATGGTTTCCGTCCATCCTGAGGGAACCTTTGAGCGCCTCCGATACCCTTTCGGAGGCGACCGCCCCAGTCAAACTCCCCGCCTGACGTTGTCCCCCGGCCGGGTCACGGCCGCAGGTTAGAAACCCGGTACTGCAGGGGCGGTATCCCAACATTGGCTCCGCAGCAGCTGGCGCTGCTGCCTCACTGCCTCCCGCCTATCCTGTACATGCAGTACCAGATCCCAGCATCAAACTGGAGTAAAGCTCCATGGGGTCTTTCCGTCCTGGCGCGGGTAACCAGCATCTTCACTGGTATTTCAATTTCACCGGATGCATTGTCGAGACAGTGCCCAAATCATTACGCCTTTCGTGCGGGTCGGAACTTACCCGACAAGGAATTTCGCTACCTTAGGACCGTTATAGTTACGGCCGCCGTTTACTGGGGCTTAAGTTCAGACCTTCGGAAAGGAACCGGAGTTCCTGTCCTGAGCCCTCCCCTTAACCTTCCAGCACCGGGCAGGCGTCAGCTCATATACTTCACCTTCCGGTTTCGCATAAACCTGTGTTTTTGCTAAACAGTTGCTTGGGCCAGTTCTCTGCGGCCCGGTTTCCCGGGCACCCCTTCTCCCGAAGTTACGGGGCCATTTTGCCGAATTCCTTGACAATGCTTCTTCCGCCGGCCTTGGGATTCTCTCCCCATCCACCTGTGTCGGTTTACGGTACGGGTCGTCGGTACGCAATAGCGGCTTTTCC
>RAYE01000108.1 GCA_003612285.1 bacterium D16-51 | reverse complement strand
TACCGCCGAGTACAGGAATCTCAACCTGTTGTCCATCGGCTACGCTTCCCAGCCTCGCCTTAGGCCCCGACTTACCCAGGGCAGATCAGCTTTACCCTGGAAACCTTGGATATTCGGCCGATAGGATTCCCACCTATCTCTCGCTACTCATTCCGGCATTCTCTCTTCTTAACAGTCCACTGCTCCTTCCGGTACAGCTTCGCCCCGTTAAGAATGCTCCCCTACCAACTATGCATGGCATAGTTCCACGGCTTCGGTGTCGTGTTTCAGCCCCGGACATTTTCGGCGCAGGGACTCTCGGCTAGTGAGCTGTTACGCACTCTTTGAATGTATGGCTGCTTCTGAGCCAACATCCTAGCTGTCTTCGAATCCCCACATCCTTTCCCACTTAACACGCACTTTGGGACCTTAGCCGGTGGTCTGGGCTGTTTCCCTTTTGACCGCCCAACTTATCTCGTGCAGTCTGACTCCGCCGGAGCATCTGGCTGGCATTCGGAGTTTGATATCCCTTGGTAGGCTTTGACGCCCCCGCAGGAATTCAGTGCTCTACCTCCAGCAGACTCCCGGCAGGCTAGTCCTAAAACTATTTCGGGGAGAACCAGCTATCTCCGGGTTCGATTGGAATTTCTCCGCTACCCACACCTCATCACCACCCTTTTCAACGGATGTGTGTTCGGCCCTCCACCGCCTTTTACAGCAGCTTCAGCCTGGGCATGGGTAGGTCACCCGGTTTCGGGTCTATGCTGTGTGACTGTGGCGCCCAGTTAAGGCTCGGTTTCCCTGCGGCTCCGCGCTTCCCGCGCTTAACCTTGCCACACTGCATAACTCGCCGGACCGTTCTACAAAAAGTACGCAGTCCACCTCTTAAGGGTGTCCCACAGCTTGTAGACACAGGGTTTCAGGTTCTCTTTCACTCCCCTCCCGGGGTTCTTTTCACCTTTCCTTCACAGTACTATGCGCTATCGGTCACTAAGTAGTATTTAGCCTTGGGAGGTGGTCCTCCCGACTTCCCACAAGGTTCCACGTGTCTCGTGGTACTCCGGATCCTGCCGCTGCCTTCCGCCTTCGGGTACGGGGCTTTCACCCCCTGTGGCCGGCTTTCCCAAAACCGTTCCCCTGGCTTCCATGCACACTTCTGCAGTCCATTACCCCCGGGCGCACGCGCCCGGGTTTAGGCTCTTCCCCTTTCGCTCGCCGCTACTCCGGGAATCGATGTTTCTTTCTCTTCCTCCGGGTACTTAGATGTTTCAGTTCCCCGGGTTCCCCTCCATGCGTTATGTATTGGCGCATGGATGGCTGGGGGTTTCCCAGCCGGGTTTCCCCATTCAGAAATCTGCGGATTGACGGATATTTGCTCCTCCCCGCAGCTTATCGCAGCTTGTCACGTCTTTCTTCGGCTCTTAGTGCCAAGGCATCCGCCCTGTGCCCTTATCAGCTTAACCTTCTGCCAACTCCCGTCGGCTCTTCCTGATAATTGCCG
>RAYE01000106.1 GCA_003612285.1 bacterium D16-51 | reverse complement strand
TGGGGGATTTTTATAAAACTGGATTTGAAAGCCGCAGAAAATAAGGGCTGGAGAATCCGAGAGGCTATCATTTACAAGGGGGGGGGACATGCAATGCTATAATTTAACTGCGAAGAAAAATTATAACCAGTTGGCTGTGACAACACTCCCAACGGCTACTCAAAGCCCCCGTACTGTGCATGGGGGTTTTTGCTATCCCATATATAAATGCCCGGCTTTCCAAAGAAACGGAATACTGTATGGGGCGGACTATGCTTTTCCTATGTAGCCATAGAAAATATAGGGTATCTATAGGGTGTCAGGATACATTTTTGCTTTCTGGTATCCTGCCTTATATCCTGTGATTTCCATGGCCCGGTTAAAAGCATTTGCCATAAACACCCTTGCCTGTTCAGCATCAACCCTTTGCACCGCCTGTTCCACAAAATTACCATCCCGCTGCCCGACCGTGCAAAGATAAAAACCCTTTCCATCCATACAGAGGTATTGCGGCGTGTCCTGCTGTACATCCGCAAAAACCAATAATGCCCTACTCTTTGCTGCCATTTTCTCCACCCCTCCCATTATCCGGGATATATATTTCTACTTCCGTACCATCACTATCCCCCATGAAATCATTTCCATTGCCCCAGTATCCCGGCTTGCGGTTCTTCAGCCAAAATATCTGGGCAGTGGTATCCCCTGGTATGTGTTTTATTGTTGTAGTCTCCTCAACAACAACCCCATTTTTTATCTTTTTCCTAGTTTCCGTAAAGTCATACCCCTTCGCCCTTTTGAACAAGGCATTTTCAATTTCCCTGTCAGCTGCATCTTTTCCCTTTTTTAGGGCCTGACAAATCTGACAATGTTTCACTTTCCATCGGTAGAGTGTCCGGACGCTAATCCCCATATTTTCCGAAATCTGTTCATCCGTCAGGCCGTCCCTGGCCCAGCCCTCCAAAAGCACAAGTTTTTCATCATCCAGCCATTCATCTGCTTTAGGCTTTGCCAATCCAGACCCCCCCCCCTTGTCCTGTCCTTTTAAAATTAACTTACTTCATTCTCCTGCTATTTTTCCTTTTTCGTCCCTGGCTAACCGTCCTAAATATGGCTATCTTTCTGCATACAGCTTTGCCAGCGCCTTTTCTCACATAGTCCCCTTATACTACCTTTCTTTCCTGATTTTTACCAAAAGTACCAGGGTTGCAATCTGTAAAGCCAGTCTTAGTGTATTGATAATAATAAGCCCCATGGTTCCCTCCTTTCTGGCTATTGGTTTCAGCCAACTGCATATTACCACCACATTAAAATTCTTACTGCTGCCCCCACCCTTTTCCACCACCCCCGCTTGACTTTTCCAGGGAACTGACATATATTCTCTTTAGGTTAAGAGTCGTCCCGCTAAGGGGCTGAACCGTCCCTGTGAATCCAAAAATGGTTTTGCCGGGGCGTTTTTTATTGCTCTGGGGTTCACTCCCTGTGCCAGAAAAGTATTTGTGCAAGCTCGCTGATGCCCTTTTCAAGCTGATTCTTATAGCCGTTGTCGCTGATTCCAAGCCGTTTTTCTATTGCTGTGCGTGTCATGGGACGGCTGATGATGTATTCCAAAACCAAGGCATTATGCCTTTTCCGAAAGAGGGGATCGCTTTGCATGAACCTTTCCCATCGGGCGTGCCTTTGCAGGAGCCAGTCAATCCCTTTCCGAATATTGCTATCTGGCGGTTCTATGCGGTAGCGTTCCAGTGCTTGCCGGATCAGTTCCCTTTCCCTCTCACACTCACGCTGCGTTTTCAGATTGCCCTTTCCCGTGTCCTGGGGCGGTGCTGAAGGGGCGTTCTCTGATGCCATGATTTCCCTTACAATCTGGCTGGCATATTCCCGGACATACCGCTTTAAGGCTTGCCATTCCCTGCAGTCTGGCCCTTTGTCGCTCAAATCCATAATTCCCGGTGTACTGTCGCTCATATCAATAAATCCCTTTCCTGTTCGCTCAGTTCCTTAAATTCTTCCTGGATGCGTTTTTCTGCCCGGCGGCTGGCACGTTCTGGGAGGAATGTTGACAGTTCCTTGCCATATTTCCCGGTGCGGATTCTCTGGTACGCTGATTTTGTAAGCCTTGATATATTCTGGGCGGTGCAATTCATTTCGCTTGCGATATGCTTTGCGCTGTGTCTCTGGTAATGCCGGGCAATGAGGACATTCCTTTCCGGTTCCGGAAGTTCCTGGAGGGCAGAGCGTAGCAGTTCATGGAGTTCCCGGTCATGGACGCTTTCCGTTGCTGTCTCACTGGTATTCTCTATGCTGGCAATCATATCCAGGACAGTGCCGGATTCGCTGTCGCTCTCATTCAGATAGCTGTCAAGCCTTTGCAGTTCCAGTTTCCGGAGTGCCAGGAGCGTTTCCCGGAGTGCTCTGTCTGTCAGGCCGATCCGTTCCTGTATCATTTCATCCGTGGCGGGTAGCCCCTTTTCCCGGAGCCGATCCCTTTCCCCGATAAAATCCCGTATGCGTTTTCTCATATAGGCCGGGATGCGGAGCGTTTGCCCGGAGAAATCATAATACCTGTAAACGCTGAGCTTGATATAGTAATACGCAAACGTAAAGAATTTTTCCCCCCTTGTGCTGTCATAGTGCTGTACGGAATCCATAATGCCGATAAATGCCTGTTGTTCCATATCCTCAAAATCTTCCCTGTCTGGCGGATACCCATATTGCAGGCCCGTAAGCTTGTGTATGATTTTCCGAATCAGGCCGAGGTTGTCAGTCCAGAGCCTTTCCAGAAGTTCTTGCCGGTTCCCTTGCCCAGTCTGTATCTGTTTTACGATTGATTCATTATCCCATTTCATATATCCATACTTTCCTCTCTGTACCACCCCCAAATGCCATATAATATGGCTATATATAGTATATGTGTCGCAAAAACCGACAAGCTGTGCTTTAGCATGAGGAATAGCTTGAAAGGCTGTGAAGCGTGACAAATTAAGGCTTTGCAATGAAAACAGGATACAATTTGCTTGTCGCAAAAACCGACAAGCTGAAACCGTTTTTTCAGTCCACTTGTCGCAAAAACCGACAAGATATGCCCTTTACTTGTCGCAAAAACCGACAGCCAAATGAAATTATTGCTATCCTTTCCATCTCTCTGAAAAGCGGTATATATTTGGTTTTCTCAAGTTCCCATTGTACTGAATGGTTTCGATAAATCCTGCTTTTTCTAATTCCTCCCTAGCTCTTAGAAACGAATCCTTTTTAGAAAATTGCGTATATTTTGAGTATGGCATAGTAAATTCCCTTTGACCTGCACTTTCGATACGCATATAAATATACACTTCCTTTGCCTTTGCCGATAGCTGGAGGAAAGCATGATCATAAAGCAGGGTATTCCCAAGACGGATATAGCGTTTCTCTATCCCGTCACCTGCCCTGGTTTCCCAGGGAGCGAAAGGAGTCTTTTTCTGTCTTGCCATGCTATTCCTCCCTGTGGTTCAGACACATTACCTGTCCTGAGCCTGTTCGTCAATCCATTTGTCTATTTTCTGGCGGTCATATAGAACACGCTTTCCCATTCGTACAATGGAATTCGCATTCTTGCCAAGTTCCATAGCCGTATTCCTTCCAAGCGAGGTATAGCACATAAGCTCAGATATTCCCATGAGCCGCCCATATTCCATGACCTGTGTGACATTCGTTCTCTCTGTCATAGTTATCTCCTTTCTTTTTATTGTAATTTATTATGTATCTTTTGAAATATAATAAACGCATATGCGAGATTTGTCAAGATTGCAATTTCGATTTCGTGAACTTTGAAACTATGGTAACTCAATGGATCAAAATAGGGAAGATATGCCAAAAACTCTTATTCCCCCAATTAAAATATGATTCACATATGCAAAATGTTTGTCTCACTATATGCCAAATATTCACATATACGAGTAACAGAAGTTGTAAAATGCCTGCGGAGCCGATACAGGGGCAGGAAGCCTTTTTATGTGGCTGAGTGGGGAAATCAGTAAGCTATGCCGGAAAATGGCGGATATGGTCATCTGGTATGGCAGAGGGCGGGCAGGTGCTTTTTTCTCCATCCTGTACCAGATTTGTACCAGAGCATATTTCCGATTGCCCGGAACTCTTGATATTCCTTGCCTTTTCTGGCTGTCGTTGCACATTTCCGCCATCAGCACCACCTTGTCTACTGGAACAACCTTTGTATTCCCTAATTCGTAATCTGCAAGCGTTGAAACAGATACTCCCAAAAGTTCTGCCGCTCCTTCACGGCTGTATAGCCTCTCGTTGTATATTGCCGCCTTTTTTCTCGCCTTAAAGTACACATTGTTGTTCTCATTCATAGGGGCTTTTCCCATGTCTGTTACCTACCTTTTCTGTTAAAATTTAACTATCACAAACAGGAACGGCCGATAAGCTGATGTCCAGCAGACTGTTGACTTTTTCCACAATCTGCTCATTCATCATTCGGCCATTGATTACCATTGACAGCCGGTCCCTTGATACGCTTGCTTTCTCTGCCAGCTGGTTAACGCTCATGCTTCTTTTCACAAGCTCAATCTTAACCGCCTGACACCATTCATCCGATGGCGTATCTACACGCTCCGGCAGGCCAGTTGTACCAAGCTCCCTGTTGATTTTTTCAGCAATCGCCTTATAGCTTGCGTTTGAATAGCGCCCATTGATGACTGAGGAAACCACTGCGTAACTGTAACCGATGTTCTCTGCAAGCTGCTTGAGCGACAAATCTTTGTCAATCACAGCCTTTCGCACATCTTTACTCCACTGCGAAGTTTCCTTTCTCATTTGAGTATCACTCCTTTCTCGCATCCGCTGATTATTTTGTTTACTTTTTGCCCGTCTGCGTGCTATAATAGAAGTAAATCTATTGACAGATTCGCAGGCTTGCGGAAATACTGCTAAATCGTGGCTCGCGACCTTGAGATAAGAAGTATTTCATATTTATATTATACTTCGCAAATGTGAAAATGTCAATAGATATTTACTCAATTACGAGATTATTTTATATCGGAGGACAAATTTATGGAAATTATCGAACGCATCTACGAACTTCTGCACGAAAAGGATAAAAAGGCATATGAACTTTGCGAAAAATTGGATGTCCGTACTTCTACCATGTCAACATGGAAAGCCCGCACCAATGATCCGCCAGCCAGGTATATGAAAACTATCGCTGACTTCCTGGGCGTCTCTCTTGACTATCTTCTTACCGGATACGAGGCACCGCCCCGCAAATATACCTCACCCGAAGAGGACGGGCTGCTGGAACTCTTCCGCTCTCTTCCTACGCCCAAACAATATGAATTT
>RAYE01000105.1 GCA_003612285.1 bacterium D16-51 | reverse complement strand
TATTATTAATATAATATATAATTAAGAAGATGGAATTGCCAAATTATGCTTTATTGGGAACCAAATTATGGGTTATAGAAATTTCCCGTTTTTAGGTCTTCAATGATATTTCCCTTCATATCGGACACAACATCCCTTATCTGGCCGGTCAGAGATTTCTCTCCGTCTAAATCAGATTTATTTTCTTTGAAGTCTTTAATGGAACGGTATAAATCTGTACCAAACTCTTTTGTATTTTTAGCAAATGCTATGCTTGTTGAATTATGCTGTTTCAATACATCAATGGTGGCATATCCGAAGCTCTTTCCAACATTCCGTATATAACTTATCGCATTCAAAAATGAACCCTCCTTTCGGGACAATGTAATCATTAATAAAATGTTTTTCTAAGCTCCTATCAAAAAAATAATAAAACCCCTATGGTGATATCACCATAGGGGCCAAATGAAAGAATCAGATTAATTTATAATTACCCTACATTTTTAGGGAGTCTCTTCTGGATTTTGTAATTATCTTTGCTAACACTTTTCCCTAATACGTACTTAAGCACTAGGCTATTTTTCTTAACCTTTATTTCTTGATAACTTTTCTTTCCCTGATATTTTGTCACTTTTGTTCTATATCGGTTTTTCCCAACCTCTTTCATATAATGCGTCTCCATTATTTCATCTTTAGGGTTCATTGTACTGCGTATATAGATAAAATTATCATACCCATTTTCCCCATCTCCGAATTCCCACTCTAGTCTCAAATCAGTAAAACGTTTATCTGTACATTTGTACGTTCCATATGGCCACTGTATACGCTTTTCCGCTTTTGCACTTGTCCCTGCTGTTGTTACCAGCAATGCTATCATCAGTACTACACCTGTCACTTTTTTGATTATTTTACTCATAGTTAAATCCTCCTTAAATAATTTCTATCAATTTTACATTTTCCTAACCTTATTGCTGTACTGTATAATGCAATACTATTTTACAGTCACCTTCGCATAAACAGATTTTCCACTGGTAGTTTTTGCCATAATTGTGGCATATCCTTTCTTTTTCGCCTTTACACCCCCATTCTGCGTCACAGAAGCCACTTTTGGGTTACTGCTTGTCCATTCCACTGTGTCTGTTGTTTCCAGCGGTTTCAGTGTTGCTTTCAATGTTTTTTTCTTACCTTTTTTCAAAGTAAGCTTCGTGGCATTCAGCTTAATGCCCGTAGCCGGAATTTTCACTGCCACAGCACAGCTTGCCGTCAATCCATTGCTTGTAGTGACAGTAATTATAGCATTTCCGGCATTAACCCCACGCACGACACCATCCTTTGTCACAGTCGCAACTGCTTCATTATCTGATTCCCATGTGATTGATTTATCAGCTGCATTTGATGGTGTGACAACTGCATCCAGCCTCAATGTGGAATTTCTGTTTAAGGAACAGGATTCTTTTGAAATTGTAACGCCTGACGCTTCCATTGCATTTACTGTAATATCAAACGTACATGTGCCATTTACATACGTAACAACTGCTGTCTGTGTTCCCACTTTGTTCATATCTATCCCAGAAACCATGCTGCTGTCTACTTCTGTAGAAGTAACAACACCATCCTCATAAGCAATAGATAAGACAGTTCCCGATAAATCCAACTCGTCGCCCTGTGAATAGGCTGCCTTATCTGGCAGGCCCGTTAATTCCAATTTTTCCACACGCACCTGCAGGCAGGACCTTAACTGTGGATATGGATAAGAAGAAAGTTCATCAATTATCCATGTATTTCCGAAATCAAAGCCAGTGAAAGACGCAGCATATCCCATTTGGGTATCGGTAAGAGATTTGCAGCCGCCATCATATCCTATACCATGGAAACCATTTCCTTCAGATGCAGCAACATTAAGATAATAACAATTCTCTACATTGCCACTATCCAAATAACCTGCCACACTATCCCCAATAACCCCTCCCAAAAGTTGTTCATCTGGAGCAGGGATTCCACTTATCTTACCAATATTGTATGAGCTTATTACTTTCCCACACCCCTTCCCCACAATTCCACCAATACAGTCCGAATAACGGCTACCATTGTCACCGGCTCCCATCAAGCTATGTGGATTTAAGATAGAAATATCGGCTAAATTATAACAATCCGTAAGCGAACCAGAATCAGCATCCCCTATGATTCCCCCTATACAGTGGTCTCCATCATTAAAATCAGTAGCATCCTGTATTTTCCCACTGACATAACATTTAGAAATAGCTGCATAAGGATATCCAGAATTTCCTCCAGCAATTCCCCCAATTTTTATACCCATAATATGATAACCATTATCATTATCATAATCATAACCATTATTAGGATATCTAGTTATATTAATATCACAATCCACTATTCCTAAATTTTGAACCACTGCCCCATCAAGCTCTGAAAACAAACCTACAGACATATAAGGATGAACGGACATATAATAATAGTCATAATAATTATCAAGACCTCCATAAATATGCATCCCAATAATACGGTGTCCATTTCCTTCAAAAGTCCCTGAAAACTTATCCAAAGGCGTCCATCCATGCCCTGTATCCCAAGAACCTCCCGGAGACGTTTCTTTAGTCATATCAATGTCATTCATCAATATGTAATTCCCCGAAGGATTTGAGTTAATCCCCACCAAATCAGCTATGGTATAGATTGGTATATATCCTTCTGGAATCCCTGTCCCCATGCTCCCCTGCATTTCCTGTGCCACTGCTGTATTCTGAAACAATAAAGCAACTGTCATTACTACAACCAAAAAGGCAGACACAGCTTTTTTTACGTTTTTAAACATTAATATTCCCTCCATTCTGTCCTTTGTCCAAAACATCCCTCCCTAAAACCCCTTTGCAGTATGCTTACCATCCCCTTCCTGTTTCTATGCACCCCCTTCATTTCCTAACATAACAGGCCTGCATAAAAATACCCTAGTATGGATTATGAAACCCATCCATAAAGGCCAAATATACATCTTCTTCTATTTTTTCTACACGTGGGATATGTTTCCTGATTTCATTTTTCAGATGACTGAACAAATCTTTCACCTTTGATTTAATTGTCAATATCCCTCCAATGCCTTTAATAATCCCCCAGAGGTTTTCATTTTCTTCTAAATCATCCATAAGCCTGCCTATTTTCGAGCGGCTAAAGACTTCATCAAAATCAATATCCAAAAAATCATCTGATATAAAATCAAATGGGTCATATATCTCTATTTCATACCCCATGCTCCTCCCATATCCATTGCAGAAATCCACTAATGGCCTGATTTGAGCCTGATATTTTTCTTTCAGTTCCCCTTCTAACTGTTCAATATCATTTTCCAGCCGTTCCATTTGTTCTACCCCAAAATCAGAATCGGACATGTAATCAGACAAAAGGGATATCACATTAACGCTGCCTGAAATATCATCAAAAGCATAAAATATCTTACGACAAGATTCCTGGATACCCCGGTGCAATTCTTTTGCATAGCTGGCCGCCACCTTATGTGCGATATCAGACCAAAGCAGTTCAAATATCTGGTCTAAAATCTCTTCCCGGCCAAATGGCTCAAATTCCGCAACCCTCGTCTCCGTCCTGACGGAATTGACAAAATAGACCTTAATATCCCTGTCATTTAACTGTGAGCTGATACAGTCAGCCAGCTCCTTGCTTTTTCTCTCACCATCTGCATCCTTTTTACAATGTGTAAGGATAATATGTAATGTCTGTGATATTTTACCGCTGAGTTTTTTTATGAACTCAATCTCCTCTGGCTCAATCCGGCTTCCACCCGCATTCACACAATAAAAAATAGAATGAATCCATTCATGGACATCTTCACTGCCGCATCTTTTCCCCACAAAATCGAATATATCTTTTTTAATTCTTTCATAATCCATGACCTCCAGCCCTTTAGAATCAAATATCTGTAGAGGAATCCCACTGATATTATCATATTGGTAGACATCAAATCCCTGCGTGACCGGCATTCCAGTCCCAACCCTGCTCACTTCCTTCCCTATAAGATAATTGATAAATGAAGATTTTCCAACGCCTGTGCGTCCAAGCAGCATAATGTTTGCGTATCTTTTCTCAGACAATATTCTCCCCTCCTTCTGTTATCCAGGCTGCTCTCTCCTGTTCTTAAAATTATCTTTAACAAGCCGTGAAAATTCGCCTGATTCAAATATACTGTCCCATACAACAGGCCGGCCTTCTAAGAATTTCTTGACATTTTGGTAACACAGCTCCGATGCAGCATACCCAACAGCACCTGTCAGTGCGGCAGCTACCCCGGCACTGATTACTGCACCCACAATCTTCCCTACAACAGGTATCATTTTCAAAATATTGGAAACTATGCTTCTCCCCAAATTTGTAATGATGGCATCACTGATTACAGCAGTTGAAATATTAACCAGATTGCTTACACCATAAACATCAATAACCTTCCCAATCATTGTAACTTGTACAGGAACCAGAAGGACAGCATCTGAAAACGGGATTGGCACAGCCCCGACTACGCCAGCCTCTGCAGCAGATGCACTAATGATTTTTTTCGCATATTCTCGTTTCATCTCTAAATCCTGCATCTGTGCTGCAATAAAATTGTTCCGTAAATCCACATCATCAATCACAGAAGCTGACCATTCAATTAATTTGTCCAAATCCAAATCAATTTTTTCATTAGCAGATGTTTCAAAACTTCTGATGGGAAAAACCAGGCTTTTGCCAACTGCTCTTTTCAAGTCTTTTGCCTTACTGCCGTTCTTTGTATCTTCATCACATTTAGTAAATACGATACAGATACGTTCCCTGATGCTTTTCTCCTGCATTAATTTCTGCAAGATATCAAAATCCATTTCCTGTACCCGTTCATTTGTAACCGGAATACAATACCAGATAACATGAACAGGAGAGCCATCTATCCCTTTCAGTATAGTTTTCCTGACTTCAGAATAATAGGTTTCCCCCTGCCCCATCTCATACCCTGCCGTATCGACCAGATTAACCGTACTGCCATAATCCGCACCCATATACACCGTATCATATCCACGTGTTTCAGGTTTCACATCTGAGACAGGCGCAATATCCCTCCTAAAAACTTTATTAATCAAGCTGGATTTGCCTGCCCCACTGGTGCCAAGCAGCATAACATTGGGATACACATTCTTTTTTTCTGCCTGGTATTTATCCCACTCCTCATTAAATTTTTTTTCATAGCTATTCATCTGTAACAATCCCTTTCTGTATCCTTAAGCCTATCAGTATTAAACTAATACCTTCGTCAGAAAATCCATATTTCCACCCCTCCCTTCCCTATGTAAAAAAATATTAAGCATGTTTGCTCCCATGATTGAAGTACCGTCCACAATT
>RAYE01000104.1 GCA_003612285.1 bacterium D16-51 | reverse complement strand
TGGTATGACCAACTATTGAATAATTAGTAGTTTTCGGATTGTTAAGTGCTGGTGAATCATTAGGTATGTCGCGTTTCACGATATCCCTTTAAAGGGAAAGTATATTGTGTCCATCGTGGACATTTGTTTCCAGTGGGTAACAAAACGTTACATACTTTAATGAAAATATGCTGTAACGTCTCCGAAAGTTTTAGGGTACGTATTACAGGTGTATTCTTTGGAATATACGGTTATTTGCCGGTTAGTCTGATTGGGAGGAGGAATTGGAGGTCACTGACAGTTACCTTTATGGAGGGAGTAAAGAGTATTTACATCCTTAAAATATGTAAATCCAAAAGTCGTTAAAACCGACTTTAGAAATTCAAAAGGGACAGATCGCCATCTTAGAAAATCAAAGGAAAAAGTTTTTCCTTTGAAAACTTTAGATAGCAGAGTGCCATTTTGGCATTGTGTTTGTATCATGCGATTTCGGTTCAAACAGATTCTGTAAATGTGGAAAGTGTTGTCCGCCGTGGACAACGAATCCAAAATTGGGATTGGCTGTGACACGATGACACAACTGCTGCCATCCTTGTTTTAGGTATACTGTGTTTTGCCGTATACCATAGTCCGGGGACGGTGGTTTCCCGTGGGGGACTGGTGTGTATCTGTAGGTACGGTGGTTATACAAGTGTACATCAAGTACGGCTGTTATTATAGTTGTGGACAGGATTGTTTTAGAAGTAAACGGGCTAAGTTTAACTTAGTCGCCGCAAGTAATCTAAAGATTTCTAATCCTTCATTTTGGATGATATGAAACTCGATAACGATTCATTACTGAGTTTTATATAATAGAAGTTTTGTTAATCTATTTCTAACCACTGCAGCAAACCTAATTTTGTGCTGGCTGATAGTAAATATTTTACTACCAGATAATAAATTAAAATCGGGATGTCATAATTCTTGACATCCGGAAGTGCATAGTTTGCATTTTTGATATCTGATATGCAAACGGTTTAAAAGGTTTGCTCCCCAAATTTGGGGAGTGAAAATATTTCACTGTGTAATTTTGCACAATGAGATTTTCCCAAAATTGAGAAAAACCTATTTCCGTTCAAAGTGAAAAACTTAAACACTTGCAAAGGGTTTAAACTCAACGCTATAAAGAGATGAATTTTCGCACATAATTATGCGAAAGGTTGCCCCACCGTGGGGCAACGGCAATCATTATATATTAGTCCACAGTGGACTAACCGCCAGGTTGTTGGCGAAAGAGCCATTTATTATTTTCCACACAAGTGGGGAAAATCAGTGTTTCCAAATCTGGAAACATCGAATCACGGTTACACAGATTTGAATAACCGCAGTTTCTTGCGGAATGTCCTAAAATGTCTTTCCCCCATAAGTGGAGGAAAACCAGCATCCCCCGTTTTGGGGCAGCTATGTCACAGTTACAGAAATTTGACATGCTGCCAATTTTGGCGAGATGTTGAAAATATTATAAAATTTATCAGAGTGTCCATTTCTGGATGCCTTTTTTGGCGTTCGCATCAAAACGAATGCTGTCTGTTATTATCTATTGAAAGGAAGTATTAAAAGTAAAATGAGTAGCAAAAAGAAAGTTCAAGAAAGAAAAGAATTTAAAGAATATTTGTCCATAACAGACAAGAGGGTATTAGATGTAAGAAAGTCTGGCATAGAATTAGTTGCCAATGATGAAATATTTGTGCTTGTAAATGGTACAAACAATTACTGGATATCCAATTATAGCAGGTTAATCAATAATTTGCGTGGCAGTTTCTATATGCATAAGACAGGTTATGCACATTATACCCTCAGTGGGGTTGATGCCAAAATTGAAACATATACAGATAAGCTGGTGGCAGAACATTTTCTTGAAAAGACTGGCAGATACAGTAAGATATGGCATATAGACAGGGACAGGAATAATTGCCATTACAGGAATCTTGTGTGGGTGGGTGATGATGAGTATATTGATTTAGAGCGTGGTATTCTGCTTACAGAAGAGTTAGGCAGACAGCAGGAGTATATACCATATATTACGTTAAAGTCCAATACAGAATATTATGAGTGCGGTGGTGAATCTATGGCTGTGGACAAAGACCTGCTTTTTCAAGGGAATAAGGAATATGCGCCTGATAAATGCTGCATCCTTCCGCAGACATTAAATACTATGCTGTCAAACTGCAAGAAGCACAGGCTGCCTAAGTGGAAATCGGCAAAGATGGACTTACCGCTTGGGGTGAGGTATGATAATGGTATGGGTATGTATTATGGGGAGATTAAACCATTTGGACATGATGAAGTTGTCAGGCTGTCCTATTGGGAGACACCAGAGCAGGCATTTGAGGAATATAAGAAACATAAGCAGGCGGATATATTAATGATGGCAGACAAGTATAAAAGCAGAATTCCGAAAAAGGTATATGATGCGCTGCTGAGATTTGAAGTAAAACCATATGTAGAAGATTAGATGATGGTTATAAGGCATATCGGATGTAAAAGTCTGGTGTGCCTTATAATTTTTCGATTTTTTATGGGGGTATGTAGTATATTAGGTACTTAAATATATGGTGGATTGAAACAAATCTCCCTTTATGCTTTTGCAGTAATGTTGCATAAAGTTATATTTTATGTTTTCTGTATATGCTGTCAGGTAAGGTGAGTTGTGATATACTATAAGAAAAGTGCATTACGAAATATGTGCATAAAGGCATATGATAAGCAGGTTAATATATAGGGAGGATAAAATATGGGTATTGCATCTAATATTATATCAGTAATAATCAATCAGTGGTAAATGGTAAATTAGGAGATGGATTGGGCAGTGAGTTAATTGGTATTCCAATAGATGAATATTCTAATATAGGCGTAGACAAGCTCAAAGAGTTTATAGATGGAGAAAAATTGAATTGAGCAAGAATTTTTGATACAAATAAGTAATGCTGTTGATGATGCCAATGTGGAATTACGAAAGATATGTGATTATATGCATGAAAATTATGGAAGTATGAATGAAGGGATTCAAATGATACTTGTAATAGTGCAGATGATATTGAAACAAATTCATAATAAAGATAGTAAGGAAAATGATATTAAGCGAGAAGAAAAATTCAAAAACAATAAAAAGCAAGATTATATTGATAATTGGAATAGTAGATTGTTTCTTCATCTGGATAATGAGGAAAGACCAGTAACATTGGCAGATGCTTTTATTATGCCGGATTTTGAAATACATAAATCAATTAAGAGAATAAGCTTTTCTGATGATGATACATTGGAGCAAATATTAGAAAAATTTATGCAGTATACCAGAACTTCAACTATGCTTATTACTGGTGTGCCAGGGATGGGAAAAACAACAATTACTTCATGGTTAGCAAATAAATATGAAACAGATGATAATGTTATTATATTAAGATTCCGTGATTGGGAAAGAAAAGAATTAAAACAAGGACTGTTGAAAGCTATATATGAAAAGTTAGAATGTAAAAAGAAGGATTTAGAAAATAGAATAATAATCTTAGATGGCTTTGATGAAATTAAGGTTTTAGATATACGGGGCAATGTGCTAAGTGAATTTGTTAGCGAATTAAAAGATTATGAAAATTTAAAGTGTATTATTACATCAAGGCTAGCATATATTGACGCACATTATTTTCAGATTGTTATTGAATTATATGAATTTGATATAGATGAAGTAGGAAGATTTTATAAAAAAATAACGGGAAGAAGATTAGATAAAAAGGAAAAGATAGAATCAAATTTGAAAGTCTTGGGAATACCTGTGATTCTATATATGGCGATAATGTCTGATATAGATATCAGTGAAAATCCGACTAAACCAGAGTTGTACGGCTGCATTTTTGCCGAAAAAGGTGGTATATTTGATAAGTTTTCTGATGGAGAAACCCAATATGAAGCTGGTGAACAAGTTATGAGAAAACTTGAAAATATAAGAAAATACTTAGAGTTTTTGAGTGATACGGCATTTAAAATGTTTGAAAAGGGTGAATTACAGTTAGAAAGAAATGGGTGCAAGGATATTAAATTGGAGTTTAAGAAAAAGGAGGTTAGTGTTTTAGACTTTCCAATAAAGCATTTGTTTGAAAACACAGAAGTTAATATTGAGTTTATTCATAAAACTATATATGAGTATTTTGTATCAGAACATATTTTTTGTGGGCTAGAAAGTACGATAGTGAAAAACGGATCAAGAGAAGAATTAGCAGGTGTATTAGGGAGAGTGTTAAAAAGGGACATTCTTTCTCATGAGATACTTGAATTTTTAAAATATAAAATAACGGATACTTATGATGCAGTGAAGGAGGCATTTCAACTAATGTTACAGGATGGAATGACTTATTATACAAGGGAATATTATAAGAATGTTATTGAGTGTGAAATGAATGTGTTTGCTAATATGCTTGAAACAGTACATTTGTTTGGAAATAGTAAATTATATAAATTTGATAATAAAATTGGTAGGTCTGTTAAATATAATAGATACTTTAGATTAAATTTGAATATGGTAATTTTGAGTGAGATGGATTTAAGCGAAGCAAATTTAAGAGGGGCAGATTTAAGAGGGGCAGATTTAAGAGGAGCAGATTTAAGCGAAGCGGATCTAAGGGGAGCGTATTTAGAAACAACATATTTAAGAGGGGAATATTTAAGTGGGGTTGATTTAAGAAGGGTTGATTTAAATGGAGTAATATGGGATGAAAAACAAATTGCTTATTTAAAGGAGGGGCACAATTTGTATGGTACGAGAGTATATATTAAGAAGGCAGATGAAATTATAAGTTATGAAGAATATTGTAGGCGAAAGGGATATGGTGATAGATAATAAAATATCTGTATGATATACAATGTGGATTTGCTGTAAAAATATTTAGTAAACGTATTGTAATTATTGATATATAAATTAAAAATATTTTAAATTTGACTTTAATTGTATTATGCTATAATGGCAAGGTACAGCACATAAACTTGAAATTTGCCGTAAAATCATTTACATACTAAAGGATTGGAAGTAAATATGTGAAGGCGAGTATAATAATGAATGTATTCATAGGCTGTATTTTATAGGGGGTATACCGTATATATGGCGGTATATATGGGAGAACTGAAACCTACCCCCCTATATTCTCGGTTCGTTCGAGTTTAAAAATCAAAGGTAATGCATGAAAAGAACAGATGCGCCCCCTCCCGGACAGCACCCGCCGTTTTTTAATGTAAACCCACCGGGGGCATATGTAACTATGCAACGCGCCTTTACATAGCAACATGCTGCATATTAATGGTAATAACAATATATTTTACTGCATATCAACAAGATATGCTATATATCACAATGAAGCAAATATAACATCAGAAATTACAATACTTCTCACCCTAAACACAGAAACAGAGCAAAATAGAACAAAAAAAGAAGGCCTAACCTTCAAAATGGGGTAGGCTTTCAATGCTTTACACAACACAATCTAACAGCCAATATAAAATATTATATCACACTACTTATATCTCCAATCAATGTTTTTTACTTCCACAATTTCATCATCTTCAACCGCTTCTGTGCCTTTCGTGTCAAATACAACCTGTACCAGTTCGCCATTTCCAAATAAAGCAATGTCATTTTCGATATATGGACTGTCTGGCGAATCATCCAACAGCCATTCATT
>RAYE01000103.1 GCA_003612285.1 bacterium D16-51 | reverse complement strand
AAGGCGTCCCTTAATCCAGATGTTTTGCTTTCTGTATTGCTGGCAAATAAAAAGTAAATGCTGTTGCCCTGGCGCCGCTGTTTTTTTGTGTTGATTTTTTTGGGCATATTTGATAAAATTAAACTTAAAATGTAGTGGGCTTCTTGGTTAAAATGTCAAGATTATCCAATGCATAGATGAAAAAATACAGAAAGGGGAACCGGAATGAGTGAAGCAACGTTTCGGGGGGGAGTGCATCCCTACGAAGGAAAAGAACTGTCTAGTGATTTACCAATTAAGACGGTGATGCCAAAAGGCGACATGGTATTTCCGATGTCGCAGCATATTGGCGCGCCCGCAAAACCGATTGTAAACAAGGGCGACAAGGTATTAGTCGGGCAGAAGATTGGCGAAGCCAGTGGATTTATTTCCGCTAATATCTGCTGCTCAGTTTCTGGAACGGTAAAGGCCGTTGAGCCAAGGATGTTATTAAATGGTTCATCAGCAATGTGTGTGGTGGTGGAAAATGATGGAAACTACACAGGGATTGAAGGACTGGGGGAAGACCGTGATTATAATGGCCTTACCAACGATGAAATCCGCGAAATCGTGAAGGAAGCAGGAATCGTAGGTATGGGAGGCGCTGGATTCCCGACAAATGTAAAGCTGGCTCCAAAAGAGCCGGACAAAATTGATTACATCTTAGTAAATGGCGCAGAATGTGAGCCTTATCTGACATCTGATTACCGCCAGATGTTGGAGTGCCCGGAGGAAATCGTTGGCGGGCTAAAGGTAATCCTGAAGCTTTTTGATAAAGCGAAGGGATTAATCTGCATTGAGGATAATAAACCAGAGGCCATTGCGAAGATGCAGGCTGCTGTTTCAAATGAAAGCCGCATTGATGTTAAAGTACTGAAGACAAAATATCCGCAGGGGGGCGAACGTACGCTGATTTCTGCTGCAACTGGGAGGAAAATTTATTCTAAAAAGCTTCCGGCAGATGCAGGATGCATCGTGGATAATATTTCTACTGTCATTGCGATATACCGCGCTGTCTGCAAGAGGACGCCGCTGATTACAAGGGTTATGACCCTGACGGGGGATGCGTTTAAGAAGCCGGTTAATGTTAATGTCCGCTTGGGCTGCAATCATGCTGATCTGGTTCCAGAGGGGGAAGGCTTTGGGCAGGAGCCGGCAAAGATTATCTCTGGCGGGCCTATGATGGGCTTTGCCATGTTTGACCTGAATGTGCCGGTGACAAAAACCTCTTCTTCTATCCTGGCGATGACAAAGGATGAGGTGGCAGAGTTTGAGCCGACGCCGTGCATCCGCTGCGGGCGCTGCGTGGAGGCGTGCCCGGGGAACTTAGTTCCGCAGAAGATGGCAGTTGCCGCAATGAACAATGATTATGATACATTTGTAAGCTTAAATGGCATGGAGTGTTACGAATGCGGAAGCTGCACATATGTCTGTCCGGCAAAACGCCCACTGACGCAGTCCTTTAAGCAGGCGCGCCAGCATGTGGCTGCACAGGCCAGAAAGAAATAGGAGGTGTAATGTAAAGTGAGTAATTTATTAAATATATCATCGTCACCGCATGTTCGTGACAAATCCAGCACGAGAAGCATAATGTGGGATGTATTTCTTGCACTTATACCTGCTGCGCTTTTTGGCGTCTGGAATTTTGGCTATCAGGCTGCCGTGCTGATTGCAGTTTGTGTTGCTACCTGTGTATTGACAGAATATATCTGGCAGAAGGGGATGAAGCTTCCGCTTACAGTCAGTGATGGGAGTGCAGCGCTGACAGGGCTTCTGCTGGCGTTGAACCTGTCTTCTACCTTCCCGGTTTGGATGGCTATCCTGGGAAGTGTGTTTGCGATTATTATTGTAAAGCAGTTATTTGGCGGACTGGGACAGAACTTTATGAACCCGGCGCTCGGTGCGAGATGCTTCCTTATGGTATCTTTTGCCGGAAAGATGACTTCCTTTACATATGACGGGGTAACAGGGGCTACCCCTCTTGCTTTGATTAAGAGCGGGGATGATTCCACAGAGCTTTTAGATATGTTCCTTGGTACGATTGGCGGGACAATCGGCGAGACTTCTACGCTTGCGCTGTTGCTTGGTGCGGCATACCTTTTGGTGCGTAAGGTAATTACATGGAAGATTCCTGTATGCTATATTGCTACTTTTGCAGTTTTCGCACTGCTTTTTGGCGGGCATGGGTTTGATATGACATACCTTGCAAAAGAGATTTGCGGGGGCGGCTTAATCTTAGGTGCATTTTTTATGGCAACGGATTATGTAACAAGCCCGATTACGTCGAAGGGGCAAATCATTTTTGGTATTCTTCTTGGTATCCTGACAGGGGTATTTCGTATTTTTGGCGCTTCCGCGGAGGGAGTTTCCTATGCGATTATTATTTCCAATCTTTTAGTACCGTTGATTGAGAAGGTGACAATCCCTGTTCCGTTTGGAAAGGAGGGAATAAAAGATGGCAAGTAATGCAAAATCACAGAGTACGTTGGTTCATGATACAATCTGCCTTTTTATGATTACGCTGATTGCAGGCATTTTGCTTGGCGCTGTGAATATGATTACAGTAGATCCGATTAAAGAGCAAGAGGAAAAGACAAAGCAGGAAGCATATGCGGCGGTTTATGACGGCGCGGAATTTGTTTCAGATGATGGGGTTAATTCCTCTTTGGAAGCTTTCCAGGCAGACCTTACGGCAGGTAAGGTAAAGACAGAATCCGGCACGGCTTTGTCTGATGTGGAAATCCAGGAAGTCATGAAGGCTACTGTGGATGGGCAGGACGCAGGATATGTTCTGACTTGCAGCGGCAAGGGCTATGGCGGTGCAGTGAAAGTTGCGCTTGGTATTGATGGGGAAGGCGCAATTAAGGGAATCCAGATTATGGACTGTACAAATGAGACGCCGGGGCTTGGGCAGAACAGTTCCAATAAGGACTGGAACAGCCAGTATATTGGCATGACGACTGCCCAGGATGTTTCTGTTGTTAAAGATGGAAGCGGCAGTAAGGACAACGGTACAATCAATGCGATAAGCGGCGCAACGATTACGAGCAGCGCTGTGACAAGGGCGGTTGACGGTTCCTTATTGTTTATCGCATCATTATCAGAATAGGAGGGAAATTCATGAATTCATGTACAGAACGTTTAAAGAATGGTATCATTACAGAAAATCCCACCTTTGTAATGATGCTTGGTATGTGCCCGACGCTTGCGGTAACTTCTTCTGCAATTAACGGCCTGGGCATGGGGCTTACGACAACAGTCGTATTAGTTTTATCAAATGCATTTATTTCATTGCTTCGTAAGGTGATTCCGGATAAGGTACGTATTCCGGGCTTTATCGTAGTAGTAGCATCCTTTGTTACGATTATCCAGTTGTTGTTAAAGGCGTTCCTGCCGTTCCTTGACAGTGCGCTTGGCGTATACATCCCACTGATTGTGGTTAACTGTATTATTCTGGGAAGGGCAGAGGCATATGCATCGAAAAATCCTGTCCTGCCATCCATTTTTGATGGCCTGGGAATGGGTCTGGGCTTTACATTCGGCCTTACCTGCCTTGGTATCTGCCGTGAAATCCTTGGTGCAGGCGCAATTTTTGGCAAAGCGTTTATCCCAGAAGATTTCCATATTACATTTTTTGTATTGGCTCCGGGGGCATTCCTTGTACTGTCCTTCCTGACGGCAATCCAGAATAAGTTAAAGCTGCCGTCTGCTACAAATGTAGCTGGTGACGACAGCCTGTCATGCGGCGGAAACTGTGCATCCTGTACAGGTGCCAGCTGTGTGGCAAATAAGGGAATCGTTGAGGCAGAGCGTGCTGCAGAAAAAGCAGCGAAGGCTCAGGCTGCAAAGGAGGCTGCAGAAAAAGCAAAAGCTGCTAAGGCTGCGAAAGCAGCACAGGAAGCAGCAAAGAAAAAGGAGGAGTGATTTAAGTGAATTTATTTGTGATTATTATTTCATCAATGCTCGTGAGCAACGTAGTGCTTAGTCAGTTCCTCGGTATCTGCCCTTTCCTTGGCGTATCGAAAAAGGTTGAGACTTCTGTCGGCATGGGAGCCGCAGTTACCTTCGTTATCACGATTGCATGTATGATTACCTATCCGATTTATTATGGGATTTTGGTGCCGATGGGGCTGGAATATCTCCAGACAATTGCATTTATCCTGATTATTGCAGCTTTGGTACAGTTTGTGGAAATGGCGTTAAAGAAGTTTATGCCTGC
The DNA here is from genome assembly GCA_003612285.1 of bacterium D16-51. GTDB lineage: Bacteria > Bacillota > Clostridia > Lachnospirales > Lachnospiraceae > Butyribacter. The sequence continues at coordinate 1,562 of RAYE01000103.1, read as the reverse complement.
GCTCCACGCTTCACTGGGCGTATACCTTCCTCTGATTACAACAAACTGTGCAGTGCTTGGTGTTGCAATTAACAATATTTCAGATGGCTATAACTTTATTGAAAGTGTTGTATGTGGAATCTGTACAGCACTCGGCTTCCTGATTTCAATTACAATCCTTGCAGGAATCCGTGAGCGTATTGAGTTTAATGATGTCCCAGAATCTTTTAAAGGGACTCCGATTGTACTGGTAACGGCAAGTTTAATGGCAATTGCATTCTGCGGTTTCGCGGGATTGGTTTAGGAAGGGGGAAGACAGTATGACGCAAGTATTAATTGCAGCAGCAGTAATTGGTATCACAGGACTTCTCATTGCCCTTCTTCTTGGATTTGCCGCAATTCAGTTTGAGGTACCGGTCGATGAAAAAGAAATCGCTGTCCGTGAGTTTTTGCCGGGCAATAACTGCGGCGGCTGCGGATATGCAGGCTGCGATGCCCTTGCAAAAGCAATTGCAGCAGGAGAAGCGGCTGTAAATGCCTGCCCGGTCGGCGGCGCGGCAGTAGCGGCTAAAATTGGTGAAGTAATGGGCGTTGACGGCGGCGAAGCCGTAAAGATGGTGGCATTTGTAAAATGTGCCGGTACTTGTGCAAAAGCAGGCATTAAGGCAAACTATTATGGAATTTCTGACTGTAAGCGTGCAGCAGCAATCCCAGGACGCGGCGATAAGGCATGTTCTTTTGGATGCATGGGCTTTGGCTCTTGCGTGGCTGCCTGCCAGTTTGATGCAATCCATGTAAAACAGGGGATTGCAGTAGTTGATAAAGACCACTGTGTAGCCTGTGGAAAATGTATTGAAGAGTGTCCAAATGGGCTGATTGAGTTAGTGCCATATGATGCTAAATTTGGCGTATCCTGCTCTAATAAGGATAAAGGGCCGAAGGTTATGGCAGTGTGCGATACAGGATGTATTGGCTGCGGTATCTGCGCAAAGCAGTGTGAAGCTGGCGCAATTACTGTAGAAAATAATATAGCACATATTGACCAGAGCAAATGTACCGGCTGCGGCGCATGTGCAGCAAAGTGCCCGAAGAAAGTTATTATGGCACATTAGTTTTTTTAATAGTTTTTGTGTAAAAAAGAGGAATGCCAGGGGACACTTCATATAAGGAAGTGTCCCTTGTGGTATTTTAAAGAATTTGTGAAGATGGCTGGATATGGTGAATTTTTAAGGATTTAGAACAGATACCACAACTGCAATCCATATGTTTTTAACGCAGGCACTGGCAGTAAATGGTTTTCCATTTGAAATAAAAAGGCCAAATACGAATCCATATGGAGTATTGGCAGAACATGAAATATTAGATAAGCTGGAAAAATCACGAGAGCAGGCAGCACAGGAAATATATAAGGATGTAGCAGGGTTTTCCTGTGATATGAGAACAAAGTATATAATATAAATATCTCTGTTTTAAAGAAATACTTTTCCCTGCACCATATATATGATATGATTAGACCATCCGAAAAAGCAGGAGGTATCTGATATGCAATATATAAAACCAATACCAATAGGGGTAGAATTTTA
>RAYE01000102.1 GCA_003612285.1 bacterium D16-51 | reverse complement strand
CATCAATTAAATGCTTATAAATCCTTGATTTTTTAATGCTTTCAGGCGTTTATTGAAATGGGAAGTTTGAGATTATAATTCACCATAAAATGAGTTATTTCTCACTTTTTCGACAAAAAAACAAATAAATCATTATATCCTAAAATCCCGAAAAATTTTATACACTGGTAGACAATGCCTGTATTTATGCGGATTTGTCGAAAACAGTGTATAAAATAATAATTATACACTGTTCCATAATTTTTTTCTCCTCACTTGAAACAGCCACTACGAACTAATTCTTTCCGTAGTGGCTAAACAAAAAAAACAATCACTATTCCTGTTTCTTAAATACTCTCTTTTACCCCACTTCCCATTACGTTCCATAAAGCGATGGAATTATATTCTCCTCAATCCCATACATACCGTCCGAAAATAATCATCATTCTTAAACAACACCTGCAAATTGCCGTCACCATAGACATACACCTTCTCAATCAGCTCTGACAACACATTACCATCATATTCCTCCAGCAAACTGCATTGTTTCAAATCGTCCTCTCTTTCCTCCAGTTCCGGCTCATTCCCCTGCTCTGCTATCCCGGCAATCTTTTCTTCCAGCTCCCCTAGCAGGATCTGATTGCTTTTTCTCAATGACAGGTATTCTTCTTTGGAATAACCGCCAGAGGCATACTCTTTATACAACCGGATTGCATTATCCTCCACACGCTGTTTTTCCTTTTCCAGTTCTGACAACAGGCATACAGAAGCTTTCTTCTTATTATCTGTCCGTTTTTGAACCATCAAATTATCCAGACGCATCCGGCAAGCTTCCTTTACTGTGTCAAGCACCATCTGCTCTGCCTCCCCTTTTTCCATAAAAATCCCTGCACAGGGCAAATCGGGGTTCGTATTTCTGACACTGCATACATACTTTGGCTTATGCTGTGTCTTTCTTAATTTTCTCCCACAATATGGACAATGGAACAGATTCACACTTTTGGACCTTTTCTTACTTCCTGTATATCCACTAAACTGTGCATTTGCCCGCTCAAACAATTCTTTGCTGATAATGGCAGGAATCACATTCTCTATAACACTCCACTCGGATTTATCCCGCTTTACTATTTTTTTATCATCCCCAAATCCAACCGTTTCATAGCGGTTTTGTATCAGCGTACCCTTATAGATGGGATTTCTTATAACCGCCAACACTGTTGTATTTTCCCAAAGGTAATCTCCCATGTTGTGTACAGGTTTGTAATTGATTCCCCGTTCCCACTGCCTTTGCAGGCGGGTAGGTGTTTTTCTTTCATTCAGAATCCGGGCAATCTCCGATGCACTTTTCCCGCCTGCTGCCAGTGCAAAGATTTCCCTAACTACCTCGGCTGCCGGTTCATCCACCACCAATTTATGCTTATCGGCTGGATTTTTGCGGTAGCCGAATGCGGTAAAGGAAGCAGTATACTCCCCCTGCTCGTTCCTGTTTTTGCGGGCTGATTTGACCTTGCGTGACAAATCCCTGCTGTACATCTGGTATATGAGATTCCGAAATGCCACATCCATCCCGCCTGTCATCCCGCTCTGTTGTTTGCTGTCATATCCGTCATTTACGGATATGAAGCGTATTCCCATAACCGGGAACACAAACTCCATATAATTTCCTACTTCCAGATAATCCCTGCCAAAACGGAAGAAGTCCTTTACAAGCAGGCATTCAAATTTTCCTGCCTGTGCATCCGCAAGCATTTTTTGAAACTCTGTACGATTTTCAAAACCTGTTCCGGACACTCCGTCATCCAGATAGGTATCATAAATTTCCATATCCTCCTGCTGTTCCACATAGTGACGGATAAAATTGACTTGATTTTGTATCGTTCCCCTCTCCCTGGTATCTTCACGCTCTGCGGAAAGCCTCGCATAAAGGGCTGTCTTATATACCTTATTTCCGCTTCCCCCGGCAGACTGGAGCGGCTCCGGCTGTCTCATTCTTGATTTTCTTGCCATTTACACCGCCATCCTTTCTGCTTCCTTTATCCTTGCCGCCTGTTCCAGCATGGAATGGAACTTATCATCACAATCCAGCATAACCTCAAGATTCCCCTTTTCATGCACCCTGACCTCTTTGATCAGATTGACCACAAGGCTGCGGGTAAGAGAGGAAATATTTCTGTTTTCCCGGTACTCCTCAATCCATGAACGGTCACTGTTCCTTTCCTGTGCCGCTGTTTCCGCCTCTTTTTCAATATTGCGGATTGCCTGTTCAGCAATGGATTTCTTCTGCTCAAAGTTCTCCTTAATCAACTGGAAGTCCTTTTTGTCCACAATCCCTTCCTTGTAATCTTCATAGAGCGATACCAGCATATGGTTATATCGGTTGATTTCTTCCTCATTTGCCTGTATCCGTTCCTCCATCTTCCGGATATCTATTCTTCTGTTCTGCATTTCTCCAGCCTGCCGTATGACTTCGTCCGCATCCAGAAGCTGCCCAATCAGCTCTTTTAAGGCGGACAGTACCGTTTCCTCCAATACATCCTCCCGGATGCGGTGGGAAGTACATCTCTTAAACTTTTTGTGGCTGGAAGACAGATAATACACATATTTTTTTCCAGAAACCGTAGATACTTTTCTTGCCATCAATGCCCCACAGTCTGCACATACGGCAATCCCTGACATGATATAGATGGCATCCTGCCCCGGAGATGTCCTCATATCTATGGCAAGAAGCCTCTGGACAATATCAAAATCCCTTTGTCTTACCAACGCTTCGTGGTTATTTTCCACCACTGCCCACTCGTCAGCTTCTTTCCAGATATGCGTCTTTACTTTGTGGTTTGGCGTTGTTACCCTGCCCTGCACCAGCATCCCGGTATAAATGGGATTTGTCACGATCCTGCGGACAGCGGTGGGTGTCCACTCACAGGTTTCCTTCTTCTTAAAGCTGCATTTGTATTTCTCTCCGTTACTTAATTTATACTCCATTGGAGAAAGCACACCGAGGGCATTTAACTTTTTGCTGACCGCATCCAGACTCATGCCGTTCTTAACCCATTGGAACATATCCTGCACCACATGCCCTGAATACTCGTCCGGCTCCAGCCTGTTATGGTTTTCTTCCGATTTGCGGTAGCCGTAGACACAATAATTGCCGACAAACTCCCCATTCTGCCGCTTTACTTCCAGATGGCTTCGTATTTTAATGGAAATATCCCGGCAATAGGCATCGTTAATGAGGTTCTTAAAGGGAATGACAATCTCATCCGACTGTCCGCTGCTGTTTGCACTGTCATAATTGTCATTGATGGCAATAAACTGCACCCCCATAGCCGGGAACAGCCTTTCAATATACCGCCCGGCATCAATGTACTCCCTGCCGAAACGGGATAAATCTTTGACTACAATACAATCAACCAGACCATTCTGCACATCCTGCATCATCAACTGAAATGCCGGACGCTCAAAATTTGCACCGGAATACCCGTCATCTTCCCGCACTGATACCACTTCAATATCTTCTTTCTCCTTCAGGAAATTCAAAATCAGAGATTTCTGATTTGAGATACTATTGCTCTCTGCTTTTTTTGCATCTTTGGCATCGCCATCCTCCTTAGATAATCTGACATAGATGGCAGCTTTATAAATACGTCTTGCTTTGTTCATTATTTACCACTCCTTTTGATTTTCTAAGTTAAAAGCCCAGCCTCAAGAGAAATGGTATATTCAATATAAAATTAGATTTGTTCTTATTGAAGCTATTATACCATCCCCGCCATAAAATTTCCACAGGAAATTGACTTTTATCTGCAAAATTCCAAGCCGCCCACAATATAGCAGCCTATGCTTTCCCATCCAGTGCTGATACAAAATTGTCCTGAAAAGACTGACCGTTATTGGCAAAGGATATTTTCACAACATGGTTTCCTTTTCTGCGGAAATACGGATTGCCGGTCTGCTCAATCAGTGATAATGTCCTTTCTTCCACCGTTTTCTCTTGGTCTATCCTGATACTTCCAAACTCGGCAATCTCTCCCTGATTAATCTCGCCAATCGGAATGTTTGCCATCCTTTCCAATTCTTCCACTGATACCATCTTTATCTCCCTTCCGGACAAAAAGGAGAAACCTTATTCCGGCTCCTCCCCATGCTCTTTAATATATTCCACTGCTTCCTGTTCCGTCGGACACTGAACCACAACCTCATCATTCTCATCCAGCACATCCGTTCCATCCTCTGTCACTTTATAATGATATTTCTTATCTTCCATGCCCCTTCCTCCATCCTGTACCCCACATCTGCCATAGATATCTTTCCTCATGTCTAGCAAAGTTTGTTATCCTCCCAACTCAATGCTCCCAATAAGCCCAAGGTCGCTTATTATATTCTTTGAATCTTTGGCATCGGAAACACTGATTTCAGAGGACAACCGGCTATAAACACCGTCAATCTCTTATAGCTTGAAGAACGCTGCTTCTGCGTTCTTCACAGGTTTGACTTTGGTTTCACTTCGCATGATAATTTCATGCGAAGTGAAACCTCAAACCTTGCGGTCATGCTGCGACCAACGGAAGCAGCTAATCCGCCAAGTATTGTACCGTTTTTTGTACAATACTTGCATTGCGAGTCTCTCGCATTATCCCCTAGCCGGGTAACACAAACATGGTTTGCTAAAACCATCATAATACCGCACCATGCCCATCCAGGCACGTCTACTGGCAGCCACTCCCCGGAAATGCTTTCCGCTGAAATCCGGATGCACATGACACCTCATTATCCCCTGTTGCAACACAAGTAGGCACAACCCTCTGCTCCAAACCTTCACAGGCAACAATGTGATGCAATAAATCACAAGGCGATTCTCCGAATCAACTTTGAAAAATACTGATGCATTTTTTACAAACTTATATAAAGTGCATTTTTGAATCACAATGCAGGCTTATCGTCGCACGAAATGGGGTTCTGCCACCCCTGCCATGCAGCAGAGGCGGAAATGTCATTGTGGAATGTGCGTGTCCTATGAAATTGTAAGTTCATTTTATCCGTATCTGTATCTGCTGTCGTGGCAGTAGCACTCTTTTTCAGGCTGAAAAAGAGCCGTTTCACTCTTCCAGACAGAAAAAAGGCAAAAAAAGAACAGCCATCAAGACTGTTCCTAAACTTCTTCTATTTCTTATCCTTTATCTCCTGCATCCGCTTTATGTCCACAAAATGTGTTACATACCATTTTTCCACGTCTGTATTTCCACCTTTGCTAAACCGCAAGGGAATAAGCTCTTTTTTCCCCTGCCCGCCCTTCTTTTTGGTCCCCCATTGCTTGTAATAACAAAAAGATGGTTTCAATCCTGTCTTTTTTGCATACACACGCATTTGATGCAAAATAGCAGAGAGGATTCGGAGATTAACGGTGCAGACACTCTCCAGATATGTAACTCTCCCAAACCGCCAATCCTCATACTTCTTTTTTGGAAGTACCCCTATCTCCATTAAGACATCCACAGGTGTTGCATAACCCCGCTCCTGACACTGATGATACATAGAAGAATGTATTTTTCCATTTAGGTTTCCATCTTTCAATCTCCTGCCTCCCCATAAATCATTAAACAAACACATTTCTCAAATCAGCCATAACTTCAATAAGGCTTTTAGGAATTTTCCCAAAAGCCTGCTATACTTTAGCCAGGATCGGATCAAGAAGTCGTCGCACTTCTAAAGTGCATTCTGCATAGAGCTGTAGGAATCTCCCGCGACAGAAATCCCCTGTCATTGATCAGTATGTCGTTTTCATGGAAACAGGAAGTGTTACGCAGCATTTGCCTGCACTGCTCCATGTCATGGGTCTTGAGCGAACACAGCCTCCTCCACTATCCCTGAATCGTCCAGGACGCCTCTGAGGACACCGAGTTTATATCCGCGCATGGTTTCCCCGTCTATCTTTACCACGGAAGAATTCTCATAATTCCCATTGTCCAGATTGACAAGGACCTTGGTGCAGTCCAATATATGGATGCATGGCTGGACATCCAGCTCTTTCATCAGATGTTCCTGGACATAACCATTGTAGAAAGAAATCCA
>RAYE01000101.1 GCA_003612285.1 bacterium D16-51 | reverse complement strand
AAAACTGAGAAGCCTTGCTTTTGTTGAGAGCTGTTAAACTGCTAATTTATCCATTCTTGATGGCAAGCCGTGTGAGCTGAAAGGTTCATGCACGGTTTAGAGTGGGGGAAAAGGGAGAGATAACATCAAACTCTTACCTATCACTATTATCCACACCGAAGGGAGATGGGACATTCAACGTATATGAGGACATCAGGGATAAGCTCATGGCAAAGGGAGTGCCGGAGAATGAGATAGCATTTATCCATAACGCCAATACGGAAACAAGGAAAGCGGAGCTGTTCGCAAAGGTAAGAAGCGGACAGGTTCGTTTTTTGTTAGGCTCAACCGCAAAAATGGGAGCCGGGACAAACGTACAGGACAGGTTGATTGCGTTACACCACCTCGATGTGCCCTGGCGTCCGTCCGACATTGAACAGCAGGAAGGTAGGATTTTAAGACAGGGCAACATGAATGACAAGGTAAAAATATTCCGGTATGTGACGGAGGGGACATTTGACAGCTACTCATGGCAGCTCATCGAAAACAAGCAGAAATTCATCGGGCAGATTATGACGAGCAAATCCCCGGTCAGGAGCTGTGAGGACATAGACGAAGCGGCTCTTACCTATGCGGAAGTAAAGGCTCTGGCAACGGGCAATCCCTACATAAAAGAAAAGATGGATTTGGATATTCAGGTGTCCAAGCTAAAGCTGTTAAAGGCGAACCACACCAGCCAGAAGTACCGCTTAGAGGACAATATCGTGAAGCATTATCCGGTGCAGATCGCTTCCATGAAGGAACGCCTTGCGGGGTATCGTGCCGATATTCAGACCTACGCACAGAATAAATTCCCGGACAAGGACACTTTCTCCATAAAAATCGGCAACCGGGTATATACGGACAAGAAGGAAGCCGGGGCAGCACTGATTGATATGTGCCGAAGTGCAAAACAGCCGAATATGGCGGTCACAATCGGGGAGTATCAGGGATTTAAAATGAGCGTTTCCTTTGATTCGTTCTTTTCCAAGTTTACGGTGAATTTAAAGGGCATCATCAGCCATGAGGTGGAGATTGGCACTGATCCGTTGGGAAATTTGCAGAGGTTAAGCAACGCCTTAGAGGGCATGACCGGGAAAATGGAAACGGTGGCGCAGAAACTGGAGAATGTGGAGCATCAGCTTGAAACCGCAAAGGTGGAGGTTACAAAGCCATTCGCACAGGAAGCGGAGCTTGCGGAGAAACTGGAACGCCTGACAGAGCTAAATGCCCTTTTAAATATGGATGAAAAGGGCGGCGATGGGATTGATATGGACGATGAGCCGGAGAATGACGGGGAACAGGAGGAACTTGATACAGAGGAAATGGGGCATGATGCGGAAGCGGTGGCGGATGCGCCTTTCAGACCGCAGGTGAACCGGGCAGTATCGGAGAAGGTGGCGGAGCATGGGAAGGAGAGGATGTTAGCCGACAGTCCGAGAGGGCGCATTTCCATAAAAGAGAAACTTGCCGAGATGCGTGAGAAGGCATACGGGCAGAAACCGCCGGAAAAGATGGATATTTCAAAAGGTAAAGGAAAAGAGGAAAGTTTATAAGGAGGGCAAAATGGAAACAGCAGGACAGAACACAAAACAGGTCATGGAGGAAAATGACGCATTAAAGCAGCTTATAGAGCTGCTGAACCAGCAGAACATGAAAGAGCAGTCACAGGATTTTATGGGTGTTTTCTGGTATGTGGCGGGTATGCAGGTACAGCTTGCCGCAATGGTGGATGAATTACAGGGTGTCCGGGAGCAGCTTTCGCAGATGCAGGAGAAACAGCCGAAGTCCGTTACGGAGAACCTTATGGAGAAAATATCCCACCTTCAGGAGAAAGTCACAAGCCTGTCGGAACGTCTGATAGCGGTAAGAAACCGTCTGGTGGAAACAGCAACGCAGGCAGTCAACGCTTTTAAGGAAAAAGGCAAGGCGGAGATGTGCAAGGTTCTCCAGAAAGGAATCTCCGGCATGAAGTCCATGCTTTCCGGCTACCGGGAGCATTTGGTTGACGTGATGACGGACTGTGAAAAGACAGCAAACCAGATTGACAGCATCGGGGACGAGTTAAAGCAGATCGGGAACAGCGTTTCCAACGTGGGCAGGCTGTTAGCCGGGAAAGGAACAAAAGAGGTATCGGATGAAAAGCCGGGTGTCGGTCTGACAAGGGCAGTCAACACGCCTGTAAAAAAGGCGGTGGAGAACCTGCGGAAGAAGATTGACGGGGCAGATCAGGCGTTTGAAAAGCTGGATCGGCTCTCTGCCCGTCTGGATGCCGGGAAGGAAGCGGAGAAAGGAGGGCGGGTGTCCGTAAAAGATAAGCTGTCGCAGATGAAGGAAAAGGCGGGACAGCAGAAAAAAGCGCCAGAGCCGGATAAGGCAAAAAATAAAGAGGAATGTTTATAAAATTATCAGTACATAAAAATATCTAAAGCGGGGGCAGACAGGGAAACTTATCTGCCCTCTGTTTTTATGGAGGAAAAGGAGAGATAACCATATGGCAGATGCAAGAACTGAAAAACAGAAAGTCAAAGAGATAACGGACAGGCTGGAGGAAGGCTTGAAGGAGCTGTTTGAAGGGGAGAAATATAAAAGCTACCTGAACACCATGTCAAAATTCCACAATTACAGCGCAAACAATATCCAGCTTATAGAGATGCAATGCCCGGATGCGACATACGTTGCCGGATACAAGGCATGGCAGAGGAATTTTGAACGCCATGTAAACAAGGGGGAGAGGGGTATCCGTATCCTTTCGCCTGCGCCTTATAAAATCAAAGAGGAACAGGAGAAGATTGATCCAGTAACGAATGAGCCTGTGCTTGACCGGGATGGGATGCCCGTCATGGAGGAAGTGGAGATAAAGATACCCGCCTTTCGTGTCGTGACAGTGTTCGATTATTCCCAGACGGACGGGAAAGAGCTTCCCGGACTTGGCGTGAATGAACTGCATGGAAATGTGGAGCGTTATCAGGATTTTATGGAAGCATTGGAGAGGGTTTCCCCTGTCCCAATCCGATATGAGGAAATGGAGGGTGACAGGAAAGGATATTTTATTGATTTAAGCCGCCCTATCGCCATTAAAGAGGGCATGAGCGAAGCGCAGACCGCAAAGACCGGAGTCCATGAAGTGGCGCACGCAAAGCTCCATGCAAGGGAAGCGGAGCAGGATACGGAGAAAGCAGTTTATAAAGACCGGGAAACGAAAGAGGTAGAAGCCGAAAGCATCGCTTACACCGTATGCCAGCATTTCGGGATTGACACGTCTGATTATTCTTTCGGTTATATCGCCGGGTGGAGCAGCGGAAAAGAGATGCCGGAGCTGAAATCTTCCCTCGACACCATACGCCGGACTTCCTCGGAACTGATAAAGGGGATTGAAGCGCAGCTTCTGGAGATTGAAAAGGAACGTGTTGCAGAACAGTCACAGGAGGACATTATCCTGCTTGTGTCAAATACAGACCGTTCCGAATATGACCTTTTGAATGTTAAGGGCGTGGAGAGGACGGAAATATTTAATCTGCTGTCTGCCATGAAAGACGATGACAGGCAGAATGTGGAAGCCTACCTTGAAAGAGCCGGTGCATGGGTAACGCTGCTTGCCAATGAACGGAGCGAGGAAGTAGAGGAATACCATTTAGACTATGCCTATGATACGGACACCCATGAGATAACTGATTATAAGGCATTGCAGGAAGAACGGGAAAAGGCGAATGTTCCGATTGAATATGGCGATGTAATTGTGAGAATTTCCATGCCGGACAGCGGGGAATATGAAACCATTAAAATTGCGGATATGCAGTCAGAAGTGGCAAATGTTTTATATGCCATACCATTTTTGGAAGAAAATGAGTGGAATGGAAATGTACTGGATTATCTGCAGGAGAGAGGTTTTGAGTTTGTGCCGATTATGAGAAGCAACGGTTTGAATGACGGGTATCCGCAGTTCTATGATTTTGATGTGGATATGAGCGAATGGGAAGTACATACCGTTTCGGAGCTTCCGGCAACGGTACAAGCGGAGCAGCTTATTAACCGCATGGAATTTCACAGGTCGGTATATGACAGCGATGAGCGCAATCTGATTATGAACCATGCGTATAAGCTGGATGATATGTATAAGACCACTTCCCTTGCACATTCCATTGCGGAGCAGAAAGACGATTCAGCCTTGCTTTGGGAAACGATCAGGGTGGCGCAGGAAGAAATTGACGCTCTCCCGGACGGAATGGTGGGGCTGTCGGAAATGCACGAATACGGATATTCATGGGATGAAATGCTCCCTCTGACAAAGGATATGGCATCGGAACTGTTTGGGGAAGATGTATCGGTGTACCAGCTCCATGCAGACGGTTCAGAAACGCTTGTAGAGGACAGGGCGGCATTGCAGGAGCATGACGGGCTGTTCGGCGTGGAAAAAGGCGATTGGAACGCTTATAAGGAATACCAGTCCATGAAGCAGGAATTGGAGGACAGCGAGCCTAACCGGGAAGCACAGCTTTTGTATGGCAATGAGGGAAGGTTTGGCATCTACCAGCTTAAAGATTCAGCGGAAACAAGGGATATTCGCTTTATGGATATGGATTATCTTGAAAAAGAAGGTATCCCGGTTTCCAGAGAGAATTACACCCTTGTCTATACCGGGGAGCTTACGGAGGGTATGAGCCTTGAAGATATTTATACCAAGTTCAACATAGACCACCCGGCAGACTTTACCGGGCATTCCCTTTCCGTAAGCGATGTGGTGGTGCTGCATCAGGACGGGGAAAACACAAGCCATTATGTGGATTCCGTTGGTTACAGGGAGATACCGGAATTTACAAAGGAGCTTTCGGTATCGGCGGAAATCAGCACAGAAAAAGATACGGTCAGGGAGGAAACAGCGGAAATCCCGGCAGAAGCAGCGGAAGAACATACAGCGGCAGAAAATACAATGGCAGAGCCGGACAATGACAAAGTTTCCTATTATGTCATTGAGGATTTATCCACTTGGGCGGAGAACAGCCCGGAAAAAAGCAGGCTGGAGCGTTTTGAGAGCCTTCCGGAAGCAATGGCGAAATTCACAGAGTACCGGGGAAGGGAAACGGAGGACAAGCCGGATATGGCGAGGGCAACTTTCGGCTTCCATGTCAATGGCAGCGAATTTGACCTGATCCACGTCAGAAACCATGAAAACTGTCTGTCACTGGATTTTACGCACAGCAAGGCGGCGGTGGAAAGCAGCCGCTTCATGGAGGATCTGCAGGCTTTAAATCACGAGGTCGGCTTTGACAAGGTACGGGTTCACCGGGAAATGTCACCGGAGGAAATCAAGGATTTTGTGAAACAGCGGTTTGAGTACCAGCTAAAGAGCAGCGGTCTTGACGATATTTCCCTCTATATGGACAGGTTTGATGCCCTCTATGGACAGGGGAAAATGGAACATCTCATGCCCACAGCCAACCAGAAGCATATCGTGGAAGATGTACCGTTTACGGAGTGGGGAAATCCGTACATAGATGCCAATGCCAAAGAAGCAGACAGGGCAGAAACAGAGCTTGCCTTCCGTCTGGCAGACCGTTATATCAGTATTCAGGAAGCCACTGAGGGGTATGATTACACCATTTATGATATGGACTACCGGGAACTGGACGGGGGCGTATATGACAATCCGGACATAACAATCAGACAGGCGCTTGACGAGATTGTGACGGATTTGAAAGAGCCGGCGCACAGGAGCAGTCTGGAGGGCAGTATCCGCACTGGCGATGAACTGATACCGATTGATTATGACGGATTGATAGAAAAGGCAGAACAGGCGGAAAAAGAGCATCTTGAGGAACGTATCAGAACCGAAGTGCCGGAAGCGGCGGAAAGCAAAGTGATAGCCGATTTTAAAGCCAGAACTGAGGAATTATTTAACCCTGTCAACGGGCAGACACAGGAAGATATAGAAATGAGTGTTTACGCTTATTTACAGTCCAAAATTGACGAGTATGGGATGGATATAGAGCTTGTGGATATGGCGGTTACAGGGAGCAGATGCAGAGGTTTGGAAGAACCTGTATCTGACCTTGACGTGGCTGTGGAGTACCGGGGCGGGGAAAACGAAGATACCCTGTTCAATGCCTTCAACGAGGACGGTTTTACAATCGGCGGCGTTAAGGTAGACATCAATCCCATTACAGAGGGAAAGACCGGGACGCTTGGGGAGTATCTTCCGGGTGTGGAAGCCTATCATGCGGAAAAACGAGCCGCCCTGCAGGAGAAAGCCGCAGAGCAGGCACAGGAGGAAAAACAGACGGTTGTCACCCTTACAGTGGCGGAGTGCGGGGAGTTCCACAATTTTGGAGAGTACCATGAGGGGATAGCAGACGTCCCGGAAGCAATCGCTATTTTCAACCAGATACCGCCGGAGAGGATGAACGGTATCCCAAGCATCGGCATCAATATCCATACAGAAGGGACAGAAAGCTATGAGGACACGCAGATGGATATTGTTTCGGGCAGAGTTGCGGATTTGGAGATTCTGGA